>JADZCD010000011.1 GCA_020851735.1 Phycisphaeraceae bacterium
CTTGCCCTCTCCCTCTGAGAGGGAGAGGGAATAAGAGGTTCCGGGAGCGATTCCGAGGGCACTTCCGGGGGCGGGGGCGTCTTGCCAGAGGAAGCCGCGGTGGAGGTAGCCGATTTCTAGGCGAACATCGCCGGACGCGGCGATCTGCGATCGCCCGCTAAACGGGGGAACGTCGGATTCTGAAGATGAAGGCGACGGTGCGTCTTGATCTTTGAGAAGTTCGGTAAGGCGATCGCGTTCGGCGTCGTTTTGGCAGAGGACGACGACGTCCAGGCCGGTGCGGGCGAGTTCCTTTAGTTCGGCGACGGCTTTGGCGGCGTCGCGGTCGAAGGACATCAGTGAGCGCACGGGCAACCTGACCCCCGGAAGTACCCCCGCACCCGAAAGTGGTGCTGACCCTGCAAGGGGCTTGGGCGCGGCGAGTCTGCCTGAGCTGTACTGCATGACTTGGACGTGGGGACGGCTGGTTAAGAGTTTCATCACGGCGGGCGGGCTGTAGATGCCGCGGGCGTTGGTCAGGCGTTCGTAGTAGCCGCGGGCCTGCTCGGAAAGCTCGAGGATTTCGTGCAAGACGACGACGGTGCGCGGCGGCAGGAGGGTGATGAGGTTGGTGGTGCGGTCGTCCATCTGCAGCTGACGGGCGGAGGCGCCGATGAGTTTGGCGGCTTGGATCTTGCGGCCCGAGCCCATGGTTTCGGTGTCGATGAGGGTGATGGACTCGATGTCGTCGCCGAAGTAGTCCAGGCGAATGGGGGTCGGCTCGCCGGAGCCGACGGATTCGAGCTTGTCCTTGGCGGGGGCGTTTTTGCGATCGACGGTTTCGACCATCACACCGCAGGGGGCGAAGATGTCGATGATGCCGCCACGGACGGCGAAATCGCCGGGCTGCTCGATGGCGTCGACGCGGCTGTAGCCGGCACGATCCAGCCAATCCAGCAGACGACCGGGCGGCATGGCCAGGCCGGCGCGAAGATTGAGGGCAAAATCGGCCAGGGCGTCGGGCTGGGGGACGCCTTGCATGAGGGCCTGAATGGGGGCGACAAGGACGCTTGCCTGCCCGGCCCCCGGAAGAAATCCATCGCCCGCGGGGGAAGTTGAGTCCGCCATGGGCACACAGCAGGCTTCGCCCCCCCGGAAGTGCTGTGTGGCACCCATATTTTTGGGGTTGGTCAGGGCTTCGACGACGGCGAGGCGTTCGGCCAGGAGTTCGAGGCTGACGCTGCTTTCGCCGGGGAGGACTTCCAGAGCGCCGAAGCGACGGGGGTTGAGTTTGAAGCCGGCGGCGTCGAAAAGCTCCAGGTCGCCCACGGCGTCGTCGGCGTCATCCAGGTGGGCGACGACGAGCAGAACCGGACAGCCAAGGCGGGCGGCGATGGCGCCGGCCAGGAGGTTGGGGCTGGAGCCGAAGCTGCCCTCGGCGGTGAGGGAGGGGACGATCGAAGAAACACCAGGGCCCACACCCTCACCCTTACCCTCTCCCTCTGAGAGGGAGAGGGAGTCGGCACGACCAGGGGCGATTCCGGGGGCAAGGGAGGCGCAGAGGTCGCGCACGGCGGGGCTGGCGATCAGTTGTCTAAGCCAATTGCGGTGCTCTGGGCCCATGTTTGCCAACCTGCGCGCAGCAGTGAGCCGCGCGGAATGAATTTCCCGCGGTCAGCCCGGAAGTTGCGATTGCCCCCCACTGCTTACCGCCCACCCATGATACGACTATCGAAAAACGATCGGCTAAACCAGTCCTGGTTTATGAGCTAAGGGGCGATTTGCCGGAGTTGCGCAGGACCACGGGCACGATATAGGCGTCCAGGGCGGGCGGGGGGGCCTGGGGGGCAAACTGTTCGGGGATTTCCGGCAGAACGCGGATCATGGCGATTTCGTCGCAGGCCTGGTTTTTGGGGCAGCGCATGCACTCGCTCCAGACCTTTAGGGGCAATTGCTGGCGGTCCACGACGCTAAAGCCCAGGGACTCGAAAAAGGGCTTTTCATACGTCAGGGCCATGAGCTTGCGAATGCCCAGGAGGCGGGCTTCTTCGACGCAGGATTCGACGAGTTGGCGGCCCAGGCCCTGGCGGCGGAATTCGGGGGCGAC
The DNA here is from genome assembly GCA_020851735.1 of Phycisphaeraceae bacterium. GTDB lineage: Bacteria > Planctomycetota > Phycisphaerae > Phycisphaerales > Phycisphaeraceae > JADZCD01. The sequence continues at coordinate 2,087 of JADZCD010000011.1, forward strand.
GGCCAGGGAGTAGACCTCGGCCAGGTTGGCCCAGACGACGGACAGGCCACAGACGCCCTGGATTTTGGCGGGGTCGTCGGGGGCGACGGAGACGAAAAAATCACGGACGTGTTCGTAGAGAAACGCCATCGACCGGTGGAGCATCAGGCCATACTCCGCGCAGTCGTTGATGATCTTGGCGAAGGCGGGCACATCACTGACTACAGCCCGACGAATCATGGTGAAGGACTCCCAAGGGGGGTTTGGGGCGTTGGCCCTGCTTCTATTATGACAATCCTAGGGCAAGGTGCGCCATGGCGAAGAACGGGAGGCGGCCGACTCCTGGGTTGACGGGAGCGTAGGCGGGGGCGGACAATCGGGGGCATGGCAGAATCTCAAGCTCATCTCTGGCAGCGGCGTTGGTTTACGGATCTGTTGGTGTTGGTGGTGCTGGCGGTATTGATCGCCATGGCGGTGGCGGCGTCGGCGGTGCTGTTGCCGGTGGTGATCGGATTGGGTTTGGCGTATGTGTTTAATCCGCTGTTGGTGTGGCTGGAGCGGAAGTTGCGGCTGCCGCGGGTGCTGGGGGCGTTGTTGATATTGTTTCTGGTGGTGGTGGTCGGGTTGGGCGTGTTTCTATTTGTGCTGCCGCACGTGGTCAGTCAGGCGTTGTTGCTGTTGGACAATTTGCAGCGGTATTGCGCCTGGCTGGCGAACGAATGGGGGCTGGACTGGAGCCAGTTGCGGGGGTGGGCGCGGCAGGCGGCGACGGATCTGATGGGGGCGGTGAGCGCGGGGGCCGGGGAGCCGGCGGCTACGACGCAGGCGGCGACCACAGTGCCGGCGACGATGCCGACGGGTTGGACGGGGCAGGTGTCGTGGGCGGCGGTGCTGAAAGTGATCGCCGGCGGCGCGGGAATCACGCTGGGGCTGATCGGGGGGACGTTGGCGCTGGTCAGTTATCTGGTGTTGGCGCTGGTGGTGATTGTGTATTCGTTCGCGGCGTTTGCCTGGCGGATGGCGCGGATCGGGCCTTGGATCGCGGGATTTATTCCCGAAAGCAAGCGACGGCGAGGCATGGAAGTGCTGGGGATGATGGACAGGGCGGTGTCGGCGTTTGTGCGGGGGCGGTTGCTGCAGGCGTTGGTGATGGGGGTGGTGCTGAGCTTAGGGTGGATGCCGTGGGTGCCGTACTGGCTGCTGCTGGGGCTATTCGCGGGGATGCTGAATCTGGTGCCTTACGCGGCGGCGGTGGGGTGTCTGCTGGCGGTGGGGCTGACGGTGCTGGACACGCTGGCGGGGGGGACGGGGGCGTTTTCGTGGTGGCTGGTGGCGGGGCCGGTGCTGGTGTATCTGGGGGCGCAATTGCTGGACGGGTGGGTGATTGAGCCGGTGGTGCAGGGCAAGGCGACGGGGCTGGACTCGCTGACGGTGATGGTGGCGGTGCTGGTGGGCGGAACGCTGGGAGGATTGCTGGGGCTGCTGATTGCGATACCGACGGCCAGCTGCTTGAAGATACTGGCTAAAGAAGTGGTTTTGCCGTGGCTATACGCGGAAGAGTAATACGGATCGCGGTGATCGCGCGGGCGCAAGGCTGCATACGCACCCGGCCGGCGGAGCGGCTGGGCTTTTATTTTCATACCTGCGGCATTTCCACGGGGCTGCGGTATTTCCACAGGGCGTATGAATTCGCCGGGCCGGGGTTATCCTAAGGCAAGGACGCGGGTGGAGGCGCGGCGCGGCAAGCGTCGCCGGATGGCCGCGCCCAGGCGCGTTAAGTGATCGGCCGGCTCCTGGGCCAGAAGGTCGTCACGGTCGGCGATTCGATCACGGCACAGGGTCAGGCAGGCGATTTCGGCGGGGCACTGGATGCGGAGGGGGAACCAACTGCCGATGCCGGCGGTGACGTAGAGGTAGCGATCGCCCCAGCGATAGAGCCCGCGGGGATAGCGGCAGGCTAAGCCGCCTAAGCTGATCGAGCCCTTGCGGCCACGATTGGAAGTCAGCACCAGTTGTCCGCCGTGGGTGTGTCCGGAGAGGGTCAAGTCCACGCGCTGGCGATAGGCGGATTCAAAGGCGTGGGGGTGATGCGCGAGGAGAATGCGCGGGGGAGCGGATTTTTCGCGGCGTTGCGGTCGGGATGGCGAGGAGGGGTAGGGGCGGAAGACGTCGGCGACGGAGCGTTTGGTTTGGGTGGAGCAAGCGGAATAGTCGATGCCGGCGATGACCAGGGGCTGCCCGCGATGGTGGAGCAGGCGGGATTCATTGACCAGAAGAGACAGGCCGGCCTGGCGGAACTGGGCGATGAGGCGCGGGCCGTCGACGAGGTAATCGTGATTGCCGGTGACCATCCAGACGCCCAAGGGGGCGGACAGTTTGCTCAGGTGGGCGATGACTTCGGGCAGGACGTGGAGTTTTAGGTCCACGAAGTCGCCGGTGAGGGCGATCAGGTCGCAGCCGAGATCGTTGGTGGCCTGGACGATGTCGGGCAGGCGATCGGGCTCGAGCAGATCGCCGACGTGGAGATCGCTGAGGTGGGCGATGCGCAGGCCGTGGAGTTCAGCGGGCAACTGGGGAAGAGCGATGGAGCGTTGAACGAGATTGATCCGGCTCATGGAGCGGGAGGTGGTGACGCGGCCACGGGAGAGGCGCACGGGCATGCGGGTGAAGGCGGCATGGCGCAGGCGGGCGCGGAAGCGCCGGCGGCGGTGGGCCTGAATCTGTCGTGGCGATAGCGTGGCAGGTGTCACTAATGGTTTCTCTACGAGCGGCGAGTTAGCGATGTTCAAAACCAAGCGGTGCGGGGGGCGGGCGTCACGACTTGTGACGGCGGGGTTGAAGGGCGAGGGGCGATGAAGTACCCCCCGGCGGAGCCGGGGGCTGAATGGCGGGGGCAGTTGCGGGGAAGCTTGCTCCCGAAGGGAATATTGTAGGGCATGGCTTGAAGAAGAGAATCGGGTGGTGGGGATGGCGGGGAAAAATAAAACATGGTTTATGATCGGCGGCGGCGAGGGATGGAAAAGGGCGCAGATTGCCAACTGATGCCTAACAAGGGAGTAAGAGCTTGCGTTAAGCTAGGCAATCTATACGGCGATATACCATAAGTATTTTGGATTAATGGTTTTACACGAATGTATGCGAGGCTAAATTTTCGCAGTGAACGTTGTTTTCGGTTGTCTGGCAGGCGGGGAAGTGCTATCTTTACGTACTCCCATAAACAATAAGGTTGGGTGTTGTGGCGTAACCAGAAGTTGCGCTGTTGTGTTTAATAAGAACCCTGGAGGGAACTAGAGATTTACGCAAGACACTTACATCGATCGTCGGCGGTCGCTAACGTTGCCACCCCGGTCAAGAAGGGCGGCAAGTGGCTGGGACTGATGTCGGTGGTGATGCTGGCTCTGGCGGTGACGTCGGTGGCGGGGATTCTGCATGCGGCGACGGGATGGACCGGATCCAGCGCCCCAAAGGCTGTGGAGCTGATGGCGTTTGAAAATCTGCCGGTGAAGGATCAGGCGCCTTTGGAGCTTGGGCCGGTGACGGTGGAAGCGGCGGCGGAGCCGCAAGCGCCCGCGCCGGTGGCGCAGGTGGCGAAGGCCAAGGCCCAGCCTCCTCGGAGTGCGGCGGCCCAGAGCCACAAGAAGGCGCAGCTTTATTTTGATGGTCGGCCGATCCGTGCCAAGGGCACGGTGAAGCTGTTGGTGACCGGTTACAGTCCGGACGCGCGGTCGTGCGGGAAGTTTGCGGACGGGATCACGGCGTCGGGCAAGAGTGTTTACACCAACGCGATGAAGATGGTGGCGGCGGACACGCGTCTGCTTCCGTTCGGGTCGATCGTGTCGGTGCCCGGTTATAACAACGGCCGGCCTGTGCCGGTGCTGGACCGGGGGGGGAAGATCAAGGGCAAGCGGCTGGATTTGCTGTATCCGACGCACGAACGAGCCATGAAATGGGGCAAGAAGTGGGTGGAAGTGACGGTGTGGGAATACGCGGATTAGTGGTGGCAGCGGAAACGAGAACGAAACACTAACGGTGAAGTCGAATTTCAGCCCGCGGTCTATTAAGGATCGCGGGTTGTTTTTTTGCGCGCGGGGCGAAGCCCTGCGGAGGAACGGCGGGCGTGCTGAACAAAGCGTGTGCTTTTTGGCGGCTGATTCCCACCCGCGGGTGCGGGTGGGCTTTTGTCTGCCATAGGGCTGCGATCCGTATGGCGGGGCGGAAGATGATCCGGCCCTGAAGGGGCCGGCTTGATGGAGGTATGAGGAATTGAGAAGGAGAGTCGGGCGAGCGATCAATCCGGGGAGACGTGGGCAAGGATGTCGTCCAGGAGGTCGTCGGTCTTGGCGCTAAGCACGGTGATGCGATTGGAGATGGCCAGGGAGGCTAAGCCATGGAGGGCGATCCAGAAGCGCCCGGCGTCGCGGGCGGCCTGGTGTTTAAGCTGCGGGCCGGTCAGGCCACGGGAGGAAAGGCGAGCGGTGACTTTGTCGATCAGGCCTTGAAACCCGCCGACGAAGAGCTGGTGTTCGGCGGGGCTGAAGGTGGAGGGGGAATCGAACATGAGGCGATAGAGGTTGGGATTTTTCAGGGCGAACTGGAGGTAGGCATGGGCCCCGCCGTGCCAGGGCTGGGGGGTGTCGAGGGTGGAGGCTTGATTGCAGCCATCGTAGAGCATTTGGAATCCGCGTTCGATCATGGCGTGGCGGAGGTCGTTCTGGCTGTCGAAGTAGGTGTAGAGGGTCATGGCGCCCACGCCCAGGCGCTGGGCGACGCGACGGATGGTGACGGTCTGCAGGCCGTGGCGGTGGAGGACTTCGAGGGCGGCGGTGACGATCAGATTTTTGCGCTGGAGGTGGTCGGCCTTAGCCCAGGGCCGACTGAGGGCTATACTGATTCGTACCCGCGGGGAACGGGATGGGCGCGAACGGGCGGGGGAAGATTGACGCGGCGAAGTGGTCATCGTACGCTGTACGCAGCATACCGTACAATGTACGATACGGCAAGAAGAAAACGACACCCCCCCCGGAATGGACCCCGGAAGGTATCCCGGAATGGACCCCGGAAGTGTCCGGGATGAACCCTGGAAGTACTCCGGAAGAAGACCCCGGTAAAATCCCTGAAAATGTTTGCGGACGCGCGAGGAAAAAACCCCGGGGGAAATCCCGGTTAACGGAAAAAGGAAGTGTGGGCCATGAACTGGATGACCCAGGCGCGGCGGTGGAAGGTCGGGCTGGCGACGGCGACGTTGGCGATGGCGCTGGCCGGCTGCGGGGAGGGCGGCGATCCGGCGGCGATGGGCGGGGGCGCGGCGAAAGCGGACGCTCCCGCGGCTCCGCAGGGACCGCCGCCGGCGCTGGTGCGGCTGGGGGAGGTAAAGAGTGAGAGGCTGCAGAGCCGGGTGGAAATCGTGGGTCAGTTGCAGGAGCTGCGGCGGGCGGTGGTGGCGGCGGAGACGTCGGGCAAGGTGTTGGCGCTGGCGGTGGACAGCGGCGACGCGGTGACGGGGGGGCAGACGGTGTTGGCGCGGATCGACCCGGTCTGGACGCGGCTGAAATTTGAGGCGGCGGAAGCGGCGGTGGCGGCGGCGAACGCGACGCTTGAACAGGCGCAGCGGGACCTGACTTATCTGGAAGAGCTGGCGGCGGCGAACTCGGCCAAGCCCAAGGAAGTGGAAGACGCGCGGGCGCGGGTGAAGTCGTCGGCGGCGATGCTGGACGGGGCGCAGGTGGCGTTGGAAGTGGCCAAGGAGCGGATGGCGCGGCTGGAGGTGGTGGCGCCGTTTGACGGGTATGTGACGGCGAAGCTGACGGAAGCGGGCCAATGGCTGGACGAGGGGAGCGGCGTGGTGGAGATTGTTTCCCGCGGCGAAATCGACGCGGTGGTGGACGTGCCGGAGCGGATCATCAACGCGGTGAAGTTGCAGGAGCCACTGGAGGTGGTCATTGAGCCGCTGCGGCTGGAAACCCGCGGGCAGGTGACGGCGATCAACCCGATGGGGTCCAAGGCGGCGCGGACGTATCCGGTGAAGATTCGCCTGGCGGATCAGGAAGGCCGACTTAAGCCGGGGATGAGCGTGGTGGCCAGGGTGCCCACGGGTGAGGAGGCGGCGGTGCTGACGGTGCCGCGGGACGCGGTGGCGTACACGCCGCTGGGGGCGACGGTGTGGGCGGAGGCCAACGGCAAGGCCCAGTCGATAAACGTGCGGGTGCTCTTCGGGCAGGACGATCGGTATGCGGTGCAACCGGGCCCGGACGCGCCGCTGGAGGCGGGGATGAAGGTGGTGATTGAAGGGGCGGAACGGTTGTTCCCCGCGCGCCAGCTGATGACGGCGGAGATGATGGGAGGCGCGGGGGCGGCGGCGCCCGAAGCGAAAGGGGGGCAGGGCGAGGCGGCAGCGGCCAAGGACGGACAGAGCGAAAAGCCGGAGGGGGCGCAGCCCTAGGGGCGGCGAGCTGGGACGCGGGACACAAGCGGGGGCGGTGACGGGAATCGGGCCAATTCTATTTCGCAAGAAGATGGGGCAGGCGCCATGGATTACATCCGTTTTGCGATCACCAATCCTGTCAAAGTAACCGTGGCGGTGCTGCTGCTGTTGCTGTTCGGGTTGATCGCGTTATTCACCATTCCCGTGCAACTGACGCCCAACGTGGATCAGCCGATCATCACGGTGGAGACGAACTGGACGGGCCGGAGTCCGGAAGAGGTGGAGCGTTCGATCGTCGAGGAGCAGGAGGACAAGATCAAGGGGGTGACGAATCTTAAGAAGATGACGGCGACGTCGTCGCTGGGGCGGGCGCAGATCACGCTGGAGTTTTACATCGGCACGAACATGACGCGGGTGCTGCAGGAGGTGTCGGACAAGCTGCGCGAGGTGCCGGAGTATCCGGAGGACGTGGACCAGCCGGTGATCACGGCTTCGGAGGCGTCCGAGGAGCGGGCGATCGCGTGGATGGTGCTGGTCAGCGAGGAGCCGGGCTTCGACGTGGCGTCGATTTTCGAGGAGGCGGACAAGAGGCTAAAGCCCTACCTGGAGCGGGTGGAGGGCGTCAGTCAGGTGAACATCTACGGGGGGCGCAAGCGCGAGGTGCACATCCAGGTGGACCCCAAACGGGTGGCGGAGCGGGGGATCACGTTCAACCAGCTGCGGCAGGCGCTGCGGCTGGAGAATTTGAATATTTCGGCGGGGAATCTGCCCAGCGGGCGGTTGGACCTGCGGGTGCGGACGATCGGGCAATATGAGGATTTAGAATCGGTGCGGAACACGATCGTGGCGGACACGGCGGGGGGTCCGGTGCGGGTGCGGGACGTGGCGACGGTGGTATTGACGCTGGAAAAGGAGCGGGCGTTCGTCAAGACCAACGGGAAGCCGGCGATGGCGATCAACGTGATCCGCGAGACGGGGGCGAACGTGATGACGGTGATGGCGGAGGTGCGGCAGCGGATCGAGGAGATCAATCGCACCATTCTGCCGAGCATGGGCCCGAAGCTGAAGCTGGAGCAGGTGTACGACGAGACGATTTACATCAGCGATTCGCTGGCGCTGGTGACGGACAACTTATGGCAAGGCGGGGCGCTGGTGGTGCTGGTGCTCCTGTTTTTCCTGCGGCACGTGCGTTCGCCGGCGCTGGTGGGACTGGCGGCGGTGGTGCTGACGTTTTCGGCGGCGACGGCGTTTGCGGCGCCGGAGGGGTGGGTGAAGACGCTGGCGCTGGCGGGCGTGGGTTTGGCGATGCTGGTGATCGTGCTGGATTCGCCGCCGACGATGATCATCGGGCTGGCGATACCGTTGTCGGTGATCGGGACTTTTGTGGCGATGACGGCGTTCGGGCGGAACTTAAACGTGGTGAGTCTGGCGGGCCTGGCGTTCGCGGTGGGCATGGTGGTGGACAACGCGGTGGTGGTGCTGGAGAACATCGACCGGCACCTGGGGATGGGCAAGACGGCGATGCGGGCGGCCTACGAGGCGACGCGGGAGGTGTGGCTGGCGATGATGGCCTCGACGGCGACGACGCTGGTGGTGTTTATTCCGGTGTTGACGCTGCAGGAAGAGGCAGGGCAGCTGTTCCGGGATATTTCGCTGGCGGTGTGCGCGTCGGTGGGGTTATCGCTGATCGTGGCGGTGACGGTGATTCCGGCGGCGGCGGCGCGCTGGCTGGGACACAAGCCCAAGGCCAAGGCAAAGGAGGCGGCGGCGCGGGGGCTGCGTTTTGAAACGCTCTGGGGAATAGCGCCTTTGTTAGGGAACGTCGTCAATCTGACGGCGGCGACGGTGTATGCGGCGACGGGGTCACTGGTGGTGCGGGTGGTGGTGGTGGCGGTGTTCACGGCGGCGTCGATGATCGGGTCGTGGCTGCTGATGCCGCCGACGACGTATTTGCCCAGCGGCAATCGGAACCTGGTGTTCGGCGTCATGCTCACGCCGCCGGGGTACAACATCGCGCAGAACCGGAGCATCGGCGAACGGGTGGAGGCTGGGCTGCAGCCGTATTGGGAAGCCAAGAGTTTTGAGGACACGGCCAAGGTGCCGCCGCTGGTGGACATGTCCACGGGGCAGGTGGTGGAAGGGCCGCGGCCGTGGATCGATCACTACTTTTTTGTGTCGTTCGGCGGGCAGATCTTCATGGGCGCCGCCAGCGGGAGCAAGGAGATTGTGCAACCGCTGGAGCCCTTGATGACGGGGGCGATGATGCAGATCCCCGGGGCCTTTGGATTCGCCAAGCAGATCTCGCTGTTCGGGCGCGGGCTGGGGGGCAGCAATTCGCTGGACGTGGAAATTTCCGGGGATGATCTGACGACGGTGCGGGCGAGCACGGAAGCGATCTACCAGACATTGATGGCGCGTTACGGGCAGATGAACGTCATCCCCGGGCCGATGAACTTCAATATGGCGGCGCCGGAGTATCAGGTGACGATTGATCGGGTGCAAGCGGCGGATCTGGGGATTGACGTGGCGTCGCTGGGGTTGGGGGTGCAGGCGCTGGTGGACGGCTCGGTGGTGGGCGACTACCGATATCAGGGGGATTCGATTGACCTGGTGATGGTGCGGGACCCGAAGCTGGAGCTGACGCCCGAGACGCTGGGGGACGTGCCGGTGGCGGTGAACCCGGCGTACGGAGGCGGGACGGTGCCGTTGTCTTCGGTGGCGCGGCTGCGGCACACGGAGGCGCCGCAGGAGATCAAGCGCATCGAGCAGCGGCGGGCGATTTCGCTGGCGGTGACGCCGCCGACGGACGTGCCGCTGGAGCAGGCGACGACGGACATTCAGAAGATGATCGAGCCGCTGCGGGCGTCGGGGCAGGTCAGCCCGGACGTGGAGATCACCATGGCGGGCACGGCGGACAAGCTGATCCAGGTGCGGGAGTCGTTTCTGGGGCCGTGGCACGGGTGGACGATCAAGAGTCTGGAAAGCTTGATTATGAGCCGAATGTTCCTGGCGCTGTTGATCAACTACCTGGTGATGGCGTGGCTGTTCGACAGCTTTTTGTATCCGTTTGTGATCATGTTCACGGTACCGTTGGCGACGGTCGGGGGATTTCTGGGCCTGCGGGTGACGCACACGTTTGTGCCGACGCAATTGCTGGACGTGGTGACGATGCTGGGGTTTGTGATTCTGATCGGCACGGCGGTGAACAATTCGATTCTGCTGGTGGCGCAGGCTTTAAATTTCATGCAGGGATTCGGGGAGAGTCCGGAGGATCGGCTGGAGAAGGCGATGACGCCGCGGGAGGCGATTCGGGAATCGGTGCGAACGCGCATGCGCCCGGTGATGATGACAACGACGACGACGCTGTTGGGTATGTCTCCGCTGGTGGTCAAGCCGGGGGCGGGCAGCGAGCTGTATCGAGGGCTGGGCAGCGTGGTGCTGGGGGGTTTGGCGGTGTCGACGGTGTTCACGCTGCTGGTCACGCCGTTGGTGTTCAGCCTGGTGCTGGACGTGAAGATCTGGGCGTATCGGCGGATGGGGTGGCCGATCAAGGAGCTTAATGAGTTGGAGGAATTGCCGGGGGCGACGGCGGCGGCGGGGGTGAAAGGGTAAGAGTTGGGGATTGGATTTTGGGGGTTGGGGATTGGGGGGAGGATGCGGTATCCCCCGGCGGAGCCGGGGGCTAACACCGGATTGGGCTGAGGCGGCGGACCGGGCTCATAGAGCCCGGCTCTGACGGACGGGTACTTGCGGGGGCGTTTGCGGGGGCGATTCCGGGGGCGCTTGTGGGGGGCTGGGGGTACAATCTTGAATTATGTCGGACGCGGCCAAACGAATCGACAGACTCCGTCGGGAAATTGAGCGTCACAATCGGTTGTATTACGTGGACGCGAAGCCGGAGATCTCGGATCAGGCTTTTGACGTTTTGTTGCGCGAATTGCAGGAGCTGGAAGGCAAGCACCCGGAGCTGGGGACGGAGGATTCGCCGACGCAGCGGGTGGGCGGGCAGCCGATCGAGGGATTTAAGACCGTCGCCCACGCTGAACGGATGTACAGCATCGACAACACGTACAGCCGGGAGGATTTGCTGGCCTGGCACGAGCGGGTGGTCAAGGGATTGGGGGCGGCGACGGAGGGATTGTTCGGCGCGGAAATCGCCTATGTGGTTGAGCCGAAGATCGACGGGGTGGCGGTGAGCTTGCGGTATGAGAAGGGGCGATTGGTTCTGGCAGCGACACGCGGGGACGGCGTGAAGGGGGACGACGTGACGCATAACGTGCGGACGATCGCGGCGGTGCCGCTGCGGTTAGATGACGCCAAGCGGTCGGTGCCGGAGGTGATGGAGGTGCGGGGGGAGATTTTCATGACCTTCGCGGAGTTGGCGCGGATCAATGGGAAGCGGAAGGAACGGGGCGAGGAGGTATTTGCCAATCCGCGGAATTCGACGGCGGGGACGCTTAAGCAGTTGGACCCGAAGGTGGTGGCGGAGCGGCGGTTATTGTTTTACGCGCACGGGTTGGGGGCGATTGAGCCGACGGCGCCGGGTTCGCATTGGGAGACGTTGGAAAGTTTCCGAGGGTGGGGCTTGCCGACGGCGCCGCTGGCTAAGCGGTGCGCGGGGATTGAAGAGGTTTGGCGGGAGATTGAGGCGTTTGAGAAGAAGCGGGCGGACCTGGGCTTCGGTACGGACGGGGTGGTGGTGAAAGTCGACGATCGGCAGGGGCAGGAAAAACTGGGGTTTACTTCCAAGAGTCCGCGCTGGTGCATCGCGTTTAAGTATGCGGCGGAACAGGCGCAGACGCGGCTGCGGGATATTACCTGGAGCGTGGGCAAGGGGGGGACGGTGACGCCGGTGGCGGAATTGGAGCCGGTGGCGCTGGCGGGCACGACGGTGAAGCGCGCGAGCCTGCACAACATCGACGAAGTGCAGCGCAAGGACGTGCGCGTGGGCGACTTGGTGGTGGTGGAGAAGGCGGGGGAGATCATTCCGCAGGTGGTGAGCGTGGTGCTGGAGGAAAGGCCAAAGGAGGCCAAGGCGACGGCGGCGCCCAAGCGGTGTCCAAGTTGCGGGGGCGAATTGATTCGGGAGGAGGATGAGGCGGCGATCCGGTGTGTGAATCCAAGCTGTCCGGGGCAGATCCGCGAGCGGCTGATCTGGTTTGCGGGGCGGGGGCAGATGGACATTGAGGGATTGGGGGAAAAGACGGTCAATCAATTGGTGGACGAAGGGCTGCTGGGGTCGTTCGGGGACATCTATCGGCTTAAAAAGCACGGGGAAAAGCTGCTGACGCTGCCGGGGATGGGGGAGAAGAAGGTTGAGAATCTGTTGGCGGGCGTGGAGGAAAGCAAAGGGCGGGGGCTGGCGCGGGTGTTGGGGGGATTGGGGATTCGGCACGTGGGGACAAGAGGGGCGCAGATTCTGGCGGAGCAGTTCGGGAGCATGGAGAAATTGGCGGAGGCTACGCAGGAAGTGTTGGCGCGGACGTTTGAGGTTGGGCCGGTGACGGCGGAGTCGATTTATCGATTTGTGCATGGCGCGGCGGGCAAGCGGGCGATCGCGGAGCTGACGGAGGCGGGCGTGGACATGACGTGCCAGCGTGTGGCGGCGCCTGCGGCGGTGGATGATAAGGATAATCCCTGGCGGGGCAAGACGGTGGTGCTGACGGGGACGCTGGAAGGCTTTGAAAGGCAGGAATTGACGGAAAAGCTCCAAGCTTTGGGGGCGAAGGTGACGGGGAGTGTTTCGAAGAAGACTGATCTGGTGATCGCGGGGGAAAATCCGGGCAGCAAGCTGGAGAAGGCCCGGGAGCTGGGCGTGACGGTGTGGGATGAGGCGGAATTACGGCGGCATCTTTGAGGCGGGCGGCCATGGCGCAGGTGAAAGCCCACTGGCGCCCGCAGGCGGCACCCGGCCGGCGGTGCGACCGGGCTATTCTCTTCGCGTCGGCGGTGTTATCGCCGGGCGTACTATTCGGTTAGTTCCAGCTCGGTGACGAAGGCTTGATCGAAGCTGAAGACGTCGGCGAAGTCTTTGAGGTCGTCCTCTTCGGTTTTCTGCATCAGGCCGGCGTCGACCATGGCGAAGACGATGGCGCCGAAATCATCGCTGCGGGTGATGTGCCAGTTGCGCAGGACGGCGCGGGCCATTAAGCCGTATTGCGCGATGGCGAAATCGCGCAGGCCGTAGCAGAGCTGCTGGCCGGTGATGTGGCGGCTTTTGCCCTTGGCCCCCGGAAGAGAGTCCTGCGGCGGCGCGTCGGCATCCGCGGCGGCCTTGGGGCCATGCATGCGTTTGACGGTGAAATCCAGGCCCCGCTGGACGAAGACGAAGGCTTCGGCGGGGTATTTGGTGGTGCGGGCTAGTTGTTGCAGGTCGACCAACATGAGCGTTTACTTCTACGACGCAAGGCTGGGGTAAACTAATGGTGATTCCCGTTTGATTATAGACAACCCGTGATGTTTGGGGCAGTCCAGGCGACTGGCGAGCTGAGCGGGACGGGCCGGCGGCGGGGAAAGGCGGACGGACGCGATGGCGACGACGGAGAAGAGTTTACTGCGTAAGCAATACCGCGCCCGGCGACATGCGATCGCCCCGGCGCAGCGGCACACGATGTCGCTGGCCATCGCGGAGCGTGTTTTGGGCTTGCCGGAGCTGGCGACGGCGCAGACGGTGTTCTGCTATGTGGGGGTGGGCAGCGAGGTGGAAACGCGGGCGCTGATTGAGAGTCTGTGGGCGCTGGCGAAGGTGGTGGCGGTGCCGTGCGTGGTGGGCCCGGGGGTGATGCAGCCGCGGATTTTGCGGAATTGGGAGGAGCTGGTGGTTGATCCGGCGGGGCACGGCATACCGGCGCCGCGGCGGGGTGAAATACTGGATAAGACGCCGGATGTTTGTCTGGTGCCGGGGGTGGCGTTTGGGCCGGGGGGTTGGCGCTTGGGATCGGGGCAGGGGTTTTACGATCGGTATCTGGCGGCGCACCGGCAGGCGATCGCGGTGGGGTTGTGCTTCGAGGCGCAGGTGGCGCTGGAGCTGCCGCATGAAGAGCATGACGTGGCGATGGACCTGTTGGTCACGGAAAGCCGGACGGTACGGACGAAGTAAAGGCCAAGAAAAAACCCGCCCTGGTCAGGGCGGGTGGGCTACCGGCGAATGTTCAGTTGACGGTCAGGCGACGCGGGGTTCGGTTTCCAGAGGAACACGCGTGCGACGACTGGGAAGAGCACACAGCACGCTGCGCGATGCTGTGTGGCACCCTAGGGGTGTGGCACCCTGGCACCTTCGCCATGTGGTCCTTTAGCGGAAGGAGCCGGCCATATCGGCGACGGTTTTCTTCACCGCGCCTTTTTGGAATTTGGATTTGGCCGACAGGTCGTTGATGAGCTTCTCGAAGGCGTCGCGGTCGGTGGGGATAGCGATCGGCTTATTCAACAGGCCGCTCATGAGCATGGCGTTGCCCAGCTCCAGGCCCTTGATGCCGTCCTCGCCGGGGGCGATGAGTTTTTCGCCGTCGAGGACGGCGGCCACGAAGTTTTCGGTGATGGCCTGGTGATGGGTGGACGACCCGCCGACTTCGATGGTGACCTTGTCGCGTCCGGGGGTGGCCCACATTTCCTTGGTGGTGCGGCAGAATTCGGCGGCGGCGACGTGGTTTTTGTGCAATTCGATTTTGTTCGAATTACCCGTAATAACGAGTTTGCCCCAGTCGCCGGCGATTTCCAGCAGGTCCGTGCCGGGGGCTTCGCCGGTGGTGGTGATGAAGTTGCCGGTGGCGCCGTCGGGGAATTCCAGGTAGGCGTTGACGTCGTCCTCGACCTCGATGTGGTGATAATGTCCCAGCCGCACGTTGGCGCTGACGAGTTTGGGCACGCCGACGAGCCAGGTGAGAAGGTCCAGGTTGTGTGGGCACTGATTGATCAGGACGCCGCCGCCCTCGCCGGCCCAGGTGGCGCGCCAGGTTCCGGAATCGTAGTAGGCCTGGCTGCGGAACCAGTTGGTGACGATCCAGGTGACGCGCTGGAGCTTACCGAGCTCGCCGGAGTCGATGATCTGCTTGGCTTTCTTCCAGACGGGGAAGGTGCGGGATTGGAACATGATGGCGTAGATGGTCTTGTTGAACTTGCGATGGGCCTCGTTCATCTTCTCGGCGGCCTTGGCGGTGACGGCCACGGGCTTTTCGGTCAGGACATGGATGCCTTTTTCCATGGCGGCGATGGCGTATTGGGGGTGGAAATAATGGGGCGTGGCGATCAGGACGGCGTCGACGAGGTTAGGGTCGATGACCTTCATGCCGTCGTCAAAGCCCTTGACGTTGTAGGTATCGACGACTTTCTTGACGCGTTCGGGATCGGTATCCGACGCGGCGGTGAATTTCAGACGAGCGATTTTGGAGAAGTAACCCATGTGGTGCATGGCCATCTGACCGCAGCCGATCACGCCCAAACGTACTTCTTGCATGGCAGGAACCTTTCTATAGCCGTTTAATAAAATGATTTAACAGGGCAAGTCAGTGTAACGGGCTTGGGGGTCGGATTCCAAATGGCGGATATTGCCCGCGGCTTTTTGCCCTGCTACCCTTACCCGCCGGCAGGGCCTGCCGGATAAGCCAAGGGAGCCAAAGCATGGAGCTATCCAATCGAGTTAAAGCGATCAAACCCTCGAGCACGCTGGCGGTGACGGCCCGTGCTAAAGCCTTGAAAGCACAAGGTGTTGACGTGGTTTCCTTCGGGGCCGGCGAGCCGGACTTCGACACCCCGCAGAACATCAAGATCGCGGCGACCAAGGCGTTGGACGCGGGGGTGACCAAGTATCAGCCGACGGCCGGCACGCCCGAAGCCCGCAAGGCGGTGGCCAATTACATGAACAGCCAGCACGGGTACAGCGTGGGGCCGGAGAACGTGATTATCTCCTGCGGCGGGAAGCACTCGTTGTACCTGGCGTTCATGGCGCTGGTGAACCCGGGGGACGAGGTGCTTTTGCCGGCCCCGTATTGGGTGAGCTATCCGGAGCAGGTGAAGCTGGCGGGGGGGACGGTGAAGGAATTGCAGACGACGCCGGAGAGCGATTTTAAGATCACCCCGGCACAGTTGGAGGCGGCGATTACGCCTAAGAGCAAGGTGCTGGTGATCAACTCGCCGTCGAACCCGACGGGGACGATGTATTCGCCGGAGGAACTGAAGGCCTTGGCGGACGTGGTGGCCAAGCACCCGAATCTGCTGGTTTTCTCGGATGAAATCTACGAGCGGCTGGTATTCGGGGGCGTGAAGTTCGCCAGCTTCGGCAAGCTGCGGGCGGACGTGGGGGAGCGGACGGTGACGTTTAACTGTTTGAGCAAGACGTACGCGATGACGGGCTGGCGGGTGGGCTTTACGATCGGCCCGGCGGCGCTGGTCAAGGCGATGGACGACCTGCAGGGGCAGATGACCTCGAACATCACCAGCTTCTGTCTGCCGGCGGTGGTCGAGGCGCTGGGCGGGCCGCAGGACGAAGTGGAGACGATGCGGAAAGCGTTTGCCGAGCGCGGGGAGCACATCCACAAGCGGCTGGCGAAGATTCCGGGGGTAAAGTGTCCCAAGCCGACGGGGGCGTTTTACGTGTTCCCGGATATTGCCGAGGCGGCGTTCGGCAAGAAGGACCCGGCGGGCAAGGTGATCGGCACGGCGGGAGACTTTGCGGCGGCCTTGCTGGAACACGCGAAGGTGGCGGTGGTGCCGGGCGAGGATTTTGGGGCGCCCAAGCACATTCGCTTAAGCTTTGCCACCAGCATGGAACAAATTGACAAGGGCGTGGATCGGATCGCCGATTTCATCAAGAACCTAAAGAAGTAACGAGCCGGCGGCGGGGGAAGGCGAAAGCCACGGCGGGTGGATCGGCGGCAGGACGCGTCAAAGCTCCGCGTGGGGGGTATATTACGCGGCGGCGATGGCTACCCAAAGCGAGCTACCGGAAATTCGCAGCATGGGCCGATCGGTGTTCGACCCGATCTGGGCTCAGCAGGAACACGTGGACGAAAACGCGGAGCTGTTGCACGTGCTGCGCGGCAAGGTGGTGGTGCAGACGAGGGGGTATCGGATCGTCGGGAACGAGGGGGACACGATCTACACGCCGTCGGGCATGCCGCACCGGGATATTTTTCCGGCGGGGTCGGTTTTTGAGGTGTATTTGACGCAGTTTCGCTGGGCGGGGGAAGGCGACGTACTGGGGCGGTTTACGCCGCCGCAATTGGCGCAGGAGCGCGGGCCGGTGCGGGCGCGATTGGCGGATCAATGCCACAAGCTCTATGAGGAGTTCTGCACGAGCTTGCCGTATGGAAGGGAGCTGGCGGCGGCGCGGTTGCTTAAGATTCTGCTTTCGATGTGCCGGGAGGCGGAACTGAGCAGGCTGGACCAGCGCGCGGAAAAAGATCGACCGGGAAAAAGCTCGACGGCCAAGCGCGGTCGGCGGGAAGGAATTCTGGAACTGGCCAAGCGGCTGATGCAGGACAATTACGCGCAGCCGCTGAGCCTGGACTGGCTGGCGGAAAAGTTGAACGTCAGTCCGTATTACCTGTCGCGGGTGTTCAGCGAGGAGTCGGGATTCCGCTTGTCGGACTATTTGACGAGCTTGCGGATGGATCAGGCCCGGCATTTCTTGGCCGACGGGCGGCTGCGGGTGGCGCAGGTGGCGCATGCGGTGGGATACCGCGACCCGCACTATTTTGCGAAGGTGTTTCGCGGGCATTTTAAGCAATCGCCCAGCGCGTTTCGCCTGTCTCTGGCGGCGAAAAAGGAACGACGGTGAACCGGTGGCTATTTTTTGTGGCGGTGGTGGCGATGCGCTTGGCCTTCGGGCTGACGCTGGGAGGGATATTGGGTTTGTATCTGACGGCGCGGTTTCACTCCCGCATGTGGGGTTATCAAAACAGTCCGCTGACTCTGCTGGTGGTGATCTGTCTGGTTTTCGCCATTCCTTGCGTGGCCACCACGCCGGGGCATTTGTATCCGTGGCGGAAGGATGACGAGTCCTGACGGCGACCGGGTAAACCGAACAAGCTATGAACTCTTATCTATAAGAACCGCCAAGTCGCCAAGAGCGCCAAGAATGAAACTAAGGCGGATATTTTGAGGTAATAAAACCGTTGATCCGTGACTTTGCTTAACTTGGCGGCCCTGGCGTCATGGCGGTCAATCGTCTTTCTTGTTAGCTGCTCAAAGTCAAAACGGTACCTTAGGACAATAAATTCCCCTCTGGCGGCAACGGTTTTCCCTTGTCGATGCGACACAGGGGGGGATGATGGTGGAGGGCGTTTACCCCCCCACTGCTCTTAACCCGCACTGCACACCTATAAGGAAAAGTCATGGCTATTCTGGCGATCAACGGCGGCGAGCGACTGATTCCACCGAACACGGTCAAGCCCTGGCCGCCGATCGACGACGTGGATCGGCAATACGTCATGGCGTCGCTGGAGAACCCCAATCACACGTTCGGGCCTAACTGCCAGAAGCTGCAGGAGGAGTTCGGGGCGTGGAATGGGAACAAGTTCGTGATTGCCACCAACAGCGGCACCGGGGCGCTGCACATGGCGGTGGCGGCGGTCGGCTGCGGGGCGGGCGATCACGTGCTGGTGACGGCGTATTCCTGGTCCAGCAGCGCCACGTGCATCCTGCATCACAATGCCATACCGGTGTTCGTGGACGTTGACTATGACACGATGAACATCGACCCCCGGAAGATTGAGGCAGCGATCACACCGCAGACCAAGGCGATCATTGTGGTGCATCTGCACGGGCTGGCGGTGGACATGGACGCGGTGATGGCGGTGGCCAGGAAGCGGAACCTGATGGTGATCGAGGACGCCTGCCAGGCGCACGGGGCGACGTTCAAGGGGCGGAAGGTCGGGACGTTCGGGCATTGCGCGGCTTTCAGCCTTAACGCCAACAAGTGCCTGTGCGGCGGCGAGGGCGGGCTGTTTGTGACCAATGACGAGGAAATCCATAAGAAGGCGCTGCAGGTCTGGTCGTTCGGCGAGACGCGCACGCCCAGCCAGGAGCGCGACTATCACGCCTATGCCCTGGGGTGGATGTATCGCAACGACGACCTGGGCGCGGCCTTTGCGCGGGCGCAGTTGACCAAGCTGGATGGGTACATTGCCAGGCAGCGGGAGAATGCCCGCGTGTTTATGGATGAACTAAAGGGCGTGGAGGGATTCACGCTGCCGGTGCAGCCGGCCGGGCATGAGCACAACTGGTACAACTTGAATCTGCGCATCGTGCCGGAGTGTTTCGGGCTGGACCCAAAGCCGGACGGGGGGGAAAACTCGGCGAAGATTTCGACCTGGCGGGACAGGATTCTTAAGGCGCTCGAGGCTGAGGGGGTGCACACGTTCATGTGGCAGCGATTTATTCTGCCGGCCATGACGGTGTTTCAGGCCAAGAACGCTTACGGGCACGGCTGTCCGTGGACGCTGCCGTATACGGGGCCGGTGGATTACGACGTGCATCAATTCCCGATGGCCCAGGCGCACACGGACCGGCATTTGTGTTTTGCCATTCCCCTGCGCGCGCCCAATGGGAAAGACGTGGCCAAACTGACGGCCCAGGGCATCCGCAAGGTTTTTGATAACATTAAGGAATTGGATCTCCAGAGGAATCCGCCGAGGTAGACCCCCATGACCATGCGAGCCGCATTTGCCCAAGTGGACATCACGCCCCAGGTGCCGTGCGGCAAAGCGGGGTGGCTGGTCAAGAAGGTGGCGGTGCGGGTGCGCGATCCGTTGTTTGTCCGTGTGGGCGTGCTGGAAGAGGGCGGGAAGCGGCTGGTGCTGGTGTCGGCGGATTTGATCAGCATCCGCTGGAAGGAAGTGGAGAAGATCCGCGACGCGGCGGCGAAGCTGGGGATCGATCGGCAACTGGTGATGGTGGCGGCGACGCACAATCACTGCGGCCCGGCGTCGGCCAGTGCGGGAGAAGTCAAACGCGATCAACCGTACATCGACCAGGTGCTGGTGCCGCGGGTGGTTGAGGCGCTGGCGCAGGCCACGGAACGATTGCGCCCGGCGCGATTGACGGTGGCGGGCGGAGTTGAGGATCGGGTGGCGTTTATCCGGCGGTTCCACATGCGCGACGGGTCGGTCAAGACGCATCCGCAGGATCGAACGCAAATTGTGTGTGCGGAAAGCGTGCTGGACCCGCAATTGCAGGTGCTGGGCGTGTGGAGGCAAGAGGACCAGACGCCGCTGGGGTTTCTGGTTAACTATGCCCTGCACCCAACGCATTTCGGCGGGGATGACACGCTTACGGCCGGCTGGCCGGGACGGATGGATGCGCATATCAAGCGGCTCTACGGGCCAAGTTGCGTGGGCATGCTGCTTAACGGCTGTTTTGGCGACGTGCATCACGGCGATCCGTGCAATCCGCAGCACGTGGACGACATGGACCAGATCGGGCGCATCCTGGCGGAGGACGTGCAGCGGTTGTTTCCCGAGGCAGGAGAACGACACCCTCACCCTGCCCTCTCCCTTAAAAAGGGCGAGGGTGCAAACCCCGAGGGCCTTCCGGGGGCGGGGGCACTTCCGGGGGTGATTCGCAGTGTCTCTTGCACGCTGCGCTTGCCTTGGCGGGATATTGACGGGCCTTACGGGATAGAGATGAGGTTTCGCCAGCGGTTTGGGACGGATGAAATCTACGAACACGAGATCGAGAGCTTGCGTCGCAAACAAGCCAAGAAGGACCACTTCCCGGCGGAGATTCAATGTCTAGCGTTGGGAAATGACGTGGCGATCGTCGGCTTGCCGTGCGAGCCGTTCAGCGAACTGGGGCTGCGGATCAAGACGACGTCGCCGTTTCGACATACGCTGGTGGTCGGCGCAGCCAACGGCATGGTGGGGTATGTGCCGACGCGGCGGGCGTTTGACGGCGGGGGTTATGAGTGCACGCTGATCACCTCCAGCGCCATGGCGCCGGAGGCGGGGCAGATGATGGTGGACGCGGCGAAGGAATTGTTAAGGGAAGTGTCGGCACCGTAAACTAAATTTCTTATACAGAATGAACCGCCAAGTCGCCAGGAGCGCCAAGAAAACAGCCACGATGAATGTCTTAATGCAGCAAAATCGTTGATTCGTGACTGGGCGTAACTTGGCGTCCTTGGCGTCATGGCGGTTAATTGATTTTTTGTTGACGGTTCTTAATCAAACACCAAATTGCATCAAGGAAGACAGGTTCCCATGAATAAGCTTCCCGGCCCGTTGCGTGTGCACCCGACCAATCCCCGCTATTTTGCCGACGCCAGCGGGCGGGCCCTCCTGCTCACCGGCTCGCACACCTGGGACAACCTGCAGGACGTGGGCTGGACGAATCCGCCGCCGGAGTTCGACTACGAACAGTTTCTGGATTTCCTGACCCGCCACGGCCACAACTTCTTCCGCCTCTGGACGTGGGAGCACGGAAGCTGCCCGATGAAGGCGTACCAGAAGCAGCTTTACTTCGTGCCGACGCCTTTTGTAAGGTCCGGCCCGGGCGTGGCGCTGGACGGCCTGCCCCGCTACGACTTAGAGAAGTTCGACCCGATTTACTTCCAGCGGATGCGCCAGCGAGTTATGGCCGCGGGCGAGCGCGGGTTTTATGTTTCGATCATGCTGTTTGACGGCTGGAGCATCGAGGAAAAGAACGCCGAGTACGGCAGCCCCTGGGCTGGGCACTTTTTTCACCGCGACAACAACAGCAATGGCGTGGACGGCGATCCGGACAAAGTCGGAGACGGGCGGGCCACGCATCACCTGCGCAACCCGGCTGTCACGCGCGTGCAGGAGCGGTACGTCCGGCAGGTGATCGAAACCGTCGGCGACCTTCCCAACGTGCTCTATGAGATCAGCAACGAGAGCAACGGCGAGGCGTACGCCTGGCATAACCACCTGATCGACTTCATCCATGAGGTGGAATCGCACCGGCCCATGCGGCATCCGGTGGGCTTTACCGTTCCTTATCCGGGAGGTGACAACGAAAAGCTGCTGGCCAGCGGGGCTGAGTGGATTTCGCCTAAGCCGGGCCAGGACCAGAACGACCCGGAAATCGCCGACGGGCGCAAGGTGATTCTGGACGACACGGATCACCTCTGGGGCATCGGCGGGGACCGCTATTGGGCGTGGAAGAGTTTCTGCCGGGGGCGCAATCCGCTGTTCATGGACCCTTACACATCCAAGAGCATCTGGGTGGACGAATTGAAGAACTGGAACCCGGACGACGACCGCTGGCACAGCCTGCGGCGGAATCTGGGCTATATCCGTCACTTGGCGGAGAAGGTGGACTTGGCGGCCTTGACCCCGCGCGGCGAGCTGAGTTCCACGGGCTACTGCCTGGCCACGGCGGACGACGCGGCCCGGCCGACGCTGATCGCGTATCAGCCGACGGCGGGGGAATTCAGCGTCGATCTATCGCGGGTGCGGACGGGGCTGAAGCTTCAGTGGCTCAATCCGGCGGATGGGTCGACCAGCGAGGGCGGCCCGATCGGCGGCAAAGGAAAGGTGACGCTCAAGCCCCCGTATGCGCATGACGCGGTGGGGTATCTGCATACGTAAATGAGGATCGCAGGCAGGCAGCAGGCGGGACAGCGGCGGCTTAGAGTGACGCTTGGCGGGCGAACATCTGTTCGCGGCCATAGGACCCGGTGTTGTAGAAGATGGTCATCTTGCCGTCGGGCGTCAGCAGGGCGTGATGCCGCCAGAGGTTGGTGCCTTCGCCGACCTGCAGCGCGGCGGGGGGAATGGACGCGATGCGTTCGATCGGTTCGTCCAGAGGTTTCCACCCGCTGATGGGCCAAGCTTGGGGGGTGTGGGCCCAGCCGCCGAGACTGGGGGCGGGCTCGCGCATGTATTTTTCCTGTTCGACGGAAACCGGCGGGGTGGGGCTGGCGTTGAAGAGGCCGAACCATCCGCCGGCGCGGGCGGGGAAAAGCTGGAGCCCGCCGATCCAACCGGCGGTCCAATGCGATGGATCGGAGGAGGGCTTAAGGATCGGGCTGAGCTTCTGGGCGGGCTGAGGGGAGGAAACCGAGGGGGACCAGAGGGCGGGGGCGTTGCTCGAGCCCCAGGGCGAGCGCGGTTGGTCGGGCTGAGCGTGCAGGGGGTAGCCCTTATAGAAGAGCAAGGCGGACTGGCGATCCGGAAACCACCAGGCGGTGACGGTTTCGGCGTGGTAGCCGTCGAAAGCGTCGGCGGGCCCGGGTTCGAGGATCGGCTTGGGCTGAATCTGCCAGGGCCCGGCCAGGGTGGGGCCGCTGGCGGCCTGGACGCACTTTTTGCAGCCTCGCAGGACCACGGCTAAGAGCCAATAGCGGTTGTCGACTAGGGCGGGCTGATTGGGATAGCGGGGGTCGATCAGGACGGCAGGCTTGTGGGGATTGCTCAGCAGGTCCCGGGGATTGGCCCATTGCACGGGCCCGATTTTCTCCCACGAGCCGGGCCCGACGTCGGCGGCGGAGCGGCAGACGGCCTGGCCGATGTTGCAGACGGCGCCGCGGTGGTCGTGAACCATGGCGAAATAGAACATCCGCCATTGGGCAAGTTGCTGATCCCAGACGATGCAGGGATCGCCGGTGACGGCGGAGTCGAAGCTGCCCACAGGCCCGCGCGGGAGGACGCAGCCTAAGCGGTGCCAGGAAATGGGGGGTTGGGTTAGACCTTGGAAGGAGCTGGGCATCGGGTACTCCAGAGTCGCCAGAGCGGGGGGAGGAGGGGTGAGGCTAAGGTGGGGTAATTCTACTTGCGTTGTCCACTTGCGGGGCGGGGGGAGTTCGAGTTTCGGGAGCCGGGGTGGTGGCTACCGGGGGGACTTGCGGGGGGACTTCCGGGGGACTTGCGGGGGGATTTGATGCGGTTGGGGGGTTAAACCGATAGAATCTGCATCTTTGGTCGCCCCCGGTACTCCAAAAGGAAATGCACCGGGCAAGAGAAAGGGCTCCATGCACGAGAATATTGGCTCAATCCTCGAAAACATGCAGGCGCGGATCTTAACCGTCCGCGACTCTCTTTAACTACGACAGCAAAGTCGAAAAACTCAAGACTTTAGAAGGCAAGATGGGTGAGCCGAACTTCTGGAACAACCAGGAGTCGGCCGGCAAGGTCGTCGAGCAGGTTAAGAGCATCAAGGCTCAGGTGGAGCCGCTGCGCAAAATCACCGCCAAGCTGGACGATGCGGCGCTGCTGTGGCAGATGGCCCAGGAAGCCAACGACCAGGAATCACGTCTGGAAGTGGACGGGCAACTGGACGCGCTGATCAAGGAAGTTGATCGCGTGGAGACGTTGTCACTCATGTCGGGCAAGTACGATGCGCGGAATTGTTACCTGTCCATTTACGCCCGCGAAGGCGGGACGGAGGCGATGGACTGGACGGAAATGCTGCTGCGGATGTATTTGAATTACTGCGAGTCGATGGGCTGGCAGGTGCAGGAAGTGGACAAGACGCAGGGCGAAGAGGCGGGCTTAAAGGACGTGACGATTTACGTCAAGGGCGCGATGGCGTACGGGTATCTGTCGGCTGAGCGCGGGACGCACCGGCTGGCGCGGGTGTCGCCGTTTAATGCCCAGGGCAAGCGGCAGACGAGCTTCGCGGCCGTGGACGTGGTGCCGGAGTTCGACGACGCGGGGGCGGTGGAGATCAACGAAAACGATCTGGACATGCAGGTGTTCGCCCGCTCGGCTGGGCCGGGGGGACAGAACGTCAACAAGGTGGCCACGGCGGTGCGCATGACGCACAAGCCCACGGGCATTGTGGTGCTCTGCTCGGTGGAGCGGAGCTTAGAGCAGAACAAGCGGCGGGCGATGTCGATCATCAAGGGCAAGATCGAACTGCTGGAGGAACAGAAGCGCCAGCAGGAAATCACCGCGGCTTCGGGCGGGAAGCTGGAGATGGGCTGGGGGACGCAGATGCGTTCGTACGTGATCTACGACAACCGGGTGAAGGACATCCGCACGGGCTACGAAGTGGGCAACCCGCAGAAGGTGCTGGACGGCGACCTGCACGGATTTGTGGAAGCGGAGCTCAAGCGGCGGGCCAAGCAAAGGGCGACGGCGGGGGCGTAAAACGGCTGAACCCAGGCGGATATTTCACCATCCGCCACAGGCACGTTTCTATGGCAACTGCGAAGCGTAAGTTTCGCCAAACGCTTATCAGCCTCGTCGCTATCTATCTATTTCTGTGGGCTGTAACGTGGGCATGGGGTGCTTACACGCTGAGAACACAATACAGGTCGCAACATGCCACGGCGTTTTGGGGCTTGGGCGTCGGCAATTCAAAGCCTGCGGAGATGCCATCACGCGAGATCACAGACCACACGCTTGGCCAGGCGCTGGTCCCATTTCGCAGCGAGGTGACGGCGACATTCCCTGACGGTCCTTGGCACTACTTGGGGAGAGTTCTCTCTCCCTGTCCGTTTGTGCTCAGCGCTGACTTTGCATACTCGGATGACAGCCTTGTCGGTGCTGGTGGTCGAATGTATGTGTTTTGGTTTTTCGGATACACGAAACAGGTCAAACGTACGATTTACTGGGTGTCATAGAGCCGAACGAAAAGATGCCACGAGCCAGGAGCAGTCACGCAAACAACTTCCGTTAAGAGCGAGCCGCGTAGCGGCAATTTTTTCTCGAGTCAACCGATGAGCCTTGATCTTCATAGCGTGCAAACCAAGTGTCGGCAGGCCCGTGAGGGTTTGTGGCAGAACAGTCAGGGCGTGCTGGGCTACGACCAGCCCGTGCTGTGGGAGGGCGGAGTCTACGGAGGCATCTGGCTGGAGTGCGGCCCGCACGAGGCGTCGATTTTTGCCGGGCATGATCCCAAGGCGATTCCCATCGCCATCGCCAGCCACCGGGTTTTCTATCACCATCAGCGGGAAGACGGGCAATTCCCCTGCTGGATCAAGACCGATCAGATGGCGTACAGCCAGATTCAGATGGTGGTGCCGATCGCGTCCACGGCCCTGGATGTCTATCAGCTCAGCGGGGACAGACAGTTTCTCATTGACAGCTACGCAGCCTGCGCCCGCTGGGACGATTGGCTGGCCAAATATCGCAACACGCGCGGCACGGGCTTGTGCGAGTGCTTTGTGGAGTATGACACCGGGCACGACAACAGCCCGCGTTTTGCCCACGGCATGTTGCGCGAATGTCCCGGCGGGGACGCCCGCAACTGCCCGACGGGATTCAACCTGCCGTGGCTTTCGCCGGACCTGTCAGCCACGGTTTACGGTGGGCGTGTGGCCCTGGCAAAGATGGCCGAACTGCTGAGCAAGCCGCAGGAAGCCAAGCAGTGGCGTGACCGAGCGGAGGCGATTCAAAAGGCGATCATGGCCCACTGCTACGATCCGGCCAGCGAGTGTTTTTATGATCGGGACATGACGGGACAGTTCGTGCGCGTGCGCGGGGACGCGATGCTGCGGGTGCTGATGGAGCACGTGGTGGATCAGCCGACGTTCGACCGCATCGCCAAGCGGCACCTGTTTAACCCCGAGGCGTTCTGGACGCCGTATCCGTTCCCGTCGATCGCGGCGGACGATCCGACGTTCGTGCGGGCCTTGCCGGGCAATTCCTGGGGCGGAGCGAGCCAGGCCTTGGCGGCGCTGCGGGCTCCGCGCTGGCTGCCGCACTACGGGTGCCAGAAGCAGTTAGAGCACCTGATGCGGCCATGGGTCCAGTCGCTGGTGCGGGCCAAGGCGTTTATGCAGCAATTAAATCCCTGGACGGGCGAGCCGTTGTTTTCCGAAGGGTATTCGCCGGCTATGCTGGTGATGATTGATTTCGCGGCCCGCCTGGGATTTGGCGCCTAGGGCGGCGCAAAAGCGTATGGGCGGTATACAGCAGGGGTGACAGGGATGGCTGGGCCCAATATTCTCTTGTTCCTGACCGATGACCACGGTCCGTGGTCGTTAGGGTGCTACGGCAACAGCGAGTGCCGATCACCGACGCTGGATCGTCTGGCGGCGGAGGGCGTGCGTTTTGCCAACGCCTTTACGCCGTGCCCGGTCTGCTCGCCGGCGCGGGCGTGTCTGCTGACGGGGCGCACGCCGTCGCAGGTGGGAATTCACGACTGGCTTTGGGAGGTTGACCCGCAGATCGGTGACCGTGACTGGCTGGCGGAGGAAATCACGCTGCCGCAGTTGTTGCAGCAAGCGGGATATTACTGCGGGCTGTCGGGCAAGTGGCACTTAGGGCAGTCGCATAAAACGCCGCGGGGATTTGACTGGTGCTTCGGCTTGCCGCGCCGGCAGGGCAAGCACATTCAGGAATACACGTACCACCTTAACAACGAGCCGGTGACGCTCACGGGCAACAAGACGGGATTCATCACGGATTACGCGCTGCGTTTTCTGGAGCAGGCGCCGGCGGATCGGCCGTTTTTCCTCAACGTGGGCTACATCGCCACACATTCGCCCTACGGCGAGCACGAGCCTGATTTGATGGCTTCGTACGCGGGGGCGTCGTTTAGGGATATTCCCGTGTACGAGCCGCACCCCTGGCATAAGAACGAGGGGATGATCAACGGCGATCAATTCTCGCCGCACGATTTGCGCCGGTTGTATGCCGGCTATTACGCGGCGGTGACGGACATGGATCGCCACATGCGGCGCATTTTCGATGCGCTGGGCCGGCAAGGGCGATTGGATGACACGCTGGTGATTTATACGGCGGACCACGGCTGTGCGCTGGGGCATCAGGGTTTCTGGGGCAAGGGTAACAGCACCCGGCCGCTGAACATGTATGAGGTTTCCCTGCGCGTGCCGCTGTTGATGCGCTGGCCGGGGCGGATTCCGGCGGGCAAGGTGGTGGCGGATGGCGTGGATCACTACGACCATTTCAAGGCGATCTGCGCGGTGGCGGGCGTGGACCTGGAGCGAGCGCATCTGGCGGAGCGGCGCTATCCGGGGCGGAGCCTTTGGCCGCTGGCGTGTGGGCAGACGATCGCGGATTGGCGGCAGACCCGCTTCGGAGAATACGGCGACCTGCGGATGATCCGCACGCCGGGGCACAAGCTGGTGCGGCGGTATGGACACCGGCCGGATGAGTTGTTCGACCTGCGGCAGGACCCGTTGGAGAAAAACAATCTGGCGGCACAGCCGACGGCGGCGGATCTACGCGCGACGATGGAAGCGGAGTTGGAGGAATTTTACGCCAAGCACGACGATCCCCGGCACAGCGGCCTGCGGGTCAAGGAACTACCCAAGCAAAACGACGCGGCGGAAGCGTGGCGGGATGGCCTGCGCGAGGCGCGCTTCCCGTGAACGAAAATGGGCGTGCGGGCAGGCAGTGTTTAGGAAATCCCCCCACCAAACACGCGGAGAGTTTCACCACAGAGATCACGGTCTTCGACCCTGAGGCTGAGTTTTGGGCTCAGACCCGAAGGGAGAACACGGAGGCGAACCAGAATTCCCGATTTTAGATTCCTGTGCCTTGCCTCTGTGCTCTTTGGTACACAACGATTTTCGACCACCCCGGGCCCTTACGCCCTGGAGAGATACGAGCCGTCCTCGGTGCTGATGCGGATTTTTTCGCCGATGGAGATGAAAGCGGGCACTTTGGTTTTCAGGCCCGTTTCCATGGTGGCTTCTTTCATCACGTTGGTCACCGTGCCGCCCTTGACGCCGGGGGGGGTGTCCTTGACCACCAGGTCCACGGTCTTGGGCAGTTCCACCTGCACGGCTTTGCCTTCGGTGAAGAGCACAAAGAGCTGGGTGTTGGGTTTTAAGTATTTCATGGACTCGCCGACGAGTTCCTCGATCAGGTTGAACTGGTCGTAATTCTGGGTGTCCATGAAGACGTACCCGCTGCTGTCGGCGTAGAGGTATTCGACCTCGCGGCGGTCCATGTTGACCTGTTCGACTTCCTCGCCGCTGCGGAGGCGCTTTTCGATGATCGAGCCGTCGGGAATCCGCTTGAGCTTGACCTGAATGAAGGCCCGCAGGTTGCCGGGGGTCACGTGCTGGAATTGGGTGATCAGGAAGATGTTGCCTTCCATCTTGATCGCCATACCGGGTCGAAGATCCGTGGATTTCACAGCCCAAGCTCCTTATGCCTGCCGCTAGGAATCAGCCCCGCAGGCACGCATGTCCGCGTTTTGGCCTTGCAGTAAGGCCGAAGATTCTACCCGAAGTCGAGTTAATGGCGAATAGGCGGGCTCGGCGGACCAAAAGGCGGGTTTTCCTATGATCGGCGAGTCCGGCTATGATGGCATGTTTTCAGAAGGCTTTAACTGTGATTTCAAGCCCCACGCCGACATCTCGCCGCTATGGTTTATGGCTGGCATTTATCGGTATTTACCTGATCTGGGGATCGACGTATCTGGCGATTCGCTTTGCGGTGGAGACGATGCCCCCTTTTCTGATGGCGGGGGCGCGGTTTCTGTCGGCGGGGCTGGTGTTGTATCCGTTGGTCCGGTTGCAGGGGGCGCCGGCGCCAAGAAACGAGCACTGGCGGTCGGCCATGATTCTGGGGTGTCTGATGCTTTTGGGCGGCAACGGGCTGGTGTCGTGGGCCGAGCAATGGCTGCCCTCGGGGATCACCGCGTTGATCATCGGGTCCACGCCGTTGTGGTTTAACGTTTTAGACTGGCTGTTTTTTGCCGGCCCGCGCCCGACGGGCCGAAGGTTGGCGGGCATTGTGCTGGGGTTTGCGGGGATTTATCTGCTGGTGCGCCCGGAGAATCTTTCCGACGGGTCGTTTAACCCGCTGGCGGTGGCGGCGGTGCTGATTGGGTGCGTGTCGTTCGCGTTCGGGTCGCTGTATTCGCGGAGCCTAGAGCACCCGCCGTCGCTGTTTCTGACCAGTGCCATGCAGATGATCGCGGGAGGCGCGGCCATGGTGATTCTCGGCTCGCTTAAGGGCGAATGGCAGTTGGCGGATCCGGCGTTGTTTTCCACGCGGTCGATTCTGGCGATGGCGTATCTGATTGTCATCGGCTCGCTGTTGGGATTCAGCGCGTACGTGTATCTGCTGCGCCATGCCGCGCCGGCGGCGGTATCGACGTATGCGTACGTCAATCCCGTGGTGGCGGTGTTCCTAGGCTATGCCTTGGCGAATGAAACGCTGGGGGCGTCGGCGCTGCTGGCCGCGGCGATGGTGGTGGTGTCGGTGATCTTGATCACCGCGCCGGATCACCTTTTGGCCAAGCTGGGGTTGGTCCGGGCTGCCACAGCGACAGACGAGGCGACAAAGAATTGACGCGCCGATGGCCCGCCCCCCCACTGCCGCGGCTTGGGTTAAGGAATGGGCAAATCAGTCGTAGCGGAAGACGCCCTTGCGCCAGGCGTAAAGGAAGGCGATGACGCTGGTCAGGAGGAAGAACAAGACCCTGGCCAGGAACAGGGGGCGCAGGGCGCTTTGCTCAGCCAGGCTGGGGAAAACCACCGCCCAGGGGTAGAGAAAGACGATTTCCACATCGAAGAGCAGAAACGTCATGGCCACGATGTAGAAGCGGACATTAAACCGCCGGCGGGCGGTGCCGATGGGGTTCATGCCCGATTCGTAGGTCATGCCCTTGATCTTGCCCTGCCGATGCGGGCCCAAGACGTGGGTCAGAATCAGATTGCCGAAGGCGAAACCCAGGGCCAGGACCAGCAGCAGGACTAATGGTCCAAAGTGGCTGAACTCGGTCTGGGCAAGGGTGGGCATATGGCGGATTAGTTTAGCGAAGCGCCGGGGAAAAGCTCAAATCGGTGGGTGGGGCTTAAGCATGGAACGGGCGGATTCGCCAGTCGGTATTGCCTTTCCCTGACCCCCAATCCCTAACCCCCAACTCCCTGGTTATCATAAAGCCATGCCAGTTGATTTAAACGCCATCGTTATTCAGAAAAAGGCCTTTGACGGTCCGACTTTCGACGTCATGGACGGAGCAGCCCGCTGGGAGGTTAAGGTCCACGAGCACGGGCTGATCGCCCTGGTGGACGCCATGCCGCGGCTGGTGCCGGTGGGTCAGACGGCTGACAGCGCCATCGTGCAGGCGGCCAGGGTTTCTTACGGGGCGGGGACGAAGAAGGTCAACGAGGACCGCGGGCTGATCCGCTACCTGCTGCGGCATCGGCACACCACGCCGTTTGAGATGATTGAGTTCAAATTCCACGTGGCCATGCCGATCTTCGTGGCCCGGCAGTGGATCCGCCACCGCACCGCCAACGTCAACGAATACTCCGCCCGCTACTCGGTGGTGCCTGATCGCTTCTATCGCCCGACGGCGGACAACGTGCGGCAGCAGTCGCTGGCCAACCGCCAGGGCGGCGAGCAACTGGTGGACGATCTGACCGCCCAGCAGTTTCTGGATTACCTGGCCAAGACCGAGGCCCACTACCGCGAGTACGAAGAGCTTTTAAACAAGGGCGTGAGCCGGGAACTGGCCCGCATCGGTTTGCCGCTGGGCATTTATACGGAGTGGTACTGGAAGTGCGACCTGCACAATATTTTGCACTTTCTGTCGCTGCGGATGGACGCGCACGCCCAGCAGGAGATCCGCGATTACGCGTACGCGATGTTCGCGCTGATTCGGCCGATCGTGCCGGTGGTGGCCGAGGCCTTTTTGGATTATGAATTCGAGGGCGTGCACTTAACGCGGCTGGAAATCGAGGCTCTGCGCTCGGGTAAACCGCTGGCCAGCGACAACAAGCGGGAACAGGCGGAGTGGGAAGAAAAACGCAAGACGATGGGGCTGTGAACACGACGGCTGGATGAATCGGGCGATTAGCTCAGTTGGCTAGAGCACATCCCTTACAAGGATGGGGTCACAGGTTCGAGTCCTGTATCGCCCATTGGCGACGAAAATCCGTGGCGGAAGAACAATGGTTTGCGGGGGGACAGGCATCAGCTTGGACCAAAGAAAAAGCCCACGGAAGGTTCCGTGGGCTGAATGTTTCTTAGGCGGAAACAGCCTGTCGTGATGCAGGCGTTACATACGCGGGATCTGATAGCCGGTGGGCGGCGCGAACTGGTCGGGGGATGAAGGCGTGTCGCTGGGCGGGCCGACGGGCGGCGCGCCGGGGGGTTGGCCGCCGGGGGTCTGCTGGTTGCTGGGGGAATAGTCCCAAAGCAGTTCGTCGTTCTTAAACACCACCCGCTGCGGGTCGGAATTATCCGAGCGCACGGAGCGGGCCAGAATGGCGTCGGTCGGAACGTTCAGGAACAGCGCCTGGGTGTCACTGACGCTGCCGGCCTCGTTGTCAATCAGGTCGATAAGGACCAGCCCCAGATCAAAGGTGAGGTCAATTTTCTGGTCGCGGATGGATTTGGTCTGGGTTCCGCCGATGGCGTCGCCGGGGTGCACGCCCTCAAACGTGCAGGAACGCCACACGCCGTCGTAGAGGTGATACGCCTCGATGATGGCGGTTTGCTGAGGCGCGGAACCGGCGACCACGAAGAATTGCGTTTGGGGCTCGACGTGCACGGGATCGGTCCAGGCGCTGGGCTGGGAACGAAGGACCAGTTGTTCCGCCAGGGGTTTCTGTTCGGCGGTCAGATTCTGCTGACGCTGATAGAGGGGATTGAGCAGGCCCAGAATCAGGCGATAGCGGTAGGTTTTGCCCGGCGCCACGGCGATGTCGTGGGCCCAGCACTTGATGGTGTCCACTTTTTCAGCTTTGCTGTCGGCCGCGGAGGAGGAGTCCGCGGAGCTGGCCCCGGGCGAGGTGAAGAAGTCCGGCGGCAGGGTGACGCCGGGCGGCAAGGCGGATGAACTGATCCCGGCTGGCTGATTGACGCGACCGGCGGAGCTGCCGACCTCCACGCCTTGACGGGCGGAGAGCAACAGGTCGTTAAGTTCCTGGGTCTTTTCCTGGACCTGGCGGCGAAGGTCTTCCAGTTGTTCCTGGGGCGTCATGCGCCGGGGCGGGCCGGACGGGGTACGGCGCTGCCCGCTGCCGGGACCACCGCCGCCACCTAAGCCGCTGGTGAGGTTAGGGTCCTGCATCTGCGGCGGAGGAGCGGCGGTGGGCGGAGGAGCGGCCGCGCCACTGCCGCGTCGGGAAGACGAAGCATCGGCGGATTCCACCCGCTTGGCCTGGGAATCGATCTGGCGATTGAGCCGGTCTATTTCCTTGTTCAACAGGGCAAGGCGATCGTGCTGTTCGATGGTCAGCACCGAGGCGGGAGCATCGGGAGATCGCCAGGGAGGACCGCCGGCCAAGGGCAGGAAAGGCGGGCGGGCCAGCAGCTCCTGATTGCCGCGGACCGCGGTGATCACGACGTTAGCCTCGGCGCGGGAAGCCACCGTCAGATGACGGAAGCTCATTTGCCCGGGCAACACATCCACCAGCACGGTGGGCCCCCACTGCCCGGTGAGCGGGTCCAGCTCCTGGCGTTCGATGAGGACATCCACGACGTAAGTGGCGTTGCGTTGCCAGCTGGTGGGCAGTTGCCGGCCGTCGGCGGTCTGCTGCTGGAGGAGATCGGACCAGGCTTTCATGTCGAACTGGGCGCCGACGCTGACATAGCGAAAGTCGCGCGGTTGTTCATCGCCGATGATGGCCACGACTTTGGCCATGTCGTTGGGATTTAAGCCGGTTTCCGCCAGCACGCCGTGGCTGGGCCGGGCCTGGGGATCGGTCGGGGCCGGAGGCGTGGGCAGGTCGTATTTGGCCTCCGGCTCGGCGCCGACCTGGAATTGGCCGCGGGCCAGCCCGACCAGGCCGAACGGCACCTGAAAACGATCGATGCCGCCGGTGACGGAGCGCTCGAGTTTGGTCTTGATGTCCTGGGCATAGTCGGCCACTTCAAAGCTGGACAATTCCTGGGGCACCTGGTCCGACGCCACCTTGGCGGACAGGCCATCGGCGGCCCTGGTCACCAGCCCCACGACCTGGCTGGGGGTGGACTGTTCGGCGGCACGGCCCACGCGCACCTCGACGGTGTAGGGGTTGGCCAGGGAATAGAGCCAGATCATGGTCAAGGCGACGAGAATCGCCAATCCCAGCACGACTTTTTCAACCAGCGATTGGAGCAATCCCAGATTCTTTTTCATGGCAAGTCACCCTCAATTCTCCAGGCCGGCGAAACCTCTTTAGTGCATCCGCTCCATCACGCAAGCCGTCGCGCACGCGCCAAAACTCTATGGCGCCGGCGCAACGGCGGGCAGGGCGCCGATGCGGCCGCGCACCGGCTTGGGCATCAGGTCCTTGGTCCAGGCCCGCAGCCAGATGCTTTCGACCAACACGTGAATCTCCACCGCGTCGTCCGGACCGTACACGTAGCCTTCCTGCAGGTGGGCGTACTCGTCGACGTCGAACAGGTCCACCCGCAGGACCGTCATCAGATTGACGCGGGACAGATGGTCCAGAAACTGGGGAATGCGGTCGGCATCGACGATCACGCGCACCCAGGCATGCCAAACGTCGTAAAGGTCGTTGCTGCGATGGCCGGTGTGCGCTACGCCGTAATCCTTGGGCTTTAAGTCCACCGGAGGATAGGTTTCTTCCTCGGGAGTCTGCTGGGTCTTAACCGCCGGGCCGCCTTCGGCCAGCGCCGCCGCCCCGACGCCGCCGACGCTCTGTTGAAACAGCTGCTCGAGACTGGCCGTTTCCCCGCCGGACGGGCCGGCCACCGGCGCGCTGACCTGCTGGGGGCCCGCGGCGGCATTCATGCCGCCACCGTTGTCGATCCCCACATAGCCGGGAATGACTTCGATCTTAAGCAGGCGTTTGACGGGGTTGGTCGTCACATCGTAGCTGGGGTCTTCGACCTTGTTGGTGTCGGCGATGGCCTGAATGATGTCCTGCTGGACCCACAGGCTCATCTGGGATTGCCAGATGTCAGCCATGCGCGGCACGGTTTTTTCAAAGGCCCAGGTTCCCATGTCAAAGGGTGAGCCGGGGGTCACCTCGGCCGGGGCGTAAATGCTGATGCCGCGGGCGCGGCGGGTGAGGAATTCGCGCAGGCGCTGATTCTGCCGCTTTTCAAACTCCTTCTGCTCGGCGGGGGACAGGTTGCTGATCGCCTTGCCGCCGATGTCCACCAGATATTCCTGCTCGGACTTGCGCATTTCATCGACGATTTCCTCGCGGGCCGGCGGGGTGCCGGCGTTCAACCGCGGCAGCTTGGCGTCGGGGGCATACTCGGCGAGGAACTGCGGAAAAATCTGGCGATACGCCTCGCGGGCCCGGATGGGCAGATCCGAGGTTTTAGGCTCGGGGAAAAGGTCGGGCAGAATCGGCAGATGGCGGTTTTCGTTGAGCTTGACGACCGTGGCCAGGGTGTCCTGATATTGCTTGCTGGTCTGTTCAAAGATCCACTGCCGCTTGGCGATGGCCGCCTCGTTGACCACGCCCTTGACTTCCTGGGGCTGGCCATCGGGAGTCTGGGGCGGAATGGTCATGGTGGCGTCGGTGTAGCGGCTGATTTCGCCCAGCTGCCGACTGACGTCGCCGGCCACGCTCTGGCGGAAGCTGCCGGCGGGCATGACCACCAGCAGCATCCACAAAGGGATAACCAGCAGCATCACGGCGACGGAGCCGATGGTGATGGGATTGGCTTTGGCCCACTCAAGGAAGCGTTTGAGGTAAATCATGAGGGATTTTTCTCCTCGGCCGGGGCGTCAGACTCGTCCTGGGCGGGCGTTTCGACCGGCGCCGCGGGAGCTGGACCGACGGCGGCGTCCGGACCAGCGGCATAAAGGCGTTCCTCGGCGGTGCGGGCTTCTTCGGGCTTGCGGACCTCGATGGTGAACTGAAGTTCAAACCGCCAGTCGTTGTGGCGAGGCTCGTTGGCCAGCGGG
Source organism: Phycisphaeraceae bacterium (assembly GCA_020851735.1). Lineage (GTDB taxonomy): Bacteria > Planctomycetota > Phycisphaerae > Phycisphaerales > Phycisphaeraceae > JADZCD01. The sequence continues at coordinate 37,191 of JADZCD010000011.1, forward strand.
CGGGTGGGGAAAAACGAGCTTAAATCCGTCAGGGCGCGCTGACCGCCTTCGCGGGGCGGAAGGGCGGTGCCGGGCAGGCCGGGGGGCATGCCCGCGGCGCCCGACGAGCCGGCCGGACCTTCGCCGCCGACACGATCGAACTCCAGCAGGGGATTGCCGTGCAACACCAGCTTGTAGGGGCGATCGGCCCGATCGCCGTTTTCGCGCAGCCAGCGGATGAACGTCTCGGTGAAGAAGGTCACGCCCTCGCGATTGGGCGTGGTGCCCTTGATGCGAATGACAAACGAAGGCGGCAGCAGGCCCGCACCCTCGCCGCCGGCGGCCGCCCAGGGGTCGATCCGCCAGGGGTCCTGGTTATTGCTGCCGGCGGTCACGGGATCGCCCGGCCCGACGCGATACTGGGCGGAGATCGACTCGACGATAATCCGCCGGCGCTCCTGGCGGGGAATGGCGGCCACCTGGTCGTAGTCAGTGCCCAGCAGGGGAGGTTGGGGCTCGGCGGACTTTAAGGCCAGTTGAATGTCGGTCAGGATCAGCGGCCAGACCGTCCGGCTTTCGGGAATGCGGCGAATCCGCTCGATCTCCTCGCGCGGGTCCGCCGTCTGGGACAGCTCTTCCCAGCGCTGCTGCAAGGCGCTGGCCTTACTGACAATGCCGCGGACGCTCGACAGCTCGGCGGGATCGTATTGGCCCTTGGCGCCGACGAGGCTCAGGAAGTTCCACCCCAGGGCCACCAGCAGCACCGCGGCGGCGGCGGCGAACCAGGGTTGCTTGGCTTTCCACATCCGCTGCTGAACCACCTGCGACGGAATGATGTTGGCGCTGACGGTTTCCAGCCCCAGGCCCTGCAGGGCCAGGCCGTAGGACGTGGCCAGGTTCAGGGCGTGATCGGCGAATTCCGCGGCGTCCTTGCCTTCCACGGCCAGACGCTTGAATTCCGTCAACCGCACCACGTCCATCTGCAGCTGCTGCTTAAGAAACTTCTGCAGGCCCGGCAGGCGGAACGTCGAGCCGACGCCGATGATCTTCGTCAGCGTCGCGTCGCGGTTTAGGCTCTGGAAATAGCCCAGCGAGCGTTGCAGTTCCTGGACTAAGTCGGCAAAGACCGGCCGCATGGCCTGGAAGATCTGGCGGGCGTATTTGCTGGTGGCCGCCTCGCGTTTGAGCTTCTCAGCCTTGGGGAAGCTGAGCTTAAAGGCCTTCACCAGCGCTTCGGTGAAGTCGTTGCCGCCTATCTGCAGGGTGCGGACCCAGATGTTGCCGCGATAGGACACCACCACGTCGGTGCTCGAGGAGCCGATGTCCACAAAGGCCACGCCTTCGCCGCTTTCCGACAGGTTCATGTCGAAGGTCAAGGCGTTGAACACCGCCACGGGCGAAAGCGTCAGGCCGTCGATGTTCATGCCCACGGAACGGTAATTATCGAGGAAGGCGTTCACGCGATCCTTGCCGATGGCGAAAATGCCCACTTCCACGTCCGGGGAATCGTCCTGCTGGAAGGTCTGGTAGTCCCACTCCACCTGTTCGATGGGGAAAGGAATCTGCTGGACCGCCTCGAACTTGACGATATCGGGAATCTTCTTGGGCTCCACGGGAGGCAACTTGGCGAAGCGAGCAAAGCCCATGTGCCCGGGGACGGAAACCCACACCGCGCTTTTGCGCAGGTCATGGCGTTGGAGGAATTGATCGAGGTTGACCTGTATCTCCTCCTTGGCGTTGATGTCCGGGGTGGTGAGGATCTGCTTAAAGGGCAGGACGTCGTATTCCAGCACGGTGACGTCGTCGCCGCTGCGGGCTAAGCGAATGGCTTTGATGGCGTCCGCGCCGACTTCAATGCCCCAAGCGTCGTTTTTGGCCATGCGAAGGCTCCTGCGGAAACGAATGGTCCAACCGGCGTGTGTCTGCTTCTTAAGCCACCGGCGGCAGAGGTTGCATCGTCATATCTTTATACGGTCCGCAGCCAAGGGTTGTGCGATTCAAGGGAGTCCTGGGGACCCAGCGTGGGAGGCTCGGCCAACCTTTAGACGCCCTGGGGCGACCGGAGTTCCCAGAGCCGCCGTATCTGAAGCCTGCGGGAAAAAACATCCGGGCTTCCGGGGGCCGGGGGGTGACTTCCGGGGGGTCCAGGGGGGCATGGGGTACAGCCGCGAAGGCCGGCAACCGACGGTCGCCCATCGGCTATCCAACCCAAAACGTCATTACACCGCTTTCCAGGCGAACGGTCAAGACAGGAAAAAAGCCAAAGGGGCCTGCCGGCAACCGGGGTTCCGCGCGTTGTGGTCCGGGGGTGCTTCTGTAGGCTTCACCCTCCGGGGGCGTTGCCTTCCGGGGCCTAGGCCGATACGATGCCCACCCATCGGGGCCGTAGCTCAATTGGGAGAGCGCTACGTTCGCAATGTAGAGGTTGTGGGTTCGATCCCCATCGGCTCCATTCGACTCGCGTGGTTTGCGCCCACGCTCGCTCTTGGCCAGCCATCTTCATCAACCGCCCAGGCTTGCGATGGCTGGAGAACCGGCGAGTCCAATGCCCTGAGCGAAGGCGAAGGGCACGGGCCGCCATCGTGTTGGAATCGGGGGTTAGGGATTGGGGGTTAGGAAAAGACAAGTTCAGGCATGGCCATGCCTGGGCTTCAGAAAACTTCTGGGAATACTTCACTTATGGGGGAGACTTAGGCCGCCAACGCGTGCGCCCCGACCACCAGGTATTCAACGCGGTTTTTTGAAAACGCGCCAAGAATGTCGCGGAAGTCCGGGTTCAGCAACCGCTTGCCCCTTAAATGCCCAAGCTGACTGGGTTATTTCCCATACCAGGGCCAGACGCTGGGCCGCTGTTAAGTCACGCATCGCCTGGCCTTCGTCTTCAGGCTGATGCAGATCCTTGCGGCTAACCTTCATGTCTTTTCGCCGGCCCATGTCTCTATTCTACATTCCCGGTCCAAATGACAATCTTCCCGCCACGTCCCAACCTAGGCCCATCGGAACCCAGGCCCTGACAGATGCGGTGATTTCACCCGCGTTCATGGCCGATCCTGATGCGCTCTTGCCTATCCACAGGGTACCCGCAACGGCACGCCTAAAGACATCAGTTGTTTCTGAAGGCGAGCGACGTCCACTTGGCGAAAACCTCCTTCGGTTGGCGTCAGCGCCGCCGCCATACCCGCAGCCTCCCCAAACTGCATGGCGTTAATCATCACCCGAATGGCCCCGGCTGCTTCGTGATCCGCCCCCACACAGCGACCGGCTGCGATGACGTTATCCAAGTCGCGGGGAACCAGACTGCGATAGGGCATGGTCCAGCAAAGGGTTGAACGCGGGGGCGCACCGGTCGGCTGGCCATCCCAGCGTTCCATGATCGTCTGGCGGTCGCCGCGGACAATTCGGCGGGTGCCGTCGAGATACTCAAAAGTAATGCCCGGCTCGTGGGGGTGGTGGATGTCGATGGGGTAATTGCCTTGGGCGATCACGTCGTCAAAAACGTGGCCATGGAGCAGTTCGTCGCGGGTGACCTGGTGCTCCGCCATGATGCGATAACTCTCCCGGCAGCCGATCTGCGTGGCGATGTCGATCAGGCGCACATCCTCCCAGCCTTTCATTTTTTGGATGTTCTTTAAGACCCAGCGCATCTGATAGCGGGCTTCGATTTCCGCCTTGGTAAAGTCCCCCGCCTGCCCGACGTTCACGTCCAGCACGCGCGTGCCGGCCAGCATGATCTCGTGGGCGTCGTTAACCGCCTGCGTACCCCAAAGGAAGCAGGGGTATTTCCCGCCGTTATAGTCCATGCTCAGCTTATACAGCTCCGCCTGAATGGCGGGCAGATTAACCGCCCCCGGCTTGGCGCCCTGGACGCGAAAGCAGAGCGTCGGCGGCTGGCAGCGGCCTTGGCGATTGCCCAATTGCACAGCCGCCCCTGCCCGCCGGCAAAGGTCCGCATCGCCCGTGCAATCGACAAACAGCCGGGCCAGGATGGCCTGTCGACCGGACTTGTTCTCCACGATCGCAGCCGTGACTTTTCTGCCCGTGCAAACCACGTCGGCCATCCAGCAATGAAAGACCAGCTTCACGCCGCCGCCTAGGACCATGTCGTCGAACACCAGCTTGGTCAGCTCGCTGTCCACGTGCCAGCAGCCGGTCTGGCCGTCCGGAGCGTCGTTCTTGATGCCGCGGATTCTTTGCAGGCGACGGATGATTTCCTCGGGCAGGCCGCCGATGACCTGGGTGGCGTGATCGTTGCCGTAGAGCGAGTGCCAGATGTTGACGTTGGCGGCCGTGGCCATGCCGCCTAAAAAGCCGTAGCGTTCCACCAGGACCACGCGCAATCCTGCTCGCGCCGCCGCCACCGCGGCACACACCCCGGCCGGGCCGCCGCCTAAGACCGCCAGGTCGCACTCGGCCAGCACCGGCACCTGCCGGGCGGGCTCGGTGATCGTGCGCTGATCCGGTCCGGTGGGAAGAAAATTTTCAAGCGGGAATGGGGGTGGATCCTCGGCTGGAACCCCAGCGCGCAAGCGGGAAGACAAGGCCATGGGTCAATCGCTCCGTTGGCTAATACCGACAACAGACCATGGGATTTAACAGACAAAAAGATAGCAAAACTCATCAGGCCTCAGCGTCGCCGGCCGAGAACCAGCCAGGCACAAAATCCCCCAAAATGAGCGGAAATCACAAAAAAAGCTGGACCGCCGGAGGATTCCGACGGTCCAGCGTTTACCCACACGGCCCGGCTGAACACAATATTTGTTGCGCTCAATCCACTTGATGATTTCTAGCGTCGCCGGCCAAAGGCCAGCACGGCGCCTGCCGCCAGCATGGCCATGGCGCCCGGCTCAGGAATCACCACGGCCTGGCCGCCGGTGAGCAGTTGCTTAAAGGGATTGATGTCCGACAGGGTCACCACGCCGTCGCCGTTGGGATCGATCACCGGAAGATAAGCGTCCGGATACTGGGCCTGCCAGGCGGCGCTGTCGGTCAAGGCCAGTTTGAAGGGGTTGATGTCCGACAGGGTCACCTGCCCGTCGTCGTTAAAGTCGCCCGCCACCGCGATCGGCAACTGCAGACTGAAGTTGTCAAAACCCTGGGCGAACGTATCGGAGACCTGACCGCCGAGGAGCCAGAAATACATGTGCCCTTCGCCGTAGACGATCGAGTAGTTCACGATGACGTAGTAGGGATAGGTCTGGTCCAGGTCGACCGTCAGCTCATTGCCGCCGGGGCCCAGATCGCCCCAATAAAGCGGATCGGGATTGTCCGAGGAAACGTGGTGCCAGGTGTTCAGATAGGTCTTGCCGGCCGCGGCGAAATCAGCGGCCATCCAATCGCCGTAGACATAGCGTATCAACACGTCGCCCGCAGCAGTGCCGTCCCCTTCCAGAGCGTCGCCCCCCAGCGGCGTCAAGGCCATCCCCACCCCGCCGTCCGTGCAGTAGGAGACGTCGTGGGGAGGCAATTCATTGAGTCCCATCAGCCACAAATAGCCCCAGTTGCCGTTATCACCCATCCAATTGCCCTGCATGTAGTCAAAACTGAACTTGATCGTTCCCGGCACGTGGTTGGCGGGGGCTGCGACCCACTGGCCCCAGCGCGGGCGGAACATGATCGGCTCGAGGATGTGATTGCTGGGATTCAGCGGGTCCACCGAACGATTGACGTTGCCCAAGTCGCCCGTATCGCGGAGGACACCGCCGGTCTCTCCTACGTCGCGCGGATTGTTGTAGGTGGAAAAACCGCCAAAGCCGCCGTCCTGCGAGGGAGGGCCCCACTTGGCCAGCCACTTGCCTACGTCATATTGCTGGCTGAATCGATGGGTCAGGATCCCATCGGGTGATGCTTGGGTTTTAAGGGCAGAGGTGCTTTCAAAATCACCCCCGCTGACCAGATTGCCCGTCAACAATGCCCAAGCTGACTGACCGGTGCTTACGAAAAGCGCCGCCGCTACGACGAGTCGCATATTGAAATGCATGAACGACTCCTTTCCGTTGAGGAGAAATGCCGCAACACCAAAAACAACCAACTAGTATTATATTTTGCCCTTCAGACACTCATAACCTAATCGCGTAAAAGAATTGACCTATTACGACAAGTCTGTCATTCCCATCATAAAATGCCAGCCGATTTGATCAGCCGAGTGGAGTCATTGAATTCCAGATTAGCACCGAGCCCTGATGACGGTCACACGGCACAAGCCACAAACGACTAAGCGGTGCCACATACCGGTATCACGCGGTCGTACCTGGGAATCTGCTGAATTCACGTCGCCGCAGCGGCCAAAAACGAGGCCTCTGCCCCCAACCGTCTGACGGCTGGGGAATCGTTTGCTCTTAACGTCGCCGGCAAACAGCCCACATCACACAGGCTGCCAAAATCGTCGCTGCGCCGGGCTCGGGAATCACCGCGCCCTGCCCGCCGGTGAGCAGCTGCTTAAAGGGATTGATGTCCGACAGCGTCACCACGCCGTCGCCGTTGGGATCAACGCCCGCCAAGATGACGTCGGGATATTGAGCCTGCCAGGCGGCGACGTCGGTCAAGGCCAGTTTGAAGGGGTTGATATCCGAAAGCGTCACTTGCCCGTCACCATTGAAATCCCCCGGCACGCCGACCGACACGCGCAGGTCGAAGTTGTCAAAGCCCTGGGCGAATGTGTCGGTGATCTTGCCGCCGTTGAGCCAGAAGTAGGGGTGATCCTCGGGGTAGACCACCGCGTAGACGATCACCGCGTAATAAGCGTACGTCTGCGTCAATTCGGTGGTCAGGATGTTGGTGTTGGCCGGGTTGTTCAGATCGCCCCACAGCAAGGTGCTCGGAGCATCCGTCGAAACGTCTTGCCAGACGTCCAGGTAGCCGGGATTGCTCAGCCCCCGTCCCTGGCTGTAGCGGAACTGCACGAGCATGTCCGCCCCCGAAGGCACCAGCGCCCCGCTGACGTCCTCGCAGTAGGACTCGTCGTTGGTCGGCAGCGAGTTGGATCCATAGAGCCACACCCGCCCGTTGTTCATGTTGATCGTGTCCCATTCCTTGACCAGCATGTCGAAGCTGAACGACATCGGGCCCGGCACATGGTTGGCCGGAGCCTCGATCCACTGCCCCCACCGCGGACGAAACAGCACCGGCTCGAGGATGTGGTTGCCCGGGTTCAACGGATCAACCGACCGGTTGACGGACCCCAGGTCGCCGGTGGACTGCGTGTCCCCGCCGGTCTCGTTCAGGTCGCGTGGATCGTCGTACAGCGAGAAGCCCGCCAAACCGCCCTGCGACGGAGGCCCCCACTTGGCCAGCCACAGGCCCACGTCGTTGGCCTGGCTGAAGCGATGGATTAAGACGCCGTCCGGCGAGTCGTCGGTCTTGAGGTAGGAGGTATCTTCAAAATCCCCGCCGCTGACCAGATTGCCGGATAAGCCAGCCTCGGCAGGCAGAGCACAAACAAACAGCACCGCCACAAGAGCCAAACCAATAAGAACATGCCTTGACATTTTTGTCCCTCCCATAAAAACCTAAAGAAAACCAGAGTCCAACAGCCAGGACGATATGCACGTAAGCTGTTACCTTGAATCAAATCTAGCACGGTACTAAACCTAAAAAAATAAAATAAGCGAGATTTGCGCAAAAAGACAATAGAATATCGCAAAACAATTGATTTCATGCGACAAGAGCTGCCATGATGTTGCCGGAACAGCAAAACAAAGGTGTGCGATTAGCATGAGGCAAGTTTTCGTATACTATGGCAGAAAACTACGCCGCCCGGGCAAGGAAATTGGATTTTCGCGACTGCGATTATTCCGATTTAACTAAGGGCGAAAAGGACAGGACCTATGGTACCGCGTGTGGCATTGATCATGTACACCTCTCCTTCGCAGGAACGAGGGCTGTTGGCGGGGATCAGCCAATATGTGCGCACGCACAATCGCTGGTCGCTGTATGTCCAGTCGCATTGGATGGATAACCCCGAAGGGCTGGCGAGTTGGAAAGGTGATGGCATTATCGCCTATGTGAATAACAGTCATCTGCTGGAAGCGATCCGCCAGACGGGCTTGCCGACCGTGAACGTGGCGGAGGGTCTTGAGCAGCCGCTGATTCCCGCGGTGCTGCCTGACAATCACGCCATTGGAAGACTGGTGGCTCAGGCATTTCTCGACAACGGCTTTACCAATTTCGCCTTCTCCGGAATTAACACAGCCATCTACTCCAATGAGCGCATGGAGGGATTTGAGAAGACCATCCAAGCGCAAGGCTACAAGTGTTACCGTTGCCACGGCGACGAGGAATACGACTGGAATGAACCGCCGAAAGGTTTGGAAGATTCGATTCGGGCTCTGCCAAAGCCGGTGGGTTTGTTCGCCTGTTTCGACGCCCGGGCGCGACAGGTGGTGGAGACCTGCCACAATCAGGGCATCGCGGTGCCCGAAGAGGTGGCGGTGATCGGCGTCAACGACGATGAACTGATCTGCAACCTGGCGGAAGTGCCGTTGTCCAGCGTGTCGTTGCGTTCCGAGCAGCGTGGCTACGAAGCCGCCCGGATGCTCGACCAGCTGATGGCTGGGCAGCGGGTGGAAGAGGTGATCCGCATCGGCCCGCAGCACGTGGTGACGCGGCGTTCCTCGGACATGCTGGCGATCGACGATCCGGAAGTGGCGCAGGCGGTGCGGTACATTCGGCTGCACGCCACCGAGCCGATCGGAGTTCAGCACGTGGTGGACAAGGTGCTGGTGTCCCGGCGCTCACTGGAAAGGCGCTTCCGCCGCATCCTGGGCCGCACGCCCTCGGACGAAATCACCCGCGTGCGCGTGGAAAGAGCCCGGCAACTGCTGGATGAAACCGACCTGCCGATGACGCAGATCGCCTCGGCCAGCGGCCTGGGCGACGCGGTGAATCTAAGCCGGGTCTTTAAGCGCAAGACCGGCATGACGCCGTCGCAATGTCGGGAAAAGCGCTATTTGAGCCGGTGAGCGGCCCGTCCACGCGCACCTGATCAAGTCCATCCCGGCGGGCTCTGTGCCGAAAGCTCTCCACGGCAACGTCGCAAGCGGTGGAATATCCGTTGCATGAGCGCTTGGGCAAAGTTGGTGGACTTTGCCCACGGCGATAACATACAAAGTTGAAACTCTGCGAACAGGAGGCCCCCATGTCTAAGCGCGATTTCATCGTCCGTTGGACGGCCGGGTTAATGTTGTCGGTATTGCTTCTTGGCGGCTGTGCCTCGACCGGCCAGTCGAACTCGTCCGTGCAGGACGGCGTTTTTGTGCACATCAAATCAGGGCCCGATCAGGCCCACAGCGTACTCATGGGTCTGCGCATGGCGCAGATGATGTCGGCCGACCGGGACGTTCTGGTCTACTTCGACGTCGACGGCATTGAGGTGGTGCTCAAAGACGCGCCGGACCTGCAGATGGCCCCCCTCGGTTCCTCCCAGGCCATGCTCAAGGATCTGCTGACCCGCCGCGTGCCGGTCTACGCCTGTCCGGGCTGCCTGAAGGCTGCGGGCAAGACGCCAGAGCAATTGGCCCCGGGCGTGCAGGTCGCGCAGAAGGAGGCGTTTTTTCGCTTCACCCAGGGACGGATCCTGACGCTGGATTACTGAACGGCTGGATCCTCCTTAAGCCCATACGTCTTGATGCGCTGGTACAGCGTGGTTCGACTGACGCCCAAACGCCGGGCCGCCTTGGCGACGTTCCAACCCGAGTGAACTAGCATTTCCTGGACCGACGCACGTGACAAATCGGGCGGGCGCGGGTTCGACGGTACGATCGGCCGCGCCCCGGCGCTGGTCGAAGCGGGTTCGGACGACCGGACCGAAGCCAGGTCCGGCGGCAGGTGTTCGCGGCGGATGTTCCCCTGCCGAGCCTTGACGAAGGCGTACTCGATGATGTTCTCCAATTCGCGGACGTTGCCCGGCCAGGGATAATCCATCAGGAGCGCCAGCACGTCGGCATCCAATCCCTCGATCGGCCTGCCCGTTTCCTGCTTGAACTGTTCGACAAAGTGCTGGGCCAGCAGCGGGATGTCGTCCCGCCGTTCCGCCAGGCTCGGCAGCCGAATCGGCACCACCCGCAGGCGATAGTACAGATCCTGGCGAAACTGACCTTCGGCGACGAGCCGTTCCAGCTCGCGGTGGGTGGCGGCGATGACACGGATGTCGATTTTCAGAGATTTTTCGCTGCCGAGTCGTTCGATAGTGTGTTCCTGGAGCACCCGAAGAAGCTTGACCTGCGTGGCAGGCAGGACGTCACCGATCTCGTCGAGAAAGATGCTGCCGCCCGAGGCGATTTCGAACCGTCCGCGCTTGTCCCGCATCGCTCCGGTGTAGGCCCCGCGCATGTGGCCGAACAACTCGCTCTCCAGCAGCGTTTCCGGAAGAGCTGAACAGTTGACCGGCACGAACGGCCCGGGCGCTCGCTGGCTGAGGAAGTGAATGGCCCGAGCCACGAGTTCCTTGCCCGTGCCGGTGGGGCCTTCGATCAACACCGAGGCATCCGACTCGGCCACATGCTCGATCAGGTCGAACACCGTCTGCATCGATCGGCTCTTGCCGATGATGTTGTGCAGGCGATGCCGCTGCCTCAGATCGCGGCGCAGCTGCGAGAGCTCGGTGATGTCCCGGAACATCACCACGCCGCCGGCGGGCGATCGGGCGGCGGACCGAAACACCGCCGTCCGCAATCGCAGCACCTTGCGACTTCCCGAGGGCGTGCGCATGGCCAGGTCGAAATCCGGCAACGCCAGTTGCGCGGCGATCGACCGGCGCAGAGTGGAGCCCGCGTCACAGGCCTGTTCCCCCAGCAGACACGGGCACCCTAAGTGCAAGGCCTCCGCCTTGGTCGTCTCCAGGATCTGACAGGCGGCCCGATTGATGCCGATGATCCGGCCTTCAATGGTCAGCGTCAGGACGCCCTCATCCAGGCTGTCAAGGACATCCTCGAAGTGTCCCTGCCATCCTTGCGGCATGGATCGATCGCGACCAGCCATCGTGTGACCTTTCCGTGCAAAATACCGTTTTCTAAGTGAACATATGTGTACATCAACTTTACATAAACGTTAGTCTAATAAACACTAATGTACAACCTGTATCGTACGTTATTTTGAGGCTGATATCCATAAGTTATTTGTTTGGAGAAATTTAAAAATTACGGCGTGGCTGCGCCGCTTGGCACGGCGCGTGCCCATGAGTGATCCATCGGAATAGAACTGCCGTAGCCGTAAAACAAGGAAAGGAAAAGGTGCTATGAAAGCTGATCGATCCAATCGCATGGTCCGGTGGGGTTTGCTCGTCGTTCTGCCGTCCGTTCTGTGGATGTCCGGGTGCAGCCTGGACCCTGCGCCCAAACAGGTGCGCTCCGGTTTGTCCCTGGCGGACTATGGACCGTACAGCCTGAAACTGAAAGACCGGGCCCCTGACTTCGTTTTTGTCGACGACCAGGGCAACCTGCGGCGGATGAGCGAACTGCCCGGCCACGTCACCCTGGTGGTGTTCCCGGAGTCCTCCGGTTGGCCTAAGTGCGACGTCTGCCAGAAAGTCGCCCAACTGACCGCCAAGCTCGATTCCCCGACCGCACGGGTTCTGGCGGTCAGCGTGGTCAAGCCGGACAAGCCGGCCGACAACGCCCTGGCGGCCATGGATAGCTGCCGCATCGGCACGGATCGGCTGCTGACGATCGTCGACAGTCAGGGGCAGATCCGTTACCTCTACGGCCCAAAGGTGGACGGCATGTTCTACGTCATGAACGATCAGCATCGCGTCTTCGCCATGGGCAGACTCAGCGACTGGGATGCGATCGATCGCGGCCTTCGCGGCGCGGTGCGATCAGCCGAGAGCCACACCGGCCCCAACATTCCCTAAAACCGTCTACCCCACGTTTCGGGCGGCCCCCCGTTCCCGCAACGGCTGGGGCCGCTTTGTCATGGCCCCCACGAGCCGACGCGCGGCCGACTTAGGGCGTAACCGTCGGTTCCGAATCGTCCTCGGTCAACTCCCAGCCGGTGATCATGGCCCAGATATTGGACCACAGCGTCCGGCCGGTGGTGGTCAGGTAGATGTGGGCGCACATGAAGGCGGTCAGCCCGTAGGCTGCCACGGTGTGCATAAGCGCGATCGGCCGCAGCGCCGTCGGGGCCAACGATGCTCCCCATTGGTTGTAGTAGTAATACAGAAAACCACTGCTGACCAGCACGGGGATCACCAGGACCTTCAGGCCCAGGTAGGTCAGTTTCTGCAGCGGATTGAATTTGGCGATGGCGGTCTTCCGCACGGGATGGGGCCCGTGCCGGAAGATGTCGATCAGGTAGAAACGCACCATCGTCAGAAGAAACTGACGAGTGGGAAGGTATTGCCGCCATTGGCTGGTCGTAAAGTGCCAGAAAATGGCAAAGGCGATCAGGACCACGAACACCCACGCCAACCGCCGGTGCAGCATGACGGCGGTTTCGAAGCCGAAGAGGTCCAGACCCTGGAAGTGGATGTCAAAGCCGGTCAATCCCAGCAAGACGACCAGCATCGCCTGGGTCCAGTGCCAGAAGCGGTTGAAGCGGCTGTAGATCAGCTCATGTTTCATGACGGATTTCTCCTTCCCATCAGGATGCGCAACAACCCGTGCAGGGCGGCTCCACCTAAGGCGACGGCGATCATGGCCAGCCCGGCGTCGTCGACCAGGTCGCTGCGGTCACGGCCGGGCATGTAGAAACCGGTAAGCGACGCCAAGCGCCCCTGTTCGGGGCGGTGGCACTCCTCGCATCGCACCGCGTGTTCCTTGGGTGCGATCATGTGAGCCAACGGCCAAAGCATCTGCGTCTGGATGAAGCCGTATTCCCCGCTGTAGGGTTGTCCGACATAAGCCATGCCGGCCTGGATGGATTTGCCCCAGTCAAAATCGGACCAATAAGCCCCGGACCCGGGCGGGCCGAACAGTTTGGGCACGACCAAGGTTTTGTTTTTCACGTCGTAGGGTTGGCGCCCGCGGTGGATCTTCACCGGCCAGATGCGCGACCCCCGATCGTCCGCCGATCCGTGCAAGGTGTTGATGGGCACCACCGTCTGACGGTCGTCAAGGCGGTCGAATCGGCCGGTGCGGCGGCCCAGGTCGCGGCCGGGGGTCTGGTCGTCGATCGTGTCGCCGATGAACGTGTGGCCGACTCTTCCGTTGAACCAGACGTAGTCCGGCCATTCGTCGCGTGCCCAGATGAATGAACCCTTCTTGCTGTCATAGCTGGATACTTTCTCGCCCTTGACCTCCACCGTCTCGGTCAGGGCCTTGCCGTCAGGCCCCAGGCGTCCGGCTGACTCCCAGTCCCACCACATCTTGGTGGCCTTGCGACGGGCGAAAGACGGAATGTGGCAGGTCTGGCAGGCCAGCCGGTCGGTATGGTCGTTGAGCTTGGCGCTGACGTGCGGCGCGTCGGTGTGGCACGCCTGGCAGTCGAGCAGATTGGCCTCGATTCCCCGCCGCGCCACCGCATCCTGACCCATCGGCGGTATGGTGAAACACCTGCCGGCGATCTTGTGGTCACGCGTGGTATGGCAGGTCGTGCAGTTGAAATCAATGCCCTGGTGGCTCATGTGCACGTCCAGATCGCGCTGGGGCTGATCGAGCGTGACGTCCATGTCGCCGTGCTTGACGCCCTCTCCGCCGCCGCCGAAAAAGTGACAAGTGCCGCAGGTGTATCGGGACGGCTTGCCCACGTGCATGGCGACCTGCTTCAGATCCACCGGCGGCCAGTTCTTGCCCTCGAACGGGCGACCCTGGGGGTACTTCTCGGCGTAGACCGGATGGCCCGCGTCCGTGGGGAATTTCTTGTACGTGCGGGTGGTGTCGTGGCAGATCAGGCAATCCACCAGGTTCGGATTGTCAAAATCAAAGGAGGTGTTTTTCCATCCATAGCCGATGTGACATGAAGTGCAGCGGGGCTCGTTGGAACCCAAGGCGATGCAGAAGTTGTTGATCACGTGTTCCGCCTTGCCCACCTCAATGCCCTGACGCTGCTCAAGCTCCTTGCGGGCCCCTGGACAAATCCAGGTCCAGTGGCTGGTCTTCATCACCTGGGCCGACGCCTCGGTATGGCAGGTCAGGCACGCGGCGGTGACGGCCGGCCCGTCCTGGAAGTCCTGCTGAAGAATTTCAAAGCGTGTGTGATCCGCCGTCGGATTGGACGGTCGATGGACGGATATTGTCCGCGGATCAATCGTGGTCGACGTCTGGGCCGGGGTGGACACCGGTTGGCTTGGCGCCGTCGCCGGCATCGAAGCCGGCGACTGGTCCGCGGCCGTCGAGGCGACGAACATCCCATAGGCCGCCGTAAGTCCGGCCGCCGAAATCACCAAAGCCGTCATCGCAAACCGCCCGCGGCCGCCAAACCGTGAAGGCAATCGACGGTCATCGAAGTCCGCCATAGCAGAATCTCCTTGCCCCACATCAGACATAATTATCGAGTTTATTGGATTCGAATCTTTATTCTCTACAGGCCCGCAGAAGTGCTCGATCTTGTCCTGTTGCAGGGACGCGGACCAATAGTTGAACAGCCATTTTTTCTTTGTTGTGTTGACACTGAATCTCCAGCCAGATGATTGCGTCACCGGCGACCAGAGGAAGATGAGATGGCTGGCTGATTGGGGAACCAGGCGCGGGCTTTCGGTTCCCGGCGAGATCGTTTTACCCGATCATCGAAGGCCAAACAGGCGTCGGTGCATATCGAAGGACACTCAGGTCGCCACTTCGCGCACGCAGATGACCATTCGGCCGGCAGTCTGTTTTCGTGTGGTTACTCAATCCGCACGCGCGCAAAGGTCATGGGGGCAATCGTCAGGCTGCGGCGGGCGCACGGGCCCAGGACGCGACCAAGCAGGTCGGCCCGATGCAGCGCGCGGCCGGTCACCGCCGGGCCGGACAGGGTAATGGTCTGGGCGCTCTTGGCGGTGTTGTAGAAATCCACCGAGGTGTGCCCGTCGCGCACGGTGGCGTTGAGCACCAGCACACGCCGGTCAGGCGCCACCGTCAGCCAGGATTTGCCGGTCCAACGCATCAACGCCGGATCGACCACCTCGCCCAGACGGTTGAACCCAGCCGCGAAGCGATACGCCTGGGCGTCGTCGAATCCGCCGCGGCGCGTGCGGATGGCGCAGCGGAATCGCCACGCCCGGTGGCCGCCCTGGTCCTCCAACGCTTCCTTGGGATTCTGCCCCGTGCCCATCAGGTGCCACTGAAAGCGATTATCCGTCACCACGCTGCGGAACGGCTTTGGATCATGCCGGCCCGCGCCGGCTTCGAGCAGATTGCCAAACCGGCAGGCGCCGGACTGATCGAGGGCCATATCAAGGCCCTGCGTGCGGCCTGCGTTGCAGACGCTTAGCCCCTCGCCGGCGACGAAAGCGGAGCCCGCGACGCCCAGCAGCGAATCACCCCCCTTGTCACTGGGGCCGGGCGTGGCAAAGCCCCCCCCACTCTCACCGCGCCAGACGCAGCGATTCCAAGGCATCGTCATGGTCCAGGACAAGTTGTAGCCCTCGCGCGGCGGCGTGCCTTTGACGTCGATGAGCAGTTCGATACCGTCGTCGTCGGGTAAGGGCGCCGTGGCCACGGTCACCGAAAACGGCCCAAGGCGCCAGCGGCGCTTGCCGCCTGGAAGGCTGACGTAGTTCCGCGGGGAGATCGGCCGCGCGTCCACGACGTCAAGCATGGGTCCCATGCCGTCAAGATCAAGCGGGCTGACCCGTTCGACTCGCTTGGGCGTCGCCGCCCCGGGGCGGAACTCCAGCACGCGCGCGCCGAAGGCCGGCACATGGGGAATGCTGGCTGAATAATCCCCCGCCTTGCCGACCACGGCGAAAGTCTCGCGGGTTTCGGGGTCAACTAAGTGAACCGGTTTTTT
Organism: Phycisphaeraceae bacterium; assembly: GCA_020851735.1. Lineage (GTDB taxonomy): Bacteria > Planctomycetota > Phycisphaerae > Phycisphaerales > Phycisphaeraceae > JADZCD01. The sequence goes on from JADZCD010000011.1 coordinate 53,034, forward strand.
CCCACCAAGCTTGGGCAACTGGATGCGGCAGCGGCGCGTCCAGCCGAGCGTGTTGACGACGGCACATTTCATGGCCGAGCCCGCCCGCGCCGGCTTGGCCAAGCTCTTGCGGATCGCCGCCACCTGCTTTTGGATGCGCTCCACCCGGTCGTGGCGAATGGAATAATTCAGCCGCTTGGAGTTGGGGCCCGACCCGTTCCAGGCGTGATCGCCCAGGGCCACCAGATCCCACGCCGCCAAGTCCAGCCGCTTGGCGATTTCGGGGAGCGGTTTGCGGATCATGGCCAGAAGAGTTCGCAGCGAAACCACGTCGCGCTGGGCCTGACGAAAGCCCGCAGACTGATGCTGGGCATCCAGCGGCCACATGTCCCAGGAACTGCCGGTGTCGCCGCGCACGGTGCGCAGGCGCGTGCCGCGCTGGGGCTGGGCCGGTGGGCCGATCTCGCGCTGCACGTGGTCGAAATAGTGCGGCCAGGTGGCGCTGACCAGGCGCGGATATTCCCAGCCCTGGTTGTTGTAGCGGTCGATGGTGTCGACCTTTAACTGGCCCCAGTCCTTGGTGTGATGGGCCAGGTCGCTGTAAATCCCGATCAAGGGCAGCGCGCTGGTGGGATATTCCGGGCCCCAGACTTCGTGCTTGGGAATGGCTTTTTCGTGCAGAAAAACATTAGCCTGGGGCAGGCCATGCAGGAGCATTTCGCCTTCGCTGTAAATGCCGCAGCCAAGCAAAAGGTAAACAAATCGCCCGGGGGAAACCTCCAGCCGGGTCAGGCGGGGGACTTTCTTTAGGTCCGTCACCCATGGGGCTTGATACTGCAGCAGGCTCTTGCCGAAGCTGCGAAAACCCGCAGCCGAAAGCAGGTTGACGTAGCCGTTGGTCCAGGTGGGCGCTTCCATGTGATACGCGTCGGCCGGAATCTGCGCGTCGGTCATGCCCGCGTGCCGGCACCACTTGAGGAAGGGCTCGAGCACCATCGGATAGGCTGAGAGCAGAAACTGCGCGCAATTCAGCTGATTCGGCGTGGGCGTCATGTAGAAGCGCCCGCTGCGCAGAGCCTTTTTGAGCATCTCCCCCTGCGGCTTGGTGCAGCGATCGAAGTAATGCTCCGCCTGATGGGCCGCCGCGAAGTTGTAGCAGTTGTCGCTCGAAACGTTCAGCTCGGAAAGCGTCGTCAGATAGTCCTCCCGGTTGTGAGCCTCCAAGTCGCTGAAAGCCCACGTGTCGTCCACGCAGATGTCCGTCAATAGATAAATCGTCCACGGGCGGTGATCACCGATAGCGACTTCCGCCTCCAGACTCTGCTCCCCGCTGCGCAAAATCAGGCGGGCCTTCGGGTCCGCCGGCTTAGGCCAGCGGGCCGGCGCGAACGCACGCACCGTTTGTATCCCGCGCGTGCCCACCAGCGAGCCCCACTTCTTCACCGCCGACTGTTTCCCGCTGCGCAGCTCGATGTCCAGGTACGGCCGCGCGTACGCCACCTCCAGGTCCAGCTCCACCCATTGGCAAAGCTGCCCGCCCTCGTGCGAGAAATAAAGCGTCTGGCGAAACCCGTGCAGCTTGACGCTCTCAAAATCATTGCGGATAAGCCGGAAACCGTTGTCAGCCATGAAAAGCCCTCCTGGAAAAACGTCGGCCGCAAAAGTATGCGATCGACTTAATGGAGTCAATAAGGAACGAGGATGCCGCGCCTGGCCAGCCGTCGCCACCTCTATTCAAATGCGATCATCTGATGCCCGTGCACGCGGGGAACCGTCAGCTCCACGCGCCCGCCGCGATACGCAAACGCCAGATCCTGCCGCTGCGGCACCAGCTGCACCCGGCCCGGGCGCGCGGGCAGCTTCAGCGACAATTTCAAATCGTGCAGCGGAATAATGTCCTCAACAATATCCAGCGTCGGCGTGCGCCGTTCGGGACTGTAGTAAAGCAAGTGCACAATCGTCCGCCTGCCTTGCTTCATCACCGTCGCTTCCAGCCCCGTCGGGCCATCCACTCTCAGCACCGGCTTGGGCAACAGCCGATCAAGCATCGCCCCCACCAGCAGGCGATACGGATAATTCCCGTGATTGGCATACGCGCCGAAGACGGGATAGCTGACGTAGCCCACCTTGCCCTTGATCACGGCGACCGCTTGATTCGTCGCCTTGCCCGGCGGCGTCTGGGCGTGCGAGCAGAAGTGCTCCCACGTGCGCTCAAAATAAGGCTCGACGACGTGCGCCAGCACCTTCGCCCCAGCTGCCGGCTCAACGCACAGCCCACGCTCGTACATGACGTGATCGCCGCTGGGCATGTCTTTCAAATCGCGGGCAAAGCGGAAATACGTCGTGCTTAAGGGCGAAAAGCCCTGCGGCCTGATCGGCAGTTGGGCTAACAGGCGCTGCCTGCCGTCAGCCGACAGACCGCTGGTTCCCGTCGCCAGCAGCGCGCCGCCTTGCTTAAGAAACGCCCCCAATCGCTTGCCCAGCGCCTCATCCACCTCCACCTGGTCCGGCAAAATCAACAACTCATAGCCCTTCAGATCAGTCTTCTCGCCCACCACGTCAAACTGCTGGCGAAGCTGCGTGAGCATGCGCACCGCGCCGTTCTCCGCCGCCGCCCGCGCTGCCGGTGCGTCCGCCACGCCGGACTCCAGTTGATAAACCCCGATCTGCGCCACGGGCTTGGCGCCCGTCAGCCAAGGCTCACGCTCTGCCACGCGCCCATACACCCGTCCGATCTGCGCGTAGGCCGCCGGATCCAGTTCCCCACGCGGGTGCATCTGATCCCCGATGCTGCACGCCGCCCCCAGCGCCATCATCTGGCTGGTTTCGTATTCCAGCGCGGCATACGGCTTTAATCCGCCGAAGTCGCCCCACGCCTTGTGAAATCGGCTGGTCATGCCCAGATACGGCTTGCCGAACGTGCGGGCATATCGGCCGTATTTGGGGAAGAACATGTAACCCCACCCGCCTGTGGGCAGAGCCTCCACTTCCACCTGGTCAATCCACGCGATGTCCTGGGCCAGCTCCGCCATCGGACGACTGTTGTAGTAAACCGTGGCCCGCGGGCTCGAACGCTTGACCATCTGCCGGAATCGCCGCATGTAGACCAGCGCCACCTGGTGCGCGTAGCGCAGCCGATCGTCGTTGGATTCCGGATTCAGCCGGCTGCGGCGCATGCCGTCGATCGCCCACGACGTCGTGGACCGCTGCGCCCAGCACATGTCAAAAAAAATCCCATCCACCGGCCGAAACGTCTTGAGAATTTCCGCCAGCTGCTCCGCCAGATAGTCCTGATACGGACTGGACATGTCCATCACGTGCCAGCCGGGCTCAAAGGCGTTGCCCCCCTTGCACAGCCCCGTGTCCGGCCGCCGCGCGACCCATTCGGGATGAGCGTGGGCAGCGAATTCATCCACCTGCACGCTGACGTAGATCGGCGCGCGAATGCCCACGCGATGCAGCGCCTCAACCTGCCGGCCCAACAGATCCAGCCCCCGCCGCAAACCAGGGTGCCGCTCCGCCCGCTTCGTGTTGTAGTACAGGTGCCCGTGATGGCACTTGGCAAAAACGGTGACGCTGTTGACGTGTGCCTGTTTCATCGTCGCGGCAAATTGCCGGGCGTCGAACCGCACGCCCACGTCGCCGATGGCTGGACTGGTGTGAAAGTCCAAGTGAATCTGACGCGCAGGCAGATGGAATCGCGCAGCCAAGGGAAATCCTCCCATCAAGCAGCAGGGCAAGACAGGGATCAGGATAAGTCAAAATATTGGAACTTGCTTTAAGCCCCGAATTTCGCCCGTGTGCTCAGACCTGTTCGCATCTAAGCCCCGCATGGAAATGCGGGGCCGGTTCAAAGGCTCACAGGCGTTCGCACTTCCAAGGTTTCGGTTTTCCGGGGGGCCTCGTTATTCCGGGATGAAGAAGCCCACGGATTGAATCCGTGGGTTGCCTTACTTGTCTTCGTAACGCCCAGGGATTCCTTCCCTGGGCTCCGCCTCTGTTTAGCGAACGATCGCAGATCGCCGCGCTTCTCATAGCTCGGGTGCCACACAGCATCGCGTAGCGTGCTGTGTGCTGACTTGTTGGCTCGTGTCGGGCGCCTGGCGATAAACACCGCCCGCCACGCCAGTCACGGGAGCCACAGCGCGTTCGGGGCATCTTCGGGAAGGTCACAGTTAAAACGCCGATAGCCGAAGGCTACAAAGTCTTCAGCGGCGTGCGCCCATACGACCTGCTCGCCGTCGGGATCCTTGAAGAAATCAAAATAGTTGCCCGGCGGCCGAATGCCGCGCTCTGGATGATGCGGAAACGGAGGCACATCATTGGCATCAACGAACGGCAACTCTTTGAGACAGTGTGGTAAGCGCTCGAAGTAGAGGACGAGGTTCACGCCGGCCCGCTCGACGAATCGCTTCTGGTTGATCCCATGCCCTTCGGGTTCGTTCGCCGCGACAGCCTCGCGGATCCGCTGGTCGAGGGGAACTGGCGAGTTCTTCGGCTCCGGCAGGGGTCTCTGTACCTGCCTCTGCCGCGTCGCGAGAATCGCACGGAACTTTCTCATCCGCTCCTGCGCACCGCTGCACGGTCCGATCTCTTCATCCGTGGGCGCCTGGTCATCCCACGTCACAGTGAAGTATCCGCTTGTTCTCCTGTCATAGGGATTGCGCACCATCGTGAAGATAAGATAATCCTTGGCCTGCTCCGGCACGGCATAGTCGTGATGCCCTCTGTCACCGTGCCCGTCGAAGTACTCCGTAAGCCAATGATTCATCGACTTCGACCCGGTTCGCGGAATGCCGATGTACACGTATTTGTGTTTGTGCGAGATGATCATGCCCGGTCCAATACTTGACTGAGGGTGAGGGCGTGAAATTGCGCGCCACCGCATCCCACTATATAGAGAAAAGCGGCGGGCCGGGCGGAGGTGTGCCCCTCTCGCCCGGCAGCGGCCAGCCTTTGACGCGCGGCAGACGCATCCCCCCGTCTTGTCCGGGTCCAGCCGCCTCTGGCCGCAGATCGTCTCACTTCGGCCTGATCGTTTCCGCCATGAGTTCCTGCCACTTCCTGTAAGACTCGCGAAGTTCCGGGTCTGGCGCCAGGGGCAACGTATCCAAGAAAGGAATGATCTGCGAAACCGTTGCCGCGATGAGATTCACCGCGGCAGGCCGCGCGATCGGCTTCTCCAGATTGGGATCGACGGCCACATGGCACTGATGGATGATCCAGTCAATGAGGAGGACCTTCTCATTGGCTGTGTTGCACCTGCTCAGTCTGTCGACGTACTGCTGGAAGTACGGATACGCAGTGCCTCCGTGCAGCTGCTTGCCCTGATAACTCTTCAGAAACTCACCCCATGTGACAGCCCACCCGCACTTGTCACACCGCAGCACATCGCTTCGTTCGGAGGCGCTGTGCTGCAGAGCATTCCCACAGCCGTGACATCGGACTCTGCCTCTTCCTGCCTCCATCACTTCAATGATGCTTCGGCAGCGATCGTCAAATGCGTAGGCGATCTCATCCACCAGCGCTTCATCGCAAAGACCCCGAGCCATTTGGCTATAAAGCTGGAGAATCTGCGCCATTTTGACGCGCGGGGCCCACTGAAACTTAATGTTCGACATGTTCAACTTCCATGACTATCTGTCGTCTCGTAGCTGCTGAACGAAGTGGCCTCGGTCAACCCTCGCGACCGGCCGCTGCGGATGCCACATTCCCTGATCACGCCGCCAGCCGCGCTCCTTGCCTCGCTCGCCATGAGCCCATCGTTCGCCTGCTTGGCCTGAATTGCACGAAGTCTATCTGTCTGCCTCTTGCCGGACAGGGTCGAAGGATCGCAGCTCTTCGGCAGTCTCCGTTAGATGATCGAGCATCCACCCGCGATACACTCGCTTGCCTTCTTCGCGATCAGCCGTGAAATCGACCTGGCCGTCGAGGCAGCGGGCAAGGCTCCATCCCCAGAAACCCACGCGGTTCCACGGGCCAACGACGCGCAGCACGTCCAAAAAGGTCTCGAAAGCGACGGCCGGCCCACCGGATTCACGAAGAACGCGAAGATAGTGCTCCGCGCTCTTCTGCCAACTTGCTTCACGTAGAAGCTGCATATCAGTGAAGACCCTAGCCACGTCCGTGAAGACGCAGTCCCGGCATATCCTGTGCAGATCGAAGAGCAGGATCGGGCCGCCGGGCTCTCGGCGCCCGACGTTCTGCGTACCTGCGTCCGAATGCACAAGACCCACGGGAAGGTGGTCGACCTGTTCCGCAATCCATCTGACATAGTCCGGAAAACGCTCCCATTCCGATCTCGCGCACTGTCCCTCGATCGCATCGCCGAGATTCCCGGCACGACCCTGCGCCAGAAGCCGTGTGCAGGTGTCCAGGATCTCCGCCACCTTCTCAGCGGCGCCGTGCAATGGTAGACGCGGTGTCTCTGGAGCGTCAAAGGGCGTCGCGTTGAACATGGCCAATGCTCGCAGGAATTCACTGCGATCAGCAGGGTCCGAACGGTGATAGCCGACATACGGCAACCATTCAAGGAACAAAGCCTCATCGCCTGCCGGATCCCTGAGAGCGCCCCACATGCGCGGCACGGGAGCGTTGTGTCGCATCAACCACCGGTAGTATTCACTCTCGCCGCCTCCGCCCCATCCCTTAAAGTGCTTGACCAGAAGGCGGATGACGTTAGTCTGACCCCTCGTTGTTCGATACACGAAGTCGCCGATAAACTTCGGGCAGACGTACCCTTGACACCCCCTGATCCGCTCATCAATCCGTAGGTCGAGGAACATAACGGATTCTTGGCCTGCGGCTTGAGCCAACACCTGAGACAGCTCCGCCGAATCGAGACTGTCGATGAGCGCTCTGGCCTGCTGGATCGGAAGAATCTGCACGACGTGAATTCCCTTCCTGGTATGACTTGACTCCTCCACCGGCGTCAGCCGCACGGGCTATTCGAAGACAAGGTTGGAGACTTGGTGTTCCAGGCGCTGTAGGCTTCACCGCAGACTGACGTCTGCTCGCCGTTCTTAACACAAAGAAGCGGCGGGCCGGGCGGAGGTGTGCCCCTCTCGCCCGGCAGCGGCCAGCCTTTTACGCCCGCAAGCACATGCGGGCACTTTCCGGGTCCGGCCGCCTTTCCGCCATCAATCGTTCGTAGCCTCGCCTCGCCTCGACGCAATAATCGCATTGACCAAGCCCGCCAAAGCATTACGGGGGTAATCCCGTTCTGCCGCCAACGCGGCTGCTGCATCTTCCAGCGGCACGTATTCGGGCCAATCGTAGAGCACGCAGGCAGCCGTCCGTCGCACGCGCCGCGACGGGTCCCGCAGCATCGGCACGAGCATGGCCGCCAGCTCGCCGCGTTCACTTGGCTCGCTCTGCCCTCGTTCGTGCAGCAGTACGACAGCGCCGCTCCGCACTTTCCGATTGGGATCGCTCAATGCCGCCCGCGCGATATTTACGTCATCCCCGCTCGCCCCTGTCATGTTCAACATGCCCATGGCGAACGATCGCAGCGCACTATTGGGCGACTCAAGCACCCGTTCGTATCCCTCGATGCCCGCCGCCCCGATCTGCAGCAATTCATCGACGGTCCGCCACCAAGTCTGACACTCATAGGTGGGCCTGACCGTCGGCCCCCGCCGGCACAGCAGCTCATACACACGCTGCGCCGCGTCTTCCTTCGGAGCTTCGGATTTGAGCACGTCTTCGACCATGGTGAGCATCTCTTGCTTCAATTTCGCCCGTGCGTCGTGCAGCCGCCGCTTCACCGTCCCCACCGGCACTTCCTGAATCGCCGCCACTTCCTGCTGCGAATACCCATTGATGTAAAAGAGCGTCGTCGTCTCCCGCTGGGTCCTGCTGAGCTTGCCGATCGCGGCCATCACCTGGTCGCGCAAGTCGCCCGTTCGTTCTCGCGTGCGCCCGTCGGCAATGGCCTCTATCTTCTGACTCGCGTCAATGACGCCACTTGTCTGTCCACTGCGCCGCAAATGATCGATCGATCGGTGAATCGTGATCGACCGCAGCCAAGCGCCGAGGCGGGCCGGATCGTTGAGATTGCTGATCCGCTGGAAGGCTTCGAGGAACACGTTCTGCACCACGTCTTGAGCGTCATGGAAATTGCCCAGCCTCGCCAGCGCGACAGCGAACACCGCGTCCTGATATCGCTGAACGATCGGCGCGAACTGTTCGGGATCGCCTGCTATCGCCGCGGCTACAAGTGCAGCGTCACTCCGTTCATTCATGCATGCCTCATGCCTCTCCACCGATATGTCGATCACGTGGGCCGAAAGGTTCGGTCGTATCCACAATTCTGTGTCGTGGTGCGTACCGTGGCGCCATCTTGGGTTACTACAGAGCTTAGGAGCCAAGACCGCGACAAGACCAATGCATCAACCGCTCAAGCCAAATGGCCCTCTGAGTCTCCATCCCTCTCTTCGCTGAATCAAATTCCTTTATAAGCAATAGCCGCTGTCCCCCCTACCCAAGCCGCCGTAACGCATCTCCACCATCACCGAACCCGCCTTACGTCACCTATCCGACCACAATCGTCACCGACCGAAACGTAAAGTCTTTCGCATCTGCATCAGCCGATTCCACGCGTTATAAGCATACCCGTGGGCCCCGTCGTAAGTCAGGTTTCCGTCGCGTCATGGCCCAGCCACAGGGGACTTTGCTGCCTGCGTCGGCCCATTTGTTTGACGGCCCGCAACCACGGGATTAGTTTCCTCTGCCTACCACTATTCTTTGAAAGACCTTTCTTATGGCTAAAGCCAACCTCACGCCCGTGCCCCTGGGCCTAAAGCCGAGCTTCGGTTTTGGCGACCGCCTGGGCCTGGCGACCTCCGGGCATTTGGACGCGTTAAAGAACCAGGGCCAAGGCATCAGCGGCATCTTTGCCCAGCAGTCCATCCGCGAGATGAAGCGGACCAACCGCACGCCGACGCAGGTCATGCAGGCCGCCCAAGCGGCGCTGGCAGCTGCCAACTACGCCGAGCCTTGGGGGGCCGACGCGGACCACCTCAAAACCCCCGCCGACGTGGACGTGACCGCCGCCGCGGGTTTTGTGTTCTTTACGATCGACCCCTCCGACCACGTGGACACCCAGGCGGACAATTATGTCGCGGGGGGCACGGACTCGGAACTGGCCAGGCAATTCGCCAAGATAAAGGACCAGACGCCCTGGGTGGGACAATATGTGGATAAACCGGTATCGCTGCCGGGCGGGCTGAAGATCGCCTTCGACGCCACGACCGTCCAGCGGGCAGCGGTCAAATACGGCCGGGCCATCCGGCACACCATCGAACTGGCCGGCCACATTCAGAAAGTCATGGCTGGCAAAGCCTTTGAGATCGAATTAAGCGTTGATGAAACTCCACAACCCACCACCTTGGCTGAGCACTACATCATTGCCGACCAATTGCGGCAGGCCGGGGTAAAGGTGATCAGCCTGGCTCCCCGGTATGTCGGGGATTTTGAGAAAGGAATCGACTTTAAGGGTGATATTGCCACTTTTCAGCGATCTTTGACCGATCATGCCGCCATTGCGCGACATTTAGGGCCTTACAAGCTCAGTTTGCACTCTGGGTCCGATAAATTGTCGATTTATACCGCTTTCGCGCGGGTTACGGGTGGTCTTTTTCATGTGAAGACGGCTGGAACCAGCTACCTGGAAGCCCTGCGGGTGGTGGCTCGGCATGATGACGGGCTGTTTCGGCGGATTGTGGATTTCTCACGGGGTCGGTTCGCCGAGGACCGGGCGACGTATCACATATCCGCGGAACTGGGCAAAGTCGCCCCGCCCAGCCACGTCAGTGACAAAAAAGTCCTGGAAAAGGTGTATTTGGATGAAAACGACGGCCGGCAGATCCTGCACGTCACGTTCGGGTCGGTGTTGACCGACGCGACCCTGGGGCTGGCGGTCAAGGAAGTGCTCAAAACGCATCCAAAAACACATACAGAGGTATTGACCAGCCACTTTGGCAAGCACCTGGCAGCCCTGAAGAAGGGGATGTAGGCGGAAAATAGAGGGCCAGATGGGCTGCGACCGCCTCCTGCCGACCCCTGAAAACATCGGCCCGGCGAGCGAAGATTCCGACGGCCCGTTAAGGTGGGAAGACCGGGCAAACTTGGATTGCTTGACGATCCCAGGTAGTCTTATTAGATTGTCCGACTTGCTTTTTAAGGTTCCTCCCGCTGTCAGCTTTGGGGTGCAAGCCCTAAAGTGAGGCAGGCTTAGCCAGAGAGAAGGCGTCATGCTTCCTGTACAACGAAAGACCCGAACCCAAGTTCGCAAGCGTCGGTCTCACCACGCGCTAAAGCCCTGCCGGACCGTGCGTTGCCCTAATTGCGGGGAGGCGAAGCTACCTCACGCGGCCTGCCGGGAATGCGGCTATGTGCGGCCGGGCCTGAAACTCCAACTCACCAAGGACGAATAAGTCCAGGGAAGACGCGTGCGCATCGGCATAGACGTCATGGGGGGTGACAACGCGCCCGACGCGATTTTGGCTGGCAGCCTCGCGGCGGTGGGCCAATTGTCACCTCAAGATTGCCTGGTTTTGATCGGCGACGAGCGGATCATCCGGGAATCCTTGCGCGAAGCGGGCCTGGAAAACGACAGCCGATTGGAAGTCGAGGGAACGACGGAGGTCATCACCATGGATGACCCGCCGGTGACGGCGATCCGCAACAAACCAGACAGTTCAATCGTGCGCATGGGCGAGCTGGCGGGCAAGCGCGCCGGGGCCCGGCGTTGCGACGTGGTGATCAGCGCGGGCAACACGGGGGCGTGCGTGGCGGCGGCCCAGATGTCGATGCGCCGGCTGCCGGGAGTGCATCGCCCGGGGATCGCGGTGACGGTGCCGACGTTTTATGGGCCGATCGTCCTCTGCGACGTGGGGGCCAACCCCGAGCCGCGCCCGACGCATCTGCACCAATACGGGCACATGGCCAGCATTTTCGCCCGGGAAGTGGTGGGGATTAAGGAACCACGGGTGGCCTTGCTGAACATCGGCGGGGAAGAGGCCAAGGGCAGCACGCTGGTGAAGGAAACCAACGTGCTGATGAAGGCTGATCCTTCGCTGAACTACGTCGGTTACGTCGAAGGGCGTGACTTATTTGACGGCAAGACGGACATCGTGGTGACCGAAGGTTTCACCGGCAACGTGGTGCTGAAGCTGGCCGAGGGACTCAGCTCGGGGCTGTTTAAGACGATTGCGCATGAGATCTTCGAAATTGACCCCCAACTGGCGATGAAGTTCGAGCCGGTGGTCAAGAGCATCTATAAGAAACACGACTATCACGAGTATGGGGGCGCTCCCTTGTTGGGCGCCAACGGCATCTGCATCATCTGTCACGGTTCAAGCGAGGCCCGGACGATCACCGCGGCGATCCGCAACGCGATCAGCCTGGCCAAGCACAACGTGAACGCGGCGATCACCGAAGCGCTGGGCCGCTTCAACCCTGTGGAAGAGGGCGCGGCATGAGTGCGGCCGCTATGGGCTCCACCAACCAGACGGGTCGGACGAAGATCGGCATCCGCATGCTGGGTACTGGCATGTCCGTGCCGCCGCGGGTGATGACCAATCAGGATCTGGCCAAGCTGGTGGACACCTCCGACGACTGGATCAGCCAGCGTACGGGGATCCGCGAGCGTCGGGTGGCAGCGCCGGGGGTGACGGTTCGTCACCTGGCCGTTGAGGCCGCTCGGCAGGCGGTTCAGAACGCGGGGATTGATCCTAAACAATTAGACATGCTGATTTTGGCCACGACGCGGCCGGAGATGGTTTGCCCGTCGACGGCGGCCCGGGTGGTGGCGGAGATCGGGGCTTCGCCGGCCGGGGCGCTGGACGTCAACGCGGTGTGCAGCGGATTTGTTTACGCCCTGAACGTGGGCGCGAGCATGATTCAAAGCGGGGCCATGCGGACGGTGGCGGTGCTGGGCGCGGACGTGATGAGCGCTTTTCTGGACTGGAAGGACCGGGGGACGTGCATTCTGTTCGGCGACGGGGCGGCAGGGGTGATTTTGACCGCTTCGGACGATCCGGAGCAGGGGTGTCTGCGGCAGACGATGGGCAGCGACGGGAACCAGTGGCAGCACCTGTATTGCCCGCGCAGCGCCCAGGACATTCCGCCCAACGACACGATTTTCTCCGGCGCCTTTGAGACCATGCAGATGAACGGGCGGGAGATTTATCGCTTCGCGGTGGCGACGCTGCAGGGCGAGATCGACCGGGCCCTGGACGCGATGGGGCTAAAGCCCAGCGACTTGGCGATGATTATTTCGCACCAGTCCAACAGCCGGATCATGGAATCCGCCCGGCAGCGGTTGGGACTGCCGCCGGAGAAGCTGTACATCAATATTGATCGCTACGGCAACACGTCGTCGGCCAGCGTGCCGATCTGCCTGCACGAGCTATGGCAGGCGGGCCGGCTAAAGGCGGGCGACCTGGTGTTGTTCGTGGCGTTGGGCGGCGGGCTGACCTGGGCATCGAGCTTGTGGCGAATCTAGACGGCGTGGGGAAAAGACCACGACGGCGGGTTTGACGCAAGGGGTGGTCAGGCGTGATGATAAGGAACGAACGTCGGCCGCAGACGGCCGGGTAAAGATTATGGAAAATCTAAGGAGCAACCCAGCGATGAGCACGTTCAGTCAGACTGCTCCCATCACCCAAAGCACCACGGGGATAGCCACCGGCGACATTCTGCTTTGCCCTGGACAGGGTTCACAGCATGTGGGGATGGGCAAAGACTGGGCGGCGCAGCATCCGGTGGCGGCGGAAACATTCGCCCAGGCGGATCGCCTGCTGGGGATGGACTTAAGTCGTTTGTGCTTTGAAGGTCCGGAGGATCAGCTCAATCGCACGGACGTGGCCCAAGCGGCGATTTACACGTGCGCGGTGGCCAGTTTTCGGGCTTTAAAGGAAATGGGCCTGATGGGCCATCTGACGTCGGTGGCGGGCTTAAGCTTAGGTGAATTCACGGCGTTGCACTTGGCCGGGGCGTTCAGCTTTGAGGACGGGCTGCGGCTGGTGCGGCTGCGTGGGTTGGCCATGCAGGAAGCGGCCGAGGCGACGCCCAGCGGGATGGTGGCCTTGATCGGATCCAGCCAGGACCAGGCCCAGGCGGTGTGCCTGACGGTGCTTGAGCGCGTCAGCGGTGACGGCCAGGTGCTGGTGCCGGCCAACTTCAATTGCCCCAACCAGGTGGTGATCAGCGGCAGCAAGGCGGCCTGCGAATGTGCCCTGACGGTGGCGGGGGAAATGGGCTTGCAGGCCAAGGCCCTGGCGGTGGCCGGGGCGTTTCATTCGCCGATCATGCAGCCGGCGGCGGCCCGGCTGGCCAAGGCCTTAGAACAAGTAGAATGGCGTGAGCCGGTGGTGCCGGTGATCTCGAACGTGACCGGCCAGCCTCACGACAGCAGCAACGTGGAATCCATCAAGGGTCTGTTGGTCGAACAGTTAACCCGCCCGGTGCAATGGGAAAAGTCGATGCGGTGGGCGGTGATTCACCTCAGCGGGCGCTATGTGGAGTTGGCTCCTGGGCGGGTGCTCAGCGGGCTGATGCGCCGGATCAACAAGGGCACGGCCGTGCAGAATTACGCGGAAGCCGTGGCTCGTTAGACGGTGTTCGGGTTACAGGTCAGGCAGGAATTACCCGGTCCGGCTTGCCGCGACCGGTCATTGCAGGGCCCCACGGGCTCGGTCGCCAAGGCGACAAAACGGCCGGGGGTAACAGGTACCACGCATGGCTCCATCGCCCAAACAACGCGTCGCCCTGGTGACAGGAGCTTCGCGCGGGATCGGCGCCGAGACGGCCAAGGCATTGGCGCGTCAGGGGCGTCACGTGGTGCTGATGGCGCGCCATCGGGAGACTCTTGAGGGCGTGGCGGGGGAAATCCTCAAGGAAGGCGGGTCGGTGAGCATTCACCCCTGCGACGTGTCGAACGGGGCGGCCCTGGAGGCGGCGGTGGACCAGATCGCCGACGAACATAAACGACTGGACATTCTGGTGAACAACGCGGGGATGACCAGCGACGGGTTGATTTTGCGGATGAGCGACGAACAGTTCGACACCATCATCGCGGTGAACCTGCGCAGCGCGTTCGTGGCCTGCCGGGCGGCGCTGCGGCCGATGATGCGGGGCAAATGGGGACGGATTGTGAATATCGGATCGGTGGCGGGCCTGGTGGGGAACGCCGGGCAGGCCAATTACGCGGCGGCGAAGGCCGGTCTGGTGGGTTTGACCAAGTCGATTGCCAAGGAAATGGCCCCTAAGAACATCACGGCCAACGTGGTGGCGCCGGGCTTTACCCTGACGCATATGACCGAGAACTTGCCCCCGGCGGTGAAGGATTTCGCGATTCGAGCGACCCCGCTGGCCCGCTTCGGCAAGCCCGTGGAAGTGGCCGCGGCGGTGGCGTTTCTGGCCTCGGACGAGGCGGGATTCATCACCGGGCAGGCCCTGGCGGTCGACGGCGGGATGACAATGTGTTAAACGGCGGTTGGCAGGTTAGCCTTCGGAAGCTATATTGCTGCCGTTCGCCGCAGATGCGACGTAAACCAAGCCATTTGCCCTACGATCGGGGCCAAGGAGAAAAGTGACCATGGACGAAAAGGCGATTGAAGAGAAAGTGATCTCGATCGTCGCTGAGCAGATGGGCGTTGACCGCGGCGAAATTTCCCGCGACACCAATTTTGTCAACGACCTGAATGCTGACAGCCTCGACACCGTCGAGTTGGTGATGGAATTCGAGGACGAGTTTGAAACCTCGATTCCCGATGAAGAAGCCGAGAAGATCCAGACCGTTGGTCAGGCCATCGACTTCATCAAAACGCATTTTGCCAAGGCCGGCAAGGAATAAGGCCTCAATGAAGCGCGGATGGCCCCCCGGCCAAGGGTAGGCGCCCTGACTTAGGGCGTGTGCCAGGGGCTGGGGCGGCATCCCGCCAGAGGCTGTTGGGTTTTACGATATGAGCAAGCGTCGTGTGGTGATCACGGGCCTGGGCTGCGTGACCAGTCTGGGATTGGAGATACCCAAACTCTGGCAGGCCTTGATGGCTGGGCAGAGCGGTATTAAGACCATCACCCGTTGGGACACGTCCCAGCATGAGGTGAAGTTCGGCGGCGAAGTCAGCGACTGGGACGGCGGCCCGAACCTGGACAAGCGGGATGCCAAGCGGATCGACCGCTTTGCGCAATTCGCCCTGAACGCGGCCATTGACGCGGTCAAGGACGCGGGCTTGGACTTTGCCAAGGAAGACACCTGGCGCTGCGGCTCGATCATCGGCACGGGCATCGGCGGCATCGAGGAATTCGAGCAGGGCTATAAGAAGATGCTCGAAAAGGGGCCGGACCGGGTCAGCCCGTTCATGGTGCCCAAGCTCATGTGCAACGCCGGCTCAGGCAATGTCTCGATCTACTGGGGTCTGCACGGGCCCAACTCGGCGGTGGCGACGGCTTGCGCCAGCGGCGGGCACGCCATCGGCGAGGCGGCGGAGTGCATCCGCCACGGCACGGCGGACATCATGATCACCGGCGGGTCGGAAGCGGCGATGACGCCGCTGGGCATGGCCTGCTTTATCGCGCTTAAGGCCCTTTCCAAGCGCAATGACAATCCCGCGGCGGCTTCGCGGCCGTTCGATAAGGACCGGGACGGATTTATCCTCTCGGAAGGCGCGGGGATTCTGGTGCTTGAGGAATACGAACGGGCCAAGGCACGCGGGGCGAAGATTTACGCGGAAATGCGCGGGTGGGGCCAGTCGGCGGACGGCTCGCACATCACGGCTCCGGATGAAGAAGGTCGAGGGGCCGCCCGGGCGATGCAATGTGCCCTGGAAGACGCCGCTTGCCGCACGGACGAGGTGGATTACATCAACGCCCACGGCACGAGCACCCAGCTGGGCGACGTGGCGGAGACCAAGGCCATCAAACGCCTGTTCGGTGAGGACCTGGCCCGCAAAATGCCCATCAGCTCGACCAAGAGCATGACTGGGCACCTGCTGGGAGCCTCGGGCGGCGTGGAGGCGATTATCTCCCTCATGGCCCTGCAACACGGGGTCATGCCTCCGACGATCAACCTCGAGAGCCCCGGCGAAGGGTGCGACCTGGACTATATTCCCAACGTGCCGCGGGAAAAGAAGCTTAAGACGGTGATCAGCAACTCCTTCGGCTTCGGCGGGCACAATGTCTGCCTGGTGCTCAGTAAGATTTAAGCCAGGGGCCAAACAAACCATCAAAAAGCGTGCGTCCTGCCATCTGAAATTCAGATGGCGGCGGTTTTGGCATGGGAACGGGTCGCTGGCCGGCGAAATGAAGGGATCCGGGTATTGCCGGGGGGGATTTCGGGGGGCACTTCCGGGGTCTCCGGCACTTCCGGGGGTTCCGGGAGTTCCGGGGGTGAACTGGGGCAGGGGGTTTGCGTAGAGTGTAGGATGTGGACTAAATCAGGCTTTTGTGAGCTGGGGATTTGACCCGTTGGCGCGGAAAGGCTTGAATGAGTCGTCAAGGCAGTGTTCCCACCCCGGGGACCACGGCCAGCGAATGCTGATCCTACCGGGACAGGAGTCGAAGCTGATGTCTGCAACGCTGGCATTCTTAGGGCCTATCGGATGGCAGGAAATGTTCATCCTGGCCCTGATCGGCCTGCTCCTGTTCGGCAAGCGGTTGCCGGAGGTCGGTCGCAACCTGGGCAAGGGGATTGTGGAGTTTAAGAAAGGCCTGCAGGGGATCGAAGACGAAGTGCGGCAGGCAGGGCCCCCGGCCAAGACGCCGGAGAACCCCTATCAGATTCCACCGCCCAATGCGCCCGCGGCTGCCCAAGGCCCGGCGGCGGAGAAGACGGCGGCGCCAACGCAGACTCCGCCTTCGGTCCATCATTAGGTCTTAGTCCAAGCTGGCGTAGGGCTTGCCCCCCCACTTTTCGGCCCGTATGCGGCCAGCCGCGGCGATTGGGGCAGGCGGTTCTGCGAGCTGGCGCCAAACGTTGCCGGCGCGGGCCGCGGTTTTTGAATTCGCGCGTGGGGCAGGCTTGACCAAAAAAAGATGATCGCTATTGTGGCAGGGCGATTTTGGGGCGATTAGCTCAGTTGGCTAGAGCGCACGGATCACACCCGTGAGGTCACAGGTTCAAGTCCTGTATCGCCCATTCCAAGCCTGTCCGGCTGCCCTTGTCTACCCTATTAAGTCCCTGTTGACGCGGACCTATGACCAGCCCCAAGATGCGGTTGGCCATCACCTCATCTGCCCGCTGTGGCCTGGGATGTCGCCCATCGGCTCGCAGCGCCCGCCGAGGTGGGTGGCGAGGAACTTTTCCGCCAGGGCGTAGAAGTGCAGGCGATTGGGGGGACGAGCCAGGGTGTGGCCTTCGTCGGCGTAGATCACGTATTCCACGGGCAGGCTGGCCTTGCGCATGGCGGCGACGATCTGGTCGCTCTCGGCCTGTTTGACGCGCGGGTCGTTGGCGCCCTGGCCGATGAGCAAGGGACGCTTGATGCGGTCGGCGAAAAACAGCGGCGAGCGCGACTTGAGCGATTCTTCGTCCCGATACGGATTGCCCACCCGCCGGTCGATCATGGCCAGCATCGGCTTCCAATAGGGAGGCGTGGTTTTCAGCAGCGTGACGATGTTGCTGGGCCCGACCAGGTCGACGCCGGCGCAGAAAAAGTCGGGGGTGAAGGTCAGCCCGGCCAGCGTGGCGTAGCCGCCGTAGGAAGCGCCCATGATGGCCACACGCTGGGGGTCGGCGATTTTCCTGTCGATCACCCAACCGACGGCGTCGAGCAGATCATGGTGCATGGCGGCGCCCCACTGGTGATTGCCGGCACTTAGGTGGGCTTTGCCGTAACCGCTGGAGCCGCGGAAGTTGACCTGCAGCACCGCGTAGCCGCGATTGGCCAGCCACTGGATCACGGACCAGAAGCCCCAGCCGTCGCGCATCCAGGGCCCGCCATGAACGTAAAGCACCAGGGGCAGATTCCGCGGCTCGACGTCCACCGGCAGCGTCAGGTAGCCGTGGAGCGTCAGGCCGTCGCGGGCGGTGACGCGGATGGATTGCTTGTGAGCGCGGACGTATTGATCCAGCTCCGGGTGACCGGCAAACAGGAACGAAGCTTTCTTCCGGGGGCGGTCGTAGCGGTAATAATGGGGCTGACCGTGATCGAAATTGAGGCTGACGATCCACGTCGTGTCGGCCAGATCGCGGCTTTGCAGGAACATCTCACCCTGATGTATCTGGCGGAAAGGTTGGAAATCGGCGGCTAAATCGTCGTCGAGGAATTCCCACTCGTATTTGTCGCGGTGGAAGCTCACGGCCTGGACGGTTTGCCTGGTGGGGTGAGTCATGACGCCCTCGGCGTCGAAGTGAAGGTCCTGGGCCAGGACCGTTTGGTTACCCGTCTGGATGTCGTGGGCCAGCAGGCGCATGGTGTCGAAGTTGTGATTGCCCAGCAAATACAGCGTCTTGCCGTCGAGGGAAAAGCTGACCGGCTTGCCTTGTTCGTCCGGCCCCCAGTGCTGTACGTTTCGCCAAGGCTCATCGTTGGCCTGGCGCAACAATAAATCCTGGCCCCCGTCATCCGTGCTGACCAGAACGGCCCGGATGTTCAGCTCGTGGGCGGTGTAGGACAAGGCGTTGCCGGGGTTGCGCGTGTCCAGCTCGACGGCGCCGCTGACCAGATCAAGGCGGTAGACATCCATGACGGCACGGTCGTTGATGTTCATGGCCACCAGGGCGAAGCGGGGATTCTGGTGGTGCAGGGCGACGAGTTCCGCCCGCACGCCTTGAAAGGGCGTCAGGTCGCGAACCAGACCGGTGCCAAGGTGAACCAGAAAGAGGTGATAGTTTTCGTCGCCTTCGGCATCCTGAAGATACATCAACTGGTCGGGCAGGAATGTCCAGGAAAACATGCGTATGCCGCGTTTGGGATCGCGGGTCAGGACGCGATCCGGCTGACCGTTGGCGCCGGCCAGCCATACCTGCAGCACCTGGCGCTCGTCGGGAGCGAGATAAACCAGGTGGCGGCCATCGGGCGAGATCTTCGGCCCGCTGCGACTGGGATTGCCAAAGAGCAAGGTGCGCGGGATCAGAGGAGGCGATTGAGACATGATCAGCTCCCAAAAATGGCTGCACGGAATGCAAATTGATTTTCAACTATTTTGCATCGGCCGACAACTGCGTGTCGGGCGGTCAGACATCCAGCGGGTGCTGCGCGAGGTAAAGCGGGGTGGATGAGAGCAGGCCTGACTCGGCTGCGGCGGTGGCGAACCACACGCGGCCATCAAGTTCTTGGGCGTCGATGGTGGCTCGGTTTTGCGCGACGGCGGCGGGACGGATATCCCACTTTATCTTGGTCCAATCCAGCGTGGGAGGATCCTCCACCGGTTGGCTGGAAATATTCCAGATCACCTGACGGGCTGGGCCCGTGCAATGGGCGGTCACCAAGCGCGGTGAATGATCGAGGGTTTGAACCTTGGCGAAGTTCAGCGGGGCGTTCTGACGCAGGCCCTGGGCCAGAGCGGAAATGGAGCGCATGCCGTCGGCGTCCAAATTGTGGTTTTGATTGGGGCAGGCCAGAAAATGGGCGTGATCCAGGCCGATGGCTCGCCAGGTGCGCACGTTGTCGGCCAGGGTGAAAAATTCGTCGTTAGCGGCGGTGGGCAGGTAGATGGCCAAGTCGCGGCGATAGGTCTGGCGGGCGGGATCAAAGGCAGTTCGCCACTGTTCCTGGACGGGCGCCTCTAGTTTGAGCAAACTTCTGGCCAAGTTCCCGCGGCGCAAAGTGCCTGAGCCATAGACAGCAATCACGGCGGTCAGGCGGGCATCGGCGCCGGCGGTCAAGAGCGACGTCACGCCGCCCCAGCTCCAGCCCTCTAAAACCAGCGGTCGGCCGCAGGCGAGGGCTTGGGTGACATCCAGCATTCGCCGCACCGCCGCCACCGCGTGCCAAAGCCAACCGGCACGCGGAGGCGTGGGGGAGAACAGATTCGCTTCGTTCATGTCCGGGCCGGTGGATCGGGAGGCGTCGCGGCTTTCTCCTTTGCCCGGCAAGTCCAGGGACAGGACGTTGTACCCGCTCTGCAAATAGGAACGGGAGCGCCAACCGTCGAACGAGCGGTGCACCCCGCCGCCGCCGTGGACCAGCACCACCGTGGGGCAGTCCCGCGGCTGTGGCTGCAACACCGCCACGCCGAAGATGCGCGTCGGTTGATCGTGATAGATCACGGAGTTAAAGCGTAATTCCAGCGCTTTTGCCCCCTCCGGCGTCCCGGCATAGGGCTGAGCCCAAGGCTTGATCTCCAGGTCCAAGTCGGGCCAGGCATCGATGGTCCAAAGCGGCGCGGAAGACGACGCGGCGGTGGAAGGCGAAGGATTCATAGGGAGCCCAACGAAAAGAGCGATCGCCCGCGTCGGCGCGGTGATCGCTCCAGATCCATGTGCGATCGGACAGAGGCCCAACGCCGGCCCGGGCGCGCCGGGCTACGCAACGTTGCTGGAGACGAGTTTGAATTGGCCGACGAGCCGTTGGAGCTGCTCAGCCTTCTGGGAAAGCTGCGTGGCGGCGACGGCGGATTGCCCGGCCCCGTCGGTAGCCTGCTGGGTGACGGAGGCAATGCTCTGGAGGCTTTTACTGATCTGTTCACTGGCGGCGGACTGCTCCTCGGCGGCGGCGGCGATGGAGGTGATCATATCCGAGACCGCTTTGGCGTGAGTGACGATGCCCTGGAGGCTGGCGCCGGCGTGGCTGGCGCGTTCGACGCCCTGCTTGACCTGGGCTGAGCCGCTGTTCATGCTCTGGACCGCCTTGGCGGTATCGGTCTGAATCGCCTGGATGCTGGTGGCGATCTCGGCGGTGGCTTGGGTGGTGCGATCGGCCAGTTTGCGCACCTCGTCGGCGACGACGGCGAAGCCGCGCCCGTGTTCGCCGGCGCGGGCGGCCTCGATGGCGGCGTTCAGGGCCAGGAGGTTGGTCTGGTCGGCGATGTCGTTGATGACCCCGATGACCTGCCCGATCTGCTGCCCGCGTGCCCCCAGTTCCGTGACGCTTTGGGCGCTGGCGGCCACGGCCTGGTTGATCGCGCCCATGTCCTGGATGGTCTGGGCGACCACCTGGCTTCCCTGCGCGGCGGATTCCCCGGCCTTGGCGGCGCCGCCGGTGGCCTGCTGGCTCTTCTGGGCCACCTCGGTGACGGACTGGGCCATCTGCGCGACGGCGGAGGAAATCTGCGCCACCTGGTTCTGCTGTTCCTTCATGCCGACGGCCATTTCCTCGCTGCCGGCGGCGATCTGGGCCGAGGCGGAGGCGACTTCACGCGACACGCCGGCGACCTCGGAGATGATCTTGTTCATGTTGGATACAAAGGTGTTGAACCAGCCGGCGAGCTGGCCCACTTCGTCCTGCATGGACTGCTTCATGACCTTGCATGGGTGGCAGGATTTATAGACGCCGTTCTTGATCTTCGGGCAGACAACCATGTCCTTATGGGGGGCTTCCGAGCCGACGGTTTCCCAGCAGCGGACGGTCCGGCCGAAGACCGGGCAGTCCTTCTTGCCGCACTTGGTCATGGACGAACACGGTTGAGCCTTCATGGCGGCCCGCTGGGTCAGGTCGCCTTCGCCCTGGGCGATGTCCTGGATGCGCGACACGATGTCGAGAATAGGCCGGGTGATGCGACGGGATATGACCAGGGCCAGCCCCATGGCCAGCACGATCACGACGATCGCGGCCACCAGGGAGCTGACCGTCACCCGCCAGACGGAGGAATCAATGTAGGCCATCGCGTCATGGAAGTCGTCCTCGTAGGCGCCGACGCCGATGACCCAATCCCAGGGTTCAAAGTAAGTGACGGCGGCGACCTTGACGCGGGCCTGGGTATCGTTGTTGTTTTTCCAGGGGTAGCGGACAAAACGAATCTCGCCGGGGGGCGATTGGAGAGCTTCCTGGACGATGGTCTGAATCGGCCGCCCCCCGCCGGCGTCCTGCGTATTCCAGATGTTCTCGCCGTCGCGTTTGCCCTGATAGGAAAGGACGTAGTGGCCCTTTTCCGCCCCCTTGCCGCCGATGACATAGACGTAGCCGGACTTGCCGACCACGATGTCCATGATGCCCTTGCGCAGGGCTGCGACGCTTTCTTGTTTGACGCCGGTGTAAAGCATGCCGACGACCTGGCCGGCGGCGTCGGTGATGGGCCTGTAAGCGGTCAGGTACCAATGCCCGAGGATCTGGGCCCGGCCTTGGAAGGTCTGCCCGGCGAGCACCTGGGCGATCACGGGATTAGGGGATCCGTCGGCTGCGACGGCGGGGATATAGGTGCCCACGGCGCGGAGCCCTTTGTCGTTAAGCACGCTGGTGCAGACGCGCAGCATGTCGCCGCGATCATTCATGCGCTGAAAGATAGTGGCGCTGCTGCCGGTCAATTCCGTCACGTGATCGACCAGCGGAGCCGGCTCATCCGTCGTCGTCTGTCGACCGAGCGATTGACCGCCGACGAGCAGGCGCGCCAATGCGACAGTCTGAGTCTTCTGGGTCACCTGATCGACCGCTTCCCAGGTATCCACATGCGTGGCGTCAAACGTCACCGAGCCCATGTCCGCCAGCAGGTTCCAGGCGACGTTGAGGTCGCTTTGCAGTTTCTGCTTGGAGTTTTCGTATTGCACCTGGGCCATGCGATAGACATCTTTGGCGATCAGGGCGCAGCTGTCCTGGGCATTGACGTTCAGTTGCCCAACCAGGTCGGCCCGGAGGGTCTGATTATTCCAGGCCACGGCGCCGATCATCGCGCCGGCGGTGACGACGATCCCAGCTCCGCAGAGGCTGATGATTCTGGTTCCAATGCGCATGGGCTGACTCCCGTTATCGGGTCATTTTGGGGCGCGCGACACAGCGTTGGGCAATGAGCAAAGGTTCAGCACGATTAAGCGAATAGGGCGTAGACATTAGCGAAGCCACCCCGACTTACGCTCTCGGCTGAGAGCTGAATATGAGCCAGCCAAAGCGATCTTCAGGTGTTTTCCTAATAAAGATCAGGCCCTGACGTGACGGATATCGGTAGATGTCCTTAACGCCTTAATCCCAGACAAGAATCAATAGAAAATATCATCGTTATAGACATAGACAGGCCAAAAACATATAAGCAACATTTTTCTTTTCATGCTGCTTGGATGAGGTAAAACGCTTGAGGCGCTGCCACCGCGCCGGGGACAGGACCACGGCTGCACCTGGGGTTTAACTGATGATTCCGCTGGATTTGAAAATGAAAAAAAGCCACCTGTGGGACTTGAACCCACGACCTGTGCTTTACGAAAGCACCGCTCTACCGCTGAGCTAAGGTGGCGACCCAACGGGAAGGCCAAACGCCTCCGCCAGGGTGGCTACGAACCGCATAGAGTCTATCGGGCGGGTGCTGAAGTTAGCTAAGCCGGAGCGGACAGTCAATTAGGTTGGGGGCGCAAGGAGCCAAATACCCGGGGCTTGCGCCCCGGCTTGGGATTCATAGAGGGGGCTTGACCCTATCCCATAGGGCGACTAGGTTGGGGTTCAAGATGGCATATGTTCAAAATTGGGGGTATGCCTTTTTATGATGCGGCCGTAGCTCAGTTGGATAGAGCAGCGGTTTCCTAAACCGCAGGTCGTGCGTTCGAATCGCACCGGTCGCGTTTCCCAAGAAGTTATTTGGATCTTGTCGCCCAGCCTGACGTGCTGGGCTTGTTTTGTTCCATTCGGCGGCAAGGACCGGATAACCAAGGAAAACTGTCGCGGCGGGCCTTAAGTCGACTTGGAAAGCGGACGATGAGGGAGATGCCGTCTGTACCGTTTGTGTCGATTGGGCAAGGTTTTGCCTGATGGGCATCAAACGGAGGCAGGAGCGGACATTAAGGAGAGACGCTTTGTCGGCACTGCCGCCAAGCATTACCAGCGCGGGTTCAGCCTCGGCTGCGGGGGACGTGGGTATTGATCCCTACCGGCTAAACCATTCGCGCGTGACGGTCATTCGTCCGCGACGGGGGAAATTGCTGCCGGATATCGCTGAGCTGTGGCGGTATCGTGACCTTTTGTGGCAATACGTTTTGCGCGACATCCAGGTGCGTTACAAGCAGAGCATGCTGGGCGCAAGCTGGGCGGTGGTGCGGCCGGTGGCGTCGATGGTGGTGTTCCAGATTTTCTTCGGCCAACTCATGGGCCTGCAGAAGCAGGTGGACGGCGTGGCATACGCGGTGTTTGTGTTCGCGGGCCTGCTGCCCTGGCAGTTTTTCGCGGAGGTGGTGCGCGGCGTGAGTCTGTCGATGATCGCCAACGCGCACATTCTAAAGAAGGTGTATGTGCCGCGGCTGATTCTGCCGCTGTCGGTGATCGGGGCGCCGCTTTTGGATTTCGCTTGCGCGTTTCTGGTGCTGGCGGGCTTGATGTGGCACTTCCAGGTGGTACCGACGGCGAACCTGGCCCTGGTGCCGCTGCTGCTCTTAAGCGTGATCGTGGTGTCGCTGGGCGTGGGGCTGGTGCTGGCAAGCTTGGCGGTGTGGTGGCGGGACTTTGCCCATACCGTGCCGTTCATGCTGCAGATCTGGTTTTTCTTAACCCCGGTGATTTATCCGGTGAGCCTGGTGCAGAACCCCCACTACCGCTGGATGCTGAGTTTGAATCCGATGGTAGGCACGATGGACGCGTTCCGCGCGGCGATCTTAGGCCAGCCGATCCAGGTCGAGACGTTGGCGGTGTCGCTGGCGGTGGGCGTGGGCCTGCTGGTGACGGGTTTGATGGTGTTCAATCTGTCGGAAAGGCATTTTGAGGACGTGGTGTAAGACCGCGGCCTAAGAAAGGCGACGATGACGGACTGGGCGATCCGAGTGCATGAGTTATCCAAGCGCTACCGGCTGGGGTCGGCGCGATCGATGACGGATCGCCTGAGCCAGAGCGGCCAGGGGCTATGGCGCCGCTTACGGGGGCTACCGCCGCAGGCTAAGCCTCAGAACCAGGATTTCTGGGCTTTACGCGACGTGAGTTTCGACGTGGGCCGTGGGGAAGTGGTGGGCATCATCGGCAACAACGGGGCTGGCAAGAGCACGCTGCTGAAGGTGCTCTCGCGGATCACCGGCCCGACGAAAGGCTGGGCGGAGATCCAGGGCCGGGTGGGATCGCTGCTGGAGGTGGGCACGGGCTTTCATCCGGAGTTGACCGGACGGGAAAATATTTATCTCAACGGGGCGACGCTGGGGATGCGCAACGCGGAGATCAGCAGGCACTTCGATCAGATCGTCGAGTTTTCGGAAATCGAGCGTTTTCTGGACACGCCGGTGAAGCGGTATTCCAGCGGGATGTATGTACGGCTGGCGTTCGCGGTGGCGGCGCATCTGCAGCCGGAGATCCTGATCGTCGACGAAGTGCTGGCGGTGGGCGACACGGCCTTTCAGAAAAAATGCCTAGGCAAGATGGGCGACGTGGCCCAGGGCGGGCGGACGGTGCTCCTGGTCAGCCACAACATGGCGGCGATCCAGCACCTCTGCAAGCGCACGGTGGTGTTGCGCAAGGGACAGGTTCTGCATCAGGGGCCCACGCACGAGGCGATCCGAACTTATCTGCGCAGCTTGGAAGGCGAACACGAGCTTGCCAGTCTAGAGCAGGCACCCGAGCGCAGCGGCGACGGGCGGGCGATCATCACCGCCTTTTATCTGCGCGACGGGGACGGCCGCGAAGTGTCGTCCGCCACGTGCGGACAGCCGATCACGCTGGTTTTCCGCTATCGCGTGCAGAGCCCCAAGCCGCTGTATCACGTGGTGCCGAGCTTTTCGATTCGCGACGAATACGGCAAGTCGCTGATCCTGCACCGCAGCAACTTCACGGGCCAGAGCTTTGAGGGCCTAAGCGGGGAAGGAGAGTTTTCCTGCACGATTCCCCGGCTGCCGCTGACGGCCAACACGTACGTGCTCAACGGCAACATCGCGGTGGGGGATGAGGTGGCGGACGATCTGATCTTAGGGCGCTTGCGGGTGATCGAAGGCGACTATTTCGGGTCCGGCGTGCCGGGGTTGCCCGGCCACAGCCCGGTTTTGATGGATGGAGCATGGGCATGCGAACTGAAAAAAGCAGCCTGACGGCAAACCGACCACCGCGCGGCGCCATGCCGGCGAAGCTGACGGGCATCCTGCCTGCGCTGCTTCCGGGGGTGCCCTTGCGCGTGGAAGCGATGCTTAAATCCATGTCGCGGTATCTGCCGGCGCGCACGGCCAATACGCTGGTCCGCAAGTTGGAGTTGCGCGGTTTAGTCCGCGCCACGGCTGAGCCGCGCGTCATCCTGGGGGCCGGCGGATTCCGGCAGGCGGGGTGGATCGCCACGGACATCCGGGAACTGGACATCACCAAGGAGCTGGACTGGCGTCTATTGTTCAGCCCGGACTCGATACATCGTCTGCTGGCTGAACACGTGCTCGAACACCTGACGCCCGCGCAGACGATGCGGGTCTTGCGGTTAAGCAGGCGTTATCTGCGTCCGGGCGGGCTGCTTCGCATCGCGGTGCCCGACGGGTATCGGCGCGATCCCGCCTACCGGCGGGAAGTCATGCCGCCCAAGGACGGTCACCAGCAGATGCTGAATGTCGATCGTTTATGCGCCATGATCGTGCAGGCGGGGCTGGAGCCCGTGAAGCTGGAATACTTCGACGCCAGGGAGCGATTCCACGCGCGGCGCTGGGACGTGGAGGATGGCATGGTGCGGCGCTCGGTGCATTTTGACGGGCAGAAAACTTTCCAGCGGGGCACGCTGTATTACACCTCGCTGCTGGTGGACGCGGTGAAAAGGTAAAAGGCATGTGCGGGATTTACGGCATCGTCGGGCGGGAAAGCTTGACGCCGCGGCAGACGGCGGGGATATCCCGCGCTGCCGACGCCCTGATCCATCGCGGCCCGGATGACGCGGGGCAATATCAGCACCTGCAGGTGGTCCTGGGCATGCGCCGGCTGTCCATCATTGACCTAGCGGGCGGACGCCAGCCTTTGTGCAACGAGGACCGGACGCTGGTCCTGGTAGCCAACGGGGAAATCTACAATTTCGTGGAGTTGCGCCAGCAGTTGGAGGCCAAGGGGCACCGCTTTGCGTCCGGCAGCGATTGCGAAACGATCGTGCACCTTTACGAGGAATACGGCCCGAAATGCGTTGAACACCTGCGCGGCATGTTCGCCTTCGCGCTCTGGGACCAGAAGCGCCAGAAGCTGCTGCTGGCCCGCGACCGGATGGGTGAGAAGCCGCTGTATCTTTACGCCCAGGACGGCGTGCTGATCTTCGCCTCGGAGCTCAAGGCTCTGTTGAGCACGGGCCTGGTGCCGTTTGAACTGGATCGCCAGGCGGCCCGACAGATGCTGCAATATCAATTTGTGCCCGAGCCGATGACGGCGGTGCGCGATGTGATCAAGTTGGAGGCTGGCTGCCTGCTGACGGTGAATCTGGACCCGTGGCAGGTGCGCAAACACTGCTACTGGCGGATTCAAGACAGCCCGCCGCGGGAAGAAGACCCCCCCACCGCCATCCGGCAATGCCTGGAAGAAATCGCCCCCCTGGTGCTGCGCTCGGACGTGCCGGTGGGCATCGCCCTGTCCGGCGGGCTGGATTCCAGCCTGATCGCGGCCCTGACGGCCAAACGCTATCCGGGAACGCTGACCGCGTTCACCGTCGGCTACGCAGGTCGGCCCGGTTGCGATGAGCGTGAAGACGCCACGGCGTTGGCCCGGCACCTGGGCTTGCCCGTTGAAGAGGTGGAACTGAGCGGCGCGGAGCTGGAGCAGATATTTCCGCAACTGGTCGCGGCGGCGGATGATCCGATCGCGGACCCCTCGGCCTTGGGCTACTACGCCATCAGTCGGCGGGCCCGGGAGAAGAACGTGCCGGTGCTGCTGCAAGGCCAGGGCGGCGACGAACTGTTCTGGGGCTATCCGTGGGTTCGCCAGGCCGCGGAACACTCGATACTAAGAAAAGGCCTGCGGGACAAGGGCTGGCGCGGAGCGTGGGCGTACCTGAGCAAAGCTCAGCGCGGCTCGCGCGGATGGAAGCAGGCGCTGCGCACGCTCTGGCGGGACGCGCGATCCGCGGAACTAAAGATGGTGTTCGAGGAACTCTGGCCGGGCGTCACCGCCGCTCGCGCCGAACTGGACGAATGGTTCTCCCCCGGAAGCTCCCCCGGCAGTTCCCCCGGAAGCTCCCCCGAACACTTGTATATGCAGGCGGCGGCGCTGACGGATTCCTACCAGAAGGAAGAGCCCGCGCAGGCGGTGATGCGTTTAATCTGCGACACCTACCTGCGCGAGAACGGCCTGGCCCAAGGCGATCGGTTGAGCATGGCGTGGGCGGTGGAGTTGCGTCTGCCCCTGGTGGATTACAGATTGGCGGAGACCGCCATGGGATTGCTCAAAGCCCATGGCTTGCCGGCCGGCGGGTCCAAGGTCTGGCTGCGGCAGGCGGCGGCGGAATGGCTGCCGAGCTGGGTGATCCAGCGGCCCAAGCGAGGATTTGAACCACCGGTGAAAGCCTGGCGACAACTATTGTTCGCTCGCTATGGCTCATGGCTGACCGACGGCTATTTGACGAACGGCCAGTTTTTCCGCTCCGACCATGTGCAACGGCTGACGCAGCCGACCCGGGCGGGCATTAGCGCCACCGCCTATGCGGCCCTGGTGCTGGAATTGTGGTGCCGGCACATGGCGGGCGTCGCGGAACAAGCCACTCGTGAACTAAGGCACATTCCCGCCCATGTCAGGCGCGCGATGCATCGCACCCCGGGATTTGAGCCTGAGGCCGGTGTGCAAACCCTGCCGCGGAGGAACGTAGCGTGAGTCTGCACACGCCGATGGCGCTGATCATCTTCAATCGCCCGGACCTGGCCGGCCAGGCGCTGGTGCGGATCGCCCGTGCCCGCCCGAGCCGATTGCTGGTCATCGCGGATGGTCCGCGCAAGGACCGGCCCGGCGAGGCTGAGTTGTGCGATCAGACGCGGGCCCTGCTGGACAAGGTGGACTGGCCCTGTCAGATCGATCGAAACTTTTCGCCTGTCAACATGGGCTGCGGCAAGCGCATCGCCAGCGGCTTGGACTGGGTCTTCGCCCAGGTGGAAGAGGCCATCATCCTGGAAGACGACTGCGTGCCGGAGGACAGCTTTTTCCCGTATTGCCAGGAACTTTTGCGGCACTATCGCGACGACCAGCGGGTGATGTGCGTCAGCGGGGACAACTTTCAGCACGGCCGGGAACGCACGCCGTACAGCTATTATTTTTCGCGCTATGCCCACATCTGGGGTTGGGCCACATGGCGACGGGCGTGGCGGCACTTTGACCACGCCATGACATCCTGGCCGACCTTCCGCGACAGCGGCATGATGAGGCAGATTCTGGAAGCACCGGCGGAACAGGACTATTGGACGAACATCTACAACCGCATGCACGCGGGAACGCACGACGTCTGGAGCTACATGTGGCAATACGCCATCTGGAGCCAGGGGGGCTTGACGGCCTGCCCACGGGTGAATCTGGTGAGCAACGTGGGTTTCCGCGGCGACGGCACGCACACCCAGGCGGTGGATGGCGCGGTGGCGGGACTGCCCACCTTGCCCTTAAAAGACATTGTTCATCCGCCGTTCGTGGTGCGACATCGCGAGGCGGACCAATATTGTTTTGAGAATATCTTTACGCGGAAGGCGCCGGCAGCGGTCCCGGCAGGCGCGTGGCTTAGCGCAGGCTGGCGGACCTTGCGGCGAATACTGCCACGCGTCGCCAGCCCGCGGTCCATGCCGCAAGCACACCTGGAGGCTGGCAGATAAGCATCTGCGGGCCGCAAACGCCCGAAGGAATCGCCATGACCTTAATGCTGGCTGACAAAATGAAGCGATTGTGGCATACCCGCCAGGTTGATGCCGAGTGGGAACGCTTGCGCCGCATGCCGCGCTACACGCCGACTGTCACCGACGTGCTCGGGCCGCCCCTGGAATTGGTGGATGCGGCTTCGTTCTTATACATGCACCAGGAAATCCTCGAGCGGCAGATTTACCGCTTTCGGTGCGCGCGCCCCGACCCGCTGATCATCGACGGCGGAGCCAACATCGGACTGAGCATCATTTACTTCAAGCGTCTGTTCCCCCAGGCCCGCATCATCGCCTTTGAGCCGGACCCCACCCTGTTTGCGACGCTGACCCGCAACATGGCCGCCTTCGGGCATCCGGACGTGCGACTGCTGCCTCTGGCGCTGTGGAACCAGCACACGACGCTGGAATTTGAAAGTGAAGGCGCGGACGCGGGGCGCATGGTGGCCATGCAGGAAGGCTCGCGGCGTTTGACGGTGTCGGCGGTGCCGCTGGGCGACTATCTGTGTGACCCGGTGGACATGCTTAAGCTGGACATCGAAGGAGCGGAAACCGAAGTGGTGATGTCGTGCGCCGCTCGGTTGGCCGCGGTGCGGCATCTGTTTGTGGAATATCACTCCTTTAGCTCCCAGCCCCAGACGCTGCACACCCTGCTGGACATTTTTCATCGCCATGGATTCCGCGTGCACATTCAGACGCCGCTGGTGTCGCCGCAGCCTTATTGGGCCAGGCGCGAGCATCTGGGCATGGACATGCAGCTGAACCTTTTTGGTTATCGACAGGAGGCGTAAGACGATGACCAAACGCTTAAATCTCGGCTGCGGGCACCGTTTCCACCCCCAGTGGATCAACATGGATCTGTATCCGGCAAGTCCGGGTGTGATCGCCCACGATTTGCGGAAGGGCATTCCCCTGGCTGAGGGCGAATGCGACGCCGTGTATCACTCGCACGTCCTAGAGCACCTGCCTCCGGAAGAAGGCCGGAACTTGTTGCGCGAGTGCTGGCGTGTCTTAAAGCCCGGCGGGATTGTGCGCGTGGTGGTGCCGGATTTAGAGGGCATCGCGCGGCAATATCTGGCGGCTCTTGACCACGCGGCCAACGATCCCAGCGGAGCGAACCAGCGCTATGACTGGATGATGCTCGAGCTCTTCGATCAGACGGTGCGTGAGCAAAGCGGCGGGCAGGTGTTGCGCTTTCTGCGTGAGGAACCGTCGGAGGTTCTGCCCTTTGTCCTGGAGCGCTGGGGGGCGGAGGCCAAAGGCTTGATTGATCGCTTGCGGGCGACGCCGACGGCTCAGGGCCCAGCCGTTGGGCCAAATCGCTGGCGACTTGGTCATTGGCGCCATTGGCCAAAGCAGGCGAAAGAGAGCCTGACCCGCTGGCTGCTGGGATCGGCGGACTGGCAGGCTTTGCAGACGGGCCGCTTCCGCGGGCAGGGGGAGATCCATCGCTGGATGTACGATCGCTATTCGCTGGGGCGATTGCTTACGGACGTGGGATTCATGGCCCCTAAAGTGTGCACCGCAAGCGAAAGCGGCATTGAAAGTTGGCGAACGTTCGCTTTGGACATCGACGACCAGGGCCACGCGCGCAAGCCCGACTCGTTGTTCATCGAAGCCACCAAGCCGGCGGTCGTTGCCGCCTGCCAGGAAACAACCCAGAGGGCCGCGGCTTGAAGATACTTTTCGTGACAGACTGCAAAGATCGCGGGGGGGCAGCCATCTCCGCGCGCCGCCAAGCCCAGGCTTTGCAGGCAGCCGGCCACGAAATCCTCTGGGCGGCTGACCACGTGGATCAGTTTGGGCCGGGCGTTTATCGCTACAGCGATTACGCCTTCGGTCGGCGCATGCTGCGACAGAGTGCGGGCAAGGCCTGGCCGAAGACCGCCAAGAAGCTGCACGCGAACTTCAAGATCGCCCGCCTGCTGGAAATCGTGGCCCAAACCAGCCCGGACGTCATCAACGTGCACAACATCCACGGCGCGGAATTGCCCGGCGACTTGCCTGCCCGGTTGTCCCTGCGGCGCCCCGTGGTGTGGACGCTGCATGACATGTGGGCTTTCACCGGCACCTGTGCCTATAGCTACGCTTGCCGGGCGTTTGAGACCGGCTGCCATGCCCAATGCCCGCATCACAACCAGTATCCCGCCTTGCCGGCTAAGCAGGTTGGTCCGGCGTATGAGCGGCGCATCTCCGCCCTGCACAAGGCTGGCCAACTGGCTTTCGTCACTCCCTCGCAGTGGTTGGCCAATGAAGCCTGGCGGGGAATGTTGCGCGGGGCACGGGTCGAAGTGATTCCCTACAGCCTGGACCTGGAAGTATTTCGGCCCATCGCGCGCCAGGCAGCCCGCGCGGCCCTGGGCATTCCGCAAGACAAGCTGGTGATCCTCAGCGCCGCCGCCAATCAGCACGATCCACGCAAGGGCACCGCCATACTGCAGCAAGCTCTGCAGAATTGGGATGGTCTGGAAATTCTGTGGCTGACCGTCGGCGCCGGCGGACGAAAGGAAACGCTCGGCAAGGTTCAGATGGCTCCCTTGGGTTCGCTCAGTGACGAGCGCCTGGTGGCCCTGGCTTACAACGCGGCGGAGGTATTTGTTTTGCCGACTTTGGCGGACAATCTGCCCAACACTCTGCTGGAAGCGGCAGCGTGCGGCACGCCGAGTCTGGGCAGCAACGTGGGCGGCGTGGGAGAAGTGATTATTCCCGGGCACACCGGCTGGCTGGCCCCCGCCGGTGAGGTGGAAGCGTTAAGGCAAACGCTGCGGCAAGCTCTTTTGCGGCAGCCCGGCGAAACTGAGCAATGGCGTGTTAACTGCCGGCAATACGCGCTGAGCCGCTATGCCCCAGCGTTGCAGGCTGAACGCTACGCGCAGCTTTACGCGCAGTTGACAGGAAAAACCGCTGGCTCCGCTGCCTTGGAGATTAATGAAGGCGGAATCGCATCCACGCCAAAAGCGGCGGCATGAAGCAACAGTAAGCATCCGCGATCAGGAAGAACCATTCGCGCACCCACGGGAATCAGCCATGAGCAGCAAACAAACCCAAAAGAAGCCGAAAGTTTCCGTCATCATGGTGGATGGCTCGTTCCGCGAGGCGTTTCACGCCATCGACTTCTTCGGCCGGCAGAATATGCCGCGCGAGGATTACGAGCTGATCTGGGTGGAATACTTCGACAAGGTCAACCCGGAAATCGCCCGCCGGGTGGCGGCCCATCCGAACTTCAGGATCATCTGTTTAGGCTTGCCGGACCCCTATCACTCTTCGTATTGCTTTAATCGGGGCATCCTGGAAGCCAAGGCTGACCTGATCGTGATCCCCGACGGGGACATCGTGGTGGAAGAAGATTTCCTCGCCCGCGTCTATCAGGATCACCAGCAGTCCGAGCGGCTGGTGGAATATTTCCACCGCCATAACGAGCCGGAGGACCAGCACCGCGAGCCTGTGGACCTAGAACATCTGCGCAAAGTCTGCACCATCACCAATCCAGCCAATCACGGCGGGTGCCTGTCGGTGCGCAAAAAGTGGCTCTTGGAGATCAACGGCTACGATCAGCACCCGATCTTCTCCACGGGATTCCACGCTAACGACAAGGACGTTTACGCCCGGCTGAATAATCTGGGGCTCCTGGTGCGCTGGAGCCCGGACGTAAAGCTGTTTCACCCCTGGCACGTGACCACCAGCGCCTGGTCGCCCCACTACGCGCCGCAGACACAACTGATTCACTATCGGGGCATCAGCCAGCTCACCAGGGCTTTTCGTGGCATCGATCCTTCAACAGACTACGACCCGCCGGCACGATTTACCGAGGGCATCGAGTACGCCTTAAGCACGCAGCTGAGCCTGTCCAGACGAGCGTTGCGCAAGATCAAGAGGGCCTGCAGCCGACTGATCAGCGGCGGAAACGCTGCTGTTTCATCCAACGCCAAGGTTATAGGACCAGCCAGCACAACGAACGCCGCCGTGAACAGCGCTCAGAAGAAAGCTGCGTAGGGAAATCATGTAAGCCAAATGCCCTGCGAGAGTCACAAGGCGTGGTGTGTTATTGGCGCTTTATCCACCTGCTTTCGCCCTGTTAAACCTTAACCTCTGTAACGATCAGGTCGATGTTAACGATGATGACGAATAAGCGTGCGCCATCATTGTCGCCCCCCCCCGGAACTGCCCCCGCCCCCGGAAGTGCCCCCGGAAGCGAGCCCGGAAGCGCACTTGCCCCACCGCTGGTTTCGGTGCTCATGCCGGTCTACAACCTCGAACGCTTCCTGGATGAAGCGGTGCGGAGCATTCGCGCCCAGACATTTACCGCCTGGGAGTTGATCGCCATTGACGACGGGTCCACCGACAGGTCTTTGGCGATCCTCCAACAACACGCCGCTGAGGATCCACGGATTCGCGTTCTCAGCCGAGCCAACACGGGCATCGTGGGCGCTCTGCAGGATGGGTTGGCTGTGGCGCGAGGGCTGTTGATCGCCCGC
This sequence comes from Phycisphaeraceae bacterium, assembly GCA_020851735.1. Classification (GTDB taxonomy): domain Bacteria; phylum Planctomycetota; class Phycisphaerae; order Phycisphaerales; family Phycisphaeraceae; genus JADZCD01. Next base: position 87,318 of record JADZCD010000011.1, read on the forward strand.
ATGGATGGCGACGACTTCTCCGTACCGCAGCGATTTGCCTTGCAGGTCGAATACCTGCAAAGCCACCCCGAATGCATCGCGGTCGGCTGCCGGCTGGAGTTCATGGATACGGCCGGCAATCGCCTGCGCGAGTCCCGCCACTTGCCCACGCACGCGGAAATCGCCGCCCAGATGCTGGCCCTGGAAGGTGACGGCATCACCCACGCCACCACGATCATCCGCCGCGCGGCTCTCGATCAGGCTGGCGGATATCGGGCGGAATATGACACCGCGGAGGACTACGACCTGTTTCTGCGCCTGCTGGAAGTGGGCGAAACAGCTAACTTGCCCCAGGTGCTCTATCGCTATCGCCAGCACTTTTCCTCGACGCTTTACACCCGCTTCGATAAGCACGTGCAGGCACGCAAACGAGCTCTGATCGACATGGAACGGAGGCGGGGCATCACGCTGGATTGGGAAAAGCTCAATCGGCGTCTAAACGCCCTCCACCCGCCCACGCCGGCCTCGGCCTTGCGGAACTGGTCGATGACCTGCTTAAAGCAAGGCCAGACGCAACTGGCACGCCAACACGCTTTAGGCGCGCTGTGCCGATCGCCCTGGTCGATCGAATCCTGGCGGGTGATGTACTGGGCTTTATGTGCGTAAACCACCCTTCTGCAAACCAAAGGTGCGGGCCACGATGATTCAGACGCTGAAAGAAAAATATTGGCAATGGCTGCGCCGACGGCAGCGGCGGCAGTACGTCATCACGCCTCACCCGTGGATGGACGCTATCGCCATAAATCTGCCCGTCCAGAACAGGCCGTGGGTTTACGTGGACGGCGGCGCTCATCACGGACACTTCGCCCAAGAGATGGCCCAGCGCTTCAAGACGCTGGAAATCCATGCTTTTGAGCCGGTGCCCGATTCCTATGCTCACTTAACCCAGACGCTGCAAGGACTGCCCGCTAAGACGTATCCGCTGGCTCTGGCGGCGCAAAGCGGCAAGCAGACTATCCACGTCAATCAATCCTCGGTGACCTGCTCGCTTTTGAAAGCGAATGCCAACTCCAGCAAATACTACGGGCCACAGGCCTACCAGACACAGGCGCAAGTGGAGATTCAAACCACCAGCCTCGACGACTGGTTCGCGCAGGCAGGCCTGAAGACCGTGGACATTCTTAAGCTCGATTTGCAGGGCTACGAGCTGCAAGCCCTGCGGGGCGCCAAGAAGTTGCTGGGCTGCGGCGTGGCGTGCGTGTACGTGGAAGTCAATTTCACGCCGGCGTATGAAGGCTCCGCGCTGTTTTCCGACGTGGACCTGTTTATGCGCAGCCAGGGATATAAGCTTTTCAATCTTTACAACATCTGGACCTACGAGCAGGACTGGCAGATCGCCGGCGCCGACGCGCTCTTTATTCCCGATCCCGCCGTCCACGCCATGGCGAAGACCCCCCATCATGCCGCAGCCTAAGTGACGACCATGAAAGACCCTCTGCCCATCTCGGCGATCGTGGTGGCCCGCAACGAGGCCCGGCATTTAGAGGCGTGCCTGAGCGCCTTGGTCGGGCAGGTGGATGAAATTCTCTTTGTGGACCTGCAATCCACCGACTCAAGCCTGGAGATCGCACGCCGATTCACTCCGCACACCACGGTCCGCCAGCCGTGCCCGATTCCCGAACCGGTCTGGCTGGAAACCACACAGAAAGCCCGCAATTCGTGGCTTCTGCTGGTGGACCCCGACGAACACTATCCGCCGACTCTCTTTGACGACATTCGTCAGGCCTTGGCTGAACATCCCCAGGCTGCGGCCTTCCGCCTGCCCTGGCTGTTTCACTTTAAGGGTAAGCCTCTTCGCGGCACGATCTGGGGCAGTCCGCGTCTGGCGAAGATGTGCCTGCTCCACCGGCAGCGCTGCCAGATGAAGCCGATCCTGCACTGCTTTACCAATCCGTTGCCCGGCTACGAAACCATCATCCTGCCCCGCCGCGACGACAACGCGATCCGCCACTACTGGGCTGATTCCTACTGCTCGCTGCTGCACCGGCACCTGGCCCGCTACGCCTTCTGCGACGCCCGCCGGCTGCGCAGCGGGGGAACGCGCTTTGGCCTGGGTCTCCTGTTCGCCCAGCCTTGGCGGCAATTCATGCACAGCCTGCGCGATTTTGACGGCTGGCGCATGGGGCTGCGGGGGTTGCTGCTCTCGGCGATCTTCGGGCTGCATCACGTGGCGGTGGCGATTTACATTCTGGGCTACCAACTGCGCGGCCACGCGACGCCAACCCAAAACCAGACACAGCCTGCGGAACCAGCCCAGAGGAGGGCGGCATGAGCAATCTCCCGAGCATCACCATCGTCACGCCCAGCTACAACCAGGCAGCCTTCCTGGAAGAAACCATCCGCAGCGTGCTGGACCAAGGCTATCCCAATCTCCAATACGGCATCGTGGACGGCGCCTCCAAGGATGGCTCCGTGGAGATCATCGAGAAATATCGCACGCGGCTGGATTTTGCCATCAGCGAACGTGACCGCGGGCAGGTCGACGCCCTTAACAAGGGCCTGCGCCAAGCCACGGGCGACATCTTCGGGTTCATCAATTCCGACGACACGCTCCTGCCCGGCAGCTTGGCGACCGTGGGGCGATATTTTGCCGAACATTCCGAATGCGTCTGGGTGATGGGCCATTGCGTGGCCATTGATCAGGACGGCCACCGCCTGCGCCACGTGCCGGCCTATCCGATTGAGGATCTGGCCCACGCGTTGTTGCGCGATCGGCCCTTCTGCACGCCGCAGCCGAGCATTTTCTTTAGGCGCTCGTTAATCGAAAAACATGGCCTGTTTTCCGAGGAATTGGAGTACTGCTTTGACTTTGAAATGTGGTGCCGCTGGCTGGCCCAGGGCCTGCGCCCGCACATTATCGACAGCGACCTGGCCACTTATCGCCTGCACCAGCAGAGTAAGACCGTGGCTCTGCGTCATCGCCAGCTTTGGGATCACATTCTTATTGAAAGAAAATACGGCCAACTCTTGCCTTGGCGGCAGCGGCTGACTTTACAGGGTTGGATCGGGTACCGCATGCGCACGCACGCGGCGTTGACGGCCGGAAGCGGCTTGTGGAGTCAAGTCGCCCGCCGACCGTGGTGGCTGGCGTCGCAGCGCATCCGCGCCGCACTCTGGCAGCAACTCAAAGCCGCATAAGCAGCAATCGAATGCGAATTTACCACAGAGAGCACGGAGAACACGGTGATAAACCAAGGTTAATCTCTTGATTCCCGTGTCTTATCCCTGTGATCTCAGGGTGCTCAGCGGTAAAGTATTCTTGATTTCCCCCACGGAGTAAGGAGTTCAAACCTCAACATAGGAAGTCACGGCTCATCTCCGTGATCTCGGTGATCTCCGTGGTAAACGTATCTTGAATTTTCCGCGTTAATCGTCGCGAAAGACTGAAGTTTCACGCCGCGGCCGGCAGACTGGACGCCGGGGCCAGATCCTTGCGCACCGCCAGGAAGGGGAAGCAGCGGCGGTCCCAGCGCTTCTGCACGCCCACCACGTGCGTCTGCGTCAGCCACTGGCAGACTTCCCAATCGCCTTTGCCATGCAATTCACCGATGTACGCCTGGGCATTGCGGCGGACGGCGTCAGGAACGCCCTTAAGAATGGGCAACTCCGCGCCTTCGGTGTCCAGCTTGAACACGTCCACGTGCTCGACCTCCAGCGTCTGCATGGCCGCGGCCGCGGTGACAACCGGCAAGTGCAATACGCGGTTGGGGTCGTCGCCGATGCCGCAGAACGTCCCGCCTCCGAAGCTCTGCGGATTGTCCGACATGTGGTATTCAAAGCTGCCCTGGGCATCAAACAGTCCCGCGGGCACCACCACGATGCGCGACCCAAAGGGCGCCACATTCCGCCGCAGCAGCTGCAGATTGTCCGGCAAGGGCTCAAAGCAATAAATCTGAGCTTCCGGATAGACGCAGGCGAAGTACAAGGCCGCGATGCCGATGTTGGCGCCCACGTCGAAAATCACCCGCGGCTTGATGGAATCAGGCAGGCGGTACATCCCTTCACGGTGCAGGATTTCTCCCAGCAGGTGCTCATCGGTGGTGCCGGGGCGCAGAACGATCTCCAGCGTTCGGCCGCCAAACCGCACGCGCCGACAGATGAATGGTTCCCCCGCCTTGGACGTGGAACCAAAGGAAGAAGTCAGCCGCGCGCGCAGGTGCTCAGCAATTGAGGCTAGGTTCATGGTGACTCCGAAGCTGTGCCGAACAGGTGGATGAGGGAGATAGGGTCTGTATCGGTTATAGCGATTGGGCGGATTAGCCCCCTCCTGCCCGGGCCGGTCATTTTTCGGACCCCGGATAACGCCGTCATTTTCGGTCCAAATAACCCTGTCGTTAGTCTGGGGAAGATTTTCCGTCCATAGCGTCTGCGGGGTTAATCCGTCCGGTCGGCCAGTCGATGAAATCCTTGTCAGAACCAGGGGTCAGTTACAGGGAAACCGCGGAAACGACCATGCGCATAGCTCTGGACGCCCGCACGATTTACCGACCGACTCGTCGCGGCATCGGCCGCAGCCTGGTGTCACTCTATCAAGAGTTATCGCGCGTCCGCCCGGACTGGTCGTTCGTTCTGTTTCATCGCGGGCAAGGAGCTGGCCCAGCGGATTGGCCCACGGCCGGCATGGAAGAACGACTGATCGAGATGCCCGGCGATCGCTTCGACGCCTGGGAAAAGTGGCGCCTGCCTCTGGCCGCCTGGCGCGCGGGAGCGGATGTGCTGCACTGCCCAGGGAACTCCTGCCCAGGTTGGCTGCCCGTGCCCACGGTGGTCACGGTCCACGATCTGATCCCCATGGACAGTCCGGAGCTGGCAGCCAATACCGAGCGGGAGCGATTCATCCAGGGCGTGCAGACCGCCTGCAGGAAAGCGCGGTCGATCATCTGTCCCTCCGCCTATACGCGGGAACGCTTGCGAGCGGAGTTTGGGCCTTATGAATCGAACATCGAAGTGATCCCCTGGGGCGCTCCGCCGGAACCACAAGTGACGGAAAGCCAAATCGCCCAGGTGCGGTCGCGCTACGGCATGGATCGCCCGTTCGCCCTGCACTTTGGCGCCCTGGCGCCCCGGAAGAACACCGCCAAAGTATTGCAGGCCTGGGCCATGCTTGCGCCGGCGCTGCGGGCAAGCCGGTTGCTGTTGATCGTGGGCGTGGACGAATCCGCCCGTCAAGAAATGCGGCAGCAGGCGGAAGCTCTGGAAATCTCCGCCAGCGTGCGCATCGAAGGATTCGCCGCGGAAGGCGACGTGCCGCTGTTGCTCAAAGCCTCGCAAATGCTGATCTACCCCAGCCTTTCGGAGGGCTTCGGCCTGCCGATCCTGGAAGCGTGGGCGGCCGGCACCGCGGTGCTCAGCAGTGACCGCACCAGTCTGCCGGAAGTGGTCGGGCAAGCCGGCTGGCTGGTGGACCCCACCGAAGCGAAAACCATCGCCGCCGGCATGCAGAGGATCCTGGCCGACGCGGATCTGCGGCAGGCGCTGGTCCAGGCGGGCCAGAAGCGCTTAACGAACTATTCCTGGCCAACGGCGGCTGCGCAGTTCGCCCGGGTGCTTGAGGACGCTGCAAGTCAACACCATCAGCCGCGTCTGGCGGCTTAATTGTTTTTTAAGGATGAGGATGGCTACGGACCATCGTGACATATTGATCCTAAGCGACCGGCAGTTGTGGCCTCTGGACCAGGGGGCTCGCCTGCGCGGTTATCACATGGCCACGACCCTGCAAAGCCAGGGCTGGCGCGTGGGCATCAGCTCGTGGCGGCAGGCGGAAGTCGACGAGCCTGACGAGCTGGCTCAATTGATGACGCCTTGGCCGCAGGGCGCTGAAAACGAACAACATCACGCCTTGCAGGCCTGGAGCGGCCTAGGGGGCGGAGTGCGCAAGAAGTTAGGCGACTTCCTCGGTCCGGATCTGCCGACGATCGCCGGAGCGCTCGCCCTGGTCAGACAATATCAGCCCAAGGTGGTCATCGGCTTAGGCCCGCACGCGCCGGTGCTTCTCTCGGCTATTCCCTCATCCTTCGGTGTCCGGCGCATCTGGTACGCCGCTGACGAGCTGGTCAATTTCCACGTCTCCTGTCTGCGGCGGGAGTCGCCTAGGCTGTGGCCGCAACGTCTGGTCAAGCTTGGTCAACACGCGGCCATGGAGCGGCTGTTCCTGCCGCTGCTCGACGGCGCCATCGGCGTCAGTCCGCGCGACGCGCTGCTGCTGCGCCAGGTGGCGGGCGCGCGGCGGGCGGTGTGCATCCGCAACGGCGTGGACTTAGGGCATTTTAAGCCTTGCCCGCAGGAGCCCGACGATTGCAGCCTGGTGTTCTGGGGACGCATGGACTTTGAGCCCAACATCGACGCCATGCTCTGGTTCACCCAGCACGTCTGGCCGGGCGTGCGCGGCCGAAGACCGGGCTCCAAACTGCGCATCATCGGGAAAAAGCCCACGCCGCCGATCCTCGCGCTCGCGCAGCAGCCCGGCATCGAGGTGTTGGGCGAAGTGGAAGATCTGCGCCCCTACGCCTGGTCCGCCAGCGCGGTGATCGCCCCCATGCGCTGCGGCGGCGGGATCAAGAACAAACTCCTGGAAGCCGCCGCGATGGCCCGGCCGATCCTCGCGTCGCCTTTGGCGGTGCGCGGGCTGGAGCTGCCGGCCGGCCCGCCGACCATGTTGATCTGCCGCAAGGAAACACAGTGGCTTGAGAACATCGCCAGACTCTTTTCCAGCCCCAGCCTGCAACGGGACCTTGGCCAACGGGCCCGCGCCTGGGTGGCCCACATGCACAACTGGGATCACGCGGCCGCGAATTTGATGGCCTGGATTAAGGAAATGGATTCATCGTCGGCCGAGCGGATTCTGTTTAAAAAAGCCCCCGGCCTATCCGCCCTGGCCGAAGCCGATGGAAAGGAAGCAGCCTGATGCTAAACCCAATCAACCAGAACCAGCCTGCGACCGGGTTGCTCGGCAACGCGGCGGTGCTTGGCTTAGGCTACGTCGGCGCGGTCACCGCAGCCATGCTCGCCAAACAAGGCTGGCGGGTGTGGGGCGTGGAAGCCAATCCCTGGAAGCTTGCCGAATACCAGGCGGGACGTTGCCCGATCCGCGAACCGGGCTTGGAAGAAGAGTTGGCCAAAGCGACAACCCTCGGTCAATTCCTGGTCACCGCGGACCTGGCCCGGGCGGTGGCGGCCTCGGAACTGGTTCTGATCGCCGTGGGCACGCCCAATCTGCCGATGAGCGCCGCAGGCGGGGCCGGCGGCGTGGATCTATCCGCCATTGACAGTATCACCGCGGAATTGGCTGGGGCGCTGGCCCGGGATCAGAACTCGCGCGTGGTCATGGTGCGCAGCACCGTCCCGCCGGGCACCACCGCCGAGCGCATCGCACCCCTGCTGAAAACAGCCAACTCCCATACCAGCGTTTGCCATCATCCGGAATTCCTGCGCGAAGGCTCCGCCCTTCGCGATTGGCAGGCGCCGGCATTGATTGTCAGCGGCTGCGCCGGCGCGGATCGGCCCGCGGTGGACCGCATGCTCGATCGCATCTACCAAGGCATCTCCGAACCGCGCCTCGCCCTGGGCCTGGCTGAAAGCGAATTGATGAAATACGCCTGCAACGTATTTCACGCCCTTAAGGTGGATTTCGCCAATGAGATCGGCTCCCTGGCCCAGCGCTGCGGAGCGGATCCGCAGGCCGTGATGAATGCCTTTTGCCAGGATCGCCGGCTGAACATTTCCCCCACGTACCTAAAGCCCGGCGCAGCCTTCGGCGGATCCTGCCTGCCCAAGGACACCGCCGCCATGCTGGCGCTGGCTCGGCAGATCGGCATCGAACTGCCCCTGATCAGCGCCATCCTGCCCAGCAATCAGGCCCACCTCGAACGCCAGACGCAGGTCATCCTCGCCCACGGAAAACGCCCGACCCTGCTCCTGGGACTGAGCTTTAAGAGCGACAGTGACGATCTGCGCGGCAGCCCGCTGGTGATTCTCGCCCGCCGTCTGCTCCAGGAACAGATACCCCTGACTATTTACGACCCGGATCTGGACCCCAGGCAACTGGTCGGCGCCAACGCCCGGCAGATTCAACGTGACCTGCCCCAAGTCGAGCTCCTGCTGCGGCCCGACCTGGAAGCAGCCATCGCCGCGGCGGAACTGGTCATCCTGGGCAAATCCATCCGCGGGCTGCAGCCAGCCATGCTCCAAGGCAAACAGGTGGTCGATCTGACCCGCCTGTCCACCTTGGATGCCAATATCTCCGTCCAAACAACCCCACCGCGAGTTATCGAACCTTCCGCCGACCTGCCCCAGGCACGGGCTGCCTAGGACGATTTGGCTCGCGGACGAACCCAAACCCAAATCAGGCTCGACGATCGGCCGACCTTAGATCTAGGGGAAATAGCGCCCGCCGACGCACCGGGAACTGTAAAGGAGCTGGAAATGGCCTGGACCACCATGCACTTCGCGTTGGGGATGAGCTGCACGGGCGCCGTCATGGGCGGAGCCTGCCTGGCCTTGGGACGCGGGTGGAAATGGATTCCCGCCGTGATGACCCTAGGCGGCTGCTGGGCGCTCATACCCGACATGCCCGGCAGCATCCGCGAGCAGTTGGGCAGCCTGCCCTTGGCCGGCACCTTAGGCAGCCTCACGCTGGAGCATTTTCTCCACTCGATCGGCGATTTGTTTTTCTTCCACAAGGCCCTGGACGCACAACCTAACGAATGGGCCCTGCATGGCCTGGCCATCATCCTGATTCTTTACAACATCAGTCTGGCCGGATTCATGTTCCAGGATCGAAAACTCCACCAACACCCAGCCCTCCGCGCCTGGCGAGCTCATCATCGTCACCTGCCTGCGGAAGACGATTCGCCGTCTGCCCATCGCACTGCTTTGCCGCGTGTGGAAGACCTGATCCCCCCGCCTAAGTCCATGCCCAAATCCACGCCAAAACCAACTCCGCGCGCTCAGGCTCGACCGCTGCCGCACCGCGCCGGTTAAGCTCACAACGTTAGGCCCACAACCTCACCCGTCAGGCTCTATTTCTTCCGCCGCGCAACCAGCACCGCCGCGCCCAAAGCCAGCAACAGTCCCGTCGCCGGCTCCGGCACCGCCGCCGGCACGTGCATCAGCCACATGCGCTCGTAGGCGTCCTGCCCGCCCAGACCGTCGGGGTCATACAACCCCATGCCGGCAATCCAACCCGTGTCGCTGATATCCCTGGCCACTGTTAGCACCCAGCCCGAGGCTGGGTCGATCAACGTGTTTAAGTCCATGGCCTGGGCGTCACCGCCCCAAAGCACCGCCGCCTCACCAAGGTAATTACCCCCGTCGTCGTACCTGCTGACACCGCCCACCACCATGTCCCCGGAATTGATGGCAAAGGCTTGGCTGGTCGTGTAACCGTCGGCTGCAGTTCCTAACAGGCCCAATTCGATCGCCGCGCTGCTGAACGCATCCCAGCGCACGGCCCGCGCGCCCAGCGGGGCGCCCTGCCACGTGCCACTGGGAGTGCCGTTGGCATCATATTTATAGGCCGACCCAATGATCGTGCCTGATGCGTTAATCGCGATGGCGCCGCAATTGGTGAATCCATTGATGTCCGTACCAATCGTGCCCAGTTCCGTGATGGCTCCCGAGGCGTCCCAACGCACTGCCCGCGAGCCTAAACCAACACCTGTGGCAGCGAACTTCTCCGCACCGCCAACCATGGCACCGGCGTCATTGATGGCCACAGCGACGCTGAACGATTCCCCGGCGTCATTGGCGCTTAGAAGTCCTAGCTCCATTGCCGCTGTGCCTGAAGCATCCCAGCGCACCGCGATGCTCCCCATGGAAACACCTGTGGCGTCATACTTGTCGGCAGAGCCCACGGCCGTGCCCGCCGAGTTAACGGCCAGAGCCTTGCTCTGGGTATTGCCGGAGGAGTCCAAACCCAACACGCCAAGTTCCGTGGCATTACCCAAGGCGTCCCAGCGCACCGGCACAAGGCTCACGGCCTGGCCCAGACCGTCCTGCTTGTTGGCCGCATAGCCGACGACAATACCCGCATGACTGATGGCCTCGCCCCAGCTTGATGCGCCAGGGGCCGAGGGGATCGCGCCAAGTTCATGCACCGTCGTACCGGCGCCATCCCACCGCACCGCTCGGGCTCCGACGGCGTTGCCCAAGCCGTCGTACTTGACGGCATAGCCTGTGATGCTGCCTCCGCTATTCACCCCGGCACTGCGCGTGACGGTGTATCCAGCCAAGTTAGCGCCCAATTCATCCATTTCCTCGGCTGTGCCCGACAAATCCCAGCGCACTACGCGCGAACCCAAATCAGCATTCACGCTGTCATATTTGACTGGCGATCCCACCGCCAGCCCATCACCGACATAGATCGTGTTGATGGCAAATACCGCCTCTCCCTGGTATCCTCCCACGCCGGGCGTATACGTCGGACCGCCCACAACCGGCAAATATGCCGCCTCTGCCGACCACGACATCCACCCCAGACTCGCCACCATCACCGCGCTGGCCACTCGGCCGTAAAGGCACTTGAACATGATTTTGGCTCCCTCGAAAATTTTGCCAGTCCGCTGGCTTTTTGCCGACGCTCGCGGCACTACGTCGCGATGTTCATTGCCAAAGCACAACAGACCTGAACACCAGCCTACGCCTCACGCGCGTGATGTCAAGAAAAATATTTCTGTTCCACAATCAAGCAGGCTATAGCATTTTCATATCAAAAAAAGTGTTTCTTCCCCGGTGGCCAAACCTACAATAGAAATGTATGCATGGCGTTCTCGGCGCCATGAATCATGCGTATTTGCTTCGATATGAATGCAGGTTCGCTGACGATTCCCGGCATTTCGGCGCGGGCAAAATAACTTATTTGCGGCGGCGCTTGGCCAAAGACAGCGAACCGGCGAAAAACAATATACCCGTGCTCGGCTCAGGTATCGCCGTGCCGTAGCTGTAATCCGGCGACGCGACCAAAAGCTGCTTGAACACGGGGATGTCCGACAGCGTCATCACCCCGTCCCCGTTGGCGTCGGCCACGTAGAGGTGATTCACGCCCGGATATTGGCTGACATAGGCATTCCAATCCACCAGCGCCAGCTTAAACGGGGTAATGTCGGATAGCGTCACCACGCCGTCGCCGTTCAAATCGCCTTTGGGTGGCACCAGCGTGTACTGCAGATAGTCGACCACAATGCGGTCGATGGTCACCGTTTGCTGCGGGTTGTCCTCCCGCCACCAGCCGAAGGCGGCCGCATAGGGAAACACCGCTGAGAAATCAAAGCCCGGCTCATCCACACCGGTCATGGTGCCGTCGGCGATCAGGCCGCCGCACAGCCAGGATTCGTTGCCCGGCTGAATCCACCCGCCGTCGGCGTCATTGGCGTCGGGCGCCCACCAGGAATATCCGCCTTCGAGCTTGGCTGAGGATTGGTGCTTGCGGTACCACCACTCCACCTTGTACCGCTTGTATTCATCCCGCCCCTCAATGGCGATCGGCGTGTATTCGATGACCATGTCGAACGTGTTCACCGCGTGGATCTGCGCGTCCGTGGCCTGCACGCCCGTCGTCCACTCGGTGTGCGGGTCGATGGCGTCTTTGCGGTACCAGTGGTTGCTGGCAAAGCCGTCGTACTCGCCGGTGAACACAATGTCGCCTTCGTAGGGATGCGTGGGCGGAGCGCCCTCAAACGAATATTGCCCCTTGCCGGCATAGTTGACCACGTTGCCGTGATCGGGACGAACGTCATACCCCGAGCCGTCACGGTTGGCTGGATTCCACTTGCTGCCGGGCTTGCTGGAATTACCCGACCACCAGGCGTCGCCGCCCTGGTTAGCCGAAGGATTGGCGTAAATGATCGTGCCCGCCGAAGCCTTCATGTGGGGTCCCATGCCGACGTTTTCCTGGGCAAACGGCGGAACCAGATTGTTGGCGGTCGTCACCCCCAGCTGCACGCCACCCTCCCAGCGGTTGAGCGTCCAATCGTCGCCGGAGGGATCTAACGGAAACCAGGCCAGATTCAACCCGGTAAGATCGATGCCTTCAAAAGTCACCCGCAGGCCGACGTTGCCTTCCCCAGCCGCATCGACGTTGTACGCCCGGCTGTTGAAAATCTTTGTGTCGTGATCCCACATCCCCCCCGCCTCCGCGGTCATGGAAATCAGGCCCGAGTTGGCCTGAATGACATCACGGTGAGGCAAAGCCGTCTCAGGCAGAACCACCGCCCACGACGTGCCGGAAGTGATTAACAGTAAAGAGATTACAGCCAAGCTCCCCCCGGTGAAGCGGAAAAGTGATCGCGTCGTCATTGTTGTTTCCTCTCCGTATGAGCGTAATTCTATCGCACGGATGAAAGGAAACAATAAATTCTTTTTTCTGTTTATCAGTCGTTCTGAAATTGACGGAGTTTCATTTATAAACAAAGCCTAATACTGGTTTTAGATGACCGTTGGCTGTTGCATCTCATCTATCATCCACAAGTGATCTTGCGTATCACTTTTATTGAGTTTTGACACACGAGCCGCTTAGCAGCGCATCCGTGAGACTCAAAAAACTGCCCGCCCCTCTGCAATATTCAGCAATTCCGGGAACGCCAGGACGGCTGGACGCCTGCCACTCCCAGACCGCAACTCGTGCAATAATCCCCCGTCCCTAGCCAGCCGAACGATGCGGCTAGCCGTCGGCTTGGGAATGCCCGCGGAAGCCACAAAATCCGGAGTCTTGAAAATCGGCCGGCTGAAAAACCAATCCAAAGGGCTCTGTAGAAAACCTTACTTCTGTCTACCATGTCCATGGTAACAGGATGGCGATGTTGTGGGTCAGCACGCGCAGGAGCAGGTCGCGGCCGCGGCGGGCGGGGCTGCGGCCCTGGAGGCTGCTGC
>JADZCD010000012.1 GCA_020851735.1 Phycisphaeraceae bacterium
AGCCGCATCCAAAATGTCTTCCTAACGCCCAGGGAAGAAATCCCTGGGCACGCTTCCCCCGCAACTTCCCCGCCCCCTCAAAGCCGGACCTGAACAAGGCCAAGGTCCGGTTCCTCCCCGCTATCTCCCCCTCCCCTTTAGCTTTCCGCCAACCCCGCCGCCAACTCCCGCGCCGCCTTTTCCGGATCACGCGCCCCACACACCGCGCTGCTCACCGCCACCCCCTTCGCTCCGGCCGCCGCTACCTGCCGCACGTTTCCAGCATCGATCCCGCTGATCGCCAGGTGCGGCATCGTCGGGAATTCCCCCGCGAATTGCCTCATATATTCCAACCCCGCGATCGTGTCCTTCACCTTCGTCGCACTGGCGAACATCGGCCCGACCCCGCAATAATCCGCTCCCGCCCGCACCGCCTGTCGCGCCTGCTCTAAATTCGCCGTGCTCACCCCGATCAGCAATTGCCCGCCCACCAGCTTGCGCGCTTCCCCGCAGGGCAAATCCGTCTGCCCTAGGTGCACGCCGTCCGCCCCCGCCGCCAGCGCCACGTCCGGGCGATCGTTGACCATCACGCTCACGCCCTTGGGCCGCGCCATCGCCACCAGCTTCCGCGCCCGCGTCAGCAATTCCCCCGCTTCCAGCTTCTTTTCCCGCAATTGCAGGCAATCCGCCCCGCCCCGGATCGCCGCCTCGGCCACCCCCAGCCAATCTCCGCCCGGGCACAACTCCGCGCTTAACAGCACGCACAACCGCCATTGCCGCGCCCGCCCCGTCCCCAGCGCCGCCGTCAGCTTCTGCTCCAGCACATACCCCCGATAGCGCAACGCCTCCACCTTCCCCGCCAGCTCCGCGCTCACCACCTTGCCGTATTCCTCCAGCGCCCGCAGCGCTTCGCTTAAGCGCTTACCCGCCGCCACCGCCACCTCCCCCGCCGACCCGCGCGCCTTCTCCGCCGCCGTGGAAATCTCCGTCCCCACGTCGCCGGCCGTGTCCCGATTCTCCGTCAAACCCGCTAATCCCTTAAGCGCCCCCGCCAAGTCATGCCGCAACGTCTTAGACTCTTCGGTCAACTCCCGATCGTTCAATAGAAAGCGCGCCGCCTCCTCCATCACCCGCAAAGCCTCGCGAGCCCGATTGGCATTAGCATCCAAAATGCGCATCACGCTAGGCATCTGACCCTCAAAGCCCAGGGCTTCCCAGCCCTGGGAACCAGTTTTCGTTCAGCGGGCGGGCCGCAGCCCCCCTCCGTCGCCTGCCCTCTAAAGCCAAGCCCAGGCATGGCCATGCCTGGGTCCGGCATCCCCCCCTCCCCGCGCCTCTTCCCGTGCCTCGCCCCTTCCTTTGTCGATCCCTACTTCCCGCCCCCCGCCATTTCCTCAGCCAGCATCTGCTGCTCCTTGTGGCGATAGATCAAGTACAAGTTCCGCACGTAAATCAGCCACCCCGCGCTCTGTCCCGCGAAGGCCACCAGGTCCTGCCGCCAGGTGAAATACATCAGCAACATGCTCGCGCCCACCAGACTCATCCACCAGAAAGCCGTCGGCACCACCGACCGCTTGTGCTTCTCGCTGGCCAGCCATTGCACGATCAACCGCCCCGTGAAAATCAACTGCCCCACGATGCCCAGACCGACCCACACCATGCCCATCCAGCTGGTGATGTTAAAGAGCACAAACAGGATTCCCCCTTCCCGCTTGGCCTTCTGCCGCTCCGCCAGCAGATCCAGCAGCTGGGCCCCCGTCAGCTTGGCCGGCCCGTGCGGCGTATCAATCACCACGACCGCGTCGGCCGATCCCCCTGCCTTGGGTGCTTCCACTTCCAGATCCGCCAACTTCTCCGGCAAGTCAGCCTCGTGGAGCTGGCTGGGCATCCCCGCCCGCTCGCTCGTCGTCCCCGCCGTCTGAGCCTTCGCCTCCGCCGCGGGCGCCGGGTCCATCGGCGCCTGGCCCTGCGCCACGCCGATCAGCAAGCTCAAAACCATCCCTAAAACATGAAGTGGCGTCACAGCGTTTTTTCCTTGGCTGGTTCCACAGCCGGATTACGATAGCGTCGAATCATCCAGCGGACCGCCAGGCAATCGATCAAGCCCGGCAAGCCGCGATTAAGAATCCCGTATTTGGCCGTGCCCGCCGTCCGCGGACGATGATGCACCGGCCGCTCCACTACCTTAGCCCCCAGCAGCCTGGCGTACACCGGCAGAAATCGGTGCATCCCCTTGAAAATCAGCGGAAATTGCCTGGCCAGTTCCGTCCTCACCACCCGCGCCGAACAGGCCGTGTCGCGGATCGGATCATTTAAGATCAGCCGCCGCGTGCGCCGCCCCACCCAGCTGGAAACCTTGCGCACCAGCGTGTCCCGCCGATTCGCCGAACGATCCCCCTGCACAAAATCCGCCTGCCCGTCCCGCAGAATCTCCAGCATCCCCGGCAGGTCCGCCGGATCGTTCTGCAGGTCCGCGTCCAGCGTCGCCACGTACCGCCCCCGCGCCGCCGCGATGCCGGCATGCATCGCCGCCGATTGCCCCTGGGGCTTGGCCCGATGCAGCAGCCGCACCCACGGGTATTGCGCCGCCAGCTGCAAAAGCCGCGGCAAGGTGTCGTCCGTCGAACCATCGTCGACCACGATCAGTTCGATGACCAGGCCCTGCGCCACCAGGTCGTGCTGGATCTGCGCCACCAGCGCCTGGACGTTGTCCTGCTCGTTCAGAGCGGGAACCACCACCGACAGTTCCGGATTTTGCCAAGAAAATGTGGACGCGGATGGATTGTTCATGGGTTGTCTGAAACAGGGTTGGGTTCGTTGTTTTCCGTCACGCCCGCCACCGCGGGCGCGTATTGCCAAAGCACTCTGCCCAGCTGCGGAGACTGATAAAGAATCTTCGTGGGGTGATGCGTCGTGCCCGGCGGCGCGTTCCCCGCCGCGTCCGCCAGCACGCAAAATGAAGCCGCCTCCGCCGCCGCTTCGTCGATCTGGTCCGGCCGAATCGTCGGAATCGTCCGCCGGGCAAAGAGCAATAGCGCCCGCTCCATCGGCTGATTCTCCCGCCGCGCGGAAATCAGCCAGTACACCGGCTGCGCGCCGCACGCGGCCAGCAGCTCCTTGGTCTGCGCCCGCAGGGGATTCTCCGCCAGCGGGCCGCGCGCCAGCGGCATGATCATCACCGTCGTCAGCGCCCAGCCCCACAAGGCCCACGTGATCAATACCCGCGTGGAGCGATGCCCCACCGCCCAGGCCACGCTCAGCCCCACCCCCAGCAGCAACGCCGCGCTCAGCCCCGGCAATAGCCAGAATTTTAAACGCGAAAGCTGGATCGGATACGCCGGCAGATACGCCCACTCCGGCCAGTGCTCCGCCCCCCGCATCAGATACAACGGGACCAGGCTCAGCCCCACCAGCAGCCCGCTGTGCAGCCACCGCGTCACCCGCCAGCTGCGCGGATGCCGCGCCTGGTCAAGCAATTCCTGATAGTGCGTAAAAAGCTGCCCGATCAGCACCGCCGCCGCCGCGATGATCGCCAGCAGATACTGGCTGCGGGCCACCCCCGGCAGGACCACAAAAAAAATCATCGTGATCAGCAGCCACGCCCAGGCCAGCCACATCCGCTGCCGCGTCCGATTCCCCGACGACGACGTGCTCACCGGCTGCGCCAGCGCCGCCAGCAGCCACAGCGTCCAGGGCAGCATCGCCACCACCGCCGCCAGCAACCGCGGGCCCACCTGCCGCCAGCCCACCAGGTACGAACCGTTAGCCGTGTCCGGGCTCATCCACGCCCGCCAGGCCTGCGGCTCAATCCCCTGCACCAGCAGCGCCCACGGCAGCACCAGCAGCGCCGCGATCACCACCGCCGCCAGCAGCCCCATCAAATGCCCCGATCGGCCCGGACACAGAAACAAAATCAGCAGGATCGGCGCCACCGCGATCGGCGCCGCCATCAACCCGTCGGTCAAGATGCTGAACCCCAGCGCCAACCCGCAGATCACCCAGCCGAGGAATTGCCTCTCAATGCTCGCCGCCGGCCGCAACGGCCGAATCGCCCACACCGCCGCCGCCACCGCCAGCAGAATCAGCGCCATCCCCGCCATCGCGCTGGACGCGAAGCGCCCGTGATAGATCAGCAGCGGACAACTTAAAAAAATCATCCCCGCGAAAAACGCGTTTAAGGTCCCCCCCAGCGCCTGCCCCGCCCAATACACACACGCCACCGCGATCAGCGCCATCACCACCGACGCCAGCCGCGCCCGGAAAAACAGCGTGCTCAGCCGCGTGTGCGCCGGATCCAACCCCTGGAAAAAAATCCCGTGCAGCCAGTGGATCGCCGGCGGGTGGGCCAGTTCAACCTGGTCATTCAAATACGGCGTCAGCCATTCCACCGGCGCCGCCGCGCTCAGCCCCGACGCCTCCCCGCCCGCCGACGCCATCCGATGATGGCGACCCCACGTCTGCACCGACACCGCCAGATCCCGGATCTCCGCCGGGTCCACCGCGTCCGGTCGCGCCAGCTCCACCAGCAGCGGCGGGCACGCCAGCAGCAGACACACCGCCAGCAGAATCCACGCCAACAGCTTCCCGCCCGCCGGGGCCGCCAGCCCCACGGCTCCCGCCCCCTCGCCGGCCGCCGCCGCCGCGCCCATCAGCCGAGGTGCCAGAGGTTGTTGGGGATTCTGTGTCAAAGCCTGTTGTTTCCCAGACGAAGTTCGCCCCGCACGTTCTTAACCAGTGTATCGGAGTGATGGTGTCGCTCCAACAACACCGCCGTTTCTTACCCCTGTCTGCCTCCAACCCTGTCCCCCCTCCGACCGCCCCGTCCCGACGTCCCATCGCTAAAGCCCAGGGATTCCTTCCCTGGGCATCCCCTCCTCCTCACGCCCCAGCGCCAACCGCGGTATCCGCAATCATTCGCCTTGCGGCAATATCGCAGTCCAAAGCCCACCCGCTCCCGCGGGTGGGAACCAGCCGCCAAAGAGCCCAGACTTTGTTCATCACGCCTGCGATCTTCCGCAGAACCTGCAACCTCAGCGACAACTTCCGGGGCAACTTCCAGCGACAACTTCCGGGGGGGCCGGCGCCATCAGACCGGCAGACTCGCCAACCCCTTGCTCAGCTGCGCCAATTGCTGTCGACATCGCTGCCGCCGCCCCTCGTCCAACGGGTACCCGCCGTATCGCACTTCATAGAACAATTCCGTCAGCGCCACCGTCGGCCGCAGCGCTTGCGTATAGCTCTGCGCCAGGTTCTGGCTGAACTGCAGCGGCGTCATCCATTCCGGTCGCTTTAAACCATGCGCTTCGAGCATCGCCAGCATGTCCACATAAAACCCCGCCTCCCGCAGCAGCGTCCGCCGGCCCTTCGGGTCCATCCCCGGTATCCGCAGCACCGCCAGCCGCCGCCTCCGCCGCCGCAGCTCGCGTATCAGCAGCCCGATCGCCAGAACAATCCCCACCGCAATGATCAGCACCAGCCCATACCCCAGCGCGTTGGCCCACAGCGGCGCCGCCAGCGTGCGCGTCTCCTGCGTCAAGCTCCGCAAAAACGCCTGCTGGCGGTCCAGCCGCGGCATCAACTTGCCCGCCAGATCGCTCAACAAAGACTCCCTGCTCTGCGGATCGTACGCCACCACCGAACGCACCCACAAAAAGTCCAGATGCTCCACCAGCTGCCGCAGCCCCGCCGTCCACGTCGCCCGATTGCGATCCTGACGATACAGCTCCGCCGCCGGCGTGGCGTCAAAGGTCCGCCACCCCGCCCGCCCGCAATCCACTTCCACCCACGCGTGCGCGTCCGACTCCCGCACCACAAAATATTCCCCCACCGGGTTGTATTCGCTCACCAGATAACCCGTCACCACCCGCGCCCGCAGCCCGATCGAGCGCGCCAAACCCGCCAACGCCGAGGCAAACAGCTCGCAATGCCCCTGCCGGCTGGTGAATAGAAACTCCGTGATCGGCTCCGACCCCGGCAGCACCGCCCGCGGCTCAAGGCTGTACGCGCAGGTGGTCTGCAGATAATCCGCCAGCGCCTTGGCCACCGGCCCGTCCGCCGCGCTCGCCCCCGCCTGCGGGTCACGCGCCAAGCCCGCCGCCGTCAGAATCTCCCCCGCCAGCTCGGCAAACCGCTCCGGCTGCACCTCCCACCCCAGCGCGTAACGACTCGGCTCAAACTCCGGCTCGCGCGCGCCGCCCCGCCGAAACCACGCCGGAAACTGGCTGCGGGCAAACAGCTGATACTCCTCAAAAATCCGGTCGTCGAAACTCAGCGGAAATTCCACCTGATATTGCACCGCCCGCCCCAACCGCCCGCCCGCGGTGATCTGCTGATCGAACGGATTGAACATGATCCCGTTGATCCCCTGCGCCTCAAACTCCAGCGGCGGCAGAACCGTGAACAGATGACGCTGGCTCAGATGCCGGATCGTGATCTGCGCCTGCAACGTCGGCACCCGCGGATTCGGACGCGCCAGGGCAATGTCCCGGTTGTTGGTCTCCGTCATCACGTCCCGTTGCCCCACCGTCGGGCCCCGCGCCCAGGTCTGCAGCACCGGATCGTACGTGTCCAGCGCCGCCCCGCGCAAACGCCACACCTGTGTGCTCGTGAACGGCTGCCCGTCGCTGCGCACCGCCATCATCAGGATCGGCTCTTGATTCGTCGCCGTCGTCGGCGTGATCCCCAGTTGAATCTCGCTGGTGAACCCGATCTCCACGTTCAGCGGCGCCCCCCGCGACCCTTCGCCCCCGCCCTCCGGCGAACGCGGCATGAGAATAAAAACCACCGTACCCCCCAACGCGATCACCGCGCTCATCGCTCCCGCCATCACCCGCAGTTGCCACCGATACCCGCTCCCCGCCGTAAACCCCGGCAAGTCCGCCCGCCCCAGACTGGTCCGAAAACTTCCCCCCGCCGATCCCATCCGCAACAGCGTCGAGCTGAAGTTAAAGTAAATCAGCGTCCACACCGCCAACAGCGAAAACGCCGCCAGAAACAATCCGTAGAGCAGCGATAAGCTCAGCAGACTCGCCGCGATCATCTCCAGCAGACTCAGCAGCAGCACCAGCCCGTCGTCCCGATGCGTCTTGCGCCCGTATAGCAGCAACAGCTGCAACGCCATCATGAAATGCCCGATCGCCACGTTCGGATTCAAGGCCAGGATCCGCAGCTCCACAAACAGCCACGCCACCGCCGCCAACGCCCCTAGGTTCAACCAAAACCGCGGCATCGGCCGCGCGTCCGGGCCCTCAATCAGATACCACGACAACGCCACCACCGCCCCCGCCGTGATCAGCAGCCCCGGATTACGCTCCGCAATGCAGAAAGCAATCACCCCCAGCATCACCTGCGCATACACCAGCCGACGAAAATGGAGAATCACATCCATCGTCCCCCCCTGTCGTCCACCTTCAACACCACTTCGGGCTTGCCGCTCAGCGGGCGATCGTAGATCGCCGCGTCCTTCTTTTCTCCCACCGCCAAAATCAACTCCGGCAATTCCCCGCCATAAAGAACCGGCAACCGCACATGCCCCCGCCCGCTCACCCGCGCCCCCGGACGCACGATCACCGATGGCTCAAGCATCCCCACCTCACCTCCCCCCGCCACGTGGATCTGTTCCGCCCCCGCCTGCTCCAAGCCGTCCCTTCCCTCGTTTAGCGGGTGGACCGAAGGTCCCCCTCCTTTGTCTTGTCCTCTTCCCTCCCCATCGCGCAGGCGATCTGCAATATCACCTCCCCCTCGCCCCTTAAAGCCCAGGGATTCCTTCCCTGGGCCCGCCTCCTCATGACCCCAGCCCTCGCCCCCGTCGCTCCCCGCCCCCTTTTTCCCTTGTTCCTTCCTCTTTCCCCCCGCCACGATCGGCCGCGGCAGCTTCGCCAGCATCGCCAGCATCGCGTCCCGGTGCGGGCGGCTGTGATGCGCGTAAAACACCGGCCGCGCCACCCCCAGCACTCCCAAGCCCACGCGGAATCCCCGCAGATAACCCTCGCACACCAGCGACGCCGCCAGACTGATCGCCTCCTCCGCCCCCGCCTGATCCTGCCCCTCCCTGACCCCCGACAGATCCAGCAGCACCGCCAGCCCCGGCGCCTGTGGCCGCGCCATTTCCCGGCAGATCAGCCGCCCGCTCCGCGCCGAGTGCTTCCAGTCAATCAGCTTGATGTTGTCCCCCGACCGGTAATCCCGCAAACCGAAAAAATCGTCGTCCCCGCCCGGCCGATCCGCCGTCTTGCCCCCCCCCGGCTCCTGCCGCGCCAGCCGCTCGATCAGCCCCGCCCGCAAACGATAAATCGCCGGGTAAACCAGCAAGGTCCCCTTCTGTTCGTAACGCCGCCGCGCCACCAGCACGCCAAACGGAAAGCTGCTGGCAATCTGCACCCGGCCGAACTCCCACTCCCCTCGTCCCTCCGCCGGCGGCAAACACGTGGCGCTGGCCAGGATCGTCTGCCCCGGTCCTAAATGAAACGTCCACGCCCCCGGACCCAAAGTCCTCTTCCCTCGTGCCGCCCCAGCCGTCTGCTCACCTGTCTTCTTCTCCCGTCGCCACCACCGCCGCACCCACCCCTCTTTAGGCCCCGCCGCTTCCTGGATCACCAAATTGAACATCGGCAGAAACCGATGTCCGCTCGTTAGCCGATACCGGATCGTCACCTCTTGCCCCGCGATCGCGTGGTCCGGCAGCAGCCGCTGCAGCTCCACGAATCGCAACCCCAATAACGCCATGATCAGCGAGATCGCCACCGCCCCGACCAGCAACCCGAACAGCCAGAACAGCAGATTCGCCTGCGTATTGATCGCGCTGCCCAGCGTCATCACCGCGATCAGGGCATAAACCGCCGCACTCCGCCCAAATTGCACCCGTCGGCGAAAGATCATGACCCCCCAAGTCTACCGCGCCCTCCCCCGCAAGCCCGCCGTGCCTTGTCCTCGTGAGCCGCGTCGTCCTCGACGCGGTCATCCTCAGGATCCCACCTCCCGCTTACCCCTTCTTAATCAACGCGCCACCATCATGTTTAGCGGGCGATCGCAGATCGCCGCGTTAACTCTTGTCGAGGTTAGGATGCCACCTCGCCTCTTCCGCGGCCCGCAGGCCCCTTTCCCCCATCCCACGCTGCTCATCCCTGCGCCGTCACAACTTGTGTCACGACTATCTAGATTAGAAAGCGGTGGGGGTGGGATTCGAACCCACGATTGGGACAAGCCCAATGCCGGTTTTCAAGACCGGTCCATTCAACCGCTCTGGCACCCCACCAAACGCGCCTGCCTTCCTGCTCAATTCGCCTCTGCCCGCGACAGATTAACCATCCCCGCGCCAACCATCCACAACCCGCACCTGTGCCCCTTTCCAAAGCCCAGGACCTCCCGGTCCTGGGATCAACCGCCCACTTCCCCGCGCCAATCGCCTGCCTCCACAAGCCCAGGCATTGCATGCCTGGGTGGCCTTAAATCGATTGTCCAATCGCCTCAACTTCCCCCTCTAAACCCCAGAAATTCCCTCCCTGTGCCCCACCCCAAAGCCCAGGGCCACCGTGCCCTGGGACTCATCTCTCACCCACCGGAGTCCAACCTTACTTCACCCCACCCCACCAAAACCAATCCGACTTGTCGTATAACATATTGCACTCAATCAACTTGCGCCACTCCAACATTTCTCAACACTATTCCGTGCGTTGTTGACATCCGCGGATGCTTCGATTACCCTAACTGCTTGTCCTAAAGAGACTCCTCGCCAAGCGGAGCTTTGGCGATTTTCTCGAGTTTTCCGCTTAGGGCACCGGGAAAAACCTGGGTTTCCAGACGTTTTCCACGGCGTTGACAGGAAGAAATAACGCGGTATATTGCGTGGCTCGCCTCTGGAGGCGGCATCCCAACGGATTGGGGGATCGCCTCCCGCGGCGACGCGGTTGGGTTGACGTCCGCTATGGACGCAACCGAGTAAGCGTTCTTTGACAAGTGGATAGGTCGCGTCAAAACGCGGACATGTATCACCGAGGCTTGAAGTAAGTGTCTGATGGAGCTGCCCGCACACGCGAAAACGCTGGAAGTGTGTCAGCGATTTCAAAGGTGCGGGTCGTCAAGCGTCAATCGTGCTTGACGGGATAACGCGGACTTCATGCCGAAGTTGCTCTGCATTTGGCTTGCCTGTTCGGAAGCCACGTTCAGTCAGCGTCGGTCGGAGGTCGGTGTGATCAAGCTACTAAGGGCATGCGGTGGATGTCTTGGCGTCAGAAGGCGATGAAGGACGTGGGAGCCTGCGAAAAGCCTAGAGGAGTCGGCAACCAGACGTTGATCCTAGGATATCCGAATGGGGAAACCCGATGGCTTTTAGCCATCATCCACATCTGAATGCATAGGGTGTGGAAGCGAACCTGGAGAACTGACACATCTCAGTACCCAGAGGAAAATAAAGAAATTTCGATTCCGCAAGTAGCGGCGAGCGAAAGCGGACCAGCCCAAACCGCCCCTCGGGGCGGGGTTGCGGGCGTCTATACGGCACATTGGATTTTGCGGTGAAACGGCTGGAATGCCGTGCCAAAGAAGGTGAAAGCCCTGTAACTGTGAAGGAAGATGGCTAAGACGTTCCAGAGTAGCGTCGGGCTCGTGAAACCTGGCGTGAAACTGGGGGGCCCACCCCCCAAGGCTAAATACTCTCTGACGACCGATAGTGGACAAGTAGAGTGATTGAATGATGAAAAGCACCCCGATAAGGGATGTTAAAAGTACCTGAAACCGCATGCCTACAAGCGGTCGGAGCCCGTCTTCGGACGGGTGACGGCGTGCCTTTTGCATAATGAGCCGGCGAGTTAATCTCTGTGGCAAGGTTAAGCTGTACACCAGCGTAGCCGTAGCGAAAGCGAGTCTTAAAAGGGCGCTAAGTCGCAGGGATTAGACGCGAAACCTTGTGATCTACCCATGGCCAGGTTGAAGGGAGGGTAAAACCTCCTGGAGGACCGAACCCGTTAACGTTGAAAAGTTATGGGATGAGCTGTGGGGAGGAGTCAAAGTCTAATCAAACTGGGAGATATCTCGTTCTCCTCGAAATCGCTTTTGGGCTAGCCTCACGTCACGGCCCGCGGGGGTAGAGCTACTGGATGGAGATGAGGGACTAACCGTCTGCTCACTCCAACCAAACTCCGAATACCGTGGGCTTTTGTCGTGGGAGTCAGTCTACGAGGGATAATCTTCGTGGACAAAAGGGAAACACCCCTGACCGCCAGCTAAGGTCCCCAATCGTGCCTTAGTTCGAAAGGAAGTCAGATTGCCGTGACAGCCAGGATGTTGGCTTAGAAGCAGCCACCATTTAAAGAGTGCGTAACAGCTCACTGGTCGAGGAATCTGGCGCCGATAATGATCGGGAATAAGGTATGAACCGAAGCTGCGGGCCCGCGCAAGCGGGCGGTAGAGGAGCGTTCCTGTCAGCGTCGAAGCGAGATGGCGACGTCTCGTGGAGCGTCAGGAAGTGAAAATGCCGGCTTGAGTAACGATAATGCGGGTGAAAATCCCGCACGCCGAAAGCCCAAGGTTTCCTGGGGAAGGTAAATCCGCCCAGGGTTAGTCGGATCCTAAGGCGAGGCCGAAAGGCGTAGTCGATGGACAGCAGGTTAATATTCCTGCACCTCGTGATGAGGTTGAAACAGCGCGACGGATCTTTTAAGTCAAGCGGCCCGTTGGATGTGGCCGTTGCCGCAAGGCTAAGTTCTTAGATGACGATGTTGGCAGCGAAGATTCCTAGAAAAACCGCTGTGGACGATTCACGGGTCCGTACCAAAACTGACACAGGTGGGCGAGGCGAATAGCCTCAGGCGCTCGAGAGAACGGTTGTTAAGGAACTAGGCAATTTAACCCCGTAAGTTCGCAACAAGGGGGCCCTCCTCCCTCGGGAGAGGGCGCAGAGAAAAGGCTCTGGGAACTGTTTATCAAAAACACAGGACTGTGCTAACTCGCAAGAGGATGTATACAGTCTGACGCCTGCTCGATGCTGGAATGTCAAAGAAGCGGGTCAGCCGCAAG
>JADZCD010000013.1 GCA_020851735.1 Phycisphaeraceae bacterium
CCCCCCGGACGCGCCCCCTGACGCGCCCCCGGAAGCGCTTGCCCGTTTGCCGGGTGATCGACCTCCCGGAAGATCGCCGCCTTCGCCCCCCTGATGGCCCCCATCGCACGCAACCTTCGCTCATTCTGAAACAGCCACCACGCGCAACCCACCACATACCTCGCCCACGCCCGCGGCCCATCCAGCTTCGCACGCACGTCCTGCAGCGTCGCTCCCTTTAGCCAATTTAAGTCCACTTCCACTTCCCCCGCCTGCCCGCTGCGACAAACCATCCGCCCGTCATTCCTAAGTTGCCCCGCCGCGCCGACCGCCAGCTTCAAAGCCATCTCGCAAACCAGCGATCCGCTGTAATCCGCGATGCCCCCCATCACGTCCAGCCTTCCGGGGGCCCGTGTCAGCCAGATCTCGCCCGGCTCGAACAATCCCCCGCCTTTGACTTGCGAAATTAGCCTGGACATCGGCGCCCAATTCATTTTGTCCATCTGCCTGGTCACGCTGTTTCTCCAACGTCCCACGTCTGGGTGGGCATGATGACCCGCTCAATGGCCGCCGCCACCAATCCCCCCGCCCGCCGCCGCCGGGCCGCTTCCACGCTGATCGACCCGAACCGGGCCCACATGGCCGATTTGTTTACCGCGTCCCGCAATTCGTCCAGCACCTGGACGGGGAACTCGTTGATCGCGCCGGTGACAATCACCCGCCGAATCCCCATCACGTTCAGCGAGGCGCCGATGGTCGCCCCGATCGCCCGTATCGTCCCCTCCAACCACCCCCCCGCAAGTTCCCCCGCCCCCGGAAGTGTCCCCGGCCCACCCCCCGGAAGTGACCCCGAAAGAGTCTTCTTATTCGTTCCTCTGTTCGCGCTGACTTGCGTAACCAATTCTTTCCACCCGCCCTTGCCGCCTGCCTCGTGAAAGCTGGCCAACATCCCCCGACGTGACGCCAGCGTCTCCAAACACCCCTGCCCGCCGCATCCGCACATGCGCTCATTGCCCAGCACGGCTGCGTGGCCCAGCTCTCCGCTGAGCGCCATCGGGCCTTCATAGAGTTTGCCCTTCACCACTGCCGCGCCACCCACGCCGGCGCCAAAATCCACCAGCAAAAAATCCTCTTTGTTTCTGTCCGCCCACAAGTGCCCCAACGCCAATGCCCTGATCTCCTGCATCAGCAGCACCGGGCCATGCCATATCCGCCCCAACCACTCCGCCAAATCGGCCTCCTCCAGCCAGTGCAAATTCGGCGACAGCAGCACCTTTCCCGCTCCTTCGTCCACGATCCCCGGCACGCTGACCATCACCGCCTGTACCCCCCCGCCCCCGGAAGCGCCCCCGGAAGCCATTCCACCCCTGGAAGGACCCTTGGTGGTTCGACCAACAGACCCCATTCCTCTGACCGCCTCTGCCAACTGCATCTGCCAGGCCTCGGCCGACTTGGGCGTGTCAAACTCCACCAGCCACCGTTCTTCCTCACCCTCTTGCGCCCCCGACACCGCCAGATACGCCAGACGTGTGTGATTCACTCCAAGCTGTAAAGCCACGATGCCCTTACGCGTTCGATTTAACCGCACCGGCCGCGCCGGCCGGCCCACACCTAACCCACCCGAAATTACGCCCGCCCCCGGAAACGTTCCCGCCCCCGGAATAGTCCGGGCCTCTTCACCAACATCAGCCTTAACTTCTTCCACCAAGCCCGTCGCCAATAACCCCTCGACCACTTTGCCCACCGTCGGGGCGCTCAGCCCCGTGGCCTTGGCCAATTCCGCACGCGACGCCAAGCCATCAAGCCGCAGGCGCTCGAATACCCAGCGTTCGTGCAAACGACGTAATCGTGAAGGGCTGCCCGACATAATTAATTAAGTTTATTAAATAAACAGAAAAAAGCAAGCCCAAAACATAAAAAAACCGCATCCCATAATGCGGCCGACAAACATCAGACACACTTAATAATCTGCAATACAAATACTTACAGACATTGCGCGATTTTTTATTTTGTGACAATCGCCGTGCTTCAAGAATGCCGATACTTCCCCCCTGCACCGACTACTTCACGTCGTCGTTGGGGGCTTGGCGGTATCCTTCCGACAGCTGCTTGCGGCTCCAGATGAACGCGTTTTCATGAGCCTTCGTCACGTTGCTCGTGGGCGTGGGCACGTCGGTCATCAGTTCCGGATACCCCACCTCAAAGAACGGCAGCTTGACGTCCGGGACGGTGACCCGCACGGCATGGCCATCCACAAATCCCCATGACAACGAACCTGCCTTGCGCTGCTCTAAGTCGTCGCGGGCGCTGCCGCTCCACCAGATGTAATACGCCAGGCAAGAGGTGATGCTGCCAACAAATTTCCGTCCCATGTTCGGCTCGCCGAACATCACGGCCCGTGACGGCTCTTCAGCGATATCCAGCGGCGCATTGACGCCCCACTTGTTGAGGGAATAGTCCGTCGGCCACCAGTTCGTTCCCTGCCGGCGGTGGTTGTCAATGACCGGACAGTCCACCGCGTCGTATTCGTTGTTGAGATATCGGGAAAAAATCTGCCCAAACCAGCAGGCTTTTAAGGTTTCTTCATTCGTGGGGAACACCCCCATCACGTAATTAACATTCGCGGTGTCTAGCTGCTTTTCCCCGCTGGAGATCGTCCAAGCCGGCTTGCCTTTGTCAGGGATATTCTTGCCCTTGTTGTCGGTGGCAAACGTCTGGGCTGCCCCGGTGATGCTTTTCATATTGGCCTGGCAACCCGTTTTAGCGGCCGACAGACGCGCCTGCCCTAAGGAAGGCAACAGAATCCCGATCAATAACGCGATGATTGAGATCACCACCAAGAGCTCAATGAGCGTAAACGCCCTGGCCTGCAAACGCGCATACGGTTTACGATCAAACATCGCCGCATTCCTCATTAAATGAGAACCAACCAAGAGATCGATCGCCGCAGACTTCCAAAATAAGCCCTTCTAATATCAGGATAGTGCTTGGCGACACTTTTAACAATTGTTTATTTGCCGAATAATCCTCACCCAAAACGATTATCTGATCTAAACATCGCCGTCCAGCGTGGCTAGACACACTTCCTGATAAGACATTCCCTGTTCGCCGGACCTGATGGCTGGTTGGCCACAAGTCTTGACCTGGGTCCGCCGCCATGGGATCAGGGGAAAAGTTCCCGCAGGCTGACCCAAACTGGAGATCCGTTTGGCAGTGCAGCCTGCTTGCTTGGTTTGGATTTCATCAAGGACGTTGAACCTTGGCCGACGACGGTGCGGCTGATGTGCTGGCCGCAAGCCGAGCGCGGAACCGTGCCGGCTGCGATCGTCGCCCGACTTCAACAAGTGCATCGCTTTTCACACAACTTAGAACCATGTTAAAATCATCCCGCGTTCAGGGTGTCCTTTGATCCGCACGCGCGGCAGGTCCATCTCCAAACCGCCTGCCGCCGCTTTCAGGGAGCAACTACATGGATGTGGCTCTACTGTCTCGAATCCAGTTCGCGTTGACCATCATGTTTCACTACCTCTTTCCGCCCTTGACCATCGGAATGAGCATCGTGCTGGTCTACTTGGAGGGGATGTACCTGCGCACGCGTGAGCCGATCTATGAAACGGCCGCCCGCTTCTGGACCCAGCTTTTCGCGGTCACTTTCGCCGTGGGGGTGGCCACCGGCATTGTCATGGAATTTCAGTTCGGCTTGAACTGGGCGGTGTATTCCCGCTTCGTCGGCGACGTGTTCGGGTCGGCCCTGGCGGCCGAGGGCATCTTCGCCTTCTTCCTGGAATCGGGCTTTTTGGCCATCCTGGTCTTCGGCTGGGACCGCGTCTCGGCAGGGTTCCACTTCTTTGCCACCTGCATGGTCTCCTTAGGCTCGATCTTTTCTTCCGTGTGGATCACCGTGGCCAACTCCTGGCAGCAGACGCCGGCCGGGCACGTCATCCGGGATCACGTGGTCAACGGCCAGACGTTCCAGCGGGCGGAGATCACCGACTTCTGGGCGATGGTCTTTAACCCCTCGTCCCTCCACCGCCTGGTGCACGTCTGGATCGGGGCGTTCATTCTGGGCGCGTTTTTTGTCATGAGTATTTCCGCCTGGTACCTGCTGAAAAAGAAGCATGAGGATTTTGCCCGCAGATCCTTCAGCGGCGCGCTCTTGCTGGCGACCGTCGCGTCGCTGGCGCAACTGGCCTCCGGTCATTTGCAGGCCAAGAACGTAGCGGAACATCAGCCGGCCAAGATGGCGGCCTTCGAAGGGCTGTATAAAAATGAAGCAACCGGGGGCTCCCCCCTCTACCTGTGGGGCTGGCCTTCGGACGCCCAGCAAACCGTCAAGGGCGGTCTGGCCATTCCCGGCGGGTTGAGCCGGTTGATTTACGACGACTGGAACAAGCCCGTTCCCTCCCTGGCGGAATTGGAGCCCGTCTGGGGCAAGCCCCCGGTGTGGATCTCCTTCCAGTCCTATCACGTCATGGTGGCGCTGGGCGTGTTCTTTATCGTGCTGACGCTTTTCGCCACCCTTTTGCGGCTCACCGGCGTTCTCTTCAAAGCCCGCTGGCTATTGTGGGTGTTCGTGCTGGCGGTGATTCCCGCCTATGTCGCCAACCAGTTGGGCTGGGTGGCGGCCGAGGTTGGGCGCCAACCCTGGATCGTCTATCCCAAGCTGGTC
Source organism: Phycisphaeraceae bacterium (assembly GCA_020851735.1). Classification (GTDB taxonomy): domain Bacteria; phylum Planctomycetota; class Phycisphaerae; order Phycisphaerales; family Phycisphaeraceae; genus JADZCD01. The sequence goes on from JADZCD010000013.1 coordinate 4,649, forward strand.
AACGGCGTGGCCGTCGAAGGTTTGCGCACCAATGACGCTATCTCCGAAGTCGTCACCGCTCCGCAGGTGCTCAGTTCCATCATCCTGTTCTCGGTCATCTACGCCCTGCTCTTTGTCCTCTGGATCAAGGTGCTCAACCACAAAATCCAACACGGCCCACAAGCGGTGGGCGTGGCGTCGTCCACCAGTCTCGACAAGCTTCGGCAAGCAGTAACCAATCGCCCCAGCCACGGCTCGTCATGACGATGGCCGCTTTCCCTCGCCACCGCGTCCGGTCGATCCGATCCTATCGTTGAACCCTTACTTCTCGTGACTGATCCAGCACGACTGTTAGGAAAACACTCATGGACCTGAACACTCTCTGGTTTATCCTGCTCTGCGTTCTCCTGGCCGGCTACGCCATCCTCGACGGCTTTGACTGGGGCGTGGGCATCCTCCACCCCCTGGCGGGCAACGACAACGATCGCCGCGTCTTCATCAATGCCATCGGCCCGATCTGGAACGGTAACGAAGTCTGGCTGGTGACCTTCGGCGGAGCCATGTTCGCCGCCTTCCCCGAAGTCTATCGCTCGGTCTTCTCCGGCCTGTACACGGCGCTTATTCTTCTGCTGTGCGCGTTGATCTTTCGGGCTGTATCGCTTGAATTCCGCAGCAAGATGGTTTCCCCCAGCTGGCGCAAGGCCTGGGACACGGGCTTTTTCCTGTCCAGCCTCGTGGCCGCTCTGCTCTTTGGCGTGGCGGTCGGCAACACCGTCCAGGGCCTGCCTCTGGACCAGCGTGGACTATACCCCGACGGGCTTCTTCCCCTCTTAGGTCTCTATCCTCTTTTAGTCGGGCTGATGACCGTGGCCATGTTCGTCATGCACGGCGCGCTTTACCTTTACCTGAAAACCGAGCCGCCGCTGCAGGACAAAGTCCTGCGCTGGATCTGGCATGGCTTTGGCCTGTTCATGGTGCTCTATGTGCTGACCACCATCGTCACCCTCAAGATGCTGCCCCACGCCACAGCCAACATCGAAAAACACCCCGCGCTCTGGGCGGTGGTCGTGCTTAACGTCTTGGCCATCGGCAACATCCCCCGTTCGGTCTTCCTCCACAAGCCCGGCCAGGCGTTTATCTCTTCCTGCCTGTCCATCATCTGTCTGGTGACGTTGCTGGGCGCAGCCTTGTTCCCCAATCTGGTCCTCTCCGCGCCGAACCCGGAAAACAGCCTGACGATCTACAACGCCGCCTCTTCGTCGAAAACGTTGGAGATCATGACCATCATCGCCGCCATCGGCATGCCTTTCGTCCTGGCCTACACGGTGGTGATTTATTGGTCGTTCCGCGGCAAGGTGCAACTCACCGAGCACAGTTACTAATCCCCTCGGCCCCCGTGCCGCCTTCCGAACTCCTCTATCCCAAGCGTCTAGCGTCGCTTGGGTTTTTATTTGCCGCCTTTTTGACTTATTCCCCGCACACTCTTCCCCGTGTCGGACCCCTTGTGATGCAGCGCCCTGCGTCTGTCGCTATCATCTTGTTCTTCAATTCCCCATATTTCCCGGAGTTTTTCCCCATGGCCCAGACCGTCCTTGGCGCGCAACTCTACACCGTCCGAAAGACCACCCAGACAGCCGCGGACCTGGCCAAGACCTTCCGCCGGCTGCGGCAGATGGGTTACCAGGCCGTGCAGGTCTCCGCCATCGGCCCGATCGAAACGCCCGAGCTGGCCAAGATTCTCCGTGACGAGGGCATGACCTGTGCCGTCACCCACGTCTCGCTGGACATGATGCGCGACACCCAAAAATGCCTGGACTATCACCAGGCCATCGGCTGCCAGTACACCGCCGTGGGCGGCTTTTTCCCATCCGTGGAAGACGCCGCCGAGCCGCGCAATTGGGAACGCTTCGCCGCCGACTTGTCCGCCGTCGCCCGCACCCTGGGCGCTAAGGGACTTTTCGTCGGCTACCACAATCACAGCCACGAATGGACGCGCGTCGACCATCGCCGCGGCATTGAAATCCTCCTGGAAAAGGTCGATCCCCAGGTCTGGTTCGAATTGGACACCTACTGGGTGACCCACGGCGGAGGCGATCCGGCCGCCTGGATCGACCGCATCGCTTCAACCGCGTCTTCCAAGGCATCGCCTTCCGGGGGAGCGGCTTCCGGGGGATCGACTTCCGGGGGATCGACTTCCGGGGGCGGGGGCGGCGGGTCGCGCATGCCGTGCATACACGTTAAGGACATGCTCATTACCGCGGATCGCAAGCAGAAAATGGGTGAGGTCGGCGAAGGCAACCTCAACTGGCCGCGCATCCTGCAAGCAGCCAAGCAGGCCAACGTGCGCTGGTACTTAGTCGAACGCGACGACGGCGATCTGGATCCCTTCGACAGCCTGCGCATCAGCTACGACAACCTGCGGGCCATGGGCCTGCAATAAGTCGGCTCCAAGCGGAGGCGCGATTTGCCGGTCGGTCCGCTTTTCCTAAAATACCGGGCCGTGTTTTTCTAAATCCCCCCTGCTATCCCCCCACCCCCCGCGGCCGCCAGGCCGAATCCGTTTACGGGAGTACCCCACCATGCATGCCAAAGCGTCTTTAAAAGGCACGGCCGTCGTCGGTCAGTCCGGCGGGCCCACCGCGGTCATCAATCAGTCCCTCGTCGGCGTCGTCGAAGCCCTGCGCGGGCAACCGGGCGTGGACAAGATCCTCGGCGCCCATCACGCGGTCAAGGGCATCGTCAATGACGATTTCATCGAAATGCAGAACATCCCCCAGGACCGCTTAGAGCGCATCGCCCAGACGCCTTCCTCAGCCCTGGGTTCCAGCCGCGACAAGCCCGACGAATCCTACTGCAAGCGGATCTTTGAAGTTTTCGAAAAGAACAACGTCCGCTACTTCTTCTACATCGGCGGCAACGACTCCTCGGACACCTGCCGCATCGTCAACGAACTGGCCAAGACCGCCGGTTACGAATTGCGCGCCTTCCACGTGCCCAAGACCATCGACAACGACCTGGTCCACAACGACCACACCCCGGGCTTCGCCTCGGCGGCCAAGTTCGTCGCCCACGCCTTCATCGGCGACAACCTGGACAACCGCGCTCTGCCGGGCATCAAGATCAACATCATCATGGGCCGGCACGCCGGGTTCCTCACCGCCGCCAGCATCCTCGCCCGCCAGCACGCCGACGACGGCCCGCACCTGGTGTACGTGCCCGAAGCGGCCTTCGACATGGACCGTTTTGTCCGCGACGTCGAGGAGGTCTACAAGAAAAACGGGCGCTGCCTGATCGCCGTCAGCGAAGGCATCCACGACGCCAAGGGCACGCCCATCGCCACGCTGCTGGCCCAGCAGGTGGAAAAGGACGCTCACGGCAACGTCCAGCTCTCGGGCACCGGCGCCCTGGGCGATTTCTTAAGCACCGCCATCAAAAAACACTTGGGCCCCAAGACCCGCGTGCGGGCCGACACCTTCGGGTATCTGCAGCGCTGCTTTGCCGGCTGCACTTCCTCGGTCGATGCCGAGGAAGCCCGCCAGGTCGGTCGCGAAGCCGCTCGGGCTGCCCTCTCGGGCAATCTGGACGGGTCGATCTCCATCCGCCGGGTGAACAACGATCCTTACCGCGTGGAATACAAGCTCATCGGCTTGGGCGACGTGGCCGCCAAGACCCGCGTCATGGACGCCAAATACATCCTCGGCGGTCGTGACATCGACAGCAGCTTCCTGGACTACCTCCGCCCGCTGGTGGGCAAACTGCCCGTCGTCGAGTCCCTGCGCTCCCACTAAGCAGCGGATGGAAAAACTTGCGGTTCCCCCAGGCCCAGGCATCGCTCCTCCGGGGCGCCTGGGCTTTATTACACCTTCATTGTTCTATCCGGGATATTGTCATACCCTTGGAACTCTGCCGCGCTACGGACCGCCGCTATGTCGCAACTGCTCGCCCATCTGAATGATCACTTCCTGCTCTGGCCGCTGTTTATTTTCTGCGCCCGCGTGGCGGACGTCTCCATCGGCACCATGCGCACGATTTTCGTGGTGCGCGGACGCCGGCTGATCGCCGCGGGGTTGGGATTCTTTGAAGTGATCATCTGGGTCACCGCCGTCTCCGGCGTGTTGCGCGATCAACCGGGCCTTTTAAAAATCCTCGCCTACGGGCTGGGCTTTGCCACCGGCAACATCACCGGCGTGTGGCTCGAACAACTATTGGCCATCGGCTACCAGCGGGTGATCTTCATCTCCCGCAGCCGCCACCACTCCGTGGCCTTTGGGTTGCGCCTGGCGGATTTTCCCGTCACCGAAATCCCCGCCCGCGGAAGCACCGGGCCCGTGGCCATGTGCTTTGTCATCGTCCCCCGCCGCCAGGCGCCCGAGGTCCTGCGCATCGCCCACGCGATCGACCCGGAAGTCTTCCTGGCTGTTGAAGACATCCGTCAAACCAGCCTAAGCCGCGACGTCGGGCCCTTTTCGCCCACCGGCTGGCGGTCGGTGCTTAAAATGAAATAATCGACCGCTTGTTTGGCTAGTGGAAATGCTTTCCAACTGTACTCACCCACCCCAAGGAGTCTTCCCATGCGCAAACTCAAGCTCGGCACCAGCGACGCCCAAGTCAGCGCCCTTTGCCTGGGCCTGATGAACTTCGGCACCCGCGACAGCCAGGAGCTTTCCTACCAGCTCCTGGACCAATACCTTCAGGCTGGCGGGTCGTTTCTCGATACCGCTAATTGCTACTCCTGGTGGAACCAGGGCGGCAAGGGCGGAGAAAGCGAAACCCTCTTAGGGCACTACCTCAAGGACCGCGGCAACCGCGACAAGCTCTTTATCGCCACCAAGGTCGGCTACACCTATCCGCCCGTGCCGACTTCCCTCAAAGCCCAGCTCATTATCGAAGAGTGCGAAAAGAGCCTCAGCCGCATGGGCATCGACTGCATCGATCTCTACTACGCCCACATCGACGACCGCGGCACGCCGCTGGAAGAATCCCTGGGCGCTTTCGACAAGCTGCACAAGGCCGGCAAGTTCCGTTACCTGGGCGCCAGCAATCTGATGGCCTGGCGCATGGAAGAAGCCCGCGCCATCAGCCAAGCCTCCGGCCAGATCGGGTTCTGCTGCATCCAGCAGCGTTTCACGTACCTGCGTCCGAACCCCAACGCCGACTTCAGCCTCCAGCGGCCGGTCACCACCGACCTCCTGGACTGGTGCGGGCAGCGCGGCCTGACCCTTTTGGCCTATTCGCCCCTGCTTGCCGGCGCTTACACCCGGCCCGACCGGTCCCCGGGCCCGCAATACGCCAGTCCCGACTCCGACGCCCGCCTGGCTGTGCTGCGCCAGGTGGCCAGCGAACTTAAAGCCACGCCCAATCAGGTGATCTACGCCTGGATGCTCGATCAGGCCTCGCCGGTCATCCCCCTCCTGGCCGTGGGCAACGCTAAGCAGATGAAGGAAAACCTGGATTCCTTAAACCTTAAACTCTCCCCCGACCAGCTTGAGCGCCTTAACCAAGCCGGCACCACAGCCAAATAGCCCCCTTGCGGCTCCAGAGGTATTTCCGGGAGGTGTCCGCGTTGGGGACGACGCGGCCTACAAAAGGGACTTCCGGGGGGTCTTCCGGGGGTGTTCCGGGGGATTTCCGGGGGCGGGGGTTGCTCTTTGCAGGCCTTCTGGCAATAATAATGGGCTCGCGATCAGTTTCCTTACAAGTCCTTTAGCATCCGAGGTATGGGTATGACCATCCGAGTCAAGGCGCGCAACAACGAGTCCGCTGAACAGATCATGCGGCGGTTCAAGAAGATGTGTGAAAAAGAAGGTCTGACCAAGGACATCAAGCGTCAGGCCTACTACGAAAAGCCCAGTGAGCGCCGCCGTCGGTCGTTCCGCAAGACCATCAAGCGTGCCCAGCAGTTGTCGGGCATCGGTCTGCCCACCAAGCCCGAGTGATCCGCCTTGTTCCTCCGTGGACACTGCCCCACTGTCGGACCCTTAAGGGGGCCAAGTTCTTCCTTATCTTCCCTGACGCACATCGCTCCGCCCCGTTTTTTGACTGGGGTGGCAGGTAGGTTTTTCCCTATCCTACGAGGCTGCCATGCCCAAAAAACGCATTGATCCTTCACTGATCCTTGGCCCCGGCTCTGATGCCGATGCCTCCCGTGCCGCCCGCAAGCCGCGCGCCCGGGCTACGGACCCCAAGGAAGCCGCCCAGATCCTTAACTTCGCCGTGGAATCCGCCCGCCTGATCCATGATCTGCACGGCGAGGACATCCTGCTCTTAGACGTCCGCGGGTTGTCGGAGCTGACCGACTACGTCCTGATCGCCTCGGGCACCAGCGAACGGCAGATCCGCTCCCTGGCTGACGACATCGACGATTTAGCGGAAAAGACCGGCGTCGGCCGCCTCGGCCGCGAACTGGACGGCCCGGCTACCTGGGTCGTGCTGGATTTCGTGGACGTGGTGGTTCACCTTTTTGAGCCGGCCACGCGAGCTCATTACGACCTGGAAATGCTTTGGGGCGACGCGGAAAAGCTCCCCTGGCGCAGGAATTCAAACCCCAGCTAAAGGGCGATTGATCCTGCCACCGGCATCGTCTCCGGCTCGACCCTTCCATCCACTGCAAACCGCAACCGCTCCTCCCGCCAGGCCAGCGGCGCGTGCTCATCGACCAGCGCCATCGCCACGCTCTTGGTGCAAAGCTGCCGCAAGCCCAGATATGAAAGCGTCGGGCGGGCGTTGACTTCCAGCACCACGTCGTCGTCGGGATTCTCCGCCAGGATCAAGTCCGCCTCCACGAATCCGCGCAGACCCGCGATCCGTCCGATCACGTCCTCCGCCAGACCGTAAGCCCGCTCCACCAGATCCGCCCGCAAGGGCATGCGTCCGCCCCGATACGCCACTTTCCACTGGCCCTCAACGATCTGCTCGCACGCCCGCAGTCGCCGCCGCTTGCTTCCATGCACGATAAACGGCACGCTTACCGCCATCCCCGGCACATAGAGCTGCGCCACCCAGTCCCGCCCGTAGGGCAGGCGGGCCAGGTCATCCTTGCCGCGCACAATGTAAACCTCTTCACAACCCGACCCCCGCCGCCGCTTGACCACCAGCGGCTGGTCCACCACCTCGTCGGCGCGCAGGCGCCAGGTCTCCGGCACCGCCGCTCCGCCGCCCCAGCCGGCCTTGCCTCCCCCGCGCGTTCCTTCGCGCAAAGTCTGGGCGAAGGTCAATTTGTCCGCGCAGAGCGCAATGGCGTCCGGGCGCGATCCTAACCGCCGCGCTCCAGCCGCCGTCAGCTTGGACGACCAGGTCTCCAGAATCTTGTCGAACTCCGGCGCGATCACCAGCGCCCAATCCGCCTCGGCTGCCAGTTGGTCGATCACCCCTTCGACGTTCGAATCCGCCTCGGACTTAAGCACCTGCGCCCCGTGCAGGGGTAATTCGATCCGCCAGTCCAGCGTGGTCATCACCTGGGCCCCGGCCTGCAGAAAATCCTCCACCACCACCTTCAGCATGGCCATCCCGCGCGTCACCAGACTCGCGTCCAACGGCTGCCGCAGCATGCCCCCGCCGCAAACGTGTTCGAATACAAAAACACGCATGTTCCTGACCGCCTTCTTGGCCCTGCCCACGCAACGCCCGATATTCCCTGCCCTTGTCTGTTTCCAAAACCTTCCGCCGGCGATTCTAGAGCCCTCAAGCCGAACCTGCCATTTCGCTGCCTCCCCTCAGATTGGTTTATTAAGCCGGCATCGCCAGCCCGATATCATTTCAAGCCGACCTGGACCGGCCCTTATCGGAGACCTCCCGTGAGTTTCACCGCTTTACTTCCCGTCATCCTATCCACGACCCTCCTGGCCGCTCCCGGCGTCCCCCAGTTTCCGCCAGCCGGCCCGGCCACACCTCCCGCCCCTGCTCGTCCTCGTCCCGCGGCCGATGAAGCGCCTGCCGCGCGGGCGTATCTGCAAACGTGGGAAGAGACACTTAAGCGCATGGAGTCCACCCTCCCGGCCATCACCGCAGCCGCCCAGCTCGCTCTTGATCCCCTGCTGGACGGCGCCACGCTGCAAACCTTCGGCGATCCCACCCTGGAGGCTGAACTGGGCAATCGCCCCGGCAGCTTGGATCTGTTTCCCGACCCTGACGCCGCCGTGCAAGCTTCAAAACCAAGAAGACCACCCGTGGTGATCTACGCCCTTGGTCTGGCCCGCGGCAACGACCCCGCCCCGGCTGACCTGATCCAAAAACAACTGCATAACGCCCGGCAGCTTCGCGACCGCGGCTCCATCGTGGTGGCGATCGCATCCTTGGCGCAATTGCGTGACCTGAACCTGGTGGAACAAGCTGAGCAATCCGTCTCCGCGCTCCTGGATAACTGCGTGCCGGCCGACGACCGCGCCTATGCCGGCCAAGCCAAAGGCCGCCTGCCTTCCCTCGCCCCGCTGGCTGACGCCGTCACCGCCTGGCTGTTTGAACTGGAGCTCTACGCCGCGTCCGTGCGCCAAAACTCGCCCTTGCCGATCTATCGCCTGCCCAAAAAAGCTCCGCACGCCGACGCGAGACCAGCCCCGGTTCAGGCCCCCACGTCGCAGCCTGCCTCCGAATTGCCGCCTGGGTTTCTGAGCCGCGCGTATCTGCACGCTGTTCATCAAACGCTGCGCGATCTGGGCACCACCAGCTGGATCGACCTGGCCCGCACCGCCCGCCGCGCTTCCGGCACGCTGGTGGACGGGCACCGCGTCTTTGTCGTGACCATTCCCGCCTTTCCCGCGGCTTCGTTGCGATATCCCTTGACCAACGAACCGTCCCTCTACCTGCGTCTGGACGCCGCCACCAAAGAAGAAGATGGTCCTACGGATGATGACTTCGCCCTCGCGCTGGGCACGGACGAAACGCCCGGCTCAGCGGATTGGGGTTGTCCGGAGTTAATCCGCCAGGCCGGCCGACCTGCCTGCTGGGTCACCGCCGCCGCCGGCCGCGAAGCAGGCAATCGTTTCCTGCAACGTCGGGAAATCCGCCTGGATCCCTGCTGGCCCTACGGCGATCGCCTCGTCCGCTTGCCCGGCTCACCCAAAGCCCTGGCTCCCGCCAGCGGACTGTTTGCGCAAACCATCCTCAACCTCATTTCCGCCCAAGTCGAGGCTGACCTGCGTAACGCCCCTCGCCCCCGCCCCCGCAAGTAACGCCCCGCTCGACGGCATCGCGTTGCCCGTACCGCCATCGCCCTTACAATCCCTACACCTTGCCCATCTGTCGCCACCGCGAAAGTCCTTCCACAATCACCGCGAATCCGAAGGACATTAAGCTTTCTGTTAATCATTTTTGTTATCCAGGCCGATGTTCATCTTTGATTTCCGGCAACCTGGTTTGGGGGGGGAGCCGGACTCAACCGTAGTGCCCCCTATGCTTGGACCCTGTGTTCTTCCGGGCTATTGGCCGACGCTATGGCTGTCTCCACCAACGAACTGCATCCGATCAGTCTCTGGGACCTGTCTCTGGGGCAGGTTCTGCACGGCAATCTGTGCGATAAGAACGGCAAGATTGTCCTGCCGGCCGGCTGTCGTCTGGGCGAAACCGAATACAACGCCCTGCGCCAGCAGAAGCTGTTCGTGGGCAACGACTGGTTTAAGAAAGCTTCCTCGCCCCCCGCGACAGCTGAACCTCAAAAAATCATTCAGGACCTGGGCAAACAGCACACCCAGCAGGCCAGCCCCAACGACCGCCGCGAGCACAAACGCTTTCCCTGGTCCGTCGCGCTGACCATGCAACTGGAGGAATCCGGTGGAAATCACCGGCGAATTGAGGTCACCACCCTCAATATCTCCGTCGGCGGTTTCGCCTTCACTTACCGCCAGTTCATCCACCCCGGCACCATCGTCTTCGCACGCTTTGAAACCCTGCCCGACAAGCCCGTTCTCAAGGGCGTGGTCCGCAGCTGCGCTCCCATCGGCGGCATGCAGCATCGCATCGGCGTCCAGTTCCTGGAGAATACCCACCAGGCTGAAACTCCAGACAATCCGCCCAAGAACCCCTCTGCTTGACCGCTCCCTTCCAGGCCGCAGGGCCTGATCCTTCTCCTTCCCCCAGACATTGAGCTAAAATAAGACTCCCTCTGCGAGTAATTCCCATGCTCGGCAGCAAGTCTTATCCATGGCCGCTGGCGCTTGCCGGAGCCCTGCTGCTTTCTCTGCCCACGCTAGGGGCCTTGATCACCCCACTCCTGTCCCAAGCCGCTGCGGCGCCCCGATATCTTGATGGCTCATCCGGAGATCCTCCCATGACACTTACCAGTTCCGCCTTTGCTCAAGGCCAACCCATTCCCAAACGCCACACCGGCGAGGGCGAGGATTCCTCCCCTCCTTTAGCCTGGAGCAATCTGCCGGCCGCCACCAAGGAACTGGCCCTGATCGTCGACGATCCCGACGCCCCGTCGCCTCAGCCCTGGGTCCACTGGGTCGTCTACAAGCTTTCGCCCGAGCTAACCTCTCTAAAGCCCGGCCTGCCCCGCAAGGCGGAGCTGGTCGACCCGCCCGGCGCCCGCCAGGGCACCAACTCCTGGCCCAACGACAACCTGGGCTATCGCGGGCCCATGCCCCCCAAGGGCCACGGCGTACACCGTTATTTCTTCCGCCTCTACGCGCTCGATCAGCCGCTGGATTTGCCCCCCCGCGCTACCAAGGACACGCTCTTGGACGCCATGAAAGGGCACATCCTCGCCGAAGCTGAACTGATGGGCACCTACCAGCGCTAAATCGTCACGCCCCAGCTTTGGATTCGTCCGCCCGGCAGACACAGGAGTAGAATACCCTCTCCGGTCCTGTGGCTATTGGATCTTGCATGCCCAAACCCTTTTCCTCCAAACAGCGCTATCTAGAGGCCCGTCGCCAGGGCTATCCCAAGGAAGACGATCAGCCCAAGACCGGCAGCCCGCAAGCCAAGCCGGTCGACAAGCCGCGCCGCCGACGCTACCTGCGCCAATACGCCCGCTGGCTGCGCCCCTACGTCCCAAGCCTCTTGGGCATCTTCTTCCTCTCCCTGATCGGCGTGGCGGTCTCGCTCTCCAACCCCATCCTCTCCCAACGGATCATCGACCGCGCCGTCCTGCCTGCCGACTTGCCTTTCGATACCCGGGTCGAGCGCCTGGCCTATTACGGCATGGGCATGGCCATCCTCGCCTTAATCGGCCTGACCGTCGAAATGACCCGCTCCTACTGGCGCAGCATGTTGGACGCCGGCCTGATCTTCCGCATCCGCCAGCGCCTGTTTGACCGCATGCTCAGCCTGCCCTTGACCGAACTGGCGGAAATGAAGACCGGCGGCATCGTCTCCCGCCTTTCGGGCGACCTGGACATGGCCACCAATCTCGTGGAGGTCGGGCTGCTGCGGCCGTCCGTCGCCACCGTCCAGGCCATCGCCGGCTTTGTCATCATCTTCATCTGGAACTGGCGCCTGGCCACCGGCCTGGCCATCATCCTGCCCATGCTCATGCTCCTGCACCTGCTCTACATCCGCAGGATCAGGCCTATCTATCGCTCCACCCGCGAGGACCGTTCCCGGATCGACGGCCGCGTCACCGAGACCTTCGGCGGCATCCGCGTGGTCCGGGCCTTCCGTCGCGAGCCGCGCGAAAACGTCGATTACGCCATGGGCCACCACACCGTCATCCGCAAATTCCTTCACGCCGAGCGCCTGGAACTGGCCGTCTCCACCGGCTGGCACCTGCTCATGCCGGCCGTGCTGATCACCATCCTCTGGTACGGCGGCTACCTGGTCGTCACCGGCCGGGCCACCGTCGGCCAGCTTTTCGCCTTCCAGTGGTACCTCTTTCAGCTCATCGAACCGGTGCTCCGCATCGTCGAATCCATCAGCCAGACCCAGCGCTCCCTTTCCGCCATGGAAAGGGTTTTTGACGTCTTTGAAAAACCCATCGACAAGCCCGACGCCCCCGACGCCGTCGAGGCTCCCCGCAAAGTCGCCCGCGTGCAATTTAAGGGCGTCCATTTCGAGTATCGCCCCGAATTGCCCGTCATCCAGGCCTTTGACCTGGACGTCCCCGGCGGCGCGGTGGTCGCCTTGGTCGGACCCAGCGGCGCCGGCAAAACCACCATCACCGACCTGCTCGCCCGCTTCTACGACCCCACCGTCGGCGTCATCACCCTCAACGGCATCGACCTGCGGCGATTTAAGCTTCACTCCTACCGCAGCCTGCTGGCGGTGGTCCAGCAGGATGTCTTCCTCTTCGACGGCACCGTCCGCCAGAACATCGCCTATGGCCTGCGCGGCGCCACCGACGCCGCCATCCTCGACGCCGCCCAGCGCGCCAATGCCCACGTTTTCATCTCCCAGTTGCCCGAAAGCTACGACACCCTCATCGGCGAACGCGGCGTCAAGCTCTCCGGCGGGCAGCGCCAGCGTCTGTCCATCGCCCGCGCCATCCTGGCCGACCCCCAGATCCTCATCCTCGACGAAGCCACCAGCAACCTGGACACCGAGAGCGAACAGCTCATCCAGTCCGCCCTGGCTGACCTCTATCGCAACCGCACCACCTTCGTCATCGCCCACCGCTTAAGCACCATCACCCATGCCGACCTGATCGTGGTCATGGATCAGGGCAAGATCGTCGAGATCGGCAACCACGCCCAACTCATGGCCGCCGGCGGCATGTACCGCGACATGGTCGAACGGCAAAGGCAATTCACCCCTGAAGCGGCCTCCGCGGTTTGAGGAATTTCCCCTTAGCCTCGCCCTAACCAACGGCAGGGCAATCATGGGTATGATGTTGCCATCCTTCGGATCGCGGGCCGACGCATCAGGGCCTTTTTTCCTTCGTCCCCGCCTCTGGTTCTCACCCTCCAGGCCTTTTCGAGATTCGGCATGGAACCAACGACCTGGCTACTTACTTCCCTGATCGTCCTCGCCGGCTTTTTCATGGCCTGGAACATCGGGGCCAATGATCTGACCAATTCCATGGGCGCCGCGGTCGGCTCCGGAGCCATGACCCTGCGCCGCGCGATCCTCCTGGCGGCGATCATGGAGTTCGCCGGCGCCTTCTTCGCCGGGTCCACCGTCACCGAAACCATGCCCAACCGCATCATCGACCCCACCCTGTTTCAGCAGGTTCCGCAGGTGCTGGTCCTGGGCATGATCGCCTCCCTGCTGGGCGCCGCCGTCTGGCTCACGGTCGCCACGTACTGCGGCTGGCCGGTCTCCACCACCCACTCGATCATCAGTGCCGTGGCCGGCTTCGGCTTAATCTACGGCGGCATGGACGCCCTCTATGGGTACATGCTCAAGGAAATCCTCTTCTGCTGGATACTCTCTCCCCTGCTGGCCGGATGCCTGGCCTTCGCCCTCTATCACCTGCTGGTCCGATCCATCCTGCACCGGCCCAATCCCGTCCTGGCCTCCCAGCACCTGGTCCCTCCCTTGGTTCTCGTGGTCGTTTTCACCATGGTCCTCTACCTCGCCCTGCGCGCCTTGGGCAACCTTAATCTGAATCTGCAAATCCTCCCCGCCTCCATCATCGCCCTGCTCATCAGCCTTCTGGCCGCCGCGGTCGCGCGCCATTACGTGCGCCGCATCCGGACCAGTCCAGCCGATCTGGCCGCTTTCCATCAGGCCTACCTTGCCCGCAATCTGGACAAGGCCCGACAGATCTTCAGCCAGGTCGAACTCTTCACCCAGGGCTCCGCCAAGGATCACGCCGCCCGCCTTCTAACCGACGTGACTCAACTCCGTCAGGCCGCCCTCCCCACCTCTGCTCCCGCAGCCTTGACCGACCATTGCGCGCCGGTGGAAACCATCTTCTCCCACCTGCTGATCTTCTGCGCCTGCTTCGTGTCCTTCAGCCATGGCGCTCACAATGTCGCCAATGCCGCCGGCCCCCTGGCCTCCGCCCTTCACATCCTCCGCAGCGGTCAGGTGACGCCCACGACCCTGATTCCCCCCTGGGCCCTGGCTCTGGGCGGCCTGGGCATTGTTGTCGGCCTGGCCACTTGGGGCTGGCGCGTGGTCGAGACCGTCGGCCGTCGCATCACCGTGCTTACTCCCACCCGCGCCTTTTGCGCCCAGTTCGCCGCCGCCGCCACCATCGTCCTGGCCTATAAACTTAATTGGTTCATCTCCAGCACCCATACCGTCGTCGGCGCCATCGTCGGCGCTGGCCTGGCCCGTGGTTTTGCCGCCCTTCATTTCAACATGACGCGCGACATCCTGGTTTCCTGGATGGTCACCCTGCCGGCCTGCACGGGCCTGTCCATCTTTTTTTTCTATGCCCTAAGAGCCATGTTCATGTCCGCTTAATGCCCCGCGACCCTGACCTGCCCTTGGTTCTCCTATGAATCCCACCACCATCCAACCCGTTAGCTGGGCCGTCCTCATCGGGCTTTCTCTGCTCTTTGTCGTGATCCTCACCCTCCTGTTGATCTTTCATCAGGGCCTGCGCCGCCTGCGCGAAGGGGCCGATCGCTTGGCCCGCGGCGACCTTCGCCAACGCCTGCACATCCAAAGCCCCCTGCCCATCGGCGAGGTCGCCTCCGCCCTCAATCGCATGGCCGACCAGCTTGAAGAGCGCCTCAATTCCCTCGCCCAGCAGCGCAACGAGCTGGACGCCGTCCTGGCCAGCATGGTCGAGGGCGTCCTGGCCGTCGACCAGGACGACCGCCTGCTGTCGATCAATCCCGCCGGCGCCCGCGTGCTGGGCATCGACCCCCGCTGGGCCTTGGGCCGCAGCTTCCAGGAATTCATCCGCCACCGCGCCCTCCAACGCTTCTTTGAAACCGCCCTGCAGAGCGATTCGCCCATCCAGGCCAACGTCACCATTCCGCCTTCTCCTGCCTTTCCCGCCGCCGTGCCCCAGGCCGCTGTCACTGAGCCTCCCGCGCCTGCCGCGCCGCCTCTGCCCGACCGCGTGCTTCAGGCCCAAGGGGCCGCCCTGCGCGACGCCATGGGCCGGCGCATCGGCGCCCTGGTCGTTCTGCACGACATCACCCGCCTCCAGCAGCTGGAAAACATCCAGCGCCAGTTCGTCGCCAACGTCTCCCACGAATTACGCACACCCATCGCCGCCATCAAGGCCGCCCTGGAGACCATCCTCGACGGCGATCCCTCTTCCCCCCAGGATCAGCAGCATTTTCTGCAGATCGCTTCCCGCCAGGCCAACCGCCTGGAAGCCATCATCGAGGACCTCTTAAGCCTCTCCCGCCTGGAGCAGGACCTCGAGGCCGGCCGCATCGAATTGCACTTCGCTTCCCTGCACGCCGTTCTCTCTTCCGCCGCGGAAACCTGCCTTGTCCGCGCCCAGAACAAGAAAATCCAGATTCTTCTGACCTGCCCCACCGACTTCCAGGCCTCGGCCAATCCTCAGCTCCTCGAGCAAGCCGTCGTCAATCTCCTGGACAACGCCATCAAATACAGCCCCGACAGCAGCACTGTCCAGCTCTCCGCCCAGCGCTTCAGCGGCGAGATGGTCATCGCCGTCAGCGACGAAGGCCCGGGCATCGACGCCGAGCACCTGCCCCGCCTTTTCGATCGTTTCTATCGCACCGACAAGGCCCGCAGCCGCGCCGTCGGCGGCACCGGCCTGGGCCTGGCCATCGTCAAGCACATCGCCCAGGCCCACAGCGGGCACGTCTCCGTGGATAGCACGCCCGGCCAAGGCAGCACCTTCCGCATCCACCTGCCCGCGCCCAGCCCCTCCGCCTCCCTGTAAGCGTTCGGCCCCATGTTTCTGGCTCTGCTTGTCCTGTGACCAAAGGTTGGAGACGCTCCGCCTTGGCGTTTTTCCTCGAACTTCGCTACAACCTTTGCGGTGGTTTTTTTCTTCCTGGAGTTTTGGTCATGCAGATTGACGTGCTGGCGGATTACAACTGCGTCTGCGGCGAGAATCCTCTCTGGCATCCGTCGGAAAAGCGGGTCTACTGGACGGACATCGATACCGGGCGCCTCTTCTGGTACGAACCAGCCACCGGCAAAAGCGAAATCTGCTGGTCGGACCCTAAGCGCAAAGTCGGCGGCTTTACCATCCAGGCGGACGGCTCGATTCTGCTCTTCATGGATCGCGGCACCGTGGCCGTTTTCCGCGACGGCCGCTTAACCCCCCTGCTCCCGGAAATTCCCCGCGAAGTCGACAACCGCTTTAACGACGTCATCGCCGACCCCAAGGGCCGCGTCTTCGCCGGCGTGATGTCCTCTTCCGTCGGCAAGGGCCAGCTCTACCGCATCGACCCGGACCTTTCCTACCAGGTCGTGCAAACCGAAGTCGGCTGCTCCAACGGCATGGGCTTTACCCAGGACCTAAAACACATGTACTACACCGATTCCTGGCCGCACGAAATCTACGCCTACGATTTCGACGCCGCCACCGGCTCGATCGCCAATCGCCGCACCATCGTCGCCAAGCCCAGCACCCCCGACACCTGCGATGGCATGACCCTCGACCATCAGGGCAATCTCTGGTCCGCCTGGTGGGGCGCCGGTTACGTCCGCCAGTTCAATCCTCAGGGCCAGGAACTTCAAGCCATCAAACTCCCCGCCACCCGCATCAGCTCCTGCGTCTTCGGCGGCGACGACCTGGCCGATCTGTACCTGACCACCGCGATGGCCGACAAAAAATACGAAAACGACGGCGCCCTCCTCCGCATCCGCGGCCTAACCGCCCCCGACGGCAAGACGCTCCTCCACGGCCTGCCCGAATACCGCTCCTGCATCGGCATGTGAGGCGGGAGTTGGGAAAAGGCAGAATGATTTCGGCCGAACAGCCCCGCATGGAAATGCGGGGCCGGCATCAGAAAACAGGATCAGCCCCCGGCTCTGCCGGGGGGTACTTCACGAGAATGCTTGCGGCCGAATTGTTCCGTGGGGTAGCCCCACAGGGATGAACGTTATGCAGCGACCAAAGACGTTTAAACATTTGGCCGCAGATAAACGCTGATGAACACTAGGAAAAATAAGAGTTTTTGAATCAAGACCGCGTTTATCTGCGTTTATCTGCGTTTATCTGCGGCTATTTGAAATTCTGACCTGAAGTTATCGTGATGACGCACCGCGTTATTCCAGGTGGCGCCAGGGACAGTGCTGTTCCCCATTCACTTCGCCAACACCCGTTTTCCTTCGACAATCAAATCCTTCAGCCGGGCCGTTCCCGACGCACTGACCGCGATCACCGCGTACACGTCCCGCCCCGCCCGCAAGCGGCTCTCAATGTCCAGGCCCGAGCCTTCCTTCACATACAAAGCGTCGATGCCGTAGTGCATCGTGAGGACCACAGCCTTATCCTCCACCCATCCATCTTCCCCCCAATGACCTCGTTCGCCTCGGCGCACCAATCCCTTTAGATTCACCGCTCCCTCCACCGGCTCGTCGCTGACGCTCACGGCCACATATTCCTTATCCACGCCTTCGACCTGGCACGCCTTTTCCTCCAACTGCACGTAAAGCGTCCTGTCACGCAGCGCGTCAATGCCATGGTGATCGTAGGAGTAGTCCTGTTTCTTCTCCTCGGGCGCCGGCAACCATTCCCCCACCACCTTCACCTTTACGGCCGGCGGAGGCTGCCAACGCCAAGGGCGCGTCGGGGTCGTCGTGGCTTCCGCCTCCTGCGTCGCGGCTGACTCGTCCGTCCCCGCGCTGGGCAGCGCTGCGGCCGGGGTGCCTTCCGTCGGACTCTCTTCCGCCACAGGTTTCGATGCGGCGGTCTGGGCCACTTCTTTGGGATCCTCGATCAACAACCGCGACATCTGGTAATCCAGAATCACATAATCCCCCCGGAACAAGTCCCGCGGATCCACCGGGCGCACCACCCGAATATTGATCTCCTGCCCATACCAGAGCGGCCAGGCATAGATCACCAGCATCACCGCCAGAATCGCCAGACAGATCACCCCGCCGGCGAATGCCATAAAAGCCTTAAACATGGATCACCTCCCGATCGCGTTTGAGAATGGCATTGCGCTTCCGCCAAACCCACGCCGTGCCCAGCAGCACCGCCCCCGCCATGAATAACAGGATGGCCGACGACACCATGTCCCCGATCAGGTCCACCCACCGGATCAGCACAAGTATCAGCAGATACAGCACCCCCGCGAAGAAACTGATCCCCCGATCCAGCCGCACGCCCCGCACGATCAGCCAGATGGCCGTCAACAGCATCAAACCGCTGTATAAAATCGCCAGTCCCATGCGCCAGCCCTTATCACCCATCCAGATATTCCATGACGCCAACAGATCATTCCTCGCCGCCAGCTCCATCCCGAACAGGATCGCCTGCACAACTCCCGCCAGCAGCACCGGCCAGTCTTTGCGCAATCGTTCCAGCCCGCCGACGGCAAATCCCCACCACGTCACTGCCGCCAGCAGCGTCCCCGCGACCAGCGGCCCCCACAATTGCGGAGTGTAATAGCGGTAGTAGTGGTAATCGCCGTGACGATGAAATACCTCAAAGCTCGGCCCAATCAGCGCTCCCAGCAGCGCCAGCACGCCGATCAACTGCCAGCTCCGCACCCGCTGGTTCTCCTCCCCCCAGATGACCCCCACTCCAAAATAGGCACACCCTAAGAGCCCCATCAGATAGGACACGTCCTTGCCCAGATGCCAGCACGACCCCGCCACCATCATCAGCCAGAACGCCAGACTCAATTCCACCAGCAACGTCATCACCGCCGCCCGCAACCTCAAAGTCAGCAGCAGCGCCGCGGCCGCGAAGATCAGGTACTGGTAATTGGGCCTCTGAAAATCCCCCGTCTCCATCCCCGTCCACACCGTCATCAAGACCACCGCCGCCATGCCGTTGAGCCTGGATCCCACCAGCCACGCCACCGCCAGCGTGCCGATCATCCACCACATGATGCCGTCGGGATAGTGCGCTTCAATGTGAAATATCTGGGCCAGCAGCCAGATCGCGTTGCCGAACAGCAGCGTGCCCGCCAACGCCAGCAATTCGCCCCACAGGTTCGATCCCCGCCCATACGCCGCCACCGACGCCAAAAACGCCGCCGCCACGGCTGCGAAAATCCCCGACACCTTGGCGATCCGTGGAATCTGGTCCCAGTTGTGGCTGATTAAGAGCAGCACCCCCACGGCGAACATCAGAATCGCCACCGCGCACAGGGCCATGAACGCCCGCTTGTTGCGCTTGCGCAGCAGTTCCTCGATCGACTCATACTGCCCTAAGATCGCCTGCCCCTGCCCTTCGGCGATCAGCGCCCCTTGAACCCACAGCTTCACCTGCGTCTGCAGCCATTGGATCTGCGTCAGTTTCCCCTGCGCCTGCCCTGAGGAGTCGGCTTTTTTCGCACCCATGCCTTGGATCCTCCCAGACGGTGAATGGTCAAAGCCAGGCCAACGAAATGATGGCCCATACCATACCCCGCCCGGCCCGCGCGTGGCAACAACCCTTCGCCGGAGCCCACCGCGACGCAGCGCAGCCCGCCCGCGTGGCCGCTCAGCCATCACCGTGTTTTTCAGCTGGATGCGTCCCCGCCCAGCGCCCGGCCGGATCGCCTTTAACCGGCGACTTCCCCCGCCTTCGGCTGCCGCAGCAGCACCCGGTCGCCTTCCTGCAGTCCTTCGAGAACCTCCACGAACTGATCGCTGGATCGCCCGGCCTTCACCATCTGCCGACGCACCAGCGATCCCTGCCTGACATAGCAGTAGCGCTCCGAGCCCTCGGCGAAGATCGCCTGCACCGGCACCGCGATGGCGTTTTCCACCTGCTCAACCAGAATTTCCCCGCTGCAGCGCATGGCCGGCTTAAGCGTGTCGTCAAAGCCCGTGGGCAGTTCAACCCGCACCGCGTATTCGCGCACGTCCGGGTTCCACCATCCGCCCGCCTCAGCCATCACCGAGATCAACATCACCTTGCCTTCCACCATTTTCCCCTGCCGGGCGTCGATTTTTATCCGCGCCTTCTGGCCCTCCAGCACCTTCGGCAGCATCGATTCGTGCACCCGCAGCACCGCCACCATTTCCCGTGTGTCCGGCAGGACAAACAGCAGCTGATTAAACGACACTTCCTTACCCTGTGACAGCGGATCGCCGCGCTCCCAATAACGCCCCACCGACGTGCCGTATACCACCAACCCGTCCTTGGGCGCCTTCACCACCGTGTATTCCAGCTGCTGGAGCATGTCCGCCAGCTTCTTTTCGCGGATCTGCAGGGCCGTGCGCTTGCTGCTGACGTCCGTTTCCTTCCGGGATAATTCGCTGCGG
The DNA here is from genome assembly GCA_020851735.1 of Phycisphaeraceae bacterium. Taxonomy (GTDB): domain Bacteria; phylum Planctomycetota; class Phycisphaerae; order Phycisphaerales; family Phycisphaeraceae; genus JADZCD01. Next base: position 24,818 of record JADZCD010000013.1, read on the forward strand.
TTCTTGGCCGTGGTCCGCTGCAGCTCCGCCTCGGCTTCTTCCACTTTGGAGGTCGCTTCCCGCACTTCCTTGGGCCGGGTGAAATCGCTGTAAACCTGGATGTCCAGCTCCGCCGTGGCCAGCTCATTCTCAGCCTCGATCAGCTTGATCTGATCGTCCTCCAATTCGTTGAGGCTGATGAACTTCTCCTCGTAAAGCTGCTTGCTCAGCTCCACGTCGCGCTGGGCCCGCGTCAACGTCCGCTTGGCTTTTTCCAGGTCCAGCTTCAGCTCCCGCTGTTTTTGCGGGTCCGTCCCCTGCTCCCACTTGGCCAGATCCAGCTTGGCGATCTCCAGCTGTCGTTCCGCGTCCTTGATCTCGCTGTTCGCCTCATTTTTCTGGATCTCCAGCCCCTCTTCCGCGGAAACCTTCTCCGCCCGGGCTTGCTCGGTCTGCAGCGATTCCTGCTGGATTTTGTCCTTCAACTGGTCGTCGGCCAGTTTGGCTAAGACATCCCCCTCTTTGACCGCCTTGCCTTCCTCGACCACTTCCGCCACGGTCGTCCGACCGTCCACCTTGTTCTTGATCTCCACCTTGTTCTTGGGTTCCAGTTCCCCCGACGCCGAAACCGTCACCTCAAAACTCTTGGTCTGGACGGTATACCATTCGCCCGTCTGGCTGGATTTGCCGCCCTTAGCTGCATCGCTGGTCCTGTCGCCGGCCGTGGTCTCCGCCGTCGCCGTACCCCCCTCGCCGCCCGACAGCAGCCACCCGACCAGAACCAACAACAGCACGCCCCCAGAAATTCCTGCCGCCCACGACCGCCGGCCCGGCGTCGCGCCCAGCCACTGCTTAGCCTGCCGCATTCCCCAGCCTGCCGCGGCCGCCGTCGCCATGATCTTGTTCTTTGTTTCACCGGCTCGCATCACGCCCACCTTCCCGTAAAGGATCATCCTCCCCCCCCAAAGCCTGGTCAAGCTCGCCCATCCCCACGGTGTTCCCCGCTCCCTCCCCCGCATCGGCCGGCTCACCCGCCTGCTCCGTGCCCCGCTCCATCTCCCGCAGCAATGGCCCCGGCATTGGATACTCCGTCGGCTGGGTGGCCGGCTGGGTGTCTGGAATCGCCGGGATGTCCGCTTGGGTGGCCGGCGGACTGGTCGGCTGTGTCGCGGCCGCTGAATCATCGCTCGTCAGCCACTGCCCGTGGGCGTTAACGCGGATGTCCTCCGTGGCCAACAGCAACCGCAGCACGTTCTGCCGGTAATCCCGTCGCGCCTGCTCCAGCCGCGTGCGGGCCTCCAAGAGCGCCGTGTTGGCCGAGATGATTTCTTCCGGGCCCAGGGTGCGGGACTTGAGCGTCACCTCCGCGATGCGCCGCTCAGCCAATGCCACGTTCCTCTGCTGCAACCCCAGATTCAGTTGATCCCTCGTGACCTGCCGCAGTGCCCGCCGAACCTCCAACGCCACCCGATCGCGCTCCAGCCGATAGTTTCGCTCCGCCTCCTCGAGCGAAACCAAAGCGCTGCGATAACGCACCTGCTCGGCAAATCGCTCCACGGGCAGTTCCAGCGTCAGACCCGCCGTCAGACTCCCCGATCCCGCATCCAGGTCCAGCCCCGGATACGGCCTGTCCGCCTCCGTCGGCAACGACACCTCGGAGGTCAGGTTCAGGTCCGGCAGCAGTCCGTTCTTCGCGATCCTCACCCCTCGCCGCGCGTCCACCACCGCGTCCGCCACGTTCTGCAGATCCAGCCGCTGGCCGATGGCCTTCCCCACCGCCTCCCCCGCCGCCATCGCAACCTCCGGCAGTCCTTCCTCCAACGCCACCAGATTCATCGGCTCGCCGACGTCCATGCCGATCTGCAGCTTAAATCCGTCCAGACTCGCCGCCAGACTTTCCTGCTGATTGGCCAGATCGCTCCGCGAGAACAACACCTGGGTCTGAATGCGCTGCACCTCAAAATACGCCACCCGCCCCGCCTGGGCCAAAGACTCAAATCGCCGGGCCTGCAGCTCCAGGCTCTCCAGCTGCCTTCGGGTGTTCTCCACCCCCGAAATCTGCTCCAATAAGCTGTAATACTGGCTGGCCACATCCACCAGAAACGACCGCCGAAAACGCTCAAAGTCCCGCACCTGATAGATCAGGTCCCGCCGGGCCTGCACCAGCGTTTCCCGGGCCGCCTCCCCCGCCCCCCGCAACAACGGCAGTTCCATGGAAACCGCCACTTCCGCGCTCTGGGTGTCCTGGGCTGAGCCCACTTCCGACCGCAGCTGTGTGACATAATCCACCAGCGCCGACGCCGACACGCTGCCCCCGTAAGGCAATTTCTGCGTCACGCCCATCTCCTGCACCAGCTGCAGAGCCTGGTCGTGGTCGCCGCCCTCGGGCACCGTCGTGTAATTCGTGCTCACCGTGCTGAAAAACTGCGGCCCCCAGGCGTGCTGCTCAGCCAGAAAGCGGATCGCCTTTAGAAAAAGCTGTTCCTTCTGGCTGCGATATTCCGGCGCCCGCCGGATCGCATAGGCCAGCACCTGATCCAAAGTCATCGCCCCCGCCAAGGACTCCTGCGTCGTCGGCCCGGTGGCCGGCTGCGTCGTCGCCTCACCCTCGGCCGACTTTTCCACGGGCTCTGTCGCCGCTTTTCCGCCCCGCTCCGGCTGTTTCCTATCCCACCCGCCGATCGGCGGTACAATTTCCGGATCGTGCTCAATGCCCTTGTTTAGGCGAAGCTCCTGCTCGCGGCGAATTAAATCCGCCGCTTTCTCGTCCAGACCTTTTAGCGCGCTGTCACCGCACCCAGCTATAGCCATAACCGCCAGGAAACAAATCGTTAACAACACTCGTACGATCATTTGAATAATGATTTTAACCACTTCTGCTCAAGTTTTCGATACCGACTGTCTTTTGCACCTCCACCTGAATCTATCTAACTTATTTTTCCGCCTTTGCCTTACAGCTGCCCTCAAGGAACCCTTGTAATGCCCACTATCAGCTACGATGGCCAGAGCTTTTCCCTCGATGGTCGACGCATTTGGCTGGTCTCCGGCTCTATCCACTACTCCCGCACTCCCCGCCAGCTTTGGCTGAACCGCATACGTGCCGCCAAGCAGGCAGGTTTGAATTGCATCGAAACTTATGTGTTCTGGAACCTCCATGAGCCCCAGCCGGGCCGTTTTGATTTCACCGGCGATAACGATATTCGCCATTTTGTCCGCCTGATCGCTGACCAGGGCATGTACTGCATCCTCCGCCCCGGGCCCTATGTCTGTGCTGAATGGGACTTTGGCGGCCTGCCCCCTTGGCTGCTCCGCATCCCCGGCATCAAGCTCCGCCAATCCCACCCCGCCTTCCTCGAAGCCTGTTCCCGTTACCTCACCGCCGTCATGGGCCAGGTCAAAGACCTGCAGATCAATGCCCCCAATTCCACCGGCTCCCTGCTGATGGTCCAGGCGGAAAACGAGTGGTTCTGCTCCAACCCCCCCCAGGACAAGAAGCCCGGCGAAGCCTATCTCTCGGAAATCGTACGCTACCTCCGTGAGGCCGGCTGCACCGTCCCCATCAATTCCTGCAACAACCTCTGGCAGCGCGTGGAAGGCGCCATCGACACCTGGAACTCCGCCTCCAATCTCCCTGCCGACCTCCGCCAACTCCACGTCGTGCGCCCCCAGGCCCCCCGCATCGTCACCGAATTCTGGCCCGGCTGGTTCGACAGTTGGAACAACTCTCACCAGACCCCCCAAGACCCGGACCTGATGGAATACAAGCTCGCCGGCATCCTGGCCGTCGGCGCTCAGTACAACTTCTACATGTTCCACGGCGGAACCAATTTCGGGTTCTATGGCGGACGCTCGGTGGCCTCCGACGCCTGCTTCATGACCACCAGCTACGACTACGACGCCCCCCTTTCCGAAGCCGGCGGACGCGGCCCCAAATATTTCGCCGCCAAGCGCATCTCCACCTTCGCCAGCCACTTCGGCTTTGTATTCGCCCATCTCGAGCCCGACTATCAACCCGTCACCTTAAACCCCTCCGAAAACGATCACCCTCTGAACATCATCCATCAGCGCGGGTCCCAGGGCGACGTGGTTTTTCTGCTCCGGGCCCAGGCTGACAAAACCTCCCAGGTGGAATTGCTCCTGCCCAACGGCCTGAAACTGCCCGTCCCCATCGGGCCCGATCGCGTCGCCTGGCTGGTCTTAAATGTCCGACTCCCTGGTTCGGTTGAATTGACCTACTGCAACGTGCGCCCTCTGGCATTCATCGCCCGCAAGATGCTCGTCCTCTTCGGCCCGGCCGGCGCCACCGCCCTTTTATCCCTTAACCAGGCCCCCATCACGCTCCAGGTCCCCGCCGCGGGCGACGCTCCGCTTATCACCGCCCACGAAGGCTTGACCGTCGTGCTGCTCAATCGCGCCCAGGCCGACGCCGCCTGGCCGCTGGCCGAGTCCCTGGTCCTGGGCGCCGCCGGTCTGGACGAAAACGATCAGCCGCTTGCGCACCCCGTTTTCTCCCAAACCCTGCTGATCCAGGCCGACGGCACAACCACCGCCAAAAAAATCAAAACCCAACGCCGACCCTCCGCACCCAAACTGTCCGCTTGGCAATACGCACCCCTGACCGACATCCTCGCCGGCCAATCCCCCGACTTTAAGCCCATCGCCGGCCCCGCCAGTCTCGAGGCCCTCTCCTGCGACTTCGGCTACGGCTGGTATCGCCTCTCCCTGCCCGCCTCCGCGGCCGTCACCCCGGTCATGGCCCCGCAAGCCGCCGACCGCCTGCACCTTTTCCAGAACAGCAAGCCCTTGGCCATCCTGGGCCTTGGTCCGCAAGCGGACATCAACCCGCAGAAACTTCGCCTGGATCAGGGCAACCTCGTGGTTCTGGCCGACAACCTGGGCCGCTATAACTTCGGCTGGAACTCCGGCGAACAAAAAGGCCTTTTCGGACACCTTTACAGCGTCAAACCCCAGCGCCTGGGCAAACCCAAAATCACCGATTCCCAATCGCCCGATCCTTTCGTGCTCAGCGATTTCTGGGTCGGCCTGCGGGCCGGCCAGCGCCGTCCGGCCAGCACCCTCGCCTGGTCGATTCCCAACAAAGGCAAGCAGCCCTGGATTCTTAATTGCCACCAGTTCCCCCGCCGCACCATGGTCTTCTTCAACGACCAGCCCCTGGGCCTGCTCGCCGGCGGCGTCGCCTGCTCGCGGCGCTTTGTCCTGCAGCCCAAAGTCGGCAAGAACACACTGGCCCTGGCCCTGTTTGAAAAATACGAGACCCCCGTCGACTTAAACCACTACCTCACGCTCTACCAGACCACCGCCACTCTTTCCGAACAGGCCCAGTGGGCCTTTGCGCCCTGGTCCACGCCCCAACCCGACGCCTTTGCCGAACCTCCCCGCACCGTGCCCGCCCTGCCTGCCTGGCATCGCGCCACCTTCAGCGTCGCCCACACCGACCAACCGCTCTGGCTGGAGCTGATCGGCCTGACCAAAGGCCAATTGTTCCTCAACGATCACAACGTCGGCCGCTACTTCGTCGCCACCGCCAAAGGCAAGAAAGTTCCCCCCCAAACCCGCTACTACCTCCCCGAACCCTGGCTGAAAACCGATGCCTCCAACGAACTGATGATCTTTGACGAACATGGCCAGACGCCCCGCCAATGTCGCCTGGCGTACGACCCCTTAGGGCCCTATCCCCGCACTTGGCCGAAAGCCACTTCCTGACACCCCGCATGACTCGGAGCCTTCCGGTCCCTAAAATATGGCCATGAGTGAAAAAACCGAATCCAAGCCTGTGCTGGAAATCGTCGAGCCCGTGGGCAAACGTATCCTCATCCGCAAAGACGAGGACAAGAAGCAGACCAAGTCCGGCATTCACCTGCCCGACAAGATCGAAATCCCCACCCTCACCGGCCGCATCGTCGCCGTCTCCGCCGAGGTGGCGAACGACGAGAACTACCCCATCCAGCAGTACGACAAAGTCCTCTTTAACCCCAAGGACGCCATCCCCGTCGACTTCGAAGGCGATAACCGCCTCTTTGTCGTCCCCGTCGAAAACGTCGTGGCCGTCTTCCGCAAATCCAAATAACCCCCGGAATCGCCCCCCGGAAGTGCCCCCGGAAACGCCCCTGGAATCACCCCAAAGCGCGTCCCCGCCGGCCCGTCCTGTTTAGCGGGCGATCACAGATCGCCGCGTCTGCCCCTCCTTGTCAAATACCGGGTATGATTTTGGCCCTCACGATTCCCTGACCCTTTTCCAATCCCCACCCCCTCATGGCCAAACGCAACGATTTCTGGGTTTCCGCCAAGATTCTCCTCCGCTACAAGCGGCAGTTGGCGGTGGCTTTCGTCGGCGTGGTGATTTCCTCCGGGTGCTTCGGGGCCGGCTTAAGCCTCAGCCTGCCTATCCTCCAGTTGTTCTTCCGCGACCAGCAGACGCTCCCCCAGATCGTCAACCACTATCTGGGCGATCCCTCTCGTCCCCTTTGGCTCCAGCAATTTGCCGCCAACCTCGTCCCCTACCTGCCCGAAGACCCCTTCCGGGGGTTTGCCCTGACCATGCTTGTCCTGGGCGTCTTAACCCTTGTCGGCAGCGCCGGGCGCTACCTCCACGAGTTCTTCGCCATCACCGTCGCCTATCGCGGCGCCATGATCTGGCGCGATCGCCTCTTCTGCCGGCTCATCTACGCTCCGGTCGTCCACACCCTCTCCTTCGGCGCCGCCGATTACCAGAGCCGCATCGTCGTGGATTGCCATGTTCTCGTTCGCAGCTACCAGGCCATCCTCGGCCGCTCCGTCACTCAGATCGCCCAAGGTGCCGCCGCTCTGGGGGTGGCGTTCATCTTTAGCCCTGCCTTGTCTCTCCTGGCTGCCTTGGGCGCTCCGATCATCTTCATCCTCCTCAACCGTTTCGGACGCGTCATCCGTCGCGCCAGTCGCCGCGCCTTAACCGAGATCGGCCGTCTCCTGGGAGACTTGAAGGAATCGCTTGGCGCCCTGCCCGTCGTCAAAGCCCATTCCGCCGAAGGCTACGAACGCCGCGGGTTTCGCCGGATCAACAAGGCCGTCTTCCGCGAACAAATGGGCATGCGCCGGGCCCGCGCCCTGGCCTCGCCCGTCGTCGAAACCGTCACCGCCTGGGGGATCTTCGGCATCGCCGTCGTTGCCGCCTGGTTTGTGTTCCGTTCCAAGAACCCGGTCAATCCCGAAGTTCTCTTTGCCACCGTCGGCTCTCTGATCGCCGCCGGCCTTTCCATTAAACCCCTGACCACTCTCCACAACGACCTCAAAGAAGCCGACGCCGCCGCCACGCGCATGCTCGAGGTCCTGCGGATCCCCGTCGAGCCCATCGCTCCGGAAATCCGCAACTCCCACGCCGCCCTGCCCCGCCATCACCACGACATCCGTTTCCAGACCGTCCGCTTCCGCTACCCCGCCCGTGATCACGACGCCCCCGCCGTCGACGGCGTGGACCTGGTGGTTCCCTTCGGGCAGACCACCGCCATTGTCGGGCCCAACGGCTCGGGTAAATCCACCCTGCTCAGTCTCCTGCCCCGACTCTTAGAACCCCAGGAAGGCCGTATTTTCATCGACGGCGTCGACGTCGCCACCGTCAACCTCCGCTCCCTGCGCGGCCAAATCGCCTTGGTCAGCCAGCAATCGGTGATTTTCTCCGGCACCATCGCCGACAACATCGCCTATGGCCGCCGCCACGAATCCCGCGACCGCGTGATCGCCGCCGCCCAAGCCGCCTTCGCCGACGAATTCATCCGCCAGCTCCCCTTAGGCTACGACACCATGCTCGGCGAAGAGGGCTCGGGCCTATCCGGCGGGCAACGCCAGCGCCTCTGCATCGCCCGCGCCATCCTCCGCGATCCAGCCATCCTCATCCTCGACGAAGCCACCAGCCAGATCGACGCCGATTCCGAAGCCAAGATCAGCCAGGCCATCCGCCACTTCCGCCGCGGACGCACCACCTTCATCATCGCCCATCGCCTGAGCACCGTCATCGACGCCGACGTCATCTTGGTCATGGACCGCGGCCGCGTCGTCGCCCAGGGCACGCACACGCAATTGCTTGAATCCTCCCCCCTCTACCGCAACCTGGCCCAGAATCAGCTTCAGGCCTCGGCCGTCTGATACGGCAATTCCATTTGCCCCACCCCAGGCTCCCCGGCACCGTTCGCCCGCGCCGTCACCCACCGGCTGCGCCGCCGCTGCTCGGTCAAAATCACCCGCCGCAGAATCTCCGCGTCCTGGCTGAACACCTTCAGCACCCGCGTCGGATGATTGCACTGGCTGCTGCGGTGCAGCAACATCACCTTCTGGGGCCGCCCCCCCGGACTGCGCGACGCGATCTTCCGCACCGCTTCAAACGCCTGCTGGTTGGACAAATGCCCGTGCCCGCCCATGATCCTCTTTTTCAAAAACGCCGGGCGCCTGCTGGCCAACTCCAGCTCCGGCTCGTAATTGCTCTCCAGCGCCAGCACGTCCACGCCCGTGAATTCCTCCACCAACTCCTCCGGCACGTGCCCTAAGTCCGTGGCATAGCCCAGGCGCGCCCCCTGCGCCTCAAGCACAAACCCCACCGTGCCTTTCAGGTCATGCGGCAGACGGATCGGCCGCGCCCTCACGCCCGTCACCGGCTCAAACACATCCTTCTCAAACAAACGCAGCAGGCCGCTCTCTCGCATCGCCACCGCGCCCGGCAACCGCTCGAACTCCGGCAGGTGCCAGCGATGCAGAAACAGCGGAATCTGTTCCTCCAAAAGCTTGCCCATCCACGCCGGGCGAAAGTGATCCTGATCCAGGTGCGTTAAGCACACCGCCTCGACTTCCTGCAGATTAACTTTCGCCTGTTCCAGCCGCTTGCCCGTGGTGCGCGGGCCAAACCCCAGATCCAACAGCATCGTCCGCCCTTGCGTGGTCCGCACCACCGAGCTGTTGCCCCCCGACCCGCTGCCCAACACACAGATCCCCAGCCCTGCCCCATGCATCACCAAAGCCTCCTTGCCCGGGTTCCGCGTAAGCTTGCCCATGCTCCGGCATCCGCTGCTCTCCGTCAACCGCCTTTTTTTTTCGTTCACGGTGCACTGGCGTTGTCGGCCGATCCGTTTTATCCTTGCCCACCTTCATTCGCTCCGCCCACCCCGGCCCAGGCCGGTTTGAGGTCCGCCATGACAAAAAATCTCCCCGTCGTCCGTGGCTTGTTGATGATCTTGACCTGCGCCGCGCTATTCGTCGCCGCCGGCTGCGATCGTAGTCCTTCCGCCAACCTGCCCGCCGGCAACGGTTCGTCCTCGCCCAGCGTGGCCGTGATCGACCTGGACCGCCTGGCCAAAGCCATCGGCCGCGATGTGCTGATCCAGCAGGAACTCAAGACTCGCCTGGAAGCCTTAGTCGCCCAGTCCCGCCAGCAGATGGAAGAGCTCAATCAAAATGCCAACCAGCAGATCAAGCAATTAGCCGACCAGTTCGGGCCCAACCCCACGCCCGCCCAGCGCCAGCAGGTGCTCCAGATCCGCGATCAGGCCAATCAGGAAGGCCAGCGGATCAACGCCGAATTCGTCGAGCAACGCGCCCAGATTCGCGCGCAGATCATCGCCCGCTTCCGCGAAGACATTCAGCCGGCCGTGCAGCAGACCGCCGCCGCGCACGGCTTTACCATGGTCTTGGCCCGCGGCGAACAGGTCCTGATCTTCGACACCAGCATCGACATCACCGACGCCGTCGCCGCCAAGCTTCGCTGACCTCCGATTCCCCTCTTCCTCGCCCCCTAGCCCGTCCTGCCCCCCCTCCTACAAACCCTACCGTTTAACCGCCATCCGCGGTTTTTCGCGCTATTTTCCCTTGACAGCCGCCGTCCAGGCGTCAAGGCGACAGATGTAATTTCTTTGGTTTTTCCCGGAACATTCCGGGCCTTTGTCACGTAAATCAATAGAGACTTCTCCCCCCGTGCAATCCCAGGCTCTTACATCCTTCACTCCTTATGGGCTAAAGGACCCCGCCCGATAACCCCCCATAGGAGCGAGCCGAATGTAGCGGCAGCTCGATTGCGGACGATCCTATATCGGGAGTGTGGCCGCCCCCTAAGCAAGGGCAGCCCGGAAGAAGATGTACAAGAACATTCTTGCCTGCCTTAGCCTTCTGACCTGCGCCCTTCTCCTTGGCGGCTGCATGGCCAGCCGACAACCCCTGGTCACCGTCCAGCCCGTCTACTCGATCATGCACGACTCCAAGGCCTTGGAAGCCCTGGCCATGGACGCCGGCTGGTCCAGCAGCACCGCTGTGGCCGTAGCGCCTGAACGCTGAACAAAAGCAGGAGTTGGGAGTCAGGAATTAAGAGTCAGGAATCGCACCTAAAAATAAAGCCCACCCACACCTCGGGTGGGCCCAGGATTCACGCCCAGACATCCCCCGATGCCTGGGCCTTTTTATTTGCCAAACTCTTGACATAACCCGCCCCCCGTCGGACCATGGATGCTATTGTCTGGGGCCACTTCTCTCCGCCTACGCTCGATCGCCCTGAAGGATCAGTCCTCATGGCCGCCACGATCACCAAATTCATCTTGCGAATCCTCGCCACACTGACTGCAGTCTGGTTTTCGGCCAACGCCATGCTTGGCTTTATCCATTCCTGGTCCAAGGCCAGCCCGCCGCGAGGGGTTTCTACGATCACCTTTGAAGTTTTTTCTTTTGCCCTGACTGCTTATCTCATTTATGTAGCCGTCATCTTGTGGGTTAAGTTTTCCCCCTCCGCTGTCCGGCAATTCTGTGCTGTGCTGGGTGTGTTCTTGTGTTTCCTGTCGGCTTACTTGATTCGTCTAGATTCAAGCGATACCGCCGCGAGTGAATCATCCGCAAATTGGCGGTTTCATACATATCTCATTCCCATTTTTGTCGGCTGTCTCACTTACGAATTGACAACTCTTTTCTTGAACCGCTTGCTCTTCCCGCAATTCAGGCCTGTTTTATTTCGCCGACAAATTTCATCGCCGCCTGAAACTCCTGATCAGGTGCCTGCACAAGAATCATCACCTTCCACAGCAGCTACCATCGTCATGTTTGGCCTACGCACCCTCGCCACCATGGCCGGTGTCTGGGGCTTGTTGTATATCGCCATCTCTGCCCTAATGATGTTATCTGTGGTTTTCGCCACTCCTGACAACCTTTTTTATGGTTTTATTGAGTTTGAAATTGGGTTGGAAGGAAGATTATTCTTTATGTTGACGTGGCTTTTTTCCCTTTTGTTAGGCGTGTTCATGGTCTATGTGGCTTATTTAGTCAGGGCCAGATTCTCGCCCTCTATTCTTCGCCAGATCTGCGGTCTCATTGGCTTCGCCGTTTTCTGCCTGGCACTCACTTACCTCGGCTTTCCCACCATCGATCCTGTCTCGCACGATCCGGACTCCAGGCTGCTTTATATCCCTATCTTTGCCATCCTCGCCGGCTATCTGACCTTCAAGTTGTCCAACTACTTCTTAAATCGTCTGCTCTTCCCCAAATCAACGTCTCTGCCCCAACCTCCACCTATTTCCGCCCCAACCTGACGCTCTTCGTCCCGTCCTTTGCCCGTCCGGCCCATCGCCTCGAAGGAATATTTCAATCCATGCTGTCCTTCAGCCTTTTTTTTCAAGCCGTCCTCCTCGCCTTGGGCCTTTATTGGTGCCATGAGGTATTTCAACGCTGGCGCTCCGACTGGGAGGATTTTCGTCTCTCTGACGACTACGCCCACAGGCTGGTCATCCTCTTCATTTGGGCTGTCACCGCCTACATCGCCTACCTCGTCGCCACCTCCGCCTACCGCCTGATCGCCCGCATCGTCCTGAGCATCCAACAACTCCTGGCCTGACCCCCTTCCCCCCTTTCCCAAAAACACAACCGCCCCGCGTTCTCATGCGAGGCGATGGGTGCACCAAATTTTACTGAAGCCCAGGCATGGCCATGCCTGGGCTTGTTGGGCTTGCCTTCCCCTAACCCCTAATCCCTAACCCCCAATCCCCTAGCTCACCCCTCCCCCAACCGCTTCTCCAACTCCTTCACTCGTTCCTGCAGTTCGCGCATTTCCTTGACGATCTCCGGCAGGCGCACCACTTCCATGCCCACCTTCTTGGCGTCCTCCAACCGAATCGCCGGCGATCCGCCGTATTGCTCGCCCTCCGGCACGTCCGTCACCACGCCCGACCGGGCGGCCACCTGCGCCAGCCGCCCCACCTGCAAGTGACCCGCCACCCCTGATTGCCCGCCGATCACCACGTAATCCCCCGTCGTCGCCGAGCCGGCAATGCCCACCTGCGACACCAACAAATTGTGTTTGCCCACCGTCGCCCCGTGCCCGATGTCCACCAGGTCGCTCATCTTCGTCCCCGCCCCGATCACCGTCGGGCCCACCGCTCCGCGCTGCACCGCGCAGTTCGCCCCCAATTCCACGTCGTCCTCAAGGACCACGTTCCCAAACTGCGGAATCTTGTGGTGCGCCCCCTTATGCGTGGCAAAGCCGTAGCCGTCCGTCCCGATCACCGTCCCGGCGTGCAGAATCACCCGCTTGCCGATCCGGCAGCCCTCGTACACCACCACCCCCGCGTACAGCACCGTCTGCTCGCCCACCGTCGATCCTTCGCCGACGTAACAGCCCGCATACAGCACGCACCCATCGCCGATCACCGCGTCGGGCCCGACAAACACAAACGGCTGGATCGCGCAGTCCTTGCCAATCTTGGCTGAGGGATCAATGTACGCCAGCTTGCTTATCCCCGGCTGCGGCTGCGTGCGAAACCCGTGCAGAATCACCACCGCCTGGCGAAACGCGAAATACGGGTCCTCGGCCACCAGCAGCGTCAGCCCCTCGCGGGCCCGCTCGACGTTGCCAGGGCCCACGATCGCCGCCCCGGCCTCGGTCTTCCGCAATAACCGCGCGTATTTCTGATTGGCCACGAACGTCACCGACTCCCCATCCGCGTCGTCAATGGCGGCGCAGCGACCGATCACCAGCTTTCCGTCGCCCCTGACCTGGGCGCCGATCCGCTGGGCCAACTCCTCAACCGTCATGGTCTGCTTGTCCATACCGCCGCAAGCATAACGATTTTTCATCAGAGTTCGACGTAGCTCATCTCGGCCCGCACCGCTGACTCAGCCGCACTTGGCATCGCCACCCCGCTCACCCACATACCCCCCATCCGCTCCCGCACCGTCGCCACGTCATACCGCTCCGGCTCACTGGCCCCCATCTCCGCCAATAAATCCAGCGCGATCTGCCCTTCCGTCCGCGCCCCCTCGAGCACTCCGATCGCCTGCATAAAGCCCTGGGTCTTGCCTTTGACGTTGACAAACGACCCGCTCTTTTCCACCCACGTCGCCCCCGGCAACAGCACGTTGGCTTTGCTGGCCAGCGCGTTGGGCAACACGTCCAGCGTCACCATAAACCGCTTGCCCACCGCCTTGACCAATTCCTTGCTCTCCCCCGCAGGCGTTGGATACCCGCCCGTCAAAATCATCGCCGCCGTCTTGCTCTGCTTGTCTTCGAGCGACTTTATAAACACCGGGAAGTCCAGCACGCTTTCCGCCCCGCCGCCGACTAATTCCAGCGCCTGCCGCACCCCGCGGGCATTGGGGCTCTTTTCCGCGTAGATCGTGTACCCGCCGGGAAACGTCTTGTCCTCGCCCACCACCGGCACAGGCCCCACCGCCAATATCGCCTGCTCGTCCAGCGCCCGCACCGCCTTGCCCAACAGATACGCTTCTTCCGACGCCAGCATCGGGCTGACCATCACCGCCAGCGAACCCGGCCCCTTTTCCTTCACCGCTTTCCGCAAGCCCGCCAGCGCTTCCCGATAGGCTGTCTTCCAGTCGCACTCGACCATCCCGCCCAACTGCTGCCGCTGCGGCACGCGCAGCCGTTCCTGGGCGTGCACGAACTTCCACCCATAGCGAATCTCATCGCTGATCCACCACTTGTTCCCGTCCGCATTCGTCCGCGGCTTGATCCGATACACCAGCCCGTCGTTGTGGTCGATGCGGATGTGATCGCCCGACGCCGTCACCCCGTCGATCGACGGCGTGGCCTTTAAGAACCACACCCTCTGCGTGAACAAAAAGTCCTTATCCAGCAGCGCCCCCACCGGGCAGATGTCCACCACGTTGCCCGACAGCTCATTATTCAGCGGGCGCCCGGGAAACACGTCGATCTGTTCCCGATTCCCGCGCCCGAACACGCCCAATTCCGCTGTGCCCGAAACTTCCTTGGTAAAGCGCACGCACCGCGAGCACATGATGCAGCGATCCGCGTACAGCAGCACGTGCGGGCCGATGTCCTTCTTCGGCTGCTTGATCTTGTCGTCCACGAAGCGCGATTCCGCCCGCCCGTACTTGTAGCTGTAGTCCTGCAGGTGACATTCCCCCGCCTGATCGCACACCGGGCAATCCAGCGGGTGATTGATCAGCAGGTACTCCATCACCGCCTTCTGATTGGCAATCGCCTTGGGGCTGCGCGTGTACACCACCATGCCGTCCGCCACCGGGGTCTGGCAGGTCGGCATCAGCTTGGGAATCAGCTCCAGCTTGTTCCCGTTCCGGGGATTGGGCTGGGCCACTTCCGCCAGGCAGATCCGGCAGCTGGCCACGATCGACAGCCCCGGGTGGTAGCAGTAATGGGGAATCTCCACCCCATTCTCCTGCGCCACCTGCAGGATCATCTTCTTGCCTTCGTAATTACACTGCCGTCCGTCGATGGTGATGCTTGGCATGGCTGGTGAAGGGGGGTTGGGGGTTAGGGATCAGCAATCCTGGCCTGAAAGTCAGGGTAACTTAGTTTATGGCCTTCCATAATAGCAACTTAGGCCATCGATCCTAAGCTCTTGCTCTCTATCCCGCCCCCTGCCCTTTGCCCCCAGCCCCGTACTCCCGTTATCCATCGCATTACTTTGTCTTAACACCCCCACCTCTGCATTCCACCGCCGCAAACAGCCGATGCAATCTTTATCATCCACGCGGATTATCCGCGCGAATTTTGTTCACGCGCCGAATACCCCTGTGGAATTCGTCATTTAAGAGTAAACGCATGCCACGTGATATCCCTGTCGGCAACGGCCAACTCCTGGTCAACTTTGACCAGCACTACCAGATCCGCGACATTTACTTCCCCCACGTCGGGCAGGAAAACCACGCCGGCGGCGGACCTTGCCGCTTTGGCGTCTTCGCCTCCATCCCCCCCACCGAAATCAACCGCGGCGACCGTCGCCAGCGCCGCCTCTACTGGTCCAGCCAGAACTGGAAGATCAACCTCCTCTACCACCCCGACACCCTCGCCTCCGACGTCACCCTCCAGTCCGATCACGTGGCCCTGACCCTCCACTGCACGGACGTCGTCGATTTCCACCGTCCCGTCTTCGTCCGCCGCATCGACATCCACAATCACCACGACAGCCGCCGCCAGGTCACGCTCTTCCACCACAACAACTTCAACATGTACGGCACCAAGATCGGCGACACCGTCTACTTCGATCCCCAGCGCCGCTGCCTGATCCACTACCGCAAGAACCGCTACCTGATGGCCACCTGGCACCTGCTCGGCGAGCAGCGCATCGACCAATACGCCACCGGCACCGCCGGGTACTTCGGGGCCGAGGGCACCTGGCGCGACGCCGAGGACGGCATCCTGGGCAACAACCCCATCGCCCAGGGGGCCGTCGATTCCACCATGATGCTCCGCGTCCAGGTTCCGCCCTTAGGCAAACAGACCTGCTACATGCTCATCGGCGCCGGCGAGGACCTGGCCCAGATCCACGATCTGCATCGCTTCATTCACCGCGAAGGCCCCCAGGGCATCATCGACCGCACCACCGCCTACTGGCGCCTGTGGGTCTCGGCCGCCCACAACGGGTTTGCCCCGCCCAAAGAGCAAGGACCGTCGCCCAAAGTCGTCGATCTCTATAAACGCTCGCTCTTGGTCATCCGCAGCCAGGTGGATGACAGCGGCGCCATCATCGCCGCCAACGACTCGGACATCATGCAGTTCTCCCGCGACACCTACAGCTACCTCTGGCCGCGCGACGGGGCCCTGGTCGCCTCCGCCCTCGACGACGCCGGTTTGCCAGCCGTCTCCCAGTCCTTCTTCCGCCTCTCTTCCCGCATCATTTCCGACGGCGGGTACTTCCTGCACAAATACAACCCCGACGGCAGCCCCGCCTCCTCCTGGCACCCCTGGTCCAGCCTGGGCAAGCCGCAACTGCCCATCCAGGAAGACGAAACCGCCCTGGTCCTCTGGGCCCTCTGGCGGCACTTTGTCATTTATCGCGACATCGAATTCGTCCGCACTCTATGGGTGAACCTGATCACCAAGGCCGCCGACTTCCTGGTGCGCTTTACCGACCCGGACACCGGCCTGCCCCTGCCTTCCTACGACCTGTGGGAAGAACGCTGGGGCACCCACGCCTTCACCGTCGCCACCACCTACGCCGGCCTGCGCGCCGCTCAGAACTTCGCCGCCTGCTTCGGCGATCATCAGCGCGGCCAGCTCTACGCCGAAACCGCCGGAAAAATGCGCGACGCCTTCAACCGCTTCCTCTGGTCCGAATCCCACGGCCGCTTCCTCCGCCGCATCGTTCCCCTGGATCACGATCGCACCGCCCGCCTCATGGCCCAGGTCTTGGAGGGCCGCCAGCCTCAGAACCGCACCTCTGAAAATGATTTCCCCCGCCGCGGCGGCAACGGTCAGGCCGATCCCGCCGCGCACCTGGAATGGGAACTGGACCCGGCCATCGACTCCTCGCTCTACGCCATCTTCGCCTTCGGGCTTCTGGACCCCCGCGACCCGCGCGTCGAGCGCACCATGAAAGCCGTCGAAGACCGCCTGTGGATCAAAACCTCCGTCGGCGGCATGGCCCGCTACGAGGCTGACGGCTACCACCGCATCAGCGACCGCACCGACCTGGTGGCCGGCAACCCCTGGTTCATCTGCACCCTCTGGCTCGCCCAGTGGCACATCGCCAGAGCCCGCAACCTCGAGGAACTCCGCAAAGCCCTGCCTATTTTCGACTGGGCCGCCGAACACGCCTTGCCCTCCTGCATCCTGGCCGAACAGGTCCACCCCCACACCAACGCCCCCTTGTCCGTCTCCCCTTTAACCTGGAGCCACGCCACCGTCGTCTCCGCCCTCCTGGCTTACCATCAAAAGCAACTGCTCCTAAAGCAGAATTCTCCCGACGCCCTGGCCTGCACCGGGTTTGCCGACCCCACCCGCCGCGACCTGTTCCACCGCAGCCCCCTGCCTCCCCTGGACGCCGAACTCCTGCCCGACGACGGCTCCCACACCCCCGCGGCCACCGCCAAAATCCACTCCACCGCCTAAGCCTCGGCCGCCTTGCTGCGGGCTCGTTCAATCTGTCCCCCTACCCTTGCCCCCAAGCAGATCCCGAACGTCAGTTCGTCTCCTTGCAAACCCTCCCCCCCCCACCTATCCTTTGCCCCAAAGGCGTAAGGTGCGCCCCAGGCGGTCATTGCCGCTTTAGACGATCGCTCCCTGCCCCGCATGAATAACACCCCTCCGGTTGTCTGGATTCTCTATGCCGGCTCCGTCCTCGGAGCCTTGGCCCTTTATCTGATTGCCCCCAAACCCGGGCCCAAACTCGCCCGTCTCGGTGGCCTGCTCGGGGCCGTCACCTTGGGCGGCGTCTGGCTCGCCTTGGCACGCTTGCTGCCGGACCTTGGGCCCGATCGGGCGCCCTTTGTCTATTACTACGTCTTTAGCGCCATCGCCATCGTCTCCGCCGTCCGCGTCATCACCCACGTCAAGCCGGTCTACAGCGCCCTGTGGTTTGTCATGGTCGTCCTCGCCTCGGCCGGGCTGCTCCTGACCCTGGACGCGCCCTTCATGGCCCTGGCCATGGTCATCATTTACGCCGGCGCTATCCTGGTCACCTACGTCTTTGTCATCATGCTCGCGGCCGACACCGGCGACTCGCTCAATCCCGACCAATCGCCGGAATACGAGCGCCTGGCCCGCGAACCTTTCGCCGCCATCGCCGCCGGCTTCCTGCTCCTGGCGGTCCTGCTGTCGATTCCGTTTTCCCAACCGCTGGTCCCCAATCCCAAGACCGCCTCCGAAACCGACGCCAAGATCATCCAATCCGTGCTCGTCCAGCGTCCCGCCCAACAGCTCCTAAAACGCCTGGCCCTGGATAACGCCAACCAGGTGGACCTTCTGGCCAAGGACCCTTCCTTAAATCCCCAGCAACTGACCAACATCGAACGCCTGGGCCTGGACCTGTTCCGCAGCCACCCCCTGGGCCTGGAACTGGCCGGCATCATCCTGACCGTCTCCCTCGTCGGAGCCGTGGTCTTAGCCCGCCAGCGTATAAACCCGAATTCCGATCCCCACTAACCAACCCCCGCGTTCCGCCGCCATGACCCAACTGGATTCCTACACTCTGGCCCACTTCCTCCTGACCAGCTTCGCGCTGTTCACGCTGGGGATGATCGGCTTTCTGATCCGCCGCAATCTGATCATCATGTTCCTCTGCACGGAACTGATGTTCCAGGGCGTGGTCATCGCCTTGGTGGCTTTCAGCCGCTTCCACCACAACGTCACCGGTCAGACCTTCGTGATCTTCGTCCTGACCGTCGCGGCCGCCGAGGCTGCCCTGGCTCTGGCTTTAGTGGTCCTGCTTTTCCGCCGCAAAGCCACCCTCGACGCCTCCGCCTGGTCCAGCTTGAAAGGTTAATTCCCCCCGCGGGTGAGCGACTCTAGAGATAACCATGACCCTGCAACCAGCCATCCTGATTCCCTGGCTCCCCGCTCTCTCGGCTGGGCTCTGCGGCCTGTGCTGCGTCCGCAAGAGCTGGCGGCGCTTGGCGGCGCCGCTGACCATCGGCGCGATCTTCGCCTCCTTCCTCCTGGCCGTTCTCGTCAGCCCGGCCGTCAAGCCTTTTGATCCGGCTGAGCCCGATCTCGCCCCGCACGTGGTGACTCTTTTCTCCTGGATTCACGTCGGCGACTTCCGCGTCGACATGGCGTATTTCCTGGACCCCTTGACCCTGTTGATGCTCATGGTGGTCTGCGGCGTCGGCACGCTCGTGGCCGTCTACGCCGCCGGGTACATGGCCGGCGACCGCGGCTACGCCCGCTTCTTCGCCGGAGTCAGCCTCTTTATCTTCGCCATGACCACCCTGGTCATGGCCGACAACCTGGTCCTGCTCTACTTAGGCTGGGAAGGCGTGGGCCTCTGCTCGTATCTGCTCATCGGTTTCTACTATCAAAAGCCCTCCGCCGTCGCGGCCGCCAAAAAAGCTTTCATCGTCAACCGCATCGGCGACCTGGGTTTTGCCCTGGGCATCTTCCTGATCTATTCCACCTTCCACACCGTCAGCCTGGCCGAAGTCCTCTCCCTGGCCCATCACGTGGAAGAGCCCACCACCGCCCACCTGTGGATTCCCTTCCTGCTGATGCTCGGCGCCTTCGGCAAAAGCGCTCAGATTCCCCTCTACGTCTGGCTGCCCGACGCCATGGAAGGTCCCACGCCCGTCTCCGCCCTCATCCACGCCGCCACCATGGTCACCGCCGGCGTGTACATGATCGCCCGCCTCCTGCCGGTCTTTGAGCTTTCCCCCTACGCCCTGCCCACCGTCGCGATCGTCGGGGCCGTCACCGCGCTCTTTGCCGCCACCATCGCCCTCTGCCAATACGACCTCAAACGCATCTACGCCTACTCCACGATCTCCCAGCTGGGGTACATGTTCCTGGGCGTCGGCGTGCTGTCCACCGTCGGCGGCATGTTCCACCTCTTCACCCACGCCTTCTTCAAAGCCCTGCTCTTCCTCACCGCCGGATCGGTCATGCACGCCTTGGCCGGCCAGCTGGACCTTCGCAAGATCTCCGGCCTGCGCACCCGCATGCCCATCACCTGCCTGCTGATGCTCTTTGGCTGCCTGGCCCTGGCCGGCTTCCCCTTTACCGCCGGGTTCTTCTCCAAGGACCTGATCCTTGCCGACGTCCTGGTCCGCGGCCTGTCTCTCCACCAGCCGCTCTACACCACCCTGGCCGTCGTCGGCCTGGTGACCGCTTTCCTCACCGCCTTCTACACCTTCCGCCTCTGGTTCCGCGTCTTCCTGGGGCCCACGCGCTATGAACTGGGCGACGAACACCACGCGGCCGACGGCGCCCACGCCGCGGGCCATGCCGCTGACGCCCACGACATCAAAATCGAACACGTCCACGACGCCCACGAAATGCCCTGGCTGATGAACGCCCCCCTGGTCGTGCTGGCCGTCGGCGCGCTGTTCGCCGGGCTGTTCTGCAAATCCTGGCTGGCCGGCCTGGTCACCCAATCCAGCGCCGCCGCCGCGGCTGCGCACAGCCTCCACGCCCACGCCACGCTGTGCGGCTACGATCCGCACCTGGCCATGGAATTCATCAGCTCGGCCGTGGCTGTCCTGGGCATCGCCGCCGCGGCCTATTTCCACTGGCTCAACCGGCCTGCCGCGGACTCCGTCGCGGCACGCTATCGCGGGCTGGTGTCCCTGCTTAACCACAAGTACTACGTGGATGAAATCTACGACGCCCTGATCGTTCGTCCCCTGCGCGCCCTTGGAGGCCTGTGTTTCGTCCTGGATCGCCTGATCGTCGAAGGCTTGGTGGCCCTCGTCGGCTTCCTGCCGCGCCTCCTGGGCCTTGGCCTGCAACCCACGCAACAAGGAGCCCTCCAAGGCTACGGCCTGGGCATGGCGGCCGGCATCGCCATCCTCGCCCTCCTGATCGCTTTGGCCCTGGGAACGTAACCCCCGAACTCCCCCGGAAACCCGGAAACAGGAAACTCTCCCCCCGACCACCATGAACGCTCTGATCCCCCTGATGACGCTGCTGCCCCTGGTCATGGCCCCCGTGACCTTTGCCCTCTTGGCCTACAAGCTCAACTGGCACGCGCTGGCCACCACGCTGCTCACCCTGGCGATCTCCATCGCCGCCGCCTTCGCCTTTGACTGGAAACACGCCGACACGCTCCAGCTCGTCACCGTCTGGCCCTGGATCAGCGACTTCGGCTTTACCTTCAGCTTCGGCGTCGATGCCATCTCCCTCTGCCTGGTTCTGCTGACCACCTTCCTGATGCCCCTGGCCGTGCTGGGCTCCTTCGCCGCCATTCAAGAACGCCGCCGCGAATTCTTCTTCTGGCTGCTGATGCTCGAGTCGGCCATGCTCGGCACCTTCGTCGCCCGCGACCTGATCTTCTTCTACATCTGCTTTGAGTTCACGCTGATTCCGCTGTTTTTCCTCATCGGCATCTTCGGGTCCACCCAGCGCCTCCGCGCGGCCCGCGTGTTCTTCCTCTACACCTTCACCGGCTCGATGCTCACGCTCGCCGGCCTGCTCTTTGTCGCCTGGCACGCCACCGGCGGATCGGGCCGGTGGAACTTTGACATTTCCTACCTCACCGCGGCCGCCCAGCAGCTTTCCTATCCCCAGCAGATGCTCGTCTTAGGCGCGCTCCTGGCTGGGTTTGCCGTCAAAGTCCCGCTCTTTCCCCTGCATA
Organism: Phycisphaeraceae bacterium; assembly: GCA_020851735.1. Taxonomy (GTDB): domain Bacteria; phylum Planctomycetota; class Phycisphaerae; order Phycisphaerales; family Phycisphaeraceae; genus JADZCD01. The sequence continues at coordinate 46,315 of JADZCD010000013.1, forward strand.
CCTGGCTGCCCCTGGCCCACACCGAAGCCCCCACGGCCGGTTCGGTCATCCTCGCCGGCGTGCTCCTAAAGCTCGGCACCTATGGCCTGCTCCGCTTCGCTCTGCCGATGACCCCGCAGGCCATCGTCGCCCTGGCGCCCTACATCGGCCTGATCGCGGTGATCGGCATCCTCTACACCGCCCTGATCTGCTGGGTGCAGAAAGACCTTAAGAAACTCATCGCCTATTCGTCCGTCTCCCACTTAGGCTTCTGCGTGCTGGGCCTTTTCGCCCTGGGGTCCAACCTCATCGGGCCCACCGGGTCGGTCCTCTACATGATCAACCACGGCCTATCCACCGGGGCCCTGTTCCTCTGCGTGGGCATGATCTACGAGCGTCTGCACACCCGCGAAATGCGCCACATGCAGGGCCTGGCCAAGGTCATGCCCGTCTGGTCCTTCTTCATGGTTTTCTTCTGCCTGGCCTCCGTCGGCCTGCCGGGCTTAAACGGCTTTGTCGGCGAGTTTCTCACCCTGCTGGGCGCTTACACTTCGCCGCATACCTTGGGCCAACCGTACGCTGTCGCCGCCGGGTTCGGGATGATCTTCGCGGCCATCTACATTCTCTATATGGTCGGCAAGGTGGTCTTCGGCCCGCTGGTCCTGCCCCCGGCTGACCTCCACGCTCCCGCCACGACGCCGGCCGGGCCCGCGCATCACGCCGCGCCCAAGGACCTGAATTTCCGTGAAATCGTCACCCTCGCGCCCCTGGCCATCGCTTGCCTGGCCTTGGGGCTCTATCCCCAGCCGGTCATCGACTGCCTCCAGTCCCCCCTGGAAACTCTTACGCACCCGGTCACCAGCGTCGTCCAAGCGCAAATGTCGGCCCAGGGGCCTGTGACTGCCGTGACGAGTGAAGAAAAAAATCTTCCGGACTGGCCCAGCGATACATCGCCCTTAGCCAACCCCGGTGACGCGGAGCACCGCTGATGATGCCTTCGATTTTTGACAAGATCGCGACGCTCGGCCCGGAGATGATCCTGGGCCTTGGAGCCTGCCTCTGCCTGGGGCTGGGCCTGGCGCCGAATATCGCCGTCCGCCGCTCCTGCGCCCTGGTGGCCTGGCTGACCCTGCTTCTGGCGTTCTTCTTTATCAAGGACGAAAGCTCCGTCCTCTTCGCCGCGGCCGGCATGACCGCCTACATCAAGCGGGCGATCGTCGGCCTGGGCCTGCTCCTGCTCATGGCGGTCCTCACGCTGCCCAGCCAGTGGACCGGAACGCTCGACGAGGAGCACCTGCATCACCGGTTCGATCCGGCCTTGGCGTTTCGCGGCGAGTTCTTCGCCTTCTTCCTGTTGTCCCTGGCCGGCACGATGCTTACGGCCGGGGCGAGCGATCTGGTGTGGCTGTTCCTGTCGCTGGAATTGGCCAGCCTGCCCACCTACGTCATGATCGCCATCTCCCGTCAGCGCGTGGAAGCGTACGAAGCGGCGGTCAAGTATTTCTTCCTCGGCGCGTTTGCGGTGGCCTTGTTTCTCTTCGGCTTCACCTTGATCTACGGCGCCAGCGGGGCCACGGACTTTGCCGCCATCCGCCGCTCGATCCTGTTCGCCGGCCAGCCGTCGGCGCTGATGATCGTCGGGCTGGCCCTGGCGGTGCTGGGCATCAGCTTTAAGATCGCCGCCTTCCCCATGCACTTCTACGCGCCGGACGTCTATCAGGGCGCGGCGGCGCCCATCGCGGCTTTCCTGGCGTTCGTGCCCAAGACGGCTGGGTTCGTGGCGCTGATGCTCCTGCTTAATATTCCCGAAACGCTCCCCCCCGCCCTGCTGGGACTGATTGCCGTCCAGGCGGTGCTGACGATGACCGTCGGCAACGTGCTGGGCCTGCTGCAGACTTCCGTTAAGCGCATGCTGGCCTACAGCTCCATCGCCCACTCGGGATACATGCTCCTGGGGCTGCTGGCGCCGCCGATGCTCATTCCCGTCGCCGGCCCGGGCTCGGCGCTGGGCAACGGCTACGCGGGCATCCTGTTCTATCTGGTTGCCTATGGCCTGGCGACCGTGGCGGCCTTCGCGGTCATCGCCCTCCTGGAGCGCAACGGCGAGGAAGCGGACCACTTTGACGACATGGCGGGTCTGGCCTACCGCCATCCGGTGCTGGCCACGATTCTCCTGCTCAGCGTATTTTCCCTGATGGGGTTGCCGCCCTTAGTCGGCTTCGCGGGCAAGGTGTATCTGTTTGGGTCGGTCTTTTCCCGCGCCAACGTCTATCCCTGGTTCGTCTGGCTGGTGGTCATCGCGGTGATCAACAGTGCCGTCTCCGGCGTGTATTACCTGCGCCTGGCGGGCGTCTGCTTTTTTGAATCCCCCAAGGATCGCCTGGAGCTGGTGACTTCGCCGACCCGCTGGCTGGCGGCTTGCGCGGCGGCGGTGCTCGTGACGGCGCTGGGCATCGTGGCCAATCCGCTGGTGAGCGCCTCGCGCAGCGCGTTTATGCCCCCGCAGCCTTCCTCAACCGCTGCGATCCCGCCCGCCCGGTCGGCTGCGCCGGCGTCCGTGCCGACCTGGCCGACCACGACCACACCTCAATCCACTTCGCCGACTTTCTGATCCACGAGCTTGAGCAGCGGGCCGGAGTCGGACAGATTCTCCACCGCCACATCCGCGCCGGCGGCCTTCAGGGCCGCCACGGTGTATCCCCCCGTCGCCACGCCGAAGGCCACGCAATCGTGGGCCTTGGCACACTCCACGTCGCGCGGCGTGTCGCCTACGACAATCACCCGCCGCGGCGCGGGAAGCCGGCCGAAGCGCTTTTCATATTTCCGCATCGCCAGGGCGCACAGCGCGGGCCGCGAATCGGCCTCGTCGCCCAGGGCGTTGATCTCAAACCAATTCTCATCCAAGTCCGCGGCCCTGAGCTTTACGGGCACGGCGGCGGAATAGTTGCCCGTCAAGAGCCCCTGCACCACATCGCCGCGCTGGCGGCTGCGTTCGTGCAGGCTCTGGATCGTGTGGCGGACCCCCGGCAAAATCTCCACGTCGTGGCGAAAGGCTTCCAGCTCCAGGGCCAGCTCGGCGATGTAGGCGTCGTGGAAGACCTGATGATCCTTGGGCCCCCAGCTCAGGCCTCCGCGCTTGGCCACGTGGGCAAAGATCAGAGGGTCCAGCCAACCGGCGGTTTCAAAACCCTCCCAATCGACCTTTTCCCCGAACAATCGCCGGCTGACCCGCTGCATGGCCCGGATGCCCGCGCCCTTGGTCAGCAAAAGCGTGCCGTCAATGTCCCACAAGATCAGCGTCTTCACGGCCATGTTCCTCTCCAATGGGCCCGGCATCCTAGCCATAGGCCCCGGCCATCGCCACCCGGATGGTTTTGGTTTTGTTCAAGGGTTGGCGAGGGAGGAGGATGCGCGGCTGTCAGGGAAGCCTGCGTGCCGAACAGAGGCAGGCAAAGCGCCAAGGCAACGCAGACACCGCGGAAGACATCGAGCCGGCCCCGCATTTCCATGCGGGGCTGTGAGAACCGAGGCAAGCAAGACACCCAGGCATGGCCCCCCGGAAATGCCTGGGCTTGGTCAAGACAGAGCGCGCGGAAGAAGCCCGATTATCGGGAGTTTCCTCTCAATAACGGGCTCGTCCGC
>JADZCD010000014.1 GCA_020851735.1 Phycisphaeraceae bacterium
CCCCCGCCCCCGGAAGTGACCCCGGAACCGCCCCCGTCCTTTCCACCTCCCGATCCACCAGCCATTCCGCCACCGCCCCACCTAACCCGCCGATCAGGCTGTGTTCCTCAAGCGTCACCACCAAACGGCACGGCCCGAAAAACACTTCCTCCAGCTTCGCCTGATCCAACGGCTTGACCGTGTGCATGCTCACCACGCCCGCGCTCACCCCCGCCTCCGCCAACGCCCCCGCCGTTTCCACCGCCAACGGCAATAAATTCCCCGTGCTGATCAAACACACATCCCGCCCCGCCCGCACCGGGTTCGCCTTGCCGATCTGAAAATCCGCCAACTCCTTATGAACCGTCGGCTCACCCTTCTTACCGATCCGCAAGAACACCGGGCCGTCGCAGCCCAGCGCCGCTTTCGTCGCCGCCGCCACTTCCCACGGATCGCCCGGGCAGACCACCGTCATCCCCGGCAACGCCCGCATCACCGCGATGTCCTCGCACGAATGGTGCGTCGCCCCCAGACTCGCATACGACAACCCCGCCCCCGTGCCCACGATCACCACCGGCTGATGGTGATAGCACAAGTCCACGCGGATCTGCTCATACACCCGATACGTGACAAACGGCGTGATCGTATACAGGTACGGGCGCAACCCCGACAGCGCCAGCCCCGCCGCCAGACTCACCATGTTCGCTTCCGCCACCCCGCAGTTGTAAAACCGCCCCGCAAACATCTCCTTGTAGCGATCGAACATCCGGTTGCCGATGTCCCCCGACAGCAGCACCACCCGCTCGTCCTGCGCCGCTACTTCCTGGATCGCCTTGGCAAACGCGTTTCTCATGCCACCCCCAATTCCGCCCACGCCTTGGCCACTTCCGCCTCGCTGGGCACGCGGTAATGCCAGTTGTTGTCATCCTCCATGAACGAAACACCCTTGCCCTTGACCGTGTGCGCGATCACCGCCAGCGGCTTGCCCGGTCCCTCAGGCACCGCCCGCAGCACTTCCGCCAATTTCCGGGGGTCGTGCCCGTCGACTTCCACGCTCTCCCACCCGAAAGCCCGGAATTTTTCCGCCAAGGGCTCGATCGCCAATACCTCCCGGCTGCGATCCGTCGCCTGCCAGCCGTTGAAATCCACGATCGTGGCCAGATTCCCCAACTGCCGCGCCGCGGCAAACATCGCCGATTCCCACACCGATCCTTCGTTGCACTCCCCATCGCTCATCAGCACGTACACGCGGTAATCGCGCTTTTGAATCCGCCCCGCCAGCGCCATGCCCGCGCCCAAACCTAACCCGTGCCCCAGCGATCCGGTGGCCACTTCCACCCCCGGCAAGCACCCCGGGCTGGGCTGCTCGGGCAGATTCGTCCCATCCTTATTAAAAACATCCAGCAGCCCCGGATCGAAATACCCCCGATACGCCAGCGTCGCATACAGCGCGCTGATCGCATGCCCTTTACTCAAAATAAACCGGTCCCGCAGCGGATCGCTCGGCCTCGTTGGATCAATCCGCAGCACGCCCCAATACGCCGCCACCAGAATATCCACGCACGACAGCCCCGAGCCCAGGTGCGGCGTGCCCGCGGCATGCGACATCGCCACCATCTTCGCCCGGATCCTGCTGGCCATCTTCGCGTACTGTTCGCCGTCCTTCGCCATGTCCTCAGCCCCGCATGGAAATGCGGGGCCGGTCTGTCTACTTCCAGGGGCGGGGCTTCCGGGGGCGAAGTTTAGCGGCGGTTCGCAGAACCGCGTGTCCTTATTTACACGAGCGGCATTTCCAGAGGCGGGGCTTCCGGAGGCGGGGCTTCCGGGGGCGGGGGTTCCGGGGGTTCCGGGGGGCGTCATGTGGCAGCCCCTTCCAGCAGGCTCGTATCCGCCTTTTGCATCATGCGCACGTTGTAGTACCGGGGATCGGTCATCGCGTTAGGCAATTTGCCTGCCCCAAACGCCCGCGCCAGATCGCGCACCGCCTCTTCGACCGTGTGCTTAGGCACAAAGCCCAGCTCACGCTGAATCTTCTCCGACGATATGTGATACGACCGCTTGTCATCCGACTCGGTCGTGACGATCGGCACCACTTCGCGCTCGGGCATTTCCTCTTTCACCACCTGCCGCACCAGCGTGGCAATATCCCCGACCGACAGATTCTGATACCCGACGTTAAAAATCTTCCCCGCCACCCGATTGCGTGGCTCATGGAGCAGTTGCACGTACAAGTCCGTCATGTCCTGGATGTGAATGTTCGGGCGCAGCTGCAATCCGCCGAACACCGTGATCTTGCCGTTGTGGATCGCGTGACTGGTCAGGATATTCACCGTCAGGTCCAGCCGCTGCCGCGGGGAATATCCGCACACCGTCGCCGGGCGGACGATCACCCCCGTAAACCGCGGCGCCTGGAACTGGGCCAGAATGCCCTCGCACAATGCCTTGTATTTGCTGTAATCCGTCAGCGGGGCCAGGCGGTGTTCTTCCGTGACGTTCGGCTCATCACTCACCCCGTACACGCTGGAGCTGGAGGCATAAATAAACCGGTGCACCCCGCAGTCCATGCTGATCTGCACCAGCGGGCGGAATGCCTCGTAATTCACCGACCGCCCGATCTGCGGATTAAGCTCAAAGCTCGGATCATTGGAAATGCACGCTAAGTGGATCACCGCGTCGCACCCCGGCAACAGATCGCGCAGCAATTCCTGATCGCGAATATCGCCCTTGATCTGCTCCAAGCCCGGGTGATCGCGCACGCTGTCCAGCACGTCCTCGCCGTACAGATACCAGTCAATCACCCGCACCGCGTAGCCCGCCTGCAAAAGCTTGGGCACCAGCACCGATCCGACGTATCCGCCGCCGCCTGTCACCATCACTGTGCGAATGGTTTTCATGTGTTTCCCTTAGAAGGAGGACGCAGGGCTCCCGGAACATTTCGATTCCACCTCTGGCTGGCCTGCTTATTTCAGCAGACACTCGATGTGTTTTAGAAGCGAAGGTTTATCCAACGAGCGCCGATGGCCGACCGTCGCCACCGCTTCCGCTCCCGCGGCGTTGCCGATCAACCCCAGCACTTCCCCCGGCGCCCCCTGCGCCGCGCACAGGCTGGCCATGGCCAGAAACGTGTCGCCCGCGCCCATGCGGTCGCGCACTTCCCCCGCCACCGCCGGCACCTCCGCCAGCCCGCCCGCTCGATCCAGCACCAAACACCCCTTGGCCCCGCGCGTGATCGCCGCCTGCCGGCAATTCATCCGCGCCGCCAACCCCTCCAGCAGCGGCAACAGCGGGCCGTGCCGCTCGCGCGCTTCCATGCGCAGCTCGTTTTCCGTAATGCAGACCAAGTCCGCCCGCGGATAACGCCCGATGGAGTGGAAACCTAAATTCCCCGCGTTCGATTGGGCGTTAACCACCAGAAACTTCGCCTCCGCCGCCAGCACCCCGATAGACGCCTCGGTCAGCAAGCCGTGCCCGAAATCCACCACCACGCACAGGTCCGCCCCCGCCAGCGCCTGCCGCAGCTGCGCCAACAACCGCTCTTCCGCCTCCCCCGTCACCGGCTGATCCTTCATCTCATAAACGCAGAAGAGCTTCTGGAAAAAGTAGCGATCGATGTAGCGGCGCTTCACGATCGTCGGCGCGTCCGCCCGGCAAATCCACTTCGGCTCAATGTTCTCCGCCAGGTGCCCGCGGATAAACGACTCCCACGGGCAATCCTGCCCCAGCGCCGTCACCAGCCGCACCTGTTTACAGAACGCCGCCAGGTGATTAGCCACCGCCAGAATCCCCCCCGCGAAACTCTCCACCGCTTCCTGCCGCACCGCCAGCATCGGCTCCTTGGAGCTTTTGCCGATGGCGTCGCAGTAGCGGTATTCGTCAATGATCGCCTCGCCCACCACCGCCACCGTCAGGTCCTGGGCGTTCTTTAAATACCCCAGCACCGCGTCAATTTCATGCCGCCCCGCGAACCCCGCCAGAAAATCCCGCACCGCCGGCGGAAACTGCGATAAGTGCCGATTGATCAAACTCGACGAGCTGAACGTGATGTCCTCGGTGAAAGCGATCCGCCCCCCCACCGCCCGCACCGTCTGTTCCTCCTCCGCCACTGCCCCGCTGAAGTCCTTCAGCTCCTTGTACTCCGAACCCTTGACGAAAACATCCGGCCGCAGCGCCTGGATCGTTTCCGTCGCCCGCGGCCAATCATTAATGGCCACAAAATCCACGCACGCCAAGGACGCCAGCGCCTCCGCCCGCAGCCGCTCCTTGAACACCGGCCGATGCGGGCCCTTATTCACAAACCGGTCCGGCGTGATCGTCACCACCAGCAGGTCGCCTAATTGCCGGGCCTGCTGCAGGTGTTTGATATGCCCGATGTGCAACAAGTCAAAAACGCCGTGGCAATGCACCACTTTGCGCCCGTCACGCAGAGCCGCAAGCTGCTGCGCCAGGGCCGCCACGTTTTCCGCGATTTTGCCGTCCTTGGCCAAGTGAGCGCGCTCCGTCGCACCGGTGATGGTCATTTTACCACCCCCTTGCGTTCCGCGGCACGATGACCCGCCGCCGGACCGCTTATTTTCGCGGCTACTTCCTGACCGCTTGCGGGCGCGGAGGCGCTTCCGGGCGCGGAGGCGCTTCCGGGGGCGGAGGCGCTTCCGGGGGCGGGGGGGCTTCCGGGGGTACTTCCGGGGGTAAGCGCCGCATGGAAATGCGGGGCCGGCTCGGTCTCTCCCGGTAATCCCTGGTGTTCCCCAGCCGTGGAATTAAGGTGGTTTTCCTCCTCCGTCGCGATCAACTCCCGTATCCGCGCCAATATCCGCTTAAATCCCGCCGGATAGGTCAGCCGCTCCGCCACGCCCGCCCGCTGGGCCGTCCGGATGCGATCGCGCTCCGCCCGATCGGACCACACCCTCTTGATTCGCTCCCGCAAACTCGCCGGATCCCCGAACGACACTTCCGCCAGATGCGGCAGCGGATCACCACCCGGCACCAACACCCCCGCCCGTTCCCAGCAACGCACCTGACGCACCGGGTCCATGGAAGCGTCAAACGTCAGAATCGACGCCTCCGCGATCATCTGCCGCAACGTCTCCCGCCGCCGCGGGTCCACCGCCGCCAAAGCCTCTTCCGCCGTCTGCGCGACTGCCGGCACATGCTGATCCAGAAAATTCGACAGCTTAGGCAACAGTCCATGCGACGGATGATCCCGCACCAGGAAGAATCCCCCCGCCATCAAGCCATCGAGCATCCGCTGGTGCGCATAGCACGTATACGGCTCCAGACACAAATTAATCCTGCTCCGCCGCGTCAGTTCCCGCAGATCCTGCCCCGGCGTCACCGGCCCCTGGGCGTGCGGGCCAAACCGCGGATGGCTTTCCCATCCCCGCCCATACAGCGCCAAGGTCAAGCCCATCTCCTCCGCCGCCTGCTTAACCCATCCCAGTCCCTGCTGGCGGTACAGAGCGATATTCAGCGCCGTCCACAGATAATTAGCCACGCCCTCCACCAGACCGCTCTCCACCACCCAGCGCCGCTCCTTAATTAAACGCTGCAACCCCTGTCTTAGCTCCGGCACCGTGCGCAGCGCTCCGCCCGCCTGATACACGCCTTGAATCCACCCGCACGCCGCCTCCATCAGCGGCCGCAGCCCCGGCGCGGATAATTCGAGAATCTCCTTAGTCAACTCCTCCGCCGGGCGCGACACGTTGGACACATACACCAGATCCGCCCCATCCTGCGCCCAGGCCTGCGGACATTGCCCCGGCGCCGCGAACATCATCGGCACGTCAATCACCTGCCGCCGGGGATACGCGAAATCCCCCGTGAACAGCGGCCCTAAAAACGTCAATACAAAATCCCGCCGCCCCAGCGCGCCGCCCGCCTTGGTCGTCATCAGCTCGGGCATCAGATCCTGAATCCAGCAGACAAACGGCAGATTCGGCGGATACACCCCCGCCTCCTGGCGCAGATGATCAATCGTGAACACCAAGTCGGGCTTGTATTCGTCCAACTCCCGCAACAAAGCGTAGATCGTCGTCCGCTGCCAGGCATGCTGCTCGATGACCACGCGCGTCTGCCATCCCAGTTCCGCGAACGTCCCGGCCGCCTCCCGCGTGGCGTACTGCAGCACCGTCGTGAAACGCGAGGTGATCAACAACACCCGCGGCCGCCGGGGCGGTTGCGGGCCAAGTAACGCCTGCAACTCCTCCCGCCCGCGCTGCTGGTCATGGTCCTTGATCCTCTGCCGCAGGGCCGCGGAATCCTCCCCGATCCTGGCCACCACCGCCGCCACCTGATCCGCCAGCGCCTCCTCCGCGCCCTCCTGCGTATAAAACGCCGCCGGCGCCATCAGATACGGATCCGCCCGCAACTCCCGCTCCAATTCCCCCGCCCAATCCTCCCCCACCAGCCAGCGAAACCGCAACGCGCGTATCGGGCCGCCCGGCTGCGCATAGTCGTGAATCATCATCGCCGTCAGCACCAGCTGCGCGTCGGGCTCCATGAGAAACACCAGCTGCTCCTGGTCCATCAACAGCTTTAGCGCCGACACCGCCAACGCCCCCAGCAGATAGCCGTCCCCCATCCCGCAAAGTCCCAGCGGCGGACCGCTCGGCTCCTGCTGCTGGAATTTTTTGACAATCGCCGCCGCCGTCGCCCGCGGGTCCGCCGAAAGCGAAAGCAGCCGCCGCCCGTGCGCCGCCGACGCTCCCCCTTCCCCCTTTCCGTCTCCTCCCCGCGCGATCGTCGGCCAACCTTCCGCCGTGGCCGCCACCTGGTACGCCCCGCCCTCGCGCGCGTTCATCAAGACGTCGTAAACCCCCGGCCGAACTTCCCGCATGCACGCCAGATTGGCCGCTAACCGGCGCCGAAATTCATAGGCCGGCCCACGCGCCACCAACTGCCGCAAAAGCTCCGCCGCCTCACGCCACCGCCGCCGCCGAAAGTGCAGCTCCACCACTAAGTCCAAGACCGATTCGGGCAATGAATCGCCCGCAGCAGCCAGAAGCTGGTCTGCTTGATCCAAGTGACCCGCCTTCAGCGCCGCAGCCAACTGCTGGCCAAGGGCGGGCGGGGGATTAGCTTTCGTCCCTGTCACGCACATTTCCTGCGGTTATCGGACACGCTTTAAGCATCATCGGGATAACAGGTTGGGGCTGTTGAAATTTACCGGTTTGGCGCCCAGAACAACGCTTAAATCAACCCCGATCCGCCTGCGGCTATCCCCGCCCGATCTCCCCGCTCACGCCCATCGGAATTGGATTAAATGTCAAAGAACACTCCCAACTAAAAGAATCCTGCTGGCGAGCAAAGAAAACTCTTGACCTGGATTGCTTTAGATGTAGGCTGGTATAAGACTTAGCTAGCCTCAATATCCGGCGGCTTTATCGCCGTCGCGACCTGGAATCTAACACCTTGCATCAATTACGCTTATAGTGAACTCGGGTTTAATCCAGCCAGGATTTCACCCCCACGCCCGCCCAACCTCGACCGGGAAAACCAGCGATGAGGCTTAATCGAAGAGCACCTTCGGCAACATGGCGGAGTGGTGTCGTTCCCCCTGGCGCCTGCGCGCGCCTGGCGCTGCTTATTCTCCTCTGCCTGGGAACATATGCCCAAGGCCGGTTGTCCACCAACGTCGTCCAAGGCGGAGATTTCGAGAGTCTTTCCTATCTCAAACTCCAGGATTCCCCCTTGACCGCCGAGGAAATCCTCGCCGGCGCCGAACCGATCCGCGCCTGGCAGTTTCACCCCGGCGGAATCGACGCCGTCACCCAACAGCCTTTCACCGACGTGGGCATGTGGATCGGAGCCTTCGGCCTGTCCACCGAGCCTGACCCGCGCCAGGCCTGGAATGAGCAACGCGACATATCGCCGATCAACCGCTCCACCGTCATGCGCAACGGCCAACCCACCGGCGTGCTCGAAGGCGTCACCTTCCGCAGTTGGACCACCCAGATCATCCAAGGCCCCGAAAACCAGATCCCCGGCCAGGCCAGCATCGACTTCGACTACTTCTGGAACAACTGGGTCCCCGCTTACACCCAGGACGGCGCCAGCATCTTCCACGTCTGGATCGGCGGGTTTAACCAAGCGGACATCCCGTCGTGGGAGGATCGCACGGGCCCGCTGTGGGGGGGTGATCCGGAATGGGGAGACGCGGAGGATCCGTCGTTCGGCACTCCCCTGTGGACCAGCCCCAACTGGGATGAATGGGGATGGTTCGGCGAGGGCAGCGAGGAGCCGGACGTCCCCTCCCTGGGCAATCAGTGGAATACCCTCTCCGTCACCGACCCGGACCGCACCACTTTCATGATCTCCGCGCCGTTTGACTATTACTACATCAGCGTCTGGGAAGTGGTCTACAGCGAAAACCACCCCTACTTCTACCAGTTCGGCGGGCAACCCGCCGACACCTTGGCCGTGGCCATCGACAACATCGTGCTCCGCCTGCCCGTGGCGATCAAAGGCGATTTCAACGGCGACGGCGTCGTGACCTTGTCCGACATCAATCCCTTCAAGCTGGCCCTGACCGACCCCGTCGCCTGGCAGGCTGCCTTCCCCGACGTCGTTCTCCTGGAAGTCGATCCCAGCGGCGATGGCTACATCACCCTTTCGGATATCAACCTCTTCAAAGCTCTCCTCACCGGCGGTGCCGGCTCGCCCGTACCCGAGCCCTCCTGTGCCGCCCTGTTGGCGCTGGGCGTTCTGGCTCTGAATCGCCGACAGCGATAACCGCCGTTCCGAAAGGCAGGGAGAAAAACACTGAATTTCCATCCCCCTCCAATAGCAAAAACTCTTATTTATGCTGTTTAAATTGCCGTGCGACGGTATCATCTGTTCAAGGACACCCATTCTGGTTCCCTTGACTTACGGTTCAGGAACATCTACGCCTGACCTGACCATCTGTCTTTAGGAAAGGAGAACGCAATGCGAGGTTTGTTTGCAGCGATGATCGGACTGGTCCTGGCCTTACCCGCCGGCGGCTCGGTGGTGTTGTCCAGCAACTTGCTTCCCAACGGCGATTTTGAGGATTTCACCAAAACGACCTACACCGCGGATTCCGGCGAATCCACCTTGGACTGGACGGGGTTTAAATACGAACACTCCCCGCGCACCGCCGCCGAAGTGACCGCCAACGCCAACCCCGTGCGGGCCTGGCAATTCCACCCCGATTTTGACTTGGGCCGCTGGATCGAACCCTGGGGTACGACCAGTGCCGATCGCGGCATCACCAACTGGGATGACCCCCGCGCCGCTTACGCCCTGGGCAATTTCGTTTCGACCCAGAACATCTCCGAGGATCCGCTCAATCCCGGCAACCACGTGCTCGACGGCGTGCGCTTCCGCACCTCCGTGGGCATCTTCATCCAAGCGCCCGCCGCTCACGTGGCCGGCACAGCCGAAATCGACTTCAGCTATTACTGGAACAACTGGACCGGCCTGCCTCCCGGCGACCCTGAATCCCATGCGGCGAGCATCTTCAGCATGACCGTCGCCGGCGTGAACCAGGCCGACCTGCCCACTTGGCAGGATCGCTGGGGTCCCAACGCCTGGCAAGGCGACTGGGGTCCCGCCGGCGCGGTGCTCCTGTGGAACAGCCCCAACTGGTCGGAATGGGGCTGGGAAGGGCCCGGCTCCGAGGAACCGGAAATCCATTCCCTCGGCAACCAGTGGAACAGCTTCTCCGCCGATCACCCCGACCGGGTGCAATTCGATATCTCCACTCCCTACGACTACTACTACATGGAAATCAATCAGATCACCTACGCTGAATCACACCCCTACTTCTGGCTCTACGGCGGTCTGCCGTCCGACTCCTTCGCCTTGGGTGTCGACAACATCACCTTAAAAGTCTCCGTCCAAGGTCCCTCGTTTATCCCCGGCGACTTCAACGGTGACGGCGTGGTCACCCTCTCGGACATTAACCCCTTCAAACTCGCCTTGACCGACACCGCCGCCTGGCAAGCCCAGTTCCCCGAGGTCGTCCTGGCGGACGTGGACCCCAACGGCGACGGCGTCATCACCCTCTCGGACATCAACCCCTTCAAAGCCATCCTCACCGGTGGCAGCGATGCGATCATCCCCGAACCCGCGAGCCTAAGCTTGCTGGCAGTCGGCGCCTTGGCCCTGCTTCGGCGGCGCTAGATCGACCTGATCCAACGCGCTCCAAAGTCCGCTTCAGGGAACCGCAAGGACTTAAATGAGACCTACAAAATAGGACATAACTGCAAGTAAAAACGTTTCCTGACTTTTCCAGTGTGGTACTGATTTTTAGGGGTCAATTTACCGTTGACCCCTATTTTTTTTTGCTGTTTTGGGGTAAATTAGTGATATCACGATTTTGCCTGCCGTAGATACTCTGCGCGTATATTCCGTGAGCCTCGGCCTGCGCTCGCACCCGTGACGCTCATCCGTGATTCAAGTTCCGCCGCTTCGGTTGAGCCATCGCGTCCGTCGTTTCGGAGGGAAAAGAGAAAGTGTCCGCTTCGATCTGCTTTCATTGCTGTGCCCAACCGCGCCTCAGGGTTGTCTGTCGCCCTGCGCCGCCGGCGGCATCCACCGTCCGATCCCGATTGTGAAGTTTTTCCGTGCCCCGCGGTTGTGTCCGCGAGGCCTGAACGTTTTGACCATCGTTTGCCGGCGGCCGAAGTCCATGCCCGCCATGCGTCATTGAAGTCAAGGACATTCCTTTTCAGCACCGGAGGAGATATCTCATGTTGGCACGAAAATTCTGGACCCTGATCCTCGCTGCCGGCTTCGCGCCCGCGGCTTTCGGCGCCCTGTCGGGCAACCTGCTCACGCCCGCGGCTTCAACCTTCCAAGGCTCGGGCTTCGGGTCCGGCTCGGAAGACATCGAATCGGTCGTCAAACTCAACGACTCGCCGCTGACTCCCGAGGAAATCACCGCCGGCACCAACCCCGTGCGGTCCTGGCAATTCCACCCCGCCTTCGACTTGGGCGTGTGGATCGGCGACTATGCCATCTCGGCCCACGACGATCCCCGCTATTCCTACGCCCACGGCACAGGCACCGCCCCGCTGAATCGCTCCGTCATCCAGCGCAACGGCTCAGCCAACGGCGTGCTCGAAGGCGTCAGCTTCCGCCCGGAAGCCGGCATCTTCCTCCCGGCGCCGCCCACCAGCGGCACCGGCACCGATGCCTGGGGCAAGACCGGCACCGCGCAGATCGACTACGACTACTTCTTTAACTACTGGGACCAGAACCAGGCCAACTGGACCGAAACCACCATCATGGGCCTGCGCGTGTTCGTCTACGGCGTGACGGCTGACCAGTTGCCCACCTGGCAGGATCGCTGGGGCCCGGAACACTACAACGCCAACAGCGCCGGCTTTGACCTTCTGTACTACAGCATGTCCTGGAGCTCTAAGAGCCACGCCCTGGACCTGCTGGGCACACCGGACTCCGCCTACGTCCTGCCCGACAACCAGTGGCACACCCTCTCGGACGGCATCTCCGCGGTAATCCCCCAAGGCTACACGCCCCAGCCGGGGGATAAAACCTTCGACGACGGCACCTTCGCCCTCAATCAGACCTACGCCTACTACTTCGTTGATTTTTGGATGGTGTCCTACAACGAAGCCAGCCCCCACTTCTGGCTCGAAGGCGGTACGCCCAGCGACACGTTCTGGCACGCCATCGACAACGTCTCTCTGCAGGTTCCGATCTGGGTCCGCGGCGACTTCAACGGCGACGGCGTCGTCACGCTTTCGGACATCACTCCCTTCAAACAGGCCCTGACCGACACCGCCGCCTGGCAAGCTCTGTATCCCTCCATTCCCTTGGGCGCCGTGGACCCCAACGGCGACGGCGTCATCACCCTCTCGGACATCAACCCCTTCAAAGCCATCCTCACCGGCGGCAGCGGCGCGGAAGTGCCCGAACCGGCGAGCCTCGGCCTCCTGACCCTGGGCGCCTTAGCCCTCCTGCGGCGGCGCGCCTGACCATCAGCCGTCCCCCGACCGCGGAATGCCCTGCCCTGGAACACCCCAAGCCCCGGCACAACCTGCCGGGGCTTTTGTTTTTCGCCTCTTCCCTTTCCCCACCCCAGGGCAAGAACTCCAGCCCGCACCACGGCACCCCCTGACTTTAAACGTGCCAAATTGCTTTTTTTATTGCCTTCCAGCTCTGGCACGTTTACCATTACACAAAAGTCTGCAGCCCTTTATTTGCTGGATTTAGTCCGATTTGTCTCCGCTCTGCGTCCACCTCGAAATACGCTCGCCTTGCTGGCTGGAGCTAATTGCATCCTTAATTCCCTACTTTGGAGGACCGATCATGGCTGGGCGAAACCTCTCCGTTTGCCTGCTTGTCGTTTTGTTGGCCCCCACCACGCTCGGAAGTCTGTCGTCCAACCTCGTCGGCGGCAGCACGTTTGAAGGCGCCGGCTTCGGCACCGGCTCGGAAATCATCGAGCCGATCATCAAGGTCAACGACTCCCCATTGACTCCCGCGGAAGTGACCGCCGGCTCCAATCCCGTCCGGGCCTGGCAGTTCCACCCCAACTATGACTTGGCCAAGTGGATCGGCACCTTCGCCGTTTCCACCTGGAACAACCCCCGCCAAGCGTACGACCAGGGCCAGATCGTCCGCCCGCACAACCGCTCGGTGGTCACCCGCAACAGCCAGAACACCGGCATCATGGAAGGCGTCTACTATCGCATGGGCGTGGGCCAGCTTATCCAAGCGCCCGGCAACATGGTGGCCGGCTCCGCCCAGCTGGATTTCGATTACTTCTTCCGCTACTGGGAAGGCAACCCCACGGCCGGCAACTACAACATCCAGGCTCTGGGCGACACCCCCCAGATCCTCCAACTGGAAGTCTGGGGCGTCATGGCCGCCAACCTGCCGACCTGGGCTGATCGGTTTAACCCCACTAACGCGGACGACGAATTGGCCGCTTTAGGCTGGACTAAGCTCTACGATTCCCCCGACTTTAACTCCCAGCAGCACAGCCAATGGCTCAGCGGCGGCACCGTTGATTCACCCTTTGCCATGGGCCTGCCCACCGACACCCCCGACGCTTCGGTCTGGAAGACTCTCTCCGCCGGCGTGACCGTTTACAGCGGCAGCGCCGCCAACCCCACCACCAGCACCGTCGACGGCTCTTTTAACATCAGCCAGCAATACGATTACCTGTACGTCTACGCCTCGCTGGTGGAATACAAAGAGAATATCTGGTGGACCTACGGCTACGAACTGCCCAGCCAGCTATCCGCCGCCATCGACAACGTCAGCCTGCAGGTGTCCGTCGGCCCATCCTATCTCCCCGGCGACTTCAACGGCGACGGCGTGATCACGTTGTCGGACATCAATCCCTTCAAGCTCGCCTTGACCGACACCGCCGCCTGGCAGGCCGCGTATCCGGACGTGGTGCTGGCGGACGTGGACCCCAACGGCGACGGCGTCATCACCCTCTCGGACATCAATCTGTTCAAGGCCCTTCTGACCGGCGGCAGCAACGCGGTCATTCCCGAGCCCGCGACCCTGAGCCTCCTGGCCGTGGGCGCCCTGGCCCTCTGGCGTCGGCGGGCGTAACCAGCCACGCTGGCCAGCCGCTGAATTCCCCACCCTTAACACCCCAAGCCCCGGCACAACCTGCCGGGGCTTTATGTTTTGCCAAGGCAACGTCGCTTTCCACCCATCCCGGCCGCCCTTGTCCTTCCTGGCTCCCCCTTGCTGGCAACCCGTAGTGTCCGGGGATGACGAAACCCGTATCGCAAAAAGCTTGCTTTGTCTTACTGATTCGCCCCCGTTTTCCCCCGGAATTTGCCTTATTTTTTCGACGTTAATAAGCAGCCTTTTTGATCGTTTTTCCCTTGACCTTGTCCCAATGCGTGATTTAATTTACCAGGCTTCAACTTAGGCCCCCTTCGGCTGGGCTGTTCCGCCCGCCATTTGTTGTTTTCTCCGGGCGGCTGAGGTTTGACGTTCTCCCTCCACCCGGTTGGCTCGGTGCGTACCGGGGTCGATCAAGGCCGTCGATGTTGACTGCCCAGCCCCACCTGGCGTGTCCAACACGCAGGCTGCAAACACAGGTTCGATTCATTTCCATCTTAGGAAACAGGAGGTGTTCGATGAAACGCTGGTTAGCCGCACTGATGGTTTCGTGTCTGGCTGGTTCATCCGCGCAGGCGGTGATCTTGTCCTCGAATCTGATTCCCGCGGGGAGTTTTGACGACAGCACGATCCACACGTTCGTCGGCGCCGACGGCAACGTGCAGGATCAGCGCTGGTACAAGTTCGCCGATTCGCCGCGCAACGCCGCGGAGGTGGCGGCGGGCAGCCCCGCGCTGGGGGCTTCGCTATTCCATTCCGACTATGACTTGGGTCGTTGGATCGCCCCCTTCGGCGCCGTCAGCGCTGAGGCGAATCCGCGCACCGCTTTTGACCTCGGTCAACCCGTGGGCTCGATCAACCGCAGCACCATCACCCGCGACGGACAGAGCACCGGCATCCTGGAAGGCGCTGCCTTCCGCGGCTGGGCCGTGTGCATGATCGAGGCGCCGGCCAATCAGAAAACCGGCACCGCCAAGCTGGATTTCGACTACTACTTCAATTACTGGGACCCGGTAAACCTCGACGAAACACCCCAGCTGCTCCAGGCGGTGGTCCTCGGCGTGCCCGCCGACGCCCTGCCCGGCTACGCCTCCCGCTGGGGCGCCTGGAACAACGACGTGTGGGACAACACCAACCCCATCGGCGATCAATGGGCGGAAAATGACAGCTGGGTGGAAGTCTATCGCTCCGCCTCCTGGAACTCCCAGGCCCACGCCGCCGACCTGGCCGGCAATCCCTGGCCGGGCTACGGCTATCTGCCTTCCCAGGGCGATCAGTGGCAGACCTACTCCGACGGCGTGACCGATTCCGAAGACGTCTACCACGACGGCACCTTCACGCTTAACCAGACGTTCCCCTATTACCTGGTGATCTTCCGCATGGTCGTGTTCAGTGAAGGCCACATGAACTTCTGGCTCTTAGGCAACAAGCCGACGGACACGATGTCCGTGGCCATCGATAACGTCTCCCTGCAAGTTCGCCTGCCCTACCCGCCGGGCGACTTCAACGGCGATGGCGTGGTGACCTTGTCGGACATCAACCCCTTTAAGCTGGCGCTCACCGACCCCGTCGCCTGGCAAGCCCAGTATCCGGATGTTCCGCTGTCCGAAGTGGACCCCAACGGCGACGGCCTGATCACCCTCTCGGACATCAACCCCTTTAAAGCCATCCTCACCGGCGGCAGCGCCGCGGAAGTTCCCGAACCGGCGAGCCTAAGCCTGCTGGCGGTCGGTGCCTTGGCCCTGTGGCGTCGGCGCGCGTAAAACACCATCGCCCCGCCACGTCACGCTTCCTAATGCGGATTTTCCAAGCCCCGGCACATCCTGCCGGGGCTTTCTTGTTTAGGGCCGTTGGAGGCACAAATCAAAATATCATCGGGTCGTCTTCGCCTTTGTTTTTGCCGCCGCAACTCGACATATCCCTCTGGGTATTTTCAACAAAACGACGAATTTCCCTTGACGTAATCTGATTACGGGCTTTACTTGTATTGGTTCTAGATCGCTGTCTAGCGGTCACGACGATTTTTGGCACGCGTTTATTGTGTTCTGGACATTCCCTTCGCTCGGAGAAGTGAATCCAAAAAGACCTTGGGCATGCTGCGGTTTGGCCACCGGTTCCCCGCAAGCCTCGCCGGCCGGCAAAGTTTTCGTCGCCGCTGAGGCGGGTTGGGTTGGTTACGGTCATGTCAACTACTTTCAGGAGGTGTTGGATGCGACGATGCTTGCTGGCGATGTTGATTGCCTGTCTGGCTGGTTCCTCAGCTCAGGCGGTTTTGTCTACGAATCTGCTCCCGGCGGGGGATTTTGACGACAGCACGATCCACACCTTTGTCGGCGCCGACGGCAACGTGCAGGACCAGCGCTGGTACAAGGGCCTCGCGTCGCCGCGCACCGCCGACGAAGTGGCGGGCAACTACACGCCGCTGACGGTTTCCCATTTCCATTCCGAATATGACTTCGGCCGATGGATCGCGCCCTTCGGCGGCATCAGCGCTCACGCGGACCCGCGGGCCGCCTATGCCCAGGCCCTGCCCGTCGGCCCGGTCAATCGCAGCACCATCATCCGCGACGGGCAGAGCACGGGCATCCTGGAAGGTGCATACTTTCGGCCATGGGCGATAAGCATGGTCCCGGCGCCGGCCAACCAGGTCGCCGGCCCCGCCCAGCTGGATTTCGATTACTACTTCAATTACTGGGACCCCCTGGTATTGGGAACCACGCCCACGCCCCAGATTCTCCAGGCCGTGGTCTTCGGCGTGCCGGAAGAAGGCCTGCCTGACTTTGCCAGCCGCTGGAGCGCGTGGAACGGCGACAAGTGGGACAACTCCGCCCCCGCCGGCGATCAATGGCCGGAGAATGACACCTGGGTGGAACTCTACCGCTCCGCAGCCTGGAACTCCCAGGCCCACTACGCCGACCTCAACGGCACGCCCTGGCCCAACTATGCCTACCTGCCTTCCCAAGGCGATCAGTGGCAAACCTACTCCGACGGCGTGACCGATTCCCAAAGCAATTACCACGACGGATCCTTCACGCTCAATCAGACGTTCCCGTATTACCTGCTGGTCATCCGCTTGGTCACCTACAGCGAAAGCCATCCGTACTTCTGGCTCGAAGGCGGCAAGCCGGCCGACAGCTTGTCCGTGGCGGTCGACAATGTCTCCCTGCAGGTGTCGGTCGGGCCGTCCTTCCTGCCCGGCGACTTCAACGGCGATGGCGTGATCACCCTCTCGGACATCAATCCCTTTAAGCTGGCGTTAACCGACACCGCGGCCTGGCAAGCGCAGTTCCCCGAAGTTGTCCTGGCCGACGTGGATCCCAACGGCGACGGCGTCATCACCCTCTCGGACATCAACCCCTTCAAAGCCATCCTCACCGGCGGCAACGGCGCGGTGATTCCCGAGCCGGCGAGCTTAAGCCTCCTGGCGGTCGGAGCTTTGACCCTGTGCCGGCGGCGGGGGTAAGACTAGTCCAGCCATTGGACGTGCAAATCACGCTAAAGTCCCCACCGACCAGGGCGGGGACTTTTTCATTGGCGGAAACGCCGCTCTAGTGCTGCCGGAGAACCAGCATGCGGATTTGCCTGTTTATTTCAGAGTGAAATTAAACCGCTGTTTCGCAAAACAGCGGTTTGTCTGCGCAAAATAAACCTTGGAAATGCAATTTGGTGAGCTAGGATTAAATAGGACAAGTCTAGGGATTTTGCTTTCTTTCGAAATACGGGCATCGTTCCGCACGTTTGTGTACAAGTTGGGTCTTGAGCATTTCTATTTTCCTGTCTGTGAGTCAAAGGTATGCACGTGAAACACCATTACGGAGTGAGAAACATGAGGCGCCTCTTAGGCATCGGGCTTGCGCTGGGTCTGTTGATTCAAGGTGGGTGGGCATCTGCGGTGTTGTCTGGCAACTTAGTCGGCGGCGGGGACTTTGAGAACACCAGCTACCTGGTGAACGAAACTTCGCCGGACGCTATTCCGCCCCATCGCTTCAGTCAGACCTACGACATGAGCCGGTGGATCTCGCACTGGGGGCCTCCGGGCAACCCCGGCGGGCTGGGCGGGTTCTCCACCTACAACAATCCCCGCAATCTGGCGGAGACCGGCGGCGACGGCACGCAGACAGCCAGCAATCTGGGCAACATGAATCGCTCGGTGGATCCGACGAACGCGAACAATCACATCATGGAAGCGGTGATGTTCCGCCCGAGCATGGTGCAGTGGATAGCCGCGCCGGCCAACCAGAAACCGGGGCCCATGAGCTTCAGCTACGACTTCCTGATGGACTTCGGCTATGACAACACCACCGACCTCTGGGGCCGGGTGTATGTCTACGGCATGAATTATCTGCCGCCGAACGACGTCACTTTCTTCCGCTCGCCGGCACCCGGTGCGCCCGGCGCCACCGACGTCTACGATCCCGCCCTCAATCCCGATGATGGCGCGGAGCTGTTCCACAACACCTATGGCACGTGGATCCAGGGCGCCACGAATGGCATTGACCCGCCCTTCCAGTATTACAACGTCTGGCAGCACTATGACACGGATGAATACCTGAACGAGGGCGACGGCCCGATCGAGCCGGACGGCTCGCCGGACTATCAGTGGTGGGGCGGCCACTTGATCACCACGGAGCTGACGGAAACTTTTGCCTATTACGTGGTGGCGGTGTATCCGCTGGTGTACGACGAAAGCGATCCATACTTCTGGCTCTACGGCGGGAAGATCGCCGACGAATTCTGCTTCGGCTTTGATAACTTTGAATTGCAGGTATCCGTGCAGATCCGCGGCGACTTCAATGACGACGGCGTGGTCACGCTGTCGGACATCAACCCGTTCAAGCTGGCGTTGGCGGATACGCCGGCCTGGCAGGCACAGTATCCCGGTATTCCGCTGGATCTGGTGGATCCCAACGACGACGGCGTCATCACGCTGTCGGACATCAACCCGTTTAAGGCCATCCTCACCGGCAGCAGCGGGGCCATCATTCCCGAGCCGGCGACGGCGAGCCTGCTGGCCATCGGGGCGCTGGCGCTGATCCGCAGGCGCTAGCCGCGCACGGTTCCCAACGAGTTGGCTTTAAATGGCCCACGCGCTGAGGAAATCTGACTCTGTGTTTTGATCCTCAAGAGCCCCGGCATGATCCTGCCGGGGCTCTTCTATTTTGTTGCCGTGTTCATCAGATGAACAATGGGGCAGGCTTACGACTTAGTACCAAGCCACGGTCTTTTCGCATTCTCCGTTTTAACAATTCGAAGCGCATTTCTTCATTGACTAGATGTGCTAGGTAGTTAACATCGAGACTAAAGCTTCGCCAATACGCGTTTTGCCCCCCCAATATTCACCCCCAACGGAAGTTGGCTGCATTCGGGATGTATTCAGATCAGTTCTGCCGGTCTGTCTGATCACGGCTTTTTATTCACATTCGGGAGGAAAAGAACATGTCGAAGAACAGGATTGGATTGGCGCTTCTGCTGGCGGCGGTTTGGACAACCGGGGCGTGGGCGTTGCCCCCCTCGGTGAATCTGATCGGTGGCGGCACGTTTGAAGGCGAAGGTTTCGGCACGGGATCGGAAGATTTGGAGTCGTTCATCAAGATCAATGATTCGCCGCTGACCCCGGAAGAAGTGGCGGCCGGTACCGACCCCGTGCGGGCCTGGCAGTTTCATCCGGCTTTCGACTCCGGTAAATGGATCGGGATGTGGGGGATTACCGCGCAAAACGACCCGCGCACGGCCTGGTATGCCGGCCAACCCGTGGCGCCGGAGAATCGCTCCGTGGTGACACGCGACGGCCAACCCAACGGCGTGATGGAAGGCGCCCTATTTCGCGGGCACATGACCCAGATCATCAAGGCGCCGGTCAATCACGTGGCCGGCACCGCCACCATCGACTTTGATTACTGGTTTAATCAGTGGGAAGAAACGCCGCAGGCCGGCGACAGCATTCTCCACGTGTGGATCGGCGGGTTCAACGAAGCGTCGTTGCCGTCGTGGGAGGATCGGGCTGGGCCGATCTTCGGCGGCAGTCAGGCGGAGCTGGATGCCATGGGAGCCACGCACCTGTGGAGCAGCCCGGACTGGAACACCTGGGGCTGGGGCGGCATCGGCTCGGAAGAAGAAGACATCGGCTCGCAGGGACTGGAATGGCACAGCCTGTCGGTGACCAATGCCGACCGTACCACGTTCGAGATCACCACACCGTTTGATTACTACTATGTTTCAGTGTGGCTGACGGTCTACAGCGAACCCCATCCCTGGTTCTGGCTTTATGGTCAAGAGCCCGCCGACGCCATGGCCGCGGCGGTTGACAACATGGACTTCCGCCTGGCGGTATTGCGCGGCGACTTCAACGGCGACGGATTGGTGACGTTGTCGGACATCAACCCGTTTAAGCTGGCGCTGACGGACATCACGGCTTGGCAGGCGGCCTACCCCGACCTGGACATCGGCAACATCGACCCCAGCGGCGACGGGCTGGTGACGTTGTCGGACATCAACCCCTTCAAAGCACTCCTCACCGGCGGCAGCGGGGCGGATACTCCCGAGCCGGCGACGGCGAGCCTGCTGGCGATCGGGGCGCTGGCGCTGATCCGCAGGCGGTAAGCGGAATCGCCCGCGCGCGAAAACGCGCCGCGATGGATGATGGAATCACTTGGACTTTATGCCCTCCGTTCACAAGGCCCTGGCAGATGATGCCAGGGCCTTATTTCAAGGCACCCAATCGCCCCTGGCACCTCGCCGCGTCCCTCCCCCTCTCCCCGCCCCATCGGGCCGCAGGTCTGTAGCCACGGCTAAAGCGTCCGCCCGCCTCAAGGCGGGCGCAGCGCAACCCGTGATCCCCGTCCCCCTCCCCATCTCCCGCCCCAACGGGGCGGAGGACGCAGCCCCTTCCCTCTACTCTCAACTTTCTCCTTTCTCCCCTCTACCCCCTACCCTGTACCCCGTACCCCGTACCCCGTACCCTACTTCCCCTTCCGGGGGCGCGCACAAAACCGAACACTTCACTCGCAGTCAATTGGCAAAAAATTGGCAACGTAATCCTCTCCCCACAAACATCTTACGCCTCCGTAAGGTGCGCTTTGTGCGCACAAAAGCGCTACGACGCCCCTATATAGAGGGACGATTTATTCGGCTCCCCGGCTCGGTCCCCCGGAATGGGTGCCACACAGCATGCCGAAGGCTGCTGTGTGCTCCCCCCGGAACCC
>JADZCD010000015.1 GCA_020851735.1 Phycisphaeraceae bacterium
CACTTTCCCCCTCACTTCCCCCCTCACTTCCCCCCTCACTTCCCCCCTCGCCACGCCCCCCGATGCGTCGCTGCTGACGAACGCCCCCCCGTGCCTTACAATCCACCCCCCGAGCCGCGGCGAAAAGGTATAGAGGAATCCATGACTACTGAATTGGCCAAAACATATCGCCCTGAAGAAATCGAACAGGAAATCCTGGCCCGCTGGAATAAGTCAGGCGTCTTTCACGCCGAACCGTCCGCTCAAGGCCCTGACGGCAAGCCCAAAAAACCCTTCGCCGTGGTCATCCCCCCGCCCAATGTCACCGCCGCCCTGCACTTAGGCCACGCCCTCAATAACACCCTCCAGGACATCCTCGTCCGCTGGCGCCGCATGGCTGGCGACAACGCCATGTGGATGCCCGGCACCGATCATGCCGGCATCGCCACCCAGACCGTCGTCGAAAAACGCGTCCTGGCTGAGGAAGGCAGAAAACGCACCGACTACCAGCGCGAAGAGTTCGTGGCCAAAATCCAGGCCTGGAAAGACGAATACGAAGCGACCATCTCCAATCAGCTCAAACGCATGGGCTGCTCCTGCGACTGGCAGCGCCAGCGCTTCACGATGGACCCCGTCTGTGCCGCGGCCGTGCGCGAAGCGTTCTTCCAGCTCTTTAAGGATGGGCTGATCTATCGCGGCAAACGCCTGGTCAACTGGGACCCCGCCACCCAGACAGCCCTGGCCGACGACGAAGTGGAGATGGAGGACATCGACGGGCATTTTTATTACCTCAAATACCCGCTGGCGGATGGCTCGGGTTTCGTCACCGTGGCCACGACCCGCCCGGAAACGATGCTGGGCGATACGGCCGTGGCGATTAGTCCGCGCGATCCGCGCGCCGCCCAACTGCGCGGCAAGAAAGTTCGCCTGCCGATCGTCAATCGTTTGATCCCAATTATCGAGGACGATTACGTGGTGCTCCCGGTCGCCATGGGCGGCGACCCTGAGGACACCAAGGCCCAGTTCGCCACTGGTTTCCTGAAAGTGACGCCGGCCCACGACGACAACGACTGGCTCATCGGCCAGCGGCACAACCTGCCGGTGATCAACGTGCTCGCGCCCGACGCCACGATCAGCAAAGACCACGGCTGGCCGGCCGAGGAATGGTCGAGGGTTTCAGGGGCCGCTTCCGGGGCCGCTTTCGGGGGCGCCCCCGGAAGCACTTCCGGGGAAAATGAAGCGGAATTTCTGCTGGGCATGGACCGGTTCGAAGCCCGCAAAGCGATCGTCGAATGGTTCCGCACCGAAAAGCTGCTCGAAGATGTCAAACCCTATCGCCATAGCGTGGGCCACTCGTACCGCAGCCACGTGCCGATCGAGCCGTATTTGAGCGACCAGTGGTATGTGAAAGTGACGGATGAAAGATTGGCCGGGGCGGCGCTGCGGGCGATGGGCCGCCAACAGCGCGATGGAATTGTTTCAACGAGCCGCGACCGTGAGGGAGCGGGGGTTCCTGATTCAACG
Source organism: Phycisphaeraceae bacterium (assembly GCA_020851735.1). GTDB lineage: Bacteria > Planctomycetota > Phycisphaerae > Phycisphaerales > Phycisphaeraceae > JADZCD01. The sequence goes on from JADZCD010000015.1 coordinate 1,504, forward strand.
AGCCGCGCCCGTAAGGAAGCGGATAAGTGTTATTTGTTGACCTTCACCACCTACGGCTCCTGGCTGCATGGCGACGTACGAGGCTCGGTAGATCGTGAACACGCTCTGCCCGGCACGCTTGTTCTGAGCGGCGATCCTGATCGTGAGCAAAAGGAATTTGAATCACTCAAACACTCTCCTGTCACGCTCGATGCCCCTCAACGTCGTCAAGTCCAAGATGCGATTGTCGAGGTTTGCCGACATCGGGATTGGTCACTGTTGGCAGCTCATGTGCGGACGAATCACGTGCACGTGGTGCTCAGTGCGGATGCGGCGCCTGAGAAGGTCATGTCCGACTTCAAATCCTACGCCACACGCCATCTGCGCGAGGCTGGTCTGGCTGTGGAGGAGGAAAGAATCTGGACGCGTCATGGCAGTACGCGCTATCTCAACGACGACGCATCCATCATCGCTGCGTACAAGTATGTGGTAGATCAACAAGGGGAAGTTTTAGACCCTCCACCCATTGCGGTCGATCAACCGCTCCCTCACGGTCGCGGCTCGTTGATGCAACCGCTTGCTGACGCGCGCGGCTCGTCAAGCCAGGAATCGCCTTCTTGGGAAGGCCAGCTGCGTTTCATCCCCGAACGCTACGCCAATAATTTTCGGGGCTGGCACGAAAACATCCGCGACTGGTGCATCTCCCGCCAACTGTGGTGGGGGCACCGGATACCGGTGTGGACAATTGATGAGCGTGCCTATCGCACCTTTAACCTAGTAAAACAACTTGAGCAATGGCAGGGGGAAGGGCGTTTGCACGTCATTTATCGCTATCCAACTCTTAGCGATGTCCATCACGCGCCAAGGCCAGACAACATAACTGGACACTATGTGTGTGTGCGGGATGAAAACGATCAAGAAATCGTAAAAGCACTAGAAAATGAAGGTTTCGCCCAAGACCCCGACGTTCTGGACACCTGGTTCAGCAGCGCCCTTTGGCCCATCAGCACCCTCGGCTGGCCCGACCCCCGGAAGTTCCCTCAGGAATTTCCGGAAGGCGACGCCGCCCTCCAAACCTGGAATCCCAGTGCCGTCCTCTCCACCGCCCGCGAGATCATCACGCTGTGGGTGTCACGCATGGTGATGTTCAACCTCTACTTCCGGGGCTGCCTGCCGTTTAAGGACGTGTTCATCCACGCGATGATCCAGGACGGCGAAGGCCGGAAGATGAGCAAGTCCTTAGGCAACGGCGTGGACCCGCTGGACATCATCGCCACGCACGGGGCGGATGCGATGCGCTTCACCCTGGCGCAGATGACCACGCAGACCCAGGACGTGCGCATGCCCGTGGCCCGTGACGAAAAGTCCGGCAAGAACACCAGCCCCAAGTTCGACATCGGACGCAACTTTGCCAACAAACTCTGGAACGCCGTTCGCTTCGCCTTGGGCAACCTGACCGCCTCTGATCAGAGCCGGGCACTGTGTGCCCGGTCCGGCGATACCGTCGCCGGCACCGAAAAACTCGCGTTTTCCCTCGCTGATCGCTGGGTCCTTTCCCGCTTAGCCCGCACCATCGCGACGGTGGACGAGGCCCTGGCCAACTACAACTTCAACGTCTACGCCCAGACGCTTTACGATTTTGCCTGGCGCGACCTCTGCGACTGGTACTTGGAAGCCATCAAGCCCGTCGTCCAGACGGACACACCCCCCGGAAGCGCAGCCCGTGCCACGCTGGCCGCATGTCTGGACGCCCTGTTGCGTTTGCTGCATCCGGTGATGCCGTTCCTTACCGAAACGCTCTGGGAACACTTAGGCCAGGCTTCTCCACAGCGCAGCTTGCCCGGCTTGGCCCTGCCCGCCAGCGACATGTGCATCAGCGCCGCCTGGCCGCGGGCGGATGCGACGCTGCTGGATGAAGCCTCCGAAGCTGACTTTGAGCTTTTGCGCCTGGTGATTTCCGCCATCCGCGAAGTGCGCACCACCTACAAGATTCCGCCGAAGCAGAAGGTCGAGGCCTCCGCCAAAGCGCCCGCCGCCTTGGCCGGCAAGCTGCTGGCGCACAAGGATCTTCTGGAAACCCTGGCCATGATTTCGCCCAGCCAGATCAGCCCCACGACGGTCAAGCCCGACAGCGCCGCCGCCACGCTGGCTGGGGGCGTGGAAATCTATCTGCACGGATTAGTCGACGCCGGCGAGGAGCGTAAACGCTTAACCAAACGCCTGGAAGAAGTCACCCGCTCCATCAGCACGCTGCAGGGGCGACTTTCCAACGAAAGCTACCTGAGCAAAGCGCCGCCGAACTTAGTGGAGCAGACCCGCGCGCAGCTGTCCGCCACCGAAAAAGAGCGCGACACCCTGCAGGCGCAAATAGCCGGGCTGAAGTGAACCAGAACATTTCACCACGGAGGATGCAAAGGCAATTTACCACGGAGTTCACAGAGAGCACAGAGATAAGGCACAAAAATCCAGAATAAAAAACCAGGTTCGTCTCCGTGGTCTCTGTGATCTCAGTGGTAAAAACCAAAAACAGTTCACCACGAAGCACACAGAGACCACCGAGTAGAAGTCTGATTTAAGAACAATGTCTTGCCTCTGTGCACTCCGTGATCTCCGTGGTGAATTAACCGTATCTGCTCAAGAGATCAAGCCATGCCGCGATTCAAGGACCTGGCGATCTGCGTAAGGCACATGGATTGGTCCGAGACCAGCCAGGTGGTGACGCTGCTTACGGAGCAGCACGGTTTGATTCGCGGTCTGGCCAAGGGTTCCCGGCGGATGAGTCCCAGCGCGGTGGCGCGTTTTTCGGGCGGCATTGAACTGTTGACGCTGGGCCAGGCGCTTGGATCGCTGCGGACAGCCTACGAATTGGCGGGTATCACCGAGTGGGATTTGCAGGAAAGCTATCCGCAACTGCGGACGAATCTGCACGCCCAGCAGATTGCCCTCTACGCAGCCGACGTCACCGCCGCGATGATCGCCGACCACGATCCGCATCCCAAAACCTTCGCGGGCTTGCGCGCGTTACTGGCGGAACTGGGCGACCGGAAACCGACGTCGGCGCCGGCAGCAGCCTTGGGCAGATTTCAGTGGCAGATCTTGGAGGACTGCGGCTATCAGCCGCAACTGGACGTGGACATCAAAACCAGCCAGCCGTTAGCCGAGGCCGGCAGCTATTGGTTTGATCCGCGTGCCGGCGGCTTCACCGCCGTGGGCGAAGAGAGCTCCGGTTCCGGTATGGACGGCCCCGGCCCGTGGCGGGTGCGCAAAGAGACGCTTGAGTCCCTGCGCCTGGTAGCCCGCAGCGCCGAGACGGGCGCCGCCGCGGCAAGCGCCTCGGATTCCGTCAGCCGGGTCAATCGCCTCCTGTGCGTGTTCGTGCGCGCCATCCTGGACCGCGAACTGCCGACGATGGCATTTATCCTCAGCAGCGAGTAACCGCGGCCTAAACCCAACCCAAACAAGCCCAGGCATTGCATGCCTGGGTTGTATCAGCATGTCTTCATTTGCGGGAGCTTCCGGGTGCACTTCCGGGAGGGGATTCAGAATGTCGAGTTTCGAATGCTGAATGTCGAATGCGACCCCGCCTCCTATGTCACTCCTGAATTCCATCCCTACCCTCCTACCTCAGGCCCTGTCTTCAATTCGCCATTCGTCATTCGCCATTCTTAATTGGATTTGACGCTTCCGGGGGCGGATGGCTCACCGAATGATACGTGCCCCGCCGCCGCCGACGAGGCGTTCGAGTTCCGCCAGGGTGATCTGGCTCGTATCACCGCGCGTGGTCTGCAGCAGAGCCCCGTGGCAGGTGCCGTAGGTCACGGCCTGCTGGGGGTTCATGCCTTTGAGAAACGCATAGGCGAACCCGGAGGCAAACCCATCGCCGCCGCCGACGCGATCCTCGATGATCAACCGTTCAAAGCCAGGCCCTTGGTAGAACTTCTTTTCATCCGCCCAGTACAGAATGGCCGACCAGTTGTTTTCGTTAGCGCTGGTCACTTCCCGCAGCGTAGTGCCGATGACCTTAAGGTTCGGATAATCCGCCGCCACCTTGCGCACCATCTGCTGATAGTTTTCGATGGGCAGGGCCTTGAGGTTTTCGTCCGTGCCGCTGACTTCGTACCCGAGCACTTTCTGGAAGTCCTCTTCATTGCCGATCAGGCAGTCGATGTATTTCATCAGCGGGCGGGTGGTGGCAATGGCGTCCTTGCTGGACCAGAGCTTGCCGCGGAAATTTAAGTCATAAGAAACAATCGTTCCCGCCTCGTGCGCCGCCTGGAGAGCTTCGGCCGCCACCTGACGCGTCGTGGCGCTTAAGCAGGTGAAAATCCCGCCGGTATGCAGCCAGCGCACGCCGCGCTGGGCAAAGAGTTGTTTCCAATCCACGTCGCCGGGCTTCATTTTGGAAGTGGCTGAATGTCCGCGATCGTACATCGTTACGCTGGCCCGCGGGCCCACGCCCACCTCGGTGAAGTTCAGCCCGATGCGGGCCTCGCGTCCCACGCCGTCGTAGGGCAACGTCACCACTTGCTTAGTGTCCACACCCACACTGCGGGCGTGATTGAGAATGATCTTTCCCACCGGATTATCCACCAGCGCGCCCACCCACCCGGTGCGCAGCCCCAGACGCGCCAACGCATACGCCACGTTGTATTCCCCGCCGCCGACCCACACTTCCATCGTGGAGGCGAATTCGATTCGCCCGTGCTCCGGTGGGCTTAAGCGAATCATGCACTCGCCTAAGGAGACTAAGTCCAACTCGCAACGATCCGCGCTTCGCAGGTTCAAGGCCATGATGTAATCCTCATCAATCGATACTAGGGTGCTGTTTTGGGGGCGAGTATTGTGGCTTAGAACAAGCTGAAGTGTCAATCAACACACTCTCCGGCGTAGAGGCGGTGTGGATCTAAGAAGGATTTCAATTCAGGCTGGTCGGTGCGAAGTCCGGTGGACGGAATGCGGAGGCGAGAAGGACTCATTTTCAAGATCGAGCGCTGAACGCTAGGCTATTTTCCCCATTGGGCAGTATGCGAACGTGGACAAGCGAGGATATGAGCCATGAGTGATGTCAAGGCGGGTACGCAGTGTGCTGGTGGGGAATCCACAGGTGGCCCAGGCCCCTGGCGCGAAGGCCTGTCCGCCACCTCCTCGGGCCGCTTTGGCGGGTACCGCGGTTTCCGCCAACCCGAACAGGGCTTCCTCTGCTGGTCCGCCGGGTCCGATCGCATCCTCTTGCACGATCAGGACGACCAGCACGGGCACGTGCTCTTTCAGTTGCTCCCCGAGCGCCCGTTCGGCATCCAGGAAACCGTCGACTGGACCACCCAGCGCTTCGCCTACACCGACTTAACCTCCAATCGGCCGCTGGGTGAAATGATTCACAGCGTGCTGTTTCCCGGCTCCCTCCTGCGCTGGCAGGCCGACACCCTCGCCTGGTGGAACTACGAGCTCTCCCAATCCGTGGTCGCTTATCCTTCCCGCGCCGGGTACCGCGTGGTCGCGGCTCGCGAATGCAATTACCCCACCTTCCAAGCCAAAGACGACCACGCCTTCGCCGGCCCGTGGATGATCGTCTGGCTCGGCACCGGCAATCCGATTCCCCTCTTATTTCTCTTCGAACACGCCCCGCAATCCGTCGAAACGCTTTCCCGCGCCCAGCGCCTTCACTTCGCTCAACCGGCCGGCCTTATCGGCATCTGCCCCTTGACCGGCTGCGACCGCTGGCTGAAGGCTTCCTCATCAACGCTGGCCAAGGGCCTGGATGAAAAACTCACCAAGCTCATCGACACCTGGTCGCGCCTCAAGCTTGCCGTCCCCATCATTTGCCGCGAAACCTTCCGCGTGGATCGGGCTTCCGGGGACACTGCCGGGGGTGATTCCGGGGGCGCTTCCGGGGACACTTCCGGGGGCGGGCGCATAGAAATATGCCAGGAATTCGACTACCTGCGCAGCCGCGATGATTTCGGCACCAAGCCCCTGGAATTAGCTCCCCTCCCGCCCTGGCTGGCCCTGGCCCACCAGGTGGAAGCCGGTGGCGCCGCCCTGGGCCTGCGCGTCGAAGGCGACGTGCTCGACACCGGCATCCCCACCCTCTTTGGCCCCTACGCCGGCACGGCCGGCCCGATACTGCGCTTTTCCATTCCGCGCTCCGCCGGCATCGCCCAGACCATCGCCCCCGTGCGCATCACCAACGACCCCCCAAGCGCTCAACTATGCGCCCGCCTCGACCAGGAGTTGGCCGAGCCCACCCTCACCTTCGGCGGGGACAACACCTATCACCCGGACAACATTCAAGACATCCTGCACAACCTGCGCGTCTTGGCCTGGGCCACCTGGTCCCTGCCCGACGACCGCCGCGCCCAGCGTTTCGCCGGCCTGACCCGCGGGCTTAAGGGCTTTGATCCCTCCAGCTACGTGGAAGAAAAAGAGCCGGTGACGGGCCTTAATTACCTCTGGGAGAAAAACCTCTGGGGCGGCGGCGCCATCGCCGTGGACTTAGAGTGGTACAACGGCATGCAATTGGCCGGCCTGTGGCAGGGCCTGTTCTTCAGCGGCGACGAAGCCAACTTCCTCCAGCAGGTCAAAGCCCACTGGCCCATCGTCACCGGGCTTCTGCGCTATTTCGAAATTTTTCACGACTGGGTCACCGGGCTGACCTACACCGCGTTAACCCGCAAGTGCCTCTGGTTTGATGGCCTGAATTTCGCCTGGCAGGGCCAGGCCGGCGCCGCCCGCTTAGCCTGGCTGGCAGGCGATCACCTCACGGCCGACAAAGCCGAGTATCTGGCCGCCCGCACCTCGCTGGGCCGCGCCACCGCCTGGTTCGCCATCGATTACGCCCTGGCTCACCACGCCACGCCCATCTCCAATAAAGTCTTCGCCGGTCTGGCGTCCGTGGACGACACCCATACCCCCGGCCAGCGCGTCGTCAGCGGATTTCTCGAGCGCCGCGGCATGACCACCGGGGCCAGCTACGATCCGGGCAACGGCATCGGCTACCTGGTGCCCGAGCAACTGATTCTCCAACGCTTAAACCCCCGCATCCTGGAAATGCTCCGCCGCGGACAATACGAGTTTCTGGATCACGACCTGCCCACCTGGAACATCCGCTTTCACCGCTGCCCCAAGGGGCGCGGACCCGAGCACAAGCACCCGCTCTACCCCACGCATTCGCACTTTTATTTCTTAGACCCCCAGCTCTTCGTGCGCTCCATCCTGCTCCGCGAACCCCTGGACAAGCTGCTTGGCTATACCGCGGAACTCACCGGCCCGGTGATGGAGTGCTACTTGGTCGCCCACGCCCCGATGGTGCTCTACCCCACGCAGGCCCGCTTCCGGGGCGTGCGCTTCGATGCCGCCGGGCGCCAATTGGTCATCCCCATCGCCGGCGAGAAAGACCAGCTTCTTTCCTTCCTGGTGATCCACGCCCAGCCGCCGACGTCGGTCGTGGGAGCGGAAATCTGGCGGCATGATCCCCAGGCCGGGATGGCCGTCCTCCAGGTACGCGTCCATGGCAAGCCGGGACAAGAAGTGCTCGTCAGCTACCCGGACTAGCAGCCGCCACATCAACCGCGCCGACCCGTGGCGCCCCAATCCCTAACCCCCGATCCCCAACCCCTGCTCCCCACCCTCAATCTTTCGGGCCGGCCCGCACCAGGTCTGCTAAGCGGTGCAATTCCTGCGGCGAAAGCCTGGTGTCCGACACCGCCAGCAGGGCATTGAGCGTCTCGTCGAGGGAACCTTCAAAGAACGTCTTCATCACGCGCTTAAGGGCTGCACGTGCAGCCTGGCGTGGCGTACGTGTAGGCAGATAGATGTATTTCATACCCACTTTGCGGTGCTTTAGGTGACCTTTATCTTCAAGAATCCGCAAAATGGCCCGCACCGCCGAATAGCTGGGCGGATCGGGCAACCCGTCGAGCACCTCGGTCACCGAAACCTGTCCCTGCTTGTAGACGATGTCCATGATCTGCCGTTCACGCCGCGTAAGATCTTCTGGCGCTGGTCTTGCCATGATTAACCTCAGTTCTTAGTCCTATTAAACCACAAATAAAAACATTCTGCATCTACACATGTCTTGACGTCCACCCGCTAAGCCTGCTTTCAAACCAGCGCGGCGACGTCGGTTGAAAATGATTCCAGGCAACTCCCCTTGTCCCTGCTGCTACGCTTGTCTACACGCCTCGACGCCGGGCTTATTTTAGTAACTTATTTCTAAAATCCAAATGTACTTGCCGACACTTGTCTTGGTGGCTGGCCTTTTTCCCGCTTAAGTTCTTCCACCCCGATTTCACCTAAGCGCTGCCGCGCATCGTTGCGGGTTCCGCCAAGGTGATTCCCGCGGTGCTGCAAATACTTCATTTACTCGCTGAATTCGCCTCCCCACGCGCTGGGCGCCTCCGCCGCGCAATGCCCCTCCAAGCTTGTGCGCCTTACCGTGTGGCCCTGTCGATGTGGGCTGGGCCCTGACTTGGCGCTTGATTTTAGCAGGTGTGCATGCGGCGATTCCAGAAAAGCAGACAAAACAGCGTACAACGGCGGAAATTCTTTAAGCGGGGTGCTGGCTTCCCCGCGCCTGTGCCACGCGAATTTGAATTTCAACAATTCCAAACTTAAGACGCCTGTTTCTTCTGTGGCCAACGCACCCAAAAAATCACGGGCGCACGCAACCGCTGACGGCAAGCGCTGCGCCGACGGCGTCAGGCGCCTGCTTGGCCAACGGAAAATCGCACGCCGTCGCAGCGACCACAAGTGTTGATATTCGGCACAACCCCCAGGTCGATCTTCCACCCCGCTCCATCAGCGCCCCGCCGCGCTTGCGCAAAAGCGACGAGGAAACATAAAATAACAGCCATGCCCAGCGATTCTCTCCCCCGCCACCGGCCGCGCCGCCCGCGCTGAACAGGACCATCGCCATAGCTACCCCCATGACCGAAAAGCCTCGTCGTGTCCTTCCTCCCCTCACGCTGGCGGCTGGCGTCGTGGTGATCCTCCTCTGCGAAGCGCTCTTGGCCGTGGATTTTCACGCCCGTGGCCACGTCCTGATTGGCCATACCCCTTCAGTCCATCCCGTGCTATTGCCCGCCCCGCGAGGTCCACTGGAACAAGCCGCGCGCCTCGTGGCCGTGCACATGACGCCCTTCTGCTGGGCCGGATATCTCTTAGTGTTTGACGGCCTTCTGGAATGGCTAAGCCGCCGCCGCCATCAACGCGCCCTCAATCCCCTCCGCGCCCGCCCCCATCGCTTTATCATCGCCTGGCTGACCAGCATTCCCGTCTGGTGCTATTTCGACTATGTCAATTTCGCCTTCTTAGACGCCTGGCGTTACCACGGCCTGCCCGCGCCTTGGCCCGAGCGCTACGCCGGTTACTTCCTGTCCTTTGCCGCCATTTCCCCGGGCATGTTCGCCGCGGCCGCACTCTATCAGCACCTGGGCCTGCGCCGCCTGCGCAGCTCCCCGGTGCGCATCCCCCTGGCCATCCAGATCGCGGTGCTGATCCTTGGCCTCCTCTTTGTGATCTATCCCTTCCTGGTCCGCGACCCGATCGGCAATCTGACGCTCTGGGTCAGCCTGCTTTTCCTCCTGGATCCTCTTAACCACTGGCTCGGTCAGCCCAGCATCCTCGGCGACTGGCGGGCCGGCCGCTGGGGCCGCACGCTCAGCCTCATGCTCGGCGGAGCGACCTGCGGCTTCTGCTGGGAATTCTGGAATTACTGGGCCGTGGCCAAGTGGACCTACCACTTGCCCTTCCTCGGCTCCCTGGCGGAGCACCGCTACTTTGAAATGCCCTGGGTCGGCTTCCAGGGTTTCCTGCCCTTCGCCCTGGAGTGCTGGGTGGTGCTCAACACCATCCTCTGGACGCTGGACAAACTTCACCTGCGCGTGGCTGAGCCCTTGCCTGACGACACCGCCGTGATGTGATGCGCTTGGCAATTAACCCGCAGGCGTGAGCCCAAAAAAGACCGACCGCTCCGCCGGCCGGGTGAGCAAGTGCTCCTTCGCCCGCGGGATTACCGCAATCCGTATAACGCCGCCGCTTCCCCACCCGCCAGCCGCGCCTGCCCCCCCTCGCCCCCCCTCGTCCCCCCTCGCCCCCAACCCGTCCCCGTCTTAAGTCAAGCTCTCTTCCGCCAGTTCGTCAGCCGGATCCTTATACGTTTGCCCGTAACGGAACGTCACCAATCGGCACGACGGACAGCGATACGCCTCCATCTTCGCTAAGCGAAACCACGACGTCGTCCCCGGCAGCGCCCTGGCGAAGGAAAGAAATCCGTGCCGCTCTCCCTTGGTAAACCAGTAAACGCCCCCGTGCGTGGGAATAAAACCCTCCAGCATCTTCGTCCCGCACTCCGGACACTTCATCGCCTAGGCCTCCTGGATCTCGTCCCTCCAGGGCATCATAACCCACCGCCCGAATTTTTGAGAAGACAAAGTTTCCCAGCGCCAAGCACCCCATGCGCTTTACCCCCGGATGATTCTCAACCCTCTACCCTAGCCCCCATCGAATTCCCCCCCTCCTCATCCCTCACGATGCGGAAACACCTTCAGCAGCACCACGATCACCCCCGTGAACAGCCCCATGAAAATAAACACCCCCGCCATGCCGTTAAGGCTGATGTCGATCGTCTGCCTGACAATTTCCCACTGTTCGCCATCCATCTCGTTACCCTTACATTGTCAATAGCCAGCCGTCCGCTACGACACCAGCGCCAAGAGCAGCCCCCCCGCGATCACCGATCCGATCTGCCCGCCCACATTCGCGCCCACCGCGTGCATCAGCAGAATATTCTGCGGGTCCGCCTCCTGCCCCAGCTTGTGAATCACCCGCGCCGACATCGGAAACGCCGAGATCCCGCACGCCCCGATCATCGGGTTGACCTTGCGAACCAAAAACAAATTCAACACCTTGGCGAAAATCACCCCGCCCGCGGTGTCGAAAACAAAAGCCGCCAGCCCCATGCCCATGATCAACAGCGTCTTGGTCTGCAGAAATTCCGCCGCCGTCATCGTCGCCCCGATGGTGATCCCCAGGAGAATCGTCACCAGGTTCGCCAGCTCGTTCTGCGCTCCCTTGGCCAGCCGCTCGACCACCCCCGCCTCGCGCAAGAGATTGCCGAACATCAGAAACCCGATCAATCCCGCCGCCATCGGCACCAGCAATCCCGCCAAGAGCGTCAGCAGAATCGGAAAAATAATCCGGGCCTTCCGCGAAACCGGATGCGGGTGCAGTTCCATTTTCCGCGCCCGCTCCCGCCGCGTCGTCAGCGCCTTGATCACCGGCGGCTGGATGATCGGCACCAGCGCCATGTAGGAATACGCCGCCACCGAGATCGGCCCTAACAGATGCGGCGCGAACTTGGCCGCCACGTAAATCGACGTAGGCCCGTCCGCCGCTCCGATCACCCCGATCGACGCCGCCTCCTTAAGCGAAAATCCCCCCAGCGCCGCCAGCCCCATGGTCAGAAAAATCCCCACCTGCGCCGCCGCCCCGAACAGCAGCAGGATCGGCTGCTGCAACAGCGGCGTAAAATCGATCATCGCGCCGATCGCGATGAAAATCAGTAAAGGAAACAACTCCGTGGCGATGCCCATGCGAAACAGCAGCGACAGCGGGCCCTCGGTCACCTGCCCGCCGGTCATCTGATCAATCGCCGCCGAGAATGGAATGTTCGCCAGAATCGCCCCAAAACCCATCGGCAGCAGCAGCGTCGGCTCATATTCCTTGGCGATCGCCAGCCAGATCAGCAACCCCGCGATGACGAACATCGCCCCTTGCCCCGCGCTAATGCTCGTCAATCCAGACAACAGTTCCTGCATCGCTCTCCACTTTCCGCCGCGTAGCTGACTCCAACCATCCCGCTCGAAGAACCACCGATTCCGGGACTATTTCCCGGGGCCACATCCGGGGGGCTATTTCCGGGGGGCCACTTCCGGGGGCTCACTTCCGGGGGCTCACTTCCGGGGGGTCCGCAGCCCCGCATGGAAATGCGGGGCCGGGTCCGATCCCTTCCCGGTATCCCTTCCGGGGGCCAGGGCCTTGCCTCTCCCCAACCCCTAATCCCTAATCCCCAACCCCTCGGTTCATCGTGCGTATTCCACCGTTCTCATCTCGCGCAGCACCGTCACGCGGATCTCGCCGGGGAACGTCATTTCCTCGCTCACCCGCCGGGCGATGTCGCGGGCGATGTAGTTGCAGTCCACGTCGCTGACCGAGTCCGGGTCGACAATCACCCGCACTTCCCGCCCCGCTTGAATGGCATAAGCCTCGCGCACACCCTTCATGCCGGTGGCGATGCCCTCCAGCTGCTCCAACCGCTTGATGTATTTTTCCAGCGTTTCGCGCCGCGCCCCGGGCCGCGCCCCGCTGATGGTGTCCGCCGCCATGACAATCGGCGTGTACGGCGAAATGGCCGGGATGTCGTTGTGGTGCCCCGCGATGGCGTTAAGCACTTCCTCCGACTCCCCGTGCTTCTTGCAGAATTCCATGCCGATCGCCGGGTGCCCGCCTTCCATCTCGTGGTCCATCGCCTTGCCGATGTCGTGCAGGAACCCGCACCGCCGGGCCATGTCCCCGTTGAGCCCCAGTTCGTCAGCGATCACCTGGCAGAGGTACGCCACCTCCAGCGAGTGCTTTAAAATATTCTGCCCGTAGCTCGTGCGGTACTGCAGTCGGCCCATCATCTCCTGCACCTTCGGGTGCAGCCCGCGGACATTCGCTTCAATGGCCGATTCCTTGCCCACCCGGATGATCCGCCGTTCGATTTCCTTCTGCATCTGCTCGACGACTTCCTCGATGCGGGCCGGGTGAATCCGCCCGTCCTCCAGCAGCTTGCGCAGCGACTCAGCCGCCACCACCCGCCGCACCGGGTCAAAGCACGACACCACCACCACCCCCGGCGTGTCGTCCACGATCACATCCACCCCCGTGGCCTTTTCAAACGCCCGGATATTCCTGCCCTCCCGCCCGATCACCCGCCCCTTCATGTCGTCGGAGGGAATTGCAATCGTCGTCACCGTGTTGTCCGCCGTGTGTTCCGAGGCATACCGCTGAATCGCCTGCAGCGTGATCTTCAAGCTGTTTTCGCGGGCCTCTTCTTCCGCCCGGGCCATCTCCCGCTGGATCACCTGCGCCGCCTCGTGCTGGATTTCCTGCTCCACCAGCCGCAGCGCTTCCTTGCGGGCGTCCTCGGGATTCAGATTGCTGATCCGCAGCAGGACCTGCTTCTGCTCCTGCACGTTCTTTTCAATCGCCTGCTTCTGCTCCGCCACCAGCTTGGCCAGCTCTTCCTGGCGGGCGTCCACCTGCGTCTCCCGCTGCTTGACCTTCGCTTCCAGGTCGTCCAGGTAGCGTTCCTTGGTGGTCAAAACGTCCAGCTTCCGGTCCAGATTGTCCTCGCGCTTGGTTAAGCGCTGCTCCATCTCCTTCATCTCGTTGCGCGTGGATTCGGTCTGCCGCTCAAATTCCTCCCGCCGCCGGGCGATTTCATTGCGGGCGTCCAGTTCCAGTTGCTTCTGCAGCGTGGTCGCTTCATGCTTGGCGTCGCGCAGAATCTGCTCCGCCTGCTGGCGGGCGCTGCCGATCGCCTGCTTGCCTAAAAAGCGCAACGCCGCCACCGCCAGACCCGCCCCCGCCGCCAGGCCCACCACGGTCATCAAGATCGCGATTTCAACCTGTAGCACGATAAACCCCTTTCTTGCACCGGCCGGCGACGTAATACCGCCCTGCCAGGCGCATGCCTGGGGCACGTGTCAGATTCTTTTGGCAACTTCCTCCCGCAAGCACCCCCGGAATCGCCCCCGGAAGTACCCCCGGAAGTACCCCCGGAAGCACACCCGCAAGCATCCCCGGAATCGCCCGGCCAACCCTGCTTAAGCCCCCGGCTGTGCCGGTGGGCAGATCGTTTCGCCCCCGGACATCGCTCCGGAAGCTGCCTCCAACTTGCGGAGGCTCAGGGTGAGCCAAACACCCACCGTGCTGATCAGCCAGAAATAAACGACTTATTCCCGCCCGGATCCATCCCACCACCTGAGCCCCAGCCCTTGCGAGCTGAAACTTGCCGCGATGGGGGCAGCCATTGATTGCCCTGTTGCGTCCAAACCGGCTCGCCTAAGCGGACCAGAGGGATAGCCTTAGGGTTGCGAGTGCTGTTCAATGACGCCAGATCAATCGTGGAATGCATCGTCAATCTATCCCGTCTGTTGTCAGACGGCCCGCGACTCCCCGTTTCATGGCGGGAAGCCACCTGGCTGATCGGTCACGGCCGAGGCTGAAGTTGCCTGACACGCGCCCGTAATGTTTGGCAGCCCATGACTTCTAATCGTTGGAAAAAAGCAGTTTTTTACGCTTACTTTTGCCCAACAATCCTCTTGCCACGAGCCTGTTCTTAATACTTCCCGGATTTACTCTAAAGTGAATGTTAAGGGCAAGTTATCCAATCGTCAAGCAATTAAGAACAACTGGGGAAAAATGTAGAAAACATACAAAAAAGCACCTCTTTCCCGCCCTTGCCGGACATCCGCCTTCCCCCCAAGTCCCGGATATCACTCTCAAAACGCTCATTTCCAGTTCGCCCCGCTCGGTCTTTACTGGCATCCTCCCTGCCCTCCCCCCGTCCAGTCTGCCGCCCCCCAAAATTCCCCAACTTAACATCTCCCCCTCACCCACTTTGGACAGTTCCCTTAAGGACAAGTAAAACCATGCGCTCCGGCTCTGTAGAAAACCTTACTTCTGTCTACCATGTCCATGGTAACAGGATGGCGATGTTGTGGGTCAGCACGCGCAGGAGCAGGTCGCGGCCGCGGCGGGCGGGGCTGCGGCCCTGGAGGCTGCTG
>JADZCD010000016.1 GCA_020851735.1 Phycisphaeraceae bacterium
CCGTCGCGTCTGCCAGTTCCGCCACACCGGCTGGGTGTTGCGCGGTGTTGCACCAGGCGGCGCCACATCGCGTTGGCCTTTATTCACCATGAGTTTAACGCAAACCGGGCTGGAGGGCCACGGCGGGGGTGACCGTGGGGCGGTGCATGGGGCGTGTCAGCCTGACTGGATGCCGTCCATTATTGTCGTACTCCGAGGACCGCTACGGACCGTAGTCGATGTGTTTGAACAGGGTGCCGGCGAGGTTTGACGGTGGTTTGTGTGCCATAGGCTGCCTGCTTTGTCTTAAGGCAACGAGTGTCCAGGGGGTCAGGAATCCGTCACATCGGCGATGCGACTAACCCGGCAATGAGGTCGGCGTGTCTTCATGCCAATGGCCGTGGAAAGTCTTTTCGTTCCAAGCGTCGAGGAGGCGGTTTGTTCCCATCGCCTAAGTTGGAGGTGGAGGACACCCTTTTTGCAGACGCATCGGTCGCCCGTTCGCCTCTGGGCGGTGTTGCTCCCGGCGGATTGCCGCGAGTTGCGGTGCACCTTCTATGCCCGGTGGCCTGCGCCGACGGCGCATCGATAATCGTCGTCGTAACGTAATTTCGGGCGTGATCGTCAAGTCGCCTGGCAGGTAATCTCACAAGATCACATTGCCTTTTGCCTGCACAATCTTCCAAAAAAAAGCAGGTCAACATGGCCTGGCTCGTGTGCGGCGCTATCATCACGCGGAGTCCATGCAACGACCCTGAGTCGCCGGGAATGCGCGAACAGGAGGTGCATCATGCTTCGATGGGCGTTGATTTTTCTGGTCGTGGCGCTGATTGCCGCTGGTCTGGGATTCGGCGCACTGGCGGGCACGGCCATGGACATTGCCCGCATTCTCTTTATCGTGTTTATCGTTCTGTTCCTGATCAGTCTCATTGCCCACCTGTTCTCTGGACGGCAGCCACCGACACCTCCGGTGTAGCGGTGAACCGGCTCATAACATCGGCCACAATGAACAGTGCAGTGAAAACGCACTCACAACTGGGATGGATCGCGCTCTTTCTGACCGCGCTCGTTTTATGCGGATGCCACACCACCGAGGGTGCCGGCAAGGACATCGAGGATGCGGGCGAGGCCATCCAGGACGCGGCGGATTAATCGCCGTGACATCACCCCAGACTCGCTGATCCCGCAGCGTCAAAAAGGGGGAGGACATGACCACACGCAAAGACGTTTCCCAGACCGGCGACATCCACCAGGACCTCGACGCCATCAAGCAAGACCTGCGGAACCTGCGTTCGAGCCTGTCGGACATTTTTTCGGACTTCATGAGCTACGGCAAGAATCAGGCCGGTGAGACCCGTGACAAGCTTGAGTCCACGCTCAAGGATCGCTTAGAGCAGCTCAAGGAGAAGGCCGGCGAAATTCACCGACAGGGCTCCGACACCGTCGAGAGGATGGGCAAGCAGATCGAGCACCGACCTTGGACGGCCGTGGGCTTGGCTGCGGGCTTCGGCCTGCTGCTGGGTGTCCTGATGGCCCGAAGGTGACCCATGGGCGTGATCATCCGCTGGATCCTCAGGCTTACGGACCTGGCGGAAGCCGAGGGGCGTCTGTTCCGCTGGCACGCGCTGCGGCTGGGCATGGCCCTGACGGCCATGTTAGGGGGGGTGCTGTTGATTGTCGGCGGGATTGGCTGCGTCGCAGCAGCAGCGATCATATGGCTCAGCCGCAGCATGGGGCAGGTCGGCGCGCTCTTCATCGGGGCCCTTGGCCTGTTGATCCTCGGAGTTGCCTCGGCATGGATTGCCCGTCAAATCGCCGACTGATTTCACCGCCCGAGCAGTTACGCCAAGCGAAGCTGGCTCTGATATCGGGGTATTCTTCAGTCCACACCGGGCAGGAAACTTCCGAGCCAATCTGTCCCTGCTGGATCGGCGTCATCAGCTTCGCAGCCATCGGCCTGGCAATGATTCGCTGGCCCGGATTCCGGCGAGCGGTCTGGATCTGGCTGGCGCGGCATGCCTGGAGCGGACCGGGGTCGAGATGACCATTGCGGTGCATCCTCCACACGAGTCGTCGCCCATCACCCCAGGAGCCCTTGAGCCCCCTGCATGCGACATCCGCCAGGGCTTTTTTGGGCGCCCCGTCGCGAGGGGCGGGAACCGAGCGGCAGCTTTTCGATTTCCCCGATGGGCGTGGCTGATCGGAAATAGTCGAGGAAGGCTGGATCGTGAATCAGCTTGTCATACTCGGCCTGTGCCGCGTCCGAGACCTGAGTCATCAGCGTCGACCAGCGATCGGGCAGGGCGGGGGGATGGTCATCAATCGTCAGCAATGTCGCGGCGACCACCTGCTCCAGATGTCGGTAGCCGATCTGCGGGTCATCGTAGCGCTCGACGAGCACCTCGCCCTGCGCGGTCATGCGGATGCCGCCATGAATGGTTGGGCGGGCAGGCTGCGAATGGTGGCGGCAGTCGGACCCCCGCCGCGTCCGAGCGATCCGCCCCGACCATGGAAGAACGTGAGGGCCACGCCATGTGCATTGGCCACGTCGTGCATGGCGATCTGGGCCTGGTGCATGCGCCAGCAGGCGGCCAGATAGCCGCTGTCCGTGGTGCTGTCGGAGTAACCAGTCATCACGGTTTGCGCGTTATTCTCCCGCTTTAGCGCGCGTGCATAGGCGGGGGAAGAAGAAGGGTGGTAAGATCGAAAGTCCGGTGGTTTCGGATTCTTGCGGGGGCTTTGTTGGGCGCGGCGAGGCGGAATCAACGGGCGAATTCTGATTGGGAGTAGAGGACATGTTGGATTTGTCGATTGATCGGCAAGGGCTGGAGGGCGCGGTGCAGCGGGCCAAGGAGCGCGGGGTGATCCTGCCGACGTTCGCGCAGATGCGGGATCCAAAGAAGGTTCCGCCGGCGATCCGCGCGCGGCTGACGGGCGTGGGATTGTGGGATATTGAGAGCGCCAACTTGTTTCGCATTTCCTGGCACAATGAGCCGAAGGCGCGGGGCGGAGGATTTGGCGGGGCCAATTGCCTGGAGTTTCCCTCGGCGCTGACGGGCACGCCGGCGCGGATCATCGCGTTGGCGGGCAAGTGGTTTCCGACCGGGGCGCATAAAGTCGGCGCCACGGCGGGGTGTCTGTTGCCGGCGATGGTGACCGGGCAATTTGATCCCACACGACAGAAGGCGGCTTGGCCTTCGACGGGGAATTTCTGCCGGGGCGGAGCGTATGACGCGACGCTGCTGGGCTGTCGGTCCATCGCCATCTTGCCCGAGGGAATGAGCCGGGAACGCTTTGCATGGCTGGCCAAGCTGGATGCGGAAGTGGTCGCCACCCCTGGAAGCGAGAGCAACGTCAAGGAGATTTTCGACAAGTGCGCGGAGCTTAAGGCCACGCGCGGGGACGTGGTGATTTTCAATCAGTTTGAGCAGATGGGTAACTATCTGTGGCACTATCACGTGACGGGCCGGGCGATGGCGGAGGTGCTGGAGAGTCGGCTAAGGCCCGGCGATGAATTCCGGGGGATGGCGCTGACCACCGGCTCGGCAGGCACACTGGCCAGCGGCGACTACCTCAAGACGCTGTTTCCGACGAGCAAGATCGCCGCCAGCGAGGCGCTGCAGTGCCCGACGCTGCTGCGGGCGGGATTCGGCGCCCACCGGATCGAGGGCATCGGCGACAAGCACGTGCCGTGGATTCATAACGTGCGGAACACGGATCTGGTGATGGGCATCGACGACGCAGCCTGCATGGCGCTGGTGCGGCTGTTTAACGAAAAGGCCGGGCGGGCGTATCTGGCCAATCGGGGCGTGCCGCCGGCGCTGGTCGAGCAATTGGACCAGTTGGGAATCTCGGGGATTGCCAATCTCCTATCAGCGATCAAATTCGCCAAGTGGTTTGAGTTGGATGAGCACGACGTGGTGCTGACGGTGCTCACCGACTCCATGGAGCTGTATCAGAGCCGGCTGGTGGAGCTGGGCCAGAAGCATGGCCCGTATGACGAACTTGATGCGGCGGGCGATTTCCACCACTATCTGCTTGGCTGCGGCACGGAGCACGTGCGCGAGCTTGATTACCCGCAGCGCCTGGGCATTCACAACCTCAAATACTTCACGTGGGTCGAGCAGCAGGGCAAGACGGTTAGGGAGTTGCAGGCTCAGTGGTACGACCGGGATTACTGGGCGGCCACGGCGGGCCAGGTGGCGGAGATCGACGAGTTGATCGAACAGTTCAACGGGCGGACGGGATTGCTGGAAAGAGTCTGACAAAGACAAGATTGCTTTCTAAGGAGGCCCCCGCGATCGACTCGATGGGGGCGCCGCAGGGAGCAAGTGTCGGCGTGCCGGCGCGTGCAAAAACAAAGAGATGGTCGCCCGGACTGCGCTGGGAAGCGGTTTATATGTAAAATTGCCTGGGTCGGATCATGGTTCCCCTTCTGACGGCTTAAAGGCAGGTGGCATATGGCGAATCCCGGACAGCTATTGTCGCGGTGGAAATCGTGGATGATGCGAGCGGTGGTGGCGATCGGTTTTGTCGTGGGGGTGGTGGTGCTGTTGCTCTGGCTGGCGGGGAAATTCACACCCAAGGTGCCGGCCGTCGTGGTTGAGGGGATGGGGCATGAAGCGCCAACGAATGGGCAGGTGGTGACGGTGAGGCTGGTCACGCGGCCGCTGTATGAACAGGCGGTGGGATCGATCCGCGCGGTGCACGAAACCAGCGTGGGGTCCAAGATCCTGGCCCGGGTGGTGGAAGTGGATTTAAAAGCGGGTCAGAAAGTGACCCAGGGCCAGGTGCTGGTGCGCCTGGATGACAGCGATCTAAAGGCCAAGTTCCAGCAGGCGCAGGCGGCGATCGCCGCGGCCGAGGCTCGGCGGGCGCAGGCAGCCCTGGATGAGCAGCGCTTGGCGCAGCTGCTAAAGTCCCACGCGGCTAATCAGCATGAATACGACACGGCCGCCACGAAATTGCGGTCGGCCGATGCGGATCTGCGCCAAGCCCAGGAGACGGCCAACGAAGTGCAGGCCATGCTGGATTACGCCACCGTGCGGGCCACGATGGACGGCGTGGTGGTGGATAAGAAAATCGACGTAGGGGACATGGTGACGCCCGGGCAGGTGTTGCTGACGCTGTTTGATCCCACACGGATGCAGTTGGTCGCCAGCGTGCGCGAATCGCTGGCCCATCGGCTGGCGGTGGGGCAGACCATCGGGGTGCAGGTGGACGTGCTCGATAAATTATGCAGCGGAACCGTCAGCGAAGTTGTGCCCGAAGCCCAGTCCGCGAGTCGATCGTTCCAGGTGAAAGTCACCGGTCCGTGTCCGGCAGGGATTTACAGCGGGATGTTCGGGCGGATTCTGATTCCCCTGCAGGAAGAGCAGCTCCTGGTTATTCCGCGGGAGGCGGTGCGGAACATCGGGCAATTGCAGATGGTGGACGTGGTGCAGGAGGGCCAAGTGCAGCGGCGGGCGATCCGGACGGGACGGGAGCTGGAGGACGGGCTGGAAGTGCTCTCCGGCTTGCGTGCGGGGGAACAGGTTTTAGTGCCGGCCGATGGGCTGCGGGGGCAGGAGGCGGATCATGGTTGAGCACGAGAAGCTTGCCTTAAGCGGGGAGCATCACTTCACCAACAAGATCGTCAAAGTGTTCCTGGAGTCGAATCTGTCGGTGATCTTGATTTTGCTGGCCACGGTGGCGGGATTGACCGCGCTGGGTTTTACGCCACGTGAGGAAGACCCGCAGATCGTCGTGCCGTTGGCGGATGTTTATGTGCAGTTTCCGGGGCATTCCGCGGCTGAGGTCGAGCAACTGGTCACCACGCCGCTGGAGAAGATTCTGTATCAGATCGACGGGGTGGAATACGTCTATGCGATGAGCCAGGAGAACCAGGCGGTCATCACAGTGCGGTTTTATGTCGGCGAGGATCGCGAGCGGAGCTTAGTCAAGCTCTACAAAAAGATCGACGAGCACGTGGACATGGTCCCGCCGGGCGTGACGGGCTGGGTGGTTAAGCCGGTGGAGATTGACGACGTGCCGATTGTCACCCTGACGTTAGCCGATCGAAGTGACGCAAGTCGTGACGAGGTCGCTTCCGGGGCCGGGGGAGGGGGTGGGATGGCGTTGCGGCGGGTGGCCGAGGAGTTGACCGAGCGTCTGGCGGGCGTGGCGAACGTATCGCGGGCTTTCGTGGTGGGCGGTCAGCCGCGGGTGGTGAGTGTTTACATGGACCCGCAGCGGATGGCGGCGTATCAGCTAAGTCCCCTGGAATTACGGAGCGCGCTGCAGGGGGCGAATGTGCGCATGACGGCCGGGGAGTTCCGCAGCCGGGACGAACTGATCCGCGTGGAAGCGGGCGAGCCGTTCGCCGACGCGCGGCAGGTGCGGGACCTGGTGGTGGGGGTGTTTGATGATCGGCCGGTGTTTCTTAAGGACGTGGCGGCGGTGGAGGATGGCCCGGCGGAAGTGAGCAACTACGTGCGCCATGGCTGGGGTCCGGCCGCGGGATTTACACATCACCAGTTTTTCCCCGGCACGGTGTTGGGCGAGGAAGAGAACGCGGCGGTGCCGGCGGATAGGCACGCGCCTGGCGCGCAGGCGGCGGTCACCATCGCCATTGCCAAGAAGAAAGGTTCCAACGCGGTCTGGGTGGCCGAGGAAGTGCTTGAAAAGGCCCAGGAACTGGGGCGGACGATGGTGCCGGCTGACATGGCGCTGATTATCACGCGCAACTATGGCCTAACAGCGAATGAAAAGGTCAACGAATTGGTCGAAGCGCTGGCCGTGGCGATTGTGATTGTGGTGGCGCTGTTGACGCTGGGCTTGGGTTGGCGCGAGGCGGTGATTGTGGCCGTGGCGGTGCCGGTGGTGTTCGGCCTGACGCTGGCGGTGAATCTGATGCTGGGGTTCACGATCAACCGGGTGACGCTGTTCGCGTTGATATTGTCGCTGGGTCTGCTGGTGGACGATCCGATCGTGGACGTGGAGAACATCTCCCGGCATTTTGCGATTCGCAAGAAGGCCACCCGGCGCACGGTTTTAGAGGCCGTGGCGGAGATTCGCCCCCCGCTGATCACCGCGACGCTGGCGGTGATCGTCAGTTTTCTGCCGATGTTCTTCATCACCGGCATGATGGGCCCGTACATGCGGCCGATGGCGCTCAACGTGCCGGTGACGATGCTCATGTCGATGCTGGTGGCGTTCACCATCACGCCGTGGATGGCGTATCACATGCTTCGGCGCTCGTATGGCGAGGGCGCGGGCGGCGCGGCGCACGATCATCATGACCCGCACGATCTGGACGCGCTCAAGCAATCGCGGTTGTACCGGTTTTTCTATCCGCTGATGGCGCCGCTGCTGCATTCGCGGGCCAAAGCGTGGGCGTTTTTGATCGTCATGGCCCTGTTGACGATGGGGGCGATGGGGCTGGCCGCCCTGCGCAGCGTGCCGCTGAAGATGCTGCCGTTCGACAACAAGAACGAGTTGCTGCTGGTGCTGGACTTTGCCGAAGGCACCACGCTGGAGCGCTCGGATGCGGCCGTGCGGGACTTTGAGAACTACCTGGCCGGGGAGCCGGAGGTCTCGGATTTCACCAGCTACGTCGGGCTGGCCTCGCCGATGGATTTCAACGGGTTGGTGCGGCACTACTATCTGCGTCAGGGCGACAACGTGGCGGAGGTGCGGATCAACCTGGCGGGCAAGAAGAATCGAACGCTGCAGAGTCACGCCATCGGATTGCGCATGCGCGACGAGTTGGGCGCCATCGCGCAGCGGCACGCGGCACGGATGAAATTGGTGGAAACGCCACCGGGCCCGCCGGTGATCGCCAGCGTGGTGGCGGAGGTCTACGGTCAGCCGGATCATCGCTACGAGGACCTGCTTCTGGCCGCCGACACGGTGCGGGCGCGTCTGGCGGTTGAGCCCGGCGTGGTGGACGTGGACGACGTGCGCGAGGTGGCCCAAACCAAGTTCACCTTCGCCGTGGACAAGGAGAAAGCGGCGCTGAACGGCACCAGCACGCAAGCGATCGCCGCCACGTTGCAAGCCTTGCTGGAGGGCGGCACGGTGGGGCTGCTGCGCAGCGCCACGGAGCGCCATCCGCTGCGGATCGAGTTGCGCGTGCCGCAGGATCAGCGCACCAGCGCCGCGGACTTGGCGCGGGTGCAGGTCAAGGGTGACAGCGGGCAATTGGTGCCGCTGGCGGAACTGGGCAAGTGGGACACAGGCCGCGTGGATCAGATGATCTATCACAAGAACCTGCAGCGGGTGGCCTATGTGTTTGCCGAGACGGCGGGGCGTCCGCCCGCGGACGTGGTGGTGGATGTGCTGGCCGATCGCGTGGAGGCGACGAGCCAGAGCGGCGCAAAATCCCTTGCCGTCGGCAACGGCTGGGTGGCTGAGGGTCTGGGCCGAGAATTAGACGAGCGCACGTTTCTCGCCGCCGGCGGCGACCGCGCCTGGGGTTTGCCCGCGGGATTTACCGTGGATTTTGCCGGCGAAGGAGAGTGGAAGATCACCCTGGACGTGTTCCGCGATCTGGGGCTGGCGTTTGGCGCGGCGATGATCGCCATCTACATCCTGCTGGTGGCCCAGACGGGGTCATTTGCCGTGCCGGTGGTGGTGATGTTGGCGATACCGCTGACGATTCTGGGCGTGATGCCGGGCTTCTGGCTGCTGAACGTGACAAGTGCGCAGAACGTCGGCGGGTATCTGGACCCGGTCTACTTCACAGCCACGGGGATGATCGGCATGATCGCGCTGGCGGGGATCGTGACGCGCGACTCGATTATTCTGGTGGACTTTATTCACCTGTCGCTGGCGCGGGGGCGGTCGTTGTTTGACGCGATCATGGAAAGCCGCGTGGTCCGTCTGCGGCCGATCCTGCTGACCGCCGGGGCGGCGATGCTCGGCGCTGTGCCGATCATCATCGATCCGATTTTTTCCGGGCTGGCGTGGGCGCTGATCTTCGGGCTCTTCGCCTCGACCCTGTTTACGCTGTTTGTGATTCCCATCACCTATTGGCTGCTCTATGAACACAAACCGGGGCATGGCCTGCCGCGCGCTACGATGGACGAGTGATTTTTAGAGCGACTATTGCCTAAATCCGGGGCGCGAGCGCACGTGCTGCCTTGCATGCAGGGCCGCGCGGTTACTCGGACGTATCTGCAAAGAACGCCTAATTATTCGTAGATAAGTGCAGCATCTTGCAGCCCTCACACGGCAAGTGGCGTTTTTGCTTCATAGACAAGCATCGTGAACCGTTGTTGATCGCGGAGGCGACGAAACGGTTTTGCGTCGAAGTGTGCCTGCCGGACTAAAAGTGCAACTAGGGTGAATTGCGCACCGAAATCGTCCGAGCATAGGTAAAAGGGCTGATTTATGGGGGGTAGTCAGGCTGACCATCGTCCCTATACAGGTCTGGTCAGCCAGGTTTCCACAATCTCTGACAGGGCACGAGGAGGCCTCGGATGAAAATCAGCACACGTCTAATCGGCTCATTTCTGCTGGTATCGGCGATCTGCGCTTCGGTCGGCGGGCTGGGGTTCTGGGGACTGACAAAAACCAGTGCGTCCATCGACGAGATCGGCGTGGTCCGCGTGCCGAGCATCGACGGCTTGTACCGCATGTTCGGCGGCAAGAGCGATCTGGATGCCGCCCTGCGCACCCTGATCAATCCGGTGATCACCAAAGAAGTGCGCGTCCAGCAATATCATCACGTGGAGGAGGCGCTTAAGACCGTGGACGCGGGGCGCAAGCTGTATGAGCCCCTGCCGCAGACACCCGAGGAAGCGGTGATGTGGACCGATCTGGTGCCGGCCTGGGATCAGTGGCTTCGCCAGGCGACCGAGGCGGTGGAACTAGCGCATCAATTGGATAAGCCTCAGGAATCCACCGAGCAGACCAACCAGTTGTACGCGCGGATCCAGAAGCTGGTTTTAGCGGATATGGCCGAGTCGCAGACTAAAGTCGAAGATTTGCTGGGCAAGATTGTCGCCTTGAACGTGGATGTGGCCAACGCCTCGGTGGCGGATGGCCAACAAGCGGCCGCCCTGGCCCGCTGGATCTCCATCGTGGCGGTGGTGGCGGGCACACTGGTGGCGGTGGGACTGGGCATGCTCATCGCCCTTTCCATTACCCGTCCGATTCACAACGTGGTCAATCGCATCACCGAGATCGCCCAGGGCGACGGCGACCTGACCAAACGCATCGACATCAAGAGCAAGGACGAAATGGGGGAATTGGGCAAGAGCTTTAACATCTTCGTGGACAAGGTGCATGACCTGGTGGCGGCGGTGCAGGGCGTTTCCACGGAAGTGGCGTCAGCCTCGACGGAAATCGCCTCGGCCACGGAAGAGATGGCTTCGGGGATGGATCAGCAGAAGACGCAGGTGACGCAGATCAGCGCCGCCATCGAGGAGATGAGCCAGAGCGTGGTGGAAGTCGCCAAGAAGAGCGCCGACGCGGCCGGCAACGCCAACGACGCGGGCAAGACGGCTGAGGAAGGCGGCAGCGTGGTGCGCCAGACCATCGAAGGCATGACCGCCATCCGCGAGGCCGTGTCCGCCAGTGCCGTCAGCGTTCAGGAACTGGGCAAACGCGGCGAACAGATCGGCCAGATTATCGAGGTGATCAACGACATCGCCGATCAGACCAACCTGCTGGCCTTAAACGCCGCCATCGAAGCGGCCCGGGCTGGCGATCACGGGCGCGGCTTTGCCGTGGTGGCCGATGAAGTCCGCAAGCTGGCGGATCGCACCACCAAGGCCACCGAGGAAATCGCCGGTTCCATCCAGGCGATCCAGAACGAAACCACCCAGGCGGTGGAACGGATGAACAAAGGCACCAAGCAGGTCGATCAGGGCGTGCAGACCGCCACCCAGGCTGGCCAAGCGCTCCAGCAGATCGTGGCCGGGGCCCGCAACGTGTCGGGCATGGTGCAGAGTATCGCGGCCGCGGCCGAACAGCAGAGCGCCGCCAGCGAACAGGTGGCCCGCAGCGCCCAGAGCATGTCCAGCGCCGTCAGCCAGAACGCCGAGGCCTCCAAGCAGATGGCCACCACGGTGGGCCAATTGAGCGTGAAGGCTGAGCAACTGCAGTCGATGATCGGGCGCTTCCGTTTGCGGGCGGCCGACCGCCGCAAGTCCGACCAAGGCCCGCCCACCGGCCAGCAGGATCGCCGCGTGCGCCTGGACAATGAACTGCAAGCCCTCTTGGATACCGCCCAGAAGGCTCAGCACGCCGGATAACGAAAAAGCAAAACGATCAAACCGTGCCAGGAAGAAGCGTCCGAGGGCTTCTTCCTTTTTTTTCGTCGTGGGCAGAGAGATGCGACCGGGCTGACGCCTGGATCGGATCCATGGAAAAAGCGAAGCTTGGGAACTACCGATTCCAAAGCGGGCGACCGGATTCGAACCGGCGACATTCAGCTTGGAAGGCTGACACTCTACCAACTGAGTTACGCCCGCAGGTCGGCGGCTATTCTAACGCTAAACGGCGATTTTTTCCCCTTTCACGGCCGGCCCGGCAGAGGTGGGGGGGGAGGAGGCCTTGGGCATTGGTCGCCACCCCGCGGCCGGGGGATACGCTAAAATAAGCTGCTCACGACCCTTCGCGTTGCTTGAGGAGTTGCTTATGGCTGGCCATAGTGCGTGGAAGAACATCAAACACAAGAAAGCGGCCATCGACGCCAAGCGCGGCAAGGTCTGGAGCAAGTGCGCCCGGGCCATCATCGTGGCCGCCAAAGCCGGCGGGGGCGACCCGGACAGCAACCTGACGCTGCGCTACGCCATCGACGACGCCAAAAGCCAGAACATGCCCAAGGACACCATCGAGAAGGCCATCAAAAAGGGCACCGGTGAACTGGGAGCGGAAAGCTACGAAAGTGCCATGTACGAAGGCTACGGCCCCGGCGGCGTGGCGTTCCTGCTGGAGATATTGACCAACAATCGCAATCGCACCGCGGGGGAAATCCGCCAGATCTTCGAACGCGCCAACGGCAACCTGGGCGCCTCGGGCTGCGTGGCCTACATGTTCGCCGCCAAGGGGCTGATCATCGTCCTCAAAAGCGCAGCCGCGGAGGACAAGCTGATGGAGCTGGCCCTGGACGCCGGCGCCCAGGACGTGCAGGATGCCGGCGAAGCCTGGCAGGTGATCTGCGAGCCGACCGACTTCGTGCGCCTGCGCCAGGCCCTGGAAAAGGCGGGCATCGCTCTGGAATCAGCTGGGCTGACCCAACTGCCCAATCTGACGGTGACCTGCACCGGCGAAACCGCGCGCAAAACGCTGGCGCTGATCGATGCCTTGGAGGATCACGATGACGTGCAGAAAGTCCACGCCAACTACGACATCCCCGAAGCGGACTTAGCCGCGCTGCAAAATTGAATCTTGCCGTGGCGCATTCGCTGTCCCGTCGCTTGTTTCCCGTTCTCCTCTCAGCGGTTCAACTGCTCACCTGCTCATGATCCGTTACACCGTTTATTTTGAAGGCCACGTGCAAGGGGTGGGCTTTCGCTACACGGCGGTGAACATCGCCCTGCGCTATGCCGTGGCGGGCTATGTGCGGAATCTTCCGGATCGCCGCGTTCTATTGGTGGCTGAGGGACAGAAGCAACAGCTCGACGGCTTGGTGGCGGCGATCCTCGACCACATGGGCGATCACGTGCGCCGCCACACGATTGACGAGGGGGCCGCCTCCGGCGAATTCGGCCCCGCAGCTCCCGGACGGCTGGCGGTTCGGCATTAGAGGCCATCCGCGCCGGGCCACTGGATCACGAAGAACCGGTGGAAAAAAGATTCGTGGCCTGCCTTTGTAGCTAAGTCATTTGGTTGCATGGTCTTGAAAGTTTCCGACTCGACGGCGAGAGATCGTTCATCTGGCCAGCGTTCAGAAATTACGCATCCGATGCCCAGGGTCCTGTTGACAGAGCCTAAAACGCGCCGATAATGAATGATATTCAGTAGATGACCGAAGGTTCAATTCATGAGCGTTAAGACCCGCCGCCAACGTGAAGCCCAGGCCCGCCGGGAGTCGATTCTCAAGGCGGCCCGCAAGCTGTTCTGGAAGCAGGGATTTGCCGGCACCACCATGCCCAAGATCGCCGCGGCCGCCGAGTTGGCCCCCGGCACGCTGTACCTTTACTTCCCCAGCAAAAGCGCCCTGTATGCCGAGTTGCTTGTCGAAGGCTATGGCCTGCTGCTCGAGCGGCTGGAGAAAGTGTCGCCCTCCTCCGCCGGGACACCAGCCGGGGCGATTCCAACGGGCAAGGGTGCGGCGGATCGCGGGGAGCTGGATGTCCTGGTCGATGCGTTTCTTGGTTTTGCCGCTGAGCAACCGGAGTATTTTCGGATCATCTTCTTTGTCTTGCAGGGCGAGAGCACCGCAGGCCGCAGCGCCGCGTTGGACGCCCGCCAGATCCGCCGCTTGCAGGACTTGGAGAACCGCTGCAAGTCCGCCGCTTTGCGCTTGGTCACGGCGGCCCATGCCGATCAACCCGCCGCGGAGAGCGCCGCCACCGCCGACGCCCTGTGGGCGATGCTCGCGGGCGTGGTGTTTTTCTGGTCCGACACCGCGCAGTTTCCCGCCGTGGCTCGCCAGGCCAAGAAACTGCTGGGCCGGGGCCTGTTTGGGTAGGCGACCGGACCGCTCTATATTTTTTTTGCGTCGATTATGAATAGTATTCACTAACTGACCACTATTCGGAGAACATCATGAAAATCCTCCTGGTTCTTCCCGCGGCCGAGTCCTGCCGGGTGACTAGCCCCCTCGTCCAACCTCCGCGGCGGCGCATGCTGCGCTTTAGCATCTTGCCGCTGACCACCGTGGCCGCGCTCACGCCGGCGGAGCACGCGGTGGCCATCTGCGATGAAAACGTCCAACCGGTGGACATGGACGCGGAAGTGGACGTGGTGGGCATTTCGTTTATGACCGCCTTGGCGCCGCGGGCCTACGAATTGGCCCGCGCGTTTCGAGCCCGCGGACGCATCGTCGTGGCCGGCGGCTATCACCCCACGCTCTGCCCGGATGACGCCGCCAAGCACTTCGACGCCGTGGTGGTCGGCGAAGCCGAGGGTCTTTGGCCCAAGGTTCTGGCGGACATCCAAGCCGGGACGCTCAAGCCCATCTATCGCGCCACCGCTCCGGTTGACTTATCTAAGTCTCCGCCGCCGCGCCGTGATTTAATGACGCCTATCGCCCGCTACTACGCCACTTCCAACGCCCTGCAGACCGGGCGCGGCTGTATTCACAGCTGCGCGTATTGCTCGATCGCCGCCTTTCACCACCAGAAACATCGCAGTCGCCCTCTGCCGCGGGTGTTCGCGGAGCTAAAGCGCCTGCCGCGCTGGGTGATGTTCGTGGATGACAACATCATTGCCGACCCGGACTATGCCCGCCGACTTTTTCGGGCCATGATCCCCCTGCGCAAACACTGGATCAGCCAATGCTCGATTAAGATCGCCGACGATCCAGATCTTCTGCGCTTAGCCAGGCGGGCCGGCTGCGTGGGACTTTTCATTGGCGTGGAGTCGCTTAGCCCGCAGAATCTGGCCGACGTGGGCAAGGATTTCAATCAGCCGGCCCGATACCTGACGCGCTTGCGGGCGATCCGTCGCGCGGGCATCGGCGTACAAGCCGGTGTGATCGTCGGCCTGGACAGCGACGGCCCGGAGGTTTTTCAGAACACCCTGGCGTTCTTGCAGCAATGCCCGATCGACGCACTACAGCTTAATATCCTCACGCCCTTGCCCGGTACGCCTTTGTATCAGCGATATCTGGACGCGGGCCGGATCATCGATCATGACTGGGCCCACTACGATTTCTTCCACACGGTGATTGAGCCTAAGCGCATGACCGCCGCCCAGCTTCAGAGCGGCGCGGAGTGGCTCTATGCCCAGTACTACCGACTCGACCGCATCCTGCTGCGGGCGCTACGAGCCTTGCCGCGCCTGGGCATCGTGGGCGCCGTTCTCCTATGGCGATTGAACATGACCTATCGCTACGACAATCGCCGCTTGGGCATCGTCGGGCGCAATCCAGCGCGAACCCAACCGACGGGAAATTGGTGGAACACACTGGTGTGGACCTTTGGCCGCTGGGCCACAGCCAGGATGTTCTAAAGGGCACCCTTGGCGGTTTACCCCTGCTCAGCCATCGCCGCCTTAATCGCCTTGGTGGCTGCGTTTTCCTGGGCCCGCGTGAGGCAGGAGGGAATGGAGATCAGAATCGAGCGTTCAAACAGGGCATCGCTCTTCGGGCACGCGCCTTTGGCGTAGGAGTAGACGCTCTTGGCATTCTGGGGCAGTTTCCAGGGATTGCCGGCCGGGGACAGCGGTGTTTTGTGGACCAGTTGCGGAATGTGGTAGTAAACGTGCATGCCGTATTCCGCCATGCGGCAAGCCGGCAAGCCAAACGCGCGCAGCCGATCAATCACCGCCGCGGCAGTGCGCGCATTTTTGAGGATCAATGTCAAAAAGCAGCCCGTGTCGCCCTTCTGGTCGTGAATTTTGCGGAACGACAGACCCGCAATGCCTTTGAGCTTCGCCTTGATGCGCTGCTTGGACGCCCGCATGTGCTTGACGATCTTCGGCAGCTTCTGCAGTTGCACCGATCCGACCGCGCCAATCAATTCGCTCATCCGTCGCCCGTTGCCCCAGGTGACATAGCCTAAGTCCGGGCGCGTGCCGCCGTCGACCCACGGCACGCCCACGTCGTGGGCTGCGTTCAGGCGATAGTAAAGGTCCTGGTCGTTCGTCACCAGAAGCCCGCCCTCCCCAGCCGTGCAGTTTTTGTTGATTTGCAGGCTGAAGATGCTAATCCGTCCGAAGGAGCCGATCATTTTCCCCTTGTAGGCTCCGCCGTTGCATTGGGCGCAATCTTCGAGCACGGGAATGCCGCGCCGGTTGGCGATGGCCATGATGGCTTTCATGTCGCACGGAGCGCCGGTCATGTGCACCGCGATGATCAGCCTGGTGCGCGGCGTGATCTTGCGCTTTAGGTCCTTAGGGTCCAGGTTAAAGCTCTCGTCCACTTCGCAGAGCACGGGGATGGCGTTGGCGTGCACCACGGCGCCGATGGTGGCCACCCACATGAACGTGGGCACGATCACCTCGCAACCCGGGCCGATGCCCAGGGCGTTCATCGCGGTGATCAGCGCGCCGGTACCGCTGTTAATCGCCAGGGCGTAGCGCACGCCGTAGAGCTTCTTGGCCGTCTCTTCAAACGCCTCCACGTACTTGGGCTGACTCATGCCGTAGTAGCGGAACGGGGCTTTAGGATGCAGCACGTCCAGCACCGCTTGGTCTTCCTGCTGATCGTACCAGTGGACGCCCGGATAACTTTGAGGCCAATTGAGTGTCACGATCAACTCCTGATTGTTTTGGCGGCATCACACTTCCACGATGCGCACTTCCAAACTGCTCAAATCGTTCATGGCCTGGGTCGGCAGACGTCCGATGGCTGCGTCGATCGTATCTGGTCGCACGCCTGGAGCGGGTAGAACGCGCAGATTTTCTCGCCAGCTGATTTTCGCCGGCTGCAAACGCGGGTTGACCGCGATCCAATGCAGCCGCTCGCCCTCCTGGCGCAGGGAGACCGCCACCTCCACCAACCCATCCTTGCCCCAGCGGACAGCCCGGCAAAGTTCCGGGGCGCAGATCAATTCCGTCCGCCGCTGGATTTCGCCGTTGATCCGGGCCATGGCCTGTTGGTTTTCCGGGCCGACGGAGAAAGATCGCTTGGCGAAGCTGGTCTTTTCCTCGGGGACGCCTGGAGATTTATTGGCAAGTTCCGGGCCGAAGGTAAACCACCCGATGCCAGTCGCCCCGGCGGCAATCGCCTGCCAGACTTGATTGCGCATTTCCTCTTCGCTCGGATCGCGGGCCGCTTTGTGATGGCTGATCTTCACGCACTCTAAGAAAACAAACACCGGCTTGTCCGGGCTGAAGCTGCGCAGCCGATCCGTGCCCTCCCAGATCAGGGGCAGCCAATCCACGCGTCCCCCGGCTGCGATGGGGTAAATATCCCAACTCAAAATATCGCCCGTTTGCGACATCGCGGTATAGAGCGGCCGACTGACGCCCTCCGGTCCCCAGAAGCGATCCATGAGCAGGTAGGAAAAGTTCAGGAATATCGGCCGCTGGTCGCCCTGCGCCCGGCAAGCCTGTTCGCGTTCGCGCAGCTGCGGCAGCACGCGCTCGATCAACACGCCCGGTTCGACCTCCGCCTTGGCTTGCCCGGGGAACCCGTCGGGGTTCATCACCAGGCGCGGGCCGCCCTTAATGCGGATGTCCGGCTCATCCTCCTGCATCCAGCTAAGCAGTTGCGGATGCCCCGCCAGCTTTGGATGCGGATTCGCCCCCACGTACAGCCCGGCTTTTTGCGCTTCCTGGATGTAGTGCGGGTTCGCCATGGGCGACAAAGCGGTATTGACACCCGCCCCGGCCAGTTTTTCAAAATGCTCTGGCGCCACCCACCAGGCGAAGGTTGGCACAAACGGCTTGCCGTTGACCAACAATCCCCGCCGGCCCGCCACTTCCACTTTATGCACCGGCTCCAAAACTTGCCTTGGCATCTCTTGGTCCTCTTGCGCTTGCGCCGTCGCCGCGATGGCAGCGGGAATCTTGGCCCCGCCCGCCACGGCAGCCACGGCGGCGGCGGAGAGCCGGGTCAGAAAATCCCTGCGACTAAGTGACAAACTCCGCCCTCCGCAGCCAGTGTTCCCTTGGCCTAAACGCCTGCAGCCGTCATAATCCTGACAACAGCGCCATGGGCAAGCAAACGCCATCCTCTTCCAGGCTCAAATTCCCCGCCTCCCGCCGCCTCTCCGGCCGACGGGCGTTTGCCGCGGTTTACGACCTGCGCCTGCGCAAAACCCTCGGCCCGCTGACGGTCTACGCCCGCGCCAATCAGCTGCCGCACAGCCGCCTGGGGCTCTCGGTCTCCAGCCGGGTCGGCAAAGCCGTGACCCGCAATCGCATCAAACGATTATTGCGCGAAGCCTTTCGCCTAAACCAGCATCAGCTTCCGACAGGATATGATTGGGTGATCGTGGTCCGCCCGCATGAACCATTAAAGTTAGACGCCTACGCGGACCTGCTTGGCAAAACCACCACGAATCTCCAGCAACGGTCCGTGCGACCCTAACTCCACGCTGACCATGAAATTACTCAGCCGCCTGGCGACGAGCTTTTTGGTCTTCTTAGTGCACCTCTACCGCGCTACCCTGCGCCCGATCCTGGGCGGCCATTGCCGGCACGTTCCGACCTGCAGCCAGTACATGATCGACGCCATCCGCAAATACGGCCCCCTGCGCGGTACTTGGCGCGGGATCAAGCGCATCGCCCGTTGTCATCCCTGGGGAACGTTCGGCTACGACCCCGCCTGAGCCTGATGATGACGCCGCCGCAGCAGCCAGTTCATTTCTTCCCCGCCGCTTAGCCACGAACCAGCCAGGAATACCACCATCCCCAGCCCGACCATCACCGCCAGTTGGATAGCTGCCTGTCCGCGCGAAAGAGCCGCCGGATCGTAGAACCACACCACCGGCCAGAGCACCGCCGCCATCACCGCCGTCACCAGCGCCGTCCGCCGCCAGCTTTTCCAGACGCCTAAGTTCATCGGCGTTAAGCCGTGGCCCGCCAACGCCCGCAGCAGCAGGAACACCTGCACCACCGCACAGATCGTCGTCGACCAGGCCAGCGCGGGCACGCCCATCACCCAGATGAAGCTGATGTTGAGCACGAAGTTCAATACCACCATGCGGATCGAAATGCGCAACGGCGTGCGCACGTCCTTGACCGCATAAAAGGCCCGCGTGAGTACCTGCATGCCGGAAAACGCCCAGATGCCGGCCGAGTAACCCGCCAACACGCCCGCCACGCGCATGGTGTCATCCAACTGCACCTGGTTGTACTGGAAAATCACGCGTGACAACGGCAGGCGGACGAGAATCAACCCCACGCTGGCGGGCAGGCCGATGAAAAAGGTCAGCCGCATGCCGTTGGCCAGGATACGGGCGAAATGGCTGCCGTGAATGTCCTTGTGCGACCCGCTGGCCTCCGCCAGCGCGGGAAAGATGGCCGTGGCGATGGCCACCCCGAACACGCCTAAGGGAAATTGATACAGCCGCTGGGCCAATTGCAGGGCCGCCACGTCGCCGGCACTGGTCGGATAAGCCAACGTAAAACCCAGAAAGTGGATCATCGCGTCGCCGCCGTCGCGCGGGGCCAGGAAGTAAGCCATCAGGCTGTCCAGCGCGGAATTAATCTGGAAAATCGACAGGGCCAGGATCATCGGCAGCATCATCTTGAGCATCGAGCGCAACTGCGTGCCCACGCCCGAGAGGTGAACCGTCAGCCAGTCGATGTCGCCCAAGGCCGCCAATTGCCAGAGCAGTTGCAGCACGCCGGCCACCAGCACGGAAATCGCCACGATGGGCATGGCTTCGCGCAGCCCGTCCTCACTGGCGATGCCGGCCGTGGCGAACAGCGCCGCCGAGATCTGCGCCACGTTCAGCAGAATCGGTGCCGCGGCCGAGGGCCCGAAGCGCCGATGCACCTGCAGAATGCCGCCTAAAAATGCCACCAGGCAGACCAGCGGCATGTAGGGCAGCATGATCATCGCCAAATCCACCGTCAGACGGTTGTTGATGGATAGATCCGGCATACTGTGCAGATACCAGAGGACGCCTTCGCTCAGCAGCGTCAGCAGCCCCAGCACGATCAGCAAGACGGCGATCACCGCCGACGCCAGCCGCCGGGCCAGCGGAGGATTGTCGCGCAGCAGTTCCGCGTAATGCGGGATAAACGCTGCCGTCAACGCCCCTTCGCCGAACAGCCGGCGGAAAAGATTGGGCAACAGGAAGGCCAGGTAGAAAGAGTCCGCCACCGCGCCTAACCCCAGCGTCGCGGCCAGCACCGAATCGCGGACCAGACCCGTGATGCGCGACAGCAGGGTCAAGGCGCTGACGGTGACGGCGTGCCCGACGAATCCCGATGCTTGCTCGCCGGCGGATTCCGCTCCCGCCTGTGCCCGCGCCCGCCGCGCTCGGATCCAGCGGGGGATGGTCACGAAAAGAAACCACGTGATCAGCCCGATGCCCACGCCGATCTCGTGGGCAATCACGTCGTCGGTCTCATAGTGGCGATGGTCAGCCAACGTATTCTGGAGCCATTCCACCCCCGGACCGCTGCCGACCAAAACGATCAACGCCACCATCCGGTTCAGCCACCGCCGCGAGCGCCCGCAAGGCTGGGCCGCCAGCAGCAGCCAGGTGATGGGGATCATCGCCGCCACGTGCAGGAGCTTGTCCAGGCCGATCGTGACCGTGATGAGCCTGCGGTTGGCCTTGAACAGCGGCAAGATCAGGGGCAGGTTGATGGTCTTGTAGATGTATGGCGCGACCTTCGGATTGGGCAACAAAGCGCCGATGAGCAGGGCAACCGAGCTTAGAGCCAATAAAACGCGGGCAATCCAGACCAGGGCTTGGCCGCCTTGAAATCGCACAACCGAGGGCAGCAGAACCAGCATCGCCGCCCCGGTACCAACCAGATTGCCGGCGATGTCCTCCAGGCTAAAGGAGCGGTTTGGGATCAGGGCCTGGGTCAGTTCATCCGCGAAGGAGTAAACGCTGGCCAAGACCGCCACGAGCAGTAATTGCACGATCGGCCGGTGCCGTCGGCCTATAAGTTGCGCGTAGTAAAGCAATAAGGTTAAGAACGCGAACGTGGCGAAATGCAGGAACTTGTCGCTGCCTAAGTTGAAAAGATCCGTGGGCGGGCCCAACTTAGCGCCCGGCCAATGCGTAGCCACAAAAAGCGCCGGCCAATAGACCGCCAGCAACGGCCTGGCCCATCGCTTTAACGCCACCACTATGGGCCGATCCGTCACGGGCGGCATTCCTTGTTATGAGCGAAAGTTAGGCCAAGCATGGGCAACCTACCGCTTGGGGAGTGATTCATGCTCCCCGGTCTCCCCGCCTTCCCCATTCGGCAGCAGGCCCGTCCGGCCCGGGGCCACAGAATGACAATCCTCTTGTGTTTCGGCAAATAGCGGAAGTGAGCAAAAAAAGATGCGGATTCCGCACGCGGTTTGTTACCATATTAAGTGCCGGCCGGGCGTTTTGACCGCCGCTACGCGGTTGGCCGTGACATCCTGCCTGGGCCAATGAAAACTTGCTTCATCCCCCCCAAGCCTCCCCCGCGATCCCCCCTGACCTGTACGCCAGGGCCTTCCAGAGGGAACGAACGATAAACCGGAAGTAACCTCCCAGCCGATGTTGGTTGGCACAAGGAGATTCGCATGCCAAGTCGCTCGGATCGACAGGCGTTTACGCTCATCGAACTGCTGGTGGTCATCGGCATCGTGGGCGTGCTGATCGGCATCATGTTTCCGGTCATCGGCAACGTACGTTTCAGGGCCAGGCTGCAGGTCTGCCAGATGAACGTTTCGCAGATTTTGCCCGCCTTCGAGATGTACTTAAAGGAAAACCGCGAGATCTTCCCCGGCGGCGACTGGGTTTACGAGGATGAGGCGAAAAATGCCCAGACAACGCCCATTACCCGCTGGAATCTGTTCGGCAAGGAGGTGGAGTTTGCCGTCCTGCGCCAGGAAAGCACCTATATTCCCCAGATCAATCGCCCCCTAAACGCCTATCTGTCGGATGCGAAAGTCACCGCATGCCCGTTGGACAAGGGGACGACCCATCTGGATAAGGAGATCCAGAAAATTGGCAACCCCGGCCGGTCCAACCTGACTTGGGCGGACGTGACCGGCACTTCCTACGCCTACGCGTACCGATCGCCGGACCAGGTCGGCCAGACCAGTGGCGCCGATGAAGCCAATAACGTGATTGAAAACGACATCTGGTGGGTGGGAGGCAAAAGAAAAGCCCAGGTCAAGGATCCAGCCAAGAAGCTGTTGATCTGCGACGCGATCTATGATCTTTCGTTGCCGTTGGAAACCAGCCCAGACGCGGGCGATTTGACCGAGAACCATTGGCACAATGATGCCGAACCGCTGCAGATGACCGTCGGCTTCATGGACGGCCACGTGGAACAACTGGGACGGAAAACCGATGTCAGCGGCGTTAAATGGAACGCCAAGCTGGAGGACGTTGACGCCCTTTTAGTGCCCCCGGCCTCCACGGATCCGCCGGTGTCTTACTACTGAACGACCGTGATCGCCCGGTTTTGAGGGCCGGCGGCGTCGGAAGAAGATAGGGGAACAAGAATCGGCCTGCCGGCGTAGAGATGGGGTGGTCCCGCAAAGGGGTATGCCCGCCGAGGGTTTATACTCCAGCCTGATGGCGGTCCGCGGCAGCGGGGGCGGCTTGGTTATCGGGCCTTGGCGGCGTAACCGAGCCGACCGGATATTCGACGGTAATAAGTCGGTTTTCGAGGGGGCTGGCTGGAACAGTCGGTCCAGAAACCGTTTTAGGCGGAACGGGCAGTCATTGCCGTAGCGGAGATCAGCCGAAAAGAATCCTCATGGCGACACAGTTACTGGCCATCTACCTCTGGGCTCTGGGGATTTATTTGCTCGTGAAGATGGTCCGCCAGCATCGCGCCCAAACCCACGACCTGATGAGCCTGCGGAATATTTTTCTGCTGGGCTTTATCGTCTTTCAGCTCAGCAGCTCCGCGGTGAGCTTATTTGTCGAGGTGTATTTTAAGCTCACCATTCGCTCGCCGGTGTGGACAGGCCTGCAGTTTTCCGCCATGTGCACGATTTTTGTGATCGTGTTTTTGTGGGCTTACGATCGCGGCTGGGGGGTTGGCAAATTCGCCAACATGATTCCCGTCACCCGGGCGGAGCCGGGCATGTTTTTCATGATGGCTCTGGCCATCGTCTTCACCGCCGTCGGCATCGCGTTGCGCTTTGGGGTTTCCGTGCCGCTGGTGGCTCTGGTCACCCAGGAAATGGGCGTGGGGGCCGCGGCCGTGGCCTGCGGCATCGCCGGCTGGCTGTGGGGCCGCCGGCTGCTCAATCCTTTTGTGTTGACCTTTGTGGTGGTGGTGGCGGGCGTCAACGTCATGAACTCCATCACCGGCGCGTTCGGCCGGCGCGGCCTGGTGGCGGTGCTGGTGGGCGTGGTCTGGGGAATGTATTACGGGTATTGGCGTTACCTGCCGTTAGGCCAGGTCGTCCGGCGCATGGTGGTGTTAAGCGTCATTCCCCTGATGCTGGTGGCGCTGTTCAGCAGCGCCCGTACACCCCTGAAAATAAAACGTACCGCCGGCGAGCACATTCAGGCCATCACCAGTACCGGCCAGTTGGGTCAAGGGATCATCCTGCTGCTCCGAGGGCAGGAAACCGGAGCGGCTGCCCTTTGGACGATTGAAAACGCCGGGCGCAGTTTTGAGACGCGTCCATTGTTCACCATATGGTATTTCCTGGTCTATCCCGTGCCGCGCGGCTGGTGGTATCAGAAGCCGATGCCCCTGGCCATCTGGCTGCCCTACTACGCCAACGTCAGCGGCGTGCCCAAGGGCATCTACACGATGCCCCCGGGGATCATCGGCAACGCTGCCGCGGAAGCTTTTTCCTACTACGAGGGAGGCTGGATCGTCCTAGTCATCTATGCGGTGGCGTTTGCCCTGTTTCTCCGCTTTTTCGATCAACTGATTCAGAACAGCGTCACCAGCCCCTTCGTGGTCCTGCCTTTGGGCGCGTCCTTAGGACAGATCCTCGGACTCGCCCGCGGGGAGCCCTCGCAGTTCGCCTTTTTGTATCTGGTGTCCGTGGTGGCGTTCTGGGGGCTGATGCTGCTGCTGGGCAAGCTTTTGGATTACATGGGCGTGTCACGCGCCCCGGACGTCGGTTTCGACCTTTCCGATGATCAGCAGGAACCAGTCCAGACGCCCGACGAGTCCGTCGAGGCTTCCGCCGAGGAATCCGTCAAGGCCTGACGTACCGCTGGGAACTGGGGCAGGGGGAATCCTGCTAGAAGACGGTGGGGACTAAGACATAGAATGTCGGCGGTTCCATTTCTCCTGGAAGAGGATTCCGACCATGTCCAGAAACCGCTTGTTTTTGCTGCTTTTGCTGGCCCTGGGCATTCCCGCGTGCTGGTTGACGCGAGGAGTCCAGCCGGCCCTGTCCGAACCCTCGGGGGCCGCTCGCTCGCTGCAGGCCCAGGGGCCGCTGTGGAACGGCCCGGATGCGTCGCAGCCGCCGCCGACGCGGGATCGCATCATCAGCTTTTTTCTCATCGGCGGCAGTTCCGCGGACGCCAAGGACCGCATGATCGGCCGCAACATCAAGCGCGAAGGTTGGAAAGGATTTGTCCAGTACTACATTCTGCCCCAGATCCAATGGGGCGTGCGGCGGTTTGAAATCCACAATCCCTTCGGCACCTTGCCCGACGAATTCATGCAGATGGATCAGCTGCTGGCCGCCCGCGAAGCGGGGTTGACCTGGACCTACGCCGATTTCGTCGAAGCCTGGAAACCGGTGACCAGCGGGAAACTGGGTGTGCCCATCGAAGTAATCGCCTATTTCGGCGCTTCCGTGGAAGGCACGGTCTTCAAACGTCTCTACCAGGAAGGACGCACCGAGGAATGGCTCGCCCGGGCGTGGGCGAGCGTGCAGCCGGCCCTGGACGCGGGCATGAGCATCGGCCTGGACTCGATCACCGGCGCCAAGGCTGATCACCCCGCCTATACCTTCGCCCGGCAATTGCGGGACAAGGGCGTGCGGGTGTACGTCGAGGGCCTTCCGTCCCGTTCCGATACCCTGGCCCACTGGCGCGACTTTAATTTCCTGATCATGGAAAGCGCCCTGCGAAAAATCGATACCGTCTTCTGGGTCGCTCCGCGGGCGATGGTTCAGGGGGAAATCCTCTGGTTGGTGCATGCCCCCCCGCCGGGATGGCGCGACGATCAATTCGGCTGGGAATTAGAGCATTACGCCGCGATTCTGCGCAACGGCTATACCCTCTGCGCCTCCATGCGCCGCATCATTCCCCATAACGTGACGATGGCGCAATTGCTCGCCGCCGCCGGCGGGCAGGCCCCTCCGCAGGAGGAATTGAACCTGGACGCCGCCGCCCGTCCGCCCGCCGCCACCCGCCCGGCCAAACCTTAACCGCGACGGACGCGGGCCGTGAATTTCCTCCTTCGTGGGCCTTGCCAGGGGCGCACCCGTTTGCCATGATGCTTCCCGGCCGGGACTGACCGCATGGTAGCCAGCCCATTTACCCCGCCCGCTTTCGGGCCAAAGGTTGCCTTAAGTGTCTGAAGCCAAACGTGGACTGGTCCGGGTGCTGACCAATTACGGGCGTTTGGCAGCCACGCTGCTCATCGGCTTGGTCATCGCCCCGGTGCTGCTGCACGCCGTGGGCAAGCAGGGCGCCGGGTTGATCGCCTTTCTGACCTCCGTGGTCGCCGTCAGCGAACTTTCCCAGCGGATCATCGAAACGGTGATGGTGCGCGAGCTGTCCGCCGCCTACCACAGCGGGGATCGGACTTGGTTTCGCAGCGTGTACAGCTCAGCCTCCCTGGCCTGCGCGGGGGCAGCCCTGGTGGCGATGGCGGTGTTCGCGGTCATCCTCATCTTCCTGCACAAATTCAACATTAACCCCCCAGAGCTATTGCCCGCCGCCCGCTGGTTCATCCTCGCCCGCATGGTCGAGATCGTGATCGTCATCCTGGTGGCCCCGCAACTGAACCTGTACCTGGCCACCGAACGCATGGCCGCCTACAACCTCTGGCTGATTCTCCGCCGTGGCTGTTATCTGCTCGGAGCCCTGGGGCTGCTGCTGCCGGCCGCCCTGGAACCGGGCCGGGGCGTTGTGCTCTACGCCTATGTCAGTTCAGGCTTGGTGCTGCTCAGTTCCCTGTTGTTTGCCGGCATGATCTTCTGGCGCGACGGCCAGATGATTCCCCGCCTGTCCCTGGTGCGCCGCAAGGCCCTGACGGAAGTCGTAGGCGTCGGCGGCTGGAACGCCATGGTGATGAGCGCCGTGATCGTGCCCGAGTCGATCGCCCAATTAATCATGAACAGCCAGTTCGGCCTGGTGGGCAACCTGATCTGGGGCTATGCCTTCCAGATGTCCGCTTACATTCGCATGTTGACCAGCGGCATGACCACCGGCCTGGACGCCGTCACCGCCCGGATCAGCAGCAGCCCCGATACCCGCCCGCAGGTGCAGCGCCTGGTCTACCACGCCACCCGTCTGCACGGCCTGATGGCGTTTCCCGCTTTGGTGGGCTTGTCGATTTTGGCGGAACCGATCATCCGCGTATGGGTCGGCAATCGGCCCAATTTTCCCCCCGAGGAAGTGGGCCGCACGGTGAACCTGATGCGGATTCTGGCCGTGGCCTGGGGCTTGCGCTCCATCGCCGACGGCTGGATGGCGATTCTTTACGGGGCGGGCCACGTCCGCAAGTACGCCCCGCTGATATTGGCCGGCGGGTTTCTTAATCCCCTGATCGCCCTGGCCTTGGTGATCTGGCTGCCGGAAGGTTATCGGTACCTGGGCCCCGCCTGGGCGTTTGCCGTGGTGTTGTCAGGATTCTTTTTCATCGGCTTGCCCTGTCTGGGCGCCCCCCTGTTGGGTTTAGAACGCCGGGATTTATTTGGGCCATTGCTTCGCCCGCTGATCGCCGCCACGGTTGCCGGCGGGCTGCTCTGGCCCTATGCCCGCCAAATGAACGTCGGCAGCGTTAGATCGCTCTTGGTCGCCTTGGTGTTGTACGTTATGATCTACGCCCTTATCTGCTGGGTCTGGGTTCTATCAGGAAACGAACGGCAAAGAGTGTGGACACAAGTCAATAAGCGCATCGGCCGACAATAGGATCATGTAGGCGCAACTTGTCTTCAACCTCCAAGTTACGGGACTTAGTCACAGCGACGGTGTAGGGAATTTCGATTCTAAGTTAAGCAAAGGTGAAGCATGTCCAAACTTCGCGTGGCTGTAGTCGGAACGGGTCTGATCGCCAACATCAAGCATCTGCCGGCCTGGACCAAGCTCCAGGGCAAGGGCCAGGTGGAACTAGTGGCCATCTGCGACATCAACGCCGAGAACGCCCGCAAGGTGGCTGACAAGTTCAACGTACCCAACGTCCACACCGACCTGGCCCAATTGATCGCCAAGGAAAAGCCCGACATCATCGACATCTGCACGCCCCCCAAAACCCACTGCCCCTTGGCGGTGCTGGCCGCCGAGGCCGGCTGTCACGTCATGGTCGAAAAACCCATGGCCATGAACCTGGAGGAATGCGACCGCATCATCAACGCCGCCAAGGCCAAGAACGTCAAGATCATGTGCGGGCACAGCGACCTGTTCTACCGCTCGTTCATGAAGGGCAAGGAGCTCCTGGCCAAGGGCGCCATCGGCGAGTTCCGCGGCATGCGGATCTTCCTCTCCACCCCGCGCGATTACATCACCGCCAAAGAGGACCACTGGGGGAATAAACTGCCCGGCGGCGTCATCGGCGAGACCGGCCCGCACGTGGTCTACATGACCCTGCCCTTTATCCCCGTCATCAAGGAAGTCGGCGTCTTCGCCCTCAAAATGCTCGGCGAATACCCCTGGTCGCCTTACGAGGATTACCGCATCGAACTGGTGGGCGAAAAGACCGCCTGCTCGATCGCCTGCACCTACACCAACAGCGAATGGCTCTGCGAAGTCCAGCTGCTCGGGTCCTACGGCATGATGACCCTGGACCTGGAAACCCAGGCGGTGACGGTCTACAAGCGCAAGGACTTAAAGCCCACCTCCGCAGCCTTCAGCCAGCTTCGCCAGGCCCGCCAACTGGTGACCGAAACCTTCGCCGTCGGCGCCCGCTACCTGACCGGCGGCGTCGATTCGACCCACGACATCATGTGCGC
This sequence comes from Phycisphaeraceae bacterium, assembly GCA_020851735.1. Classification (GTDB taxonomy): domain Bacteria; phylum Planctomycetota; class Phycisphaerae; order Phycisphaerales; family Phycisphaeraceae; genus JADZCD01. Next base: position 27,803 of record JADZCD010000016.1, read on the forward strand.
CGAATTCGTCAAAGCCATCCAGGAAAACAAGCCCTCCCCCGTGCCCGGCGAAGAAGGCCGCGAAACCATCCGCGTGCTCAATGAAATCGTCGGCCAACTGGAACAGAAATACGGCAAGACCATCGACAGTAAATAATTATGAATAGTTCTGGACATCGCCCGATCCAAGGGGTATAATCCCTTACAGCATATTCTTTTGTCTTTTGTTGTCTGGGCGAGTCCGGGACATGGATCCTAAGCAGTACGTTCATGCTGCATTGAAGTTTCCCAAATACTTTCTGTATGCGCGCGAACTTGCCCGCCATCTAAGATGGACGCCGGCTCAACTACGTGAGTATCAGACCCAACGATTGCTTCAGGTTGTGCGCTTCTGCTACGCCCAGGTGCCGTTTTACCGCCGCCGCTGGGATGAATACGGAGTCAAAATCCAGCAAATCCAGGGTCCCGACGATCTTAAGCTTCTTCCGCTGGTCACCAAACAGGATTTAATCGACCACAGCGCGGATTTCTTTCCCAAAAATATGTCCCGCCGATTCATTCACGCCTCGCGCACCGGCGGCAGCACCGGTTCGCCCGCCAATTTCTACCAGAACATCGAGGCCCGCCTTCGCGAACAGGCCTTTCACTGCCGTTATTGGCGCTGGCATGGCATGAACTTCTGGCGCGATCCCAAGGCGGTGCTTCGCGGCAGCTATAAGCCGCCCAAAAATGACGTCCAGCGCGACTGGACCAACAGCTACAAGATGTCCGGCTTCGATCTGACGGTCGAAAAGCTCCAGCATTACGGCCAGGTCATGGCGGACAGGAAGCTCAAGTTCCTCCTGGCGTATCCGTCGTTGGCTGAACGCCTGGCCGATGCCATCGGACGCCATTCGGACTTGGCGGCCCGTATTCACCTGCAGGGCGTCTTTGTGGCCTCCGAAAAACTCTATCCCAGCCAGCGGCAATGCATCGAACAGGTGTTCCGTTGTCCCGTGCACACCCACTATGGCCACAATGAAAACGCCGTGCTCATGGAGGAATGCCCCCAAGGCGACGGCTACCACCTGATCACCGACTACGGCTACACCGAATTCGGGCCGCCGATCGATGCCGACGGCCTGCGCGAGATCATCGGCACCGGGTTCAACAACATGGCCACTCCGCTGGTGCGCTATCGTACCGGCGATTTCGCCCGTCTGCGCACGGACGGCGCGTGTTCCTGCGGGCTGCCGTTCCCCAAGCTCGTGGCTGACGTCGAAGGCCGTAGCGGCGACATCGTCGTTACGCCTGGTGGTCGCTACATCGGCCCCAGCCACTTGGAATACGCCATCCGCTACATCACGCATTTTTCCGATTGTCAGATCATCCAGGAATCGCCCACCGAGTTGTCCGTCCTGGTCATGCCCACCCCCGGCTACACCGCAGCCGAAGGGCGGGCCTTTGCCGACGCCGTTCAGTCTCGCTTGGGCGAACCGATGGAAATTTCCCTTAAGGAGGTCGATCAGATCCCCCGCCCGCCGAATCAAAAACGGCGGTTTGTCGTCTCGCGCCTGACGGCGCAACGACTGGGCACCCCGGCCGCTGTCAAGACGGCCGATGAAAAATTGCAGAGCATTGCGGCCGCACGCTAGGTGCGGTCGAGTCGCAAGTCCACAGGAGGAGAGAGAAGATGAAAGCGACGAACAAGATCGGTTTTCCTATGCCCCTTAAGGAGCATGAGTATCGTCGGGCGCTTCTGCCCGAGGATATCATCAGCTTGCCCGACGCCGGCCGCCTGGTGTTTGAGGAAGGCTACGGCCGGACGATGGGCCGCTCCGACCAGTCCTATCGCGCCGCCGGCGCCATCGTGGCCGATCGGCCGACGGTCTGTGCCTGCCCGATCATCTGCAACGCTAAACCGCTGGCCACCGATGAATACTACGGGCCGGGCAAGACGCTCTTCGGCTGGGTTCACGCCGTCCAGGGTCGAGCCATCACCGACGTGCTGGTCAGCCACGGCATGACCGCCATCGCCTGGGAAGACATGTTCGAGGGCGGTCGCCACGCCTTCTGGCGGAATAATGAGATCTCCGGCGAGGCCGCCGTGGCCCACGCCTGCCTGCAGTGGGGCCGCTTGCCCTACGGTCGCCTGGCGGCCGTCATCGGTCGCGGCAACGCCGCCCATGGCGTCGTCCGTGCCCTCGAACGCTCCGGCTGTTGCGTGACGATCTACGACCGAAAAACCGTCGGCCTGCTCCGCCAGGAGATCGGCCGCTACGACATCCTGGTCAACGCCGTGCTGTGGGACGTCTTCCGCACCGATCACTTGGTGTACGACCAGGACCTGGACCGCATGAAGCCCGGCAGCCTGATCATCGACGTCAGCTGCGACGAACACATGGGCATCCAGTCCAGCCGGCCCACCACCATCGCCGACCCGGTTTATTGGTATCGCGGCATTCTGCACTATGCCGTCGACCACACGCCCGCTCTCTATTTCCAGTCCGCCACCGAGTCGATCAGCGAAGTGGTCGCACGCTATATCAGCCAGCTGGTGCATGACGAGCCGGACCAGGTTCTGGAGGAAGCCACGGTTATTCACAAGGGGGTGATCCTTGACCCGCGAATCGTCCGTTACCAGCATCGCCAACCGGACGATGTTTATCTGGACGTGGACCACACGCACTCGACGACGCACTGATCCGCACCCCGCGCGTTCTGATAATCCCCACGACTCTCGCCCCGCCGCAGCCCCGTCGCGGCGGTTTTTTTCATCCTTGGCCTGTTCGCAGGTTTGGCAAGCCCCGGGACAGCCGATAAATTCGGTTAGCTATGAACGATTCATTGGCCATCACTTTTCTCGGCGACGTCGCCTGCCCGGACGGCTCGACACCCCAGATTCAGGGTGATGCCGCCCCGCGATTCGATTTCACCGTCGTCAATTTCGAAGGCGCCTTGGCCGCCGCCGACCCTTCCGAGCCGCGCACGCCGCTGGATAAGCCTATCGCCCTTTACAACAGCCAGGCTGTCCTGCCCATCCTCGCCCAGTGGGGTACGCGCGTGGCCACCCTGGCCAACAACCACCTGATGGACATCGGCCGCCTGCCCAGCCGCGTCGCCGCCGACCTGAACCGCGCGGGCATCGTCGCCTGCGGCGCGGGCGACGATCTGGCCCAGGCCGCCCAGCCCGCCCACGTCCGCCATCAGGGCCGCGACCTCTATTTCCTGGCCTTCGGCTGGGACGTCATCCAGTGCCCCCATGCCGGCTCGTCCCGCCCGGGCGTCAACCCCTGGAAGCCCGCGCACGTCCTGGACTCCGTGCGGGCCTTACGCCGGCAGGACCCAAAGGGCATCATCGTCGTCGTGCCGCATTGGGACTACGAGCTGGAAATTTACCCCATGCCGATGGATCGCCAGCTGGCTTTCGACGTCATCGACGCCGGTGCCGACGCGATCGTCGGCCACCACCCCCACTGCGTGCAGGGCTTAGAGTGGTATCGCGGCGCGCCGATCGCCTACAGCATGGGCAACTGGTTCCTGCCGGCCGGGCGTTGTTTCGGCGGCCGCTGGCGCTTCCCGGACTACACTAAACCGCAGTTGGCCCTCCAGTGGCGCCCCCTGGAAAAACAAGTCCTCTGCCACTGGTATCACTTTGACGACACCACCAACGTCATTCACTACCAACGCTCCGCCGACGCCCGCGCGTGCCCGAAAATCGCTGAACTTACGCCTTTCGCCGGCCTGTCGCATCCAGACTACGTCGCCTGGTTTCGCCGCCACCGCCGCAAACGCAAAGCCTTGCCGATCTACAAAGATTATCGTCACTCGACCGTGAACCGACTGTACACCGGTTGGGTCCGCCTGCGTCAACGGGCGATTAATTCTCTGCTGAAATTGAAGCTGAAATAAGCCGTTCGCCTAACCGGCCGATGGCGTATCCCGCGTGCAGATCGCTCGACTCAGATGCGGCCTGCGATCAGCTCTTCATAGTGCCTCACCCAGCGGTGAGCGATTGCGCTCCAATCGTAATTCTCCCAGACGAACGGCCGGGCCTTTTCCGCCGCGGTCCGGCGCAACGTATCGTCCGTCATCCAGCGACGAATTTCCGCCGCCAACTTGTCCACGTCCATCGGCACCACCCCGCCCACCCCTGCCGCGCTGATCCGATCGTGAATGTTCACCTGATCGGAAATCACCACCGGCGTGCCTGCCGCCAGCGCCTCGACCACCGCGATCCCGAAATTCTCCTGATAGCTCGGCAACACGAACAAATCCGCGTCCGCCAACGCCTCGACACGCTGCCTGCCGTGCAGCACGCCCGTGAACACCACCCGGTCTTGAAGGTTGTGCTCCCGCACCATGCTCTCCACGGTGGCGCGGTAACCGAAATTGTCCGGCCCGACCAGCGCCAGCCGGCAATCGTTCAGTTCCGCTTTGGCGATTGCCGGAATCAGGTGGTCCAGCCCTTTCTTAACGTGCAGCCGACTCATAAAGACCACCAGCGGATGGTCCCCCAGTTGCGGATATCGCCGCCGAAACGACCCCTTGGCCGGCAACTGGGCAAATTCCTTTAGATCCACCCCATTGGGCTCCACGATGCTGGGGGGACGCAGGCGCAAGGGGCGTGTGTTGTCCCGCTCCGTCTCGCTGGTGAAGTGCATCGCGGCGGCATGTTGCAGATTCGTCCGCACCCGCAGGGCCATGAACAATTTCTTGCGCAGTCGGCTTTGCGCCAGCGACCAGGGGTCGAGCATGCCGCACGGCCGAACGATGTACGGCACGTTCAGGCGCCGGGAAATCCTCGCCGCCTGGTGCTGGGCTTCCTCCCAAACCCCGTGAATGTGCACCACTTGGGCGTCGCCGATCATCGCCTGCAGAGTCGGGCCGATCTGCGCATGGCGCAGCAGTGGCCCATGAGCATCCTCCAGCGTCTTAACCTCAATCTCCAGCGATCGCAGTCGCTCGATCAACGCCGGATTTGCTCGCGTCGGATCCCGCGTCGACATCACCCGCACGTCCAGGCCGATGGCCTTTTCCGCGCTGGTCAAACCCCCCAGTGCCGTCACCGGGCCTCCGCTGGACGGGTCAATCTTTGACAGGACGTGCAGAATCTTCATGACGCGCTTTCAAATAGGACGGAGGATCGATGGATGCTCCGCGCGAATATCCCCTCATCGTTGCATGATCCGCAAAGTCAACTCCCAAGCCTTCTATGCCTACCCCTTGACCAGCAGCGGCGTTTTCCCCGCCGCGGTGCGCACCGGGGCATCGAGCACCTGAAAATCAAATCGCATATCCACGTTCGTCAGGTCAAACTCCTTCTGCCAGTCCAGATCCACCAGCCGCTTGTCCTGGCCGAACGTCACCAGCAGCGTCGCCTGTCCCGGTTGATCCTGGCGCACCTGAATATACCGGGCCCGCCCGAAAATCGGGTGATGCCGCCCGAAAATCAGCGCCGTCAGGCTGATGCGGTGACCCTTGGCGTCGATCACAAAATCCCCCACCCGGCCTTCCGCCACCTTGAACGACCGCAGCAGCCCGCCGCGAACCTCCACCGGCTCCACCAGGTCCCCCGTGTCGTAACGGATGAACGGCGAAACCGTGTTGTAGTATGACGTGCCGATCAGCCGCTGCGATTGGTCCTCGCCGGGCGCCGTCTCGCAATAACCATACGTGGGCATCGGCTCAAACAAGTATTTCTCGTGCCGTTCGTACGCCAAGATCGCCATTTCGCTGTGCCCGTACCACGACACCGTGGGTATGCCGAACACTCTCTCAATCGTGTCCCGGTAAATCGGGGCTGGATACTCCGAGGCGAACAGCGCCCCCTTTAGCGTCCGCCGTAGAAAGGCCCCCAGCTCCGGCTCACCGGTCTCGCAATAGCACGCAAAGTTGTAGATCGCGCTGGGGTACCCGAACAGGAACGAAATCGGCCGCTGACGCGCGATCTGCCAGACGGTCGGCGCGATCTGCTCCGTGGGCAGATAGGTGTTCAGAATGTACTCGTTGTGCACCACGTTGTACCGGGCATGCTTCTCGCCCAGGTTGATGCCCCGGAACGTCAGCTTGTTGTGCGTCTGCCGATAGCCCAGCTTCGCCCAGATCACGTGCTGATGCGCCCATTCCCGCGCCCACGCCCGGTGATCCAGATAGAACTCCAAAGGCGAGCCGCTCGTGCCCCCCGTGTTGACCTTCATCCGCCCACGCTGTGCGCTCGAACGATCCTCCACTTCCAACCGCCGCAAGTCGTTCTTGGTTACGATGGGTATGCGCCTTAGATCATCCAGCCCATGCAAACACGCCGGGTCAAAATTCTGCCGGCGGTAGAACTCCTGGTAAAAACGATGGTGCGCGTAGGCGTACTGCGTAATCCAACGCACGCGGTCAAATACAAATTGGGCTTGCTGGGCCTGATCCATCCGCTCAAACTTCCGGATCCGCCTCCGCGTCGCCGAATAAGTCCAGCCCAGCCGCAGCCAGAACGGCACATAGGTCAACAGCCGGCTCGGGCCTTCCGGAAAACGCTCCGCCAGCTTTTTGAGCCGTAACAGCATTCTCATGGTTCGATCGCTCCCACCCCGGCTTTACGCTAGAGACGAGCCACCCCTTCTTGGCAGAGCTATCGGCTCAATCTAGCCCAATTGAACAGCAGCGCCAAGATGATGTAATAATGTCGGTTATATGACGCACGTCCTGCACGTCATCTCCGGCCTTGATCCCCGCTTAGGCGGACCCTCCCGCGCCATGGTCGGCCTGCTTGAAGCCCAAATCGCCTGCGGACTGTCCGTCAGCCTGCTGACCACCTGGACCGCCGCCATGAACGACCTGAGTCTGGCCCACCGCCTGCGCCAGGCCGGCGTCACCGTCCGGACCGTCGGCCCCATCCGCCAACCCCTCGGCCGGCACCCGGAGCTGAAACCCGCGGTGGAGGAACTAGTTCGCCAAGCCGATGTCGTCCACATCCACGCCCTCTGGGAAAGCGTGCAACACTTCGCCGCCCGCACCGCCGCGCAACACCACAAACCTTACCTCTATCGCCCCTGCGGCATGCTCGACCCCTGGAGCTTAGCCCAACGCCGCTGGGCGAAAAAGCTTCTCCTGGCCTGGCGCGTCCGCCGCGATTTAAACGCCGCCGTCGCCCTCCACTTTACCACCGACATGGAACGCGACCTGGCGGCCCCGCTTGGCTTACGCGCTCCCGCCTTGGTCGAGCCCAACGGCCTGGACCTCCGCGAGTTCGAGCATCCGCCAGCCCCCGCCGCCTTTCGCCGGCGCTTCCCCGCGCTGGGCGACGATCCCTACCTGATCTTTCTCTCCCGCCTGCACCGCAAAAAAGGCCTCGAATTGCTCCTGCCCGCCTTTGCCCGCCTCGATCACTCGCGCCTAAAGCTCGTGCTCGCCGGCCCGGACGAAGAAGCCTATCAACCCCGCCTGACCGACCTCGCCCAGTCGCTGGGCGTCCAGGACCGCGTCATTTTCACCGGCATGCTGCAGGGCCCCGAGCGCGTCGCCGCTCTGGCCGACGCCAGTCTTTTTGTCCTGCCCAGCTACCAGGAAAACTTCGGCATCGCCGTCGTCGAAGCCCTGGCCGCCGGCACGCCCGTGGTGATTACCGACCAGGTGGCCATTCATCCCTCGATCAATCAGGCCCACGTCGGGGGCGTCTGTCCAACCGCCGTGGAACCCTTGGCCGACGCCCTCAAACAGTGGCTGGACCGCAAACACTCGGACCGCCCCCTCGCCGAACAGTGCCGGCAGTTCGTCCGCGCACGATATGACTGGCAAATGATCGCCCGCCGCTGGCTTAACCATTACCAACAGTGGACGTGACGTCCTCAGGCCGGCTCCGGATGACTCTGGCCGGACCACCCAAGGCGATGACATTCTCCGGCAGGTCGATGAACACGCTGGACCTGGCCCCGACAATCGTCTTGCGCCCGATGGTCACTCCCGCGTTGACGTACACATCCGCCGCCAGCCACACCCGGTCGCCGATCGTGATCGACCTGGCCATGATCTGCATGTCCGGACGCTGGTAGTCGTGCGTGCCCGAGCAGAGGTGCGAATACTGGCTGACCCGGCTGTCCCGCCCGACTTCGATGGGGCCAAAGCAATCGAACACCACGCGATGATGAATCACTACCCCCGCCCGCAGCGTCAGGTTCCAGGGCCGATTGACACGCACCGTCTGATGAATGAACACCGACCGGTGCACCTTGGCCCCGAAAGCCCGCAGCAACACCACCCGCAGCGGATTCAGCCAGACCGGCGTCCAGCGGAAAATCTGCCTGCCCACGCAGGACCACAGCCAACCCGCCAGACGCTCCCGCCCGCTCTGGGGCAGAAACAAACGCCGGTGCGGCGCCGGCATGGCCGGGGGCGGTCGAGTTGGCAGAGAGTCCATCATTGCAGCAGGCGATCCTTGATCGGCTTGGCGGGATTGCCCACGCACACCTTGCCGGGGGGTAAGCTCTTATAAACGCTCGAACGGGCCCCGATCACCGTCAGCGAGCCGACATCCACCCCCGGCCCGACGAACACGTCCGCCCCGATCCACACGTCGTCCCCGATGTTGATCGGACTGCGAATCAGCGGAAAACGATGGTCCGTATAGTCATGCGTGCCGGCACAGATGTGGGCGTACTGGCTGATGATCGCCCGCTTGCCGATGTGAATCTTGCCCAAACTGTACAAGATGGCGTAGTCGCCGATGGTCGCTTCGTCCTCGATGTCCAGCATCCACGGCACCTCCACGTTGACCGTCGGGCGAATCGCCACGCCCTTGCCGATCTTCGCCCCGAACAGCCGCAGGATGCCCGTGCGCAACCGATGCCAGTTGTGGAAGCTTAAACGGAAAATCGGCCGCGCCACCACCATCCACACCGCCCGCGCCAGCTTCTCCTTAAAACTCCAGGGGCTGGGCTCCGGCTTCATCTGCATGTGAATGGGCAGCTCCGGCCCCGGCGGCGGCCGCAGCGCCGGCGAACGCAGGACCACCGGGTCCGCCCCTTCGGGAATCGCCAAACCGCTGGTCCGGACCGCCGGCTGTATCGGCAACGGAGCCGATTTTTTCCGCTCGCTTTTGACCTGCCGGCGCAGCTCGCGCAGCTTCAACGCCACCAGCGAGTCGTACCAGCTGATGAACTTGCTGAACTGATAACCCACCCGCCCGTCGATGCAGCCGAGCCGGAAGAAATACATGTAAATAAACCGGCTCAAGCCCGGCAGCGGCAGATACGGCGTCACGTGACGCTTCAGCCACCGGCGCCGGCGGGTGTCCTCGGGAATGTTGGCCGCCTGGACTTCCACGTCCTGCCGCTCCAAATAGCGAAGAATCGAGCGGGCCTCCAGCGTCGAATAGCGGTTGTGCTTGGCGACGTAGTGTTCCAGTCCGCGCCGGTCGTGGTGGACCATCGGCTCGCGGATGTAGCCCACCGGGTGATCCACGATCACGTGCTCGTGCACTTCCCGGTTCTCATAAAGCCCCTTGCCACGCTTAAACAAACGCAGGTTCCAACTGGGGTAATACCCGCAGTGGCGGATCGGCTTATCCAGAAAATACGTCAGCCGATTGATGAAAAAACCGTTCTCCGGCACCTGGTCCGCGGGCCGGCGCCCGATCCCCGCCAGAATCCGCTGCAACGGCTCGGTGATCACTTCGTCCGCGTCCAGGATCAGAATCCAGTCCGCCTCCAACGGCAGGTTCCGCAGTCCCCAGTTCTTCTGCTGGGCGTAGCCTTCCCAGGCGTGCGGCACCACCTCCGCCCCGAACGATCTGGCGATTTCCACCGTGCCGTCCGTCGACCCGCTGTCGACGACGTAGATCTTGCGCACCCACCCCGTCAAGGCACGCAGACAATAGGGCAGATTCAACGCCTCGTTGTAGGTGATGATCATCACGTCGATCATGGAGCTTCGATTCCCCGTAGCGGTTTTAAAAAAGACCAGCCTTTAAGACATTGTACGATCAACCGGCACGCCATGGCGACGCGCGCGAAACAAGGCCCGCCGCTTTCTGGCCCTGATTTATTGCTTTTCTCCTTTTTCATCGTCCAAAAAGCTCCGACATTCCCGCAGGCGCCCGGGGCCCCTCTCCGCGCCGCCGCGTAGGGTATGCAGGGAGTGTCGTAGGGCCTGTAACGATGTTAGGGGCTGGGGCATTGGCCGAATTTGGGGGCCCTAGCTTGATCTCCTGGATTTCATATTGTCTGGTTGGTTGATCGGAGGCCTTAGACAGGCTGCGCGACTACCTGTTCGGGGTTGATGGGCAGGCGGGCCTGGGACCACCAGGCGCGGCAGCTTGACTAAAAGTGGGTAAAGGATTTGGCCATGTGGCGCAACGATCCAGTTTCAACTCGTCTTCTGGCTTTGGCGATTCCGCTCACCCTGGGCGGAGCCTGGTCTCTGCAGGCTGCCGAACCAGCCTCCGCGCCCGCGCCTGTGGTCGCCGAACAACCTCAGCCGCAGACTCCGCCTGCCGCCACGCCCGGCAACTGGCTGGACGTGCTCTACCAGCTCTGGGCCGGCATGGAAGAACAGGCCGCGGCCTCCCAACAAGACAACACGTCGGTAAACGACCCGACTCAGGATCAAGCCGCTTCCACGCCGCCTGCCGACGGCTCCAGCGCCAGCCAGGCGATGGTCGTGGAGATCAGCGCCTCGTCCGCGGCAAACTATGAATCCACGGCCGAATCAGCCGGGCAAGCGTCCGATTCTCCGTCCGCTGACGATCAAGAGATGTTCACCCACCGCAGGGGTCAAGCGGATCCGCAGGCCGGCGAGCAAAGCACGCATGGCCTCCTGCGTTCGAACCGCGTTGCCGCGCGCAGCGGTGGCGGCAAAGTATTTTTCGCCTCCGGTGGTGCGGGCGGCGGTGGTGGCGGGGGTGGGGGCTCATCCCTGGTGATGGGCAGCTCCGGTGGCGGCGGCGGTGGGGGGGGTGGCGGCGCGTCCGGCAGCGGCGCGGCTTCCGGAGGAACGTCCGGGAGCGGTGCCGGCAAAGGCAGCTATGCCGGCGGCAGCAATGCCTCCGAGGCAACCTCCGGCAGCACCTCCGGTGGTACCGCTTCCGGGGGCGGGGGTGGGGGTGTGACGGTGGTTGGTGGTGGCTCTTCTAACGAATCGACCGGCAGCACCGGCAGCGGTACTTCCGGCAGCACTACCGGGGGCACTACCGGTAGCACTTCCGGTAGCGCTTCCGGGGGCGCTTCCGGGGGCACTTCCGGGGGCGGGGGTGGTGTCGTGGTGGTTGGGGGAGGCTCATCCTCCAGTGGCGGGACCAGCAGCGGGACAACCGGTGGTTCTACCGGCAGTTCCGCCGGCGGAACGACTTCCGGCAGCACTACCGGTGGCACATCCGGGAGCACTTCCGGTGGCGCTTCCGGGGGCGGGGGTGGGGGGGGGGGTGGCGTCGTGGTCGTCGGTGGCGGCACCGGCAACACCGGCAGCTCAACCGGCCAAGGCTCAGGCTCCACCGGCAGCAGCGGGTCCACCGGGTCAACGACCACCGGCGGCGGTGGCGGGAACATTCCGAACCACAATGCCGCCCTCCGTCCGCCCGTGGAGCGGATCATCAGCTGGATGACCGTCGGCGGGTCGAGCACCGACCCTGCCACCCGCAAGATCGGCGATCACCTGGGCATTCGCACCAAGGGCTGGAAGTTCTACGTCCAGGACCGCATCATGCCCCAGATTCAGTGGGGTTGCCGCCGCTTCGTGCTGCACAATCCCTTTGGCACGATGCCCGGCGGAGAGCCCATGCAGTTGGACCAGATGCTCGAAGCCCGCGCCGCCGGCCTGACCTGGCTGGAGAAGGACTTCGTCGAAGCTTGGAAGCCCATCACCTCCGGGCAGTATGGCCCCGTGGAGATCATCGCCTACTTCGGCACGCCCGTGGAGGACGCGGACTTTAGAGACCTGCATCAAAGCGGCCAGCGTCAGAAGTGGATGGAACGCGCCTGGGCCAGCGTGGACCTGGCCCTCAAGGCCGGCATGAGCATCGGCCTGGACATGGTCACCGGCGCCAAGGCCAATCATCCTGCCTATGAATTCGCCCAGGCCCTGCGTGACCGGGGCGTGAAAGTCTACGTGGAAGGCCTGCCCGCCAAGGCTCTGCCGCACTGGTGGACATACCCGTTCATCATCCAGGAAGAGTTCATGGACATCCCCAATCCCGCGTCCTGGCGGCTGCCGATGGCGGATCTGGTGGAGAAAATCGAAGTCATCCAGATTCTCCAGTGGCCCTCCGGTGTCTCCTACAGCGACGGGTCGTGGGCCTACGGCAAATACCGCCAGCAACTGCTCAACACCCGCTACACCATCGCCGGGTCGGTGCGCGGCATGATGCTCGACAGCGCCAAAACCCTCGATGAGCTGCGCAACGACGTCGCCGCCGATCGCGCCGCCCTGGGGCAGTGAGCATCCATCGAACCCCATTCTCGACTGTGACCAGACCGGGCCCCTCGTGGCCCGGTTTTTTTGTCATATCCCCCCGGGCCCCCAAGCCGGGCCCTTTGAGGCCCGGATGCTTCCCGCTCATACATACCGGGCCCTTTGACCCCCGGATTCCCCGTTTCCCCTGCCTCCAAAACCCATCATCTCCCTTGCTCCCCGCGCCCACCTTCCGCTGCGGTACAATCCCGCTTTGCCCTCTGCCCGCACGATTTAGGAACGATCCCCATGACAGCCACGCCCTCGACCCGTCCCTCCCACTTTATCCACGAGATCATCGACGAAGACCTGCGCACCAACCGCAACGGCGCCGGCACGCAGGTCGCCACCCGCTTTCCCCCCGAGCCCAACGGCTACCTGCACATCGGCCACGCCAAGAGCATCTGCCTGAACTTCGGCACCGCCCGCAAATACAACGGTCGCTGCCACCTCCGCATGGACGACACCAATCCCACCAAGGAGGAGCAGGAGTACATTGACTCCATCAAGCAGGACGTCCGCTGGCTCGGTTTTGACTGGGGCGCCCACGAATACCACGCCTCGGACTACTTCGAACAGCTCTATCAATGGGCCCTCCTGTTCATCAAGGCTGGCAAGGCCTACGTCTGCGACCTGACCCCCGAAGAGGTCAGCAAGTCCCGCGGCTCACTGACCTCCCCCGGCAAGGAAAGCCCCTTCCGCGGGCGCTCCGTGGCTGAGAACCTCGACCTCTTCGAACGCATGCACAAGGGCGAGTTCCCCGACGGGTCGCACACCCTCCGGGCCAAGATCGACATGGCCCACCCCAATCTCAACCTCCGCGACCCGGTGATGTACCGCATTTTGCACGCCGACCACCCCCGCACCGGCGGCAAGTGGTGCATCTATCCCATGTACGACTACGCCCACGGGCAAAGCGACTGGCTTGAGGGCATCACCCACTCCATCTGCACCCTCGAATTCGAGGATCACAAGCCCCTCTACGACTGGTACATCGACCAGATCGCCTCCTTCGGGGCCGCCCCCCCCGGCATTGCCTATCGGCCCCGCCAATACGAGTTCGCTCGCCTGAACGTCACCCACATGATGATGAGCAAGCGCAAACTCCTGCAATTGGTGCAGGACAAAGCCGTCCGCGGCTGGGATGACCCCCGCATGCCCACCATCGCCGGCATCCGTCGGCGCGGGTTCACCCCCGAATCCCTGCGTGATTTTGCCGACCGCATCGGCGTCGCCAAGCGGGAAAACACCATCGAAATCGAACTTTTGGAGCACTGCCTGCGCGAGGACCTCAACAAGCGCGCCCCCCGCGCCATGGCTGTCCTCCGCCCGCTGAAGGTCGTGATCGAAAACTATCCGCAAGGGCAAATCGAGGAACTCGACGCGGTCAACAATCCCGAAGACCCCTCCGCCGGCACACGCAAGGTCCCCTTCGGGCGCGAAATCTACATCGAGCAGGAAGACTTCGCCCAGGTCCCCCCGCCCAAGTATTTCCGCCTCTCGCCCGGCAAGGAAGTCCGTTTGCGCTGGGGCTACCTGATCACCTGCACCGGCGTAACGAAAGACCCCGCCACCGGCGCGATCCAGGAACTCCGCTGCACTTACGATCCGGCCACCCGCGGGGGCAACGCGCCCGACGGCCGCAAGGTCAAAGCCACCATCCACTGGGTCGCCGCCGCCCAGGCCGTCGACGCCCAGGTCCGCCTCTACGACCACCTGTTTACCAAGGACGACCCCAACGACGTGCCCGAAGGCGCCGACTGGCGAAGCAACATCAATCCCAAATCGCTCGAGGTGCTCACCGGCTGCAAGGTCGAACCCAGCTTGGCCGCCCCAACGCACGCCAACAGCGCCAGCTCACGCTGGACCGACGGCATCGCCCGCTATCAATTCGAGCGCCAGGGATATTTTTGCGTCGATGCGGAATCAACCTCGGATCGCTTGGTCTTCAATCGCACCGTGACCTTGCGTGACACCTGGGCAAAGCTGGCAGCCAAGTCCGACTGAATTGATTGTGACGGTTTCTTAAAGACCGCGATATTCAGTCAAAACACCGGCAGATCCGCCTGTAGTCGTGCTGTTGCATATGCAAGGTCTTGTCGCGGCATGGATTTGAACGGTTTTCCCATTTTCACATTGGTGCCAGTAGCCACAAAATTATAGAAAGTCTAAAATAGCATCTGATAACGGTTTGGATGAATAATCCCCGAAATCTATCACGCCCTGCTGCTTACGTAAATTATTTTTTAACAGGCTATTGCAGTCGTCAAGGCGTCATTTTTCTATGGCTGTTTCTATTAACCTGTTATTTTTTGCATTCATAAGTAAAAGTCATTGACAGCCGGAATTGATGGAGTAAATTATTAAGTAAAGGTTAAGAGACCCTAATGTTCAGAGATTGCGGTCGGTACGGGATTCTAGTTCATCTTCGGCTTAATTTTCGGGAAAACGTTGATCGCGACAATGGGAGAGGAAGACTGTGCCTGTCAGTTATTTGGTCATGTTGAATAGCTCGGCGCGCAAAACAAGCTCGAATATTCATAGGACAGGGTAGTCGTAAAAGTCATTGTCATTTTCTTTGCATTGTTGATTCATGAAAATAGTCGGATCGTCCCAACTGAAAGAAGACCATCGCCAAACATTCGCCAAATAATCGTTCGCTAGGATCACAGCCCATGGCGGTTCATGAATGAGCAGGCACCTAACAGGATGGTTTGATAATCGATTGCTCTTTGGGTCTTGATTCACTAGAG
Source organism: Phycisphaeraceae bacterium (assembly GCA_020851735.1). GTDB lineage: Bacteria > Planctomycetota > Phycisphaerae > Phycisphaerales > Phycisphaeraceae > JADZCD01. The sequence continues at coordinate 42,946 of JADZCD010000016.1, forward strand.
GAGAGAAACAAAGGCTGGGAAAACGGCAAGACACCCAGCTGTGGATTGAACGGAGGAGAGAAAGCCCACCCGTTCCATTCACCACCAAAACCGAATCGGTGACCGGCAGCCGTATAGCTGCTAATTAACATCGTCACGTCTGTCAGCCTGTGTGGGCTGACTTTCAGATTGAGCGTTTTGTTTCACCAATGTTCTTTTTTGGAGGAATAGAGATGAGAAAGTTAGTAGGAATGGCTGTGTTGGCCATGATCGCGGCTCCGGCATTCGCCGACATGAGCCCGATCTACTCGATCACCCCGACGGCTGGCACCCCTGATCGCCCCGCGGTCAACGCCAACACGGTGATCGGCGCCCAGATTGTGTGGGCGAACAACGCGGGTTCGGCTGGTTTCAATGGCAAAGGCAGCCGCTATGAGGCTCTGGTTGGCCCCGTGAACAACGTGGCGTTAGCCAGCGCTGCGCTGGGTTGGGCTCCCTGGGCGATGGAAGCCGGCGTGTCCGCCAACTACGCGGTCTACGGTGGTCCTCCGTCCCTGACCGGCCTGCCCCTGCAGGTTGAACGCCTCTCCGACGGCGCGATCATCTCGATCCCGCTGACCGGCATTGGCAATGACGACCACCACTTCACCGACGTGACCGACTCCGGTCTGGTGTTCTGGGGCGCTTGGGACAACACGATCAAGATGTGCGACGTGTCCAGCGGCGTAGCCGGCCCGGTCGTCACGGTCATGAGCACCCCATTGGGCAACCCCGGCTGGCGCTTCCGTGCGGCGACCTGGAGCGATCGTATTGCTGTCCGCATGGACAACAGCGGCGCTCCGTCCCCGATCGACATGTACGATGCCAGTGATAACGCGATCTACAACGTGATCACGCCCGCCGTGGTCGGCGCCTGGGGCACCCAGAAGCCGATGAAGGCCGAGATGAGCGAAGACGGCAACTGGGTTGTGTCCAACGTGCGTTACACCGGCGTGGGCGGCAACATGGGCGACCTGGTCCTCGTTGACGTCTCCAATCCCCTGTCTCCCGTTCAGTACAACCTGACCAACAACCCTGACCGCGTGCGCAATGACCCCTCGATGACCATTCTCGATGCGGACACAGCCCTGTTGGTTTGGGACGAAAACAAGACCGGTACGAACGACGTGGTCGGCGCGTATCTGACTGGTCTGGCTCCTGGTGGCGCGGCCCCCACTCTGGGCAGCATCATCACCATCGCCAGCGGTGCTGAAAATCAGCACTTCGCTGACGTCAGCGGCATGCTGGTGGCCTGGAAGAATGACACGACCGGCCAGATTCAGTATGCGATGATTCCCGAACCCGCGAGCCTGGCTCTGCTGGCTCTGGGTGGTCTGGCTCTGGCTCGTCGTCGCTAATTGCGACACGTTTCGTGTGCCTCAAGGCACGACATGATGCTTGTTACAGAGGGCGGCGTCGCAAGACGCCGCCCTTCTATTTTCCCGGTTAACCCGCCTGCTCTTGGGCAATCCTCCCCAGCGCAGCGGATCCGCACCGACAAAGCACCCAGGCCTAACTAACCTGCTAACCTGCATCGAAAAGCCCAGCCGCTCCGCCGGCCGGGACCCACCCGCAGCCCCAGCCAACCCGTCGCCTGCGCCATGCCCGCAACCCCTTTGACCCTCCCCACGCTGTCATCCTGAAGGCACAACCACCCCCCCCAATGCCCGCCGTCTGCGCCAACCCGATAAACTGGGGGGTTTAATTAACAAGTTTTTCTTATTTACCAGCCCACGATCCAATCATCGTGTGGGTTTTTGTTGCGTCCAGACAAAAAATTAAACAAAAAAAGTGATGTTTTTGACGCATCAAGCGATCTTCACGTCTAGCTTCTAATTGCCATAACTATTTTTAGAAAATAAACATATGTCGCATAGTCCGTAAACTTGGTCTGCCATAACAGACAATCAAATATTATTATAAAAAAAGAAAATCAAAAATTATCATTGACGTTGTGCGTATCTTGGAGTACTTTCAATCAAGTCTGACCGCTTGACTTCGAATCGGTGACGGCATAGCGGCTCAATTCGAGACGCCCGGGAGGGAGTGGAGAAAGAGGCTTTTTGGTTTCGGATGGGGAGATCGGGCGGATGGGAAGGAAGAAGGGTCCTCGCACGTTCGTGCCATCTGGGCCTTCCCTCTGGCCCGCGGACAAACGTTCTAAAGCGTTTCCTCCTTGCCCCAGCCAAGCCTCTTTGACGCGAAATGTCATGGTTCCTTATCCGGTCTGCGTAGGCCGGTTGATGAATGCACGTCTGTTCTTATTGGAGGAATTAGGATGAGAGCGAAATGGATGATCGGTGCGGCCCTGTTGGCCGCGGTGACTAGCCAAGGGTGGGCTGTGACGCTCGTCCCCGGCACGGTGATCGACGTTACCCCGACCTACAACACCCGCTTGGGCCGTCCGGCTGTGGACAGCTATCGGATCATCGCCGCGGGTGTGGCGGCTGGTGGCGTTCAGTCCCAGTTGTACAACGTCTCCACGGGCGTTCTAACCCCCTTCGGCTCGGGCACCGTGCTGGACAACCCCCGCGTGGATTGGGCGGTCAACCCCAGTGGGTTCCTGCAGAACAACATGGTCGGCATCGGCGGTGACTGGGTGGCGGCCGGCGGCGCGCATGACAGCTCGTCCCTGACCAACAAGGGCTGGTTTGCCAACACCGCCACGAACACGACCTACCGCACCGGCGGCGTGTCCGACAACGAACACTTCTTCGACGTCGACGCGGCCGGCAACGCCATCTGGCTGCACTGGAACAACAACGGCACGTACGACCTGAAGTGGCAGAACTTGATCTCCAATCCCGCCGGGCCGGCCGTGACCCTGTTCACCACGCCCAACGACAACTCCAGCATCAGCGCCAACATCGCCGACGACGGCAGCGGCAAGATCACCTGGAGCGGCACGACCAGCGACAAGACTCACTACATCTTCGACCTCAACACCATGACCAACTACACGGTCTACACCGGCGGCGCCGGCACCGGCAACGCGGTGCGCAGCCGCATCAGCGATGACGGCAACTGGATCGTCTGGAACGAGCGTTCCGCGGCGACCCAAGGCAGCAGCAATCGGGCTGACATCATCCTGCAGAACGTGGCGAACCCCGCCAGCCCCGGCCTGGCCATCAACCTGACCAACGACGTGGCCAAGGTCCGCGAAGATCCGACCATCGAGATCGTCGACGCGGATACCGCCATCATCGTCTGGGGCGAACGCGACAGCTTCCTGGTGGCCGGCAACTACTCGATCATGGGCGCCGTGGTGACCGGTCTGCTCAGCACGCCGGTGATGGGCGCGGTGGTTCCCCTGGCCTCTGAAGCCAGCGTCGACCTTCGCTTCCCGGACATCGACGGCAACCTGATCGCCTGGGCTCGGGCTCCCGGCGCCGCGGGTGCCAAGACTCAGTACATGCTGATTCCCGAACCCGCCAGCTTGAGCCTCCTGGCTCTGGGCGGCCTGACTCTGGCTCGTCGTCGCCGCTAATAGCGACCGTATCGAAAGTTTGCTTGGATTCCGCAACGGCAGTGCCCCCCGGCACTGCCGTTGTTTTTTTAGCTTGGCGCGACAAGGCTGACGGGCAGCTGTATCCGGGCCCTAAAACTTTAGATATTTCGGCCTTTTTCTCTTGCATGGCAGCCTGGAGACACCCATAATGGAGACAAGAATCGTTTTAGGAGAGAGAAGGAGAAAACCGCCCGTTCATGACCTGTCGCCATCCCCCTGTCTGTGCCGATCGGAGCGGCCGGACCGAGGTCGAATTAACTTTTGGAAGGGAGAAGAGAAAGATGAAAGCTTTAGTCTGTCTTGGCAGTGCGTTGGTCCTGGCCATCGCCACATCCGCCGGCGCGGTGACCATCAGTTACACCGTCGATACGTGGGGCCCCAATCAGTATCCCGCCGCCACCATTCCGCCGGCCAACGCTCCCTGGGGGGTCGACGGCTATCCGGGCGACACGCTGGAACTGGCCACCTACACCGGCGTGCTCGATCTGGTCCCCGGCACGCAAACGCTGAAAATCAACACCCTCAACTGGACCATCGACTACACCTATGGCGGCACCGCCACCGATCCGGACGCCTGGAGCAACATTTACCATACCATCACCGCCAGCCGCGGCATTTCCTTCGCCAGCGGCCCATCCGGATCGCTCAGCCAGACCGCCCAGCTGGAAAACCAGTGGGAAAACGACTTCCTGACCCTCGACGCCGGCACGACCAGTTCGTTTGTCATCGGCAGCTATCAGGTCGACGTCACTCCGCTGGGCATCAGCCAGTTCGGCGGCAGCGACTTCTCCGGCAGCAATCCGTGGGTGCAGCCGTCGGTTGACGTCCTGGCCAGCTTCACGGTCACGCTCATTCCCGAACCGGCGACCTTAAGCCTGCTGGCCTTAGGCAGCCTGGCCCTGATTCGCCGTCAACACTGAACGCGATCGCCTCAAGCGTTCGCTTAGATTCCGCAGCGGCGGTGCCCCCCAGCACTGCCGTTGTTTTTTTGCGGGCTTGACGCACCGCGCAGAATCGTTCGTATAATGTTCGGGTATGACTGACCTGCCCGGCGAGCGCGAGTATCCCGATGCTTTGCCGGCCGGCCCGGTGCGCGGGCGGGGCGCGGGGCTGAATCCGGGCAACCGCTTTGAATCCACGCGCCTGGCGGTCCTGGGCGAATATCTCGACGGCCTGGCCAAGGATCAAACCGCCCCGCAGCACGACCTGCCGGAGGATGACGTATACACGCCATGGATTGAAGGCCAGGAAGGAACAAAAGAGAAAGGCCAAAGGAGCAAGGAGAACGCCAAGCCATTTAATTCTCCGCGGGCACTTCCGGGGGCGGGGGCACTTCCGGGGGCGGGGGTACTTCCGGGGGGGATTGAAGTGGCTGGCGAGTTGGCGCCCGGCCAGGTGCGCACGCGGTATTGGCCCGATCACACGCGCACGGTCATTAACGAGACGGATCCCTGCAGTCGCCTGGACATTCCCTTTCGCTGGTCGGTCAATCCCTATCGCGGGTGCGAGCACGGCTGCATTTACTGTTACGCCCGCCCGTATCACGAATACCTGGGCATGAGCTGCGGGTTGGACTTTGAGACCAAGATCATGGCCAAGCTCAACGCGCCGGCCATTCTGCGCCAAGAGTTGGGCAAGCGTGGCCGACCGCGCCGCGCCGGCACTTCCGGGGGCGGGGGAGGCTTCCGGGGGTGGGAGGGTGAGCCGATCTTCATGGCCGGGGTGACGGACGTGTATCAGCCGCTGGAAGCGCACTTAAAAATCACACGTGGTTGTCTGGAGGTCATGGCCCAGTGCCGTCAGCCGGTGAGCATTGTGACCAAAAATCGTCTGGTTCTGCGCGATCTGGACCTTTTGACAGAATTAGCCCGCCACAAGGCAGCACACGTATTTATCAGCCTGACGACTTTGGATGCGCAGCTTGCCGGCAAGATGGAGCCGCGTGCGTCCAGCCCCGCCGACCGACTGAGCGCCATTCAGGGTTTAGCGACGGCCGGCGTGCCCGTGGGCGTGCTGGTGGCGCCGCTGATTCCCGGACTAACCGATCGGGAATTGCCCGCGATTCTCAAAGCGGCGTCGCAAGCGGGTGCCAGGTCGGCAGCTTACGTGTTGCTGCGTCTGCCATATCAGGTGAAGGATTTGTTCTTAGAGTGGGTTAGGCGCGAGTTCCCGGACCGTGCCAGGCACGTGGAGAGTCTGCTGCGGCAGACACGTGGCGGCAAGCTCTACGATGCCCGTCCGGGCGTGCGCATGAAGGGTAAAGGCGCCGTGGCTGGGCAAATCGAGCGGATTTTCAAGGTATTTCGCCGGCGGATGAAGCTGGATCGCGGGTTAGGCGAGTTATCGTCCGCCTCGTTTCGCCGGCCCGAGTTGGGCGGGCAAATGGATTTGTTTGGCCGGTAAGCCCGGAATGCCGTTTGCTGATTGACGATATGAATGAGGGAGGAAAAGTTGGGGAAAACGCCCCGGCGAATGAACAAAAAGGTTGTCTGGTGCGTTAAGTTACGCGGGCGCTCCTGACCGATGATGCCCTTGGGAACTTAATTTCAGGCCAAAGAGTGTGACGTAAGGTTTCGAAATGTTCATAAGGGAAAGATCAACGAATAAGCAGTCCCCCGCGTCAAATGGGACGTCCGCATGCCCGCGGGGGCGCTAGAATGGATCGAGGGGATGGGGATGGCCGGCCGCCGGCCCAACTGAAAGAGAGCAGGCTATGTTTGAACGTTTTACCGAACGCGCCCGCAAAGTGATGGCCCTGGCTAACCAGGAAGCCCAGCGCTTTAACCACGAATACATCGGTACCGAGCACATCCTGCTGGGCTTGGTCAAGGAAGGCTCGGGCGTGGGCGCCAACGTGCTTAAGAATCTGGACGTGGATCTGCGCAAGGTCCGTCTGGAAGTGGAGAAGTTAGTCAAGAGCGGTCCGGACATGGTGACCATGGGCAAGCTGCCGCAGACTCCCCGGGCCAAGAAGGTCATCGAATACGCCATCGAGGAAGCCCGCAACCTCAACCACAACTACGTGGGCACCGAACACCTGCTGCTGGGCCTGTTGCGCGAGCATGAAGGCGTGGCTGCCCAGGTGCTGATGAATCTGGGCTTAAAGCTCGAGGAAGTGCGCGAGGAAGTGCTCAATCTCTTAGGCGCCGGCGTGGAAAGCGAAGAGCAGGCCACCGGCAAGCCCCCCGCGGGCGAAGCCCCGGCCGCCAAGGGCAAGAGCAAGACCCCCGCGCTGGACAGCTTCGGGCGCGATCTGACGGAGCTGGCCACCGAAGGCTCCCTGGACCCGGTCATCGGGCGCCAGAAGGAGATCGAGCGGCTGATCCAGATCCTCTGCCGGCGGACGAAGAACAACCCGGTGCTCCTAGGCGAGGCCGGCGTGGGCAAGACCGCCATCGTCGAGGGCCTGGCCCAGAAGATCGTCGGCAACGACGTGCCCGAACTGCTGGCCGACCGGCGCATCGTGGTGCTGGACCTGGCCATGATGGTGGCCGGCACCAAGTACCGCGGGCAGTTTGAGGAACGCATCAAAGCGGTGATGAACGAAGTGCGGCGGGCCAAGAACGTGCTCCTGTTCATCGACGAACTGCACACCTTAGTCGGGGCCGGCGGCGCGGAAGGGGCCATTGACGCCTCCAACGTGCTCAAGCCCGCGTTGTCGCGCGGCGAGATTCAGTGCATCGGCGCCACGACGCTGGATGAATACCGCAAATACATCGAAAAAGACGGGGCCTTAGAGCGCCGCTTCCAGACGATTCTGGTCGATCCTCCCAGCAAGGAGGAAACGGTGCAGATCCTCCGCGGCCTGCGCGATCGCTACGAGGCCCACCACCGCGTGCAGATCACCGACGCGGCCATCCGCTCAGCCGTGGAGCTGTCCACCCGCTACATCACCGGGCGCGTCCAGCCGGACAAGAGCATCGACGTGATCGACGAGTCCGGCGCCCGCGTGCGGCTGCGGAACATGAGCAAGCCCCCCGATCTGGCCGAGATCGAAGAGCAGATCGAGCGCCTGGCCATCGAAAAGGACGAAGCCGTCAAGGCCGCCGACTACGAACGGGCCGCGGAACTGCGCGACCAGGCGGAGAATCTGCGCCAGAAGAAAGAGCAGATCCAAAAGGACTGGAAGGCCCGCGCCAACGAAGTCGACGGCATCGTGGATGAGGAAGTCATCGCCGACGTGGTCAGCAAGATGACCGGCATTCCGCTGACGCGCCTGGAAAAGGCCGAGAGCGAGCGGCTGCTCAAGCTCGAGGAAGAGCTGCACAAGACCGTGGTCAGCCAGAACGAGGCGATCCAGACGGTGGCCAAGGCCATCCGCCGGGCCCGTTCGGGCTTAAAGGACCCCAAGCGGCCGATGGGCTCGTTCATCTTCGTCGGGCCCAGCGGCGTGGGTAAGACGCTGCTGGCCAAGTCGCTGGCCGAGTTCATGTTCGGCAATGCCGACGCGCTTTTGCGCATCGACATGAGCGAGTACATGGAAAAGCACAACGTCAGCCGCTTGATCGGCGCCCCTCCGGGCTACGTCGGCTACGAGGAAGGCGGGCAACTGACCGAGCAGATCCGCCGCAAGCCGTATTCGGTGGTGCTGCTGGACGAAATCGAAAAAGCCCACCCCGACGTGTTCAACATGCTCCTGCAGATCATGGAAGAAGGCCAGCTGACCGATTCGTTCGGCCGGCACATCGACTTCCGCAACGTGATCCTGGTGATGACCAGCAACATCGGCGCGGACCTGATCAAGAACCGCGCGGGCTTCGGCTTTGCCAAGGCCAACGAGGAAGCCGACTACCAGAAGATCAAGCAGACGCTGCTTTCGGAAATCGAGCGCTACTTCAGGCCCGAATTCATCAACCGCCTGGACGACGTGATCGTCTTCCGTCCGCTGAACAAGATCGACCTGGTGACGATCGTGGAATACGAGCTGCGCAAGGTCCGCCAGCGCTTGGAGGCCCAGGACATCAAGCTGGAGCTGGAAGAAAGCGCCAAGGACTTCCTGATCGAAAAGGGCTACAACCCGGACTTCGGCGCCCGGCCGCTGCGGCGGGCCCTGGAGCATCACGTGGAAGACGCCTTAAGCGAATCCATCCTGCGCGGCGAGTTCCACGCCGGCCAGCTGGTGACGATCAAACACCCCGAAGGCAAGGATGGCCTGATCTTCGAGGCCACGGACATCAAGCCCGAAAAGAAAGACGAAGAAAAACTGGCCAAGAGCGGCGCGGAAAGCACCTGAGCGCCGCGGGCAATGCCCAATGGCGAGTGTCGAATGACGAATAAGACTTAGGCTTCAGAGGTGGGTGCCACACCGCAGGCCGAAGGCGGCTGTGTGCCGATGTGACTTACGCCATCCCCCGTGGTTGTCCCAAGCCGGGACGCAAACCCCCCGTAGCTTCAAGAGCCAAAGCCCAGGCATGCCTGGGCTTTTTTGCCATTGGCCTACGCCTGGTCGTCCCAGGGGTTGACGGCCAGCGTGGGGTCCGCCGGGGCCCAGCGGCGGGCGCGGTGCAGGGCCAGCACCATCGAAAGGATCAGAACCAGCAGCGTGCCGAGGATCAGCAACGACAAGACCAGGCCGCTGATCTGCCCGGACCATAGACTGCCGATGATCGCCTGCAAAAGAAGCAGCCCCAGGAACGCCGCCTGCATCGTCCCCAGCCCCATGGCTACGGCCGCGGCGGTGCGGCCGCCCTGGCGGACGGCGGCCCCCAAGGGCAAGTAGATCAGGCCGGGAATTAGGCCCAGCAGCGTCAGGGCCACGGCCATGGTCTTAAGCACAGGGTACATCTGGCGGAGCTGATCCTCGTCGAACGGCGGCGGACCGGATTCAACCGGGTGCAGAAGTCCGCGCAGCTGATCGAACGTCAAGCTCCCCATGTAAAAGAGAATCCCCGCGCAGCAGCTGAAGAAAAGGATATTGAGCACCGCCACCAGCCAGGTCAGGTGCGCGGCATGTTTGTACGCCGGCGTGGGCACGGGCAGCAGGGCGGTTGTGGCAGGGAAAAGATCGTCAGGCGTCGGAGGCATGGGCAAGAGTTTACCGTATGGCGAAGAACAGGAGTTGGCCGATTGCCGATTGCCGATTGCCGATTGCCGATTGCCGATTGCCGATTGCCGATTGCCGATTGCCGATTGCCGATTGCCGATTGCCGATTGCCGATTGCCGATTGCCGGGGAGTATACGTTAGGGGTGGAAAGTCAAGGGC
>JADZCD010000017.1 GCA_020851735.1 Phycisphaeraceae bacterium
CACCCAGGCATGGCCCCCCGGAAATGCCTGGGCTTGGTCAAGACAGAGCGCGCGGAAGAAGCCCGATTATCGGGAGTTTCCTCTCAATAACGGGCTCGTCCGCGAACGCTTGAACTGTCTTTGGTGCTTGTGCCGGAATTAGGGCGCAGGGTCAGCAGGCCGCGGATGGGAGCGGTCATCGGGTCTTGCCTAGTACGTGCACGAGACAAGGAAAAAAGGTTGCACGTACGGTGCGCCACGGCGTCCTCGGCCCGACCGTCAGCTGTCCGCTCCCGCGTTACGAGCTGCCGGGGCAAGGGCCACCCCCGGAAGAGACAGACGCTCGTTCAGCGTGGTTGGCTTCCGGGTGTAGACACACGAGCACCAATGTCACCCCCGGAAGTGGTCTGCCGGAAGGCGGAGGGAAGAAGAAATCGGGATCCGGGTTTTGGGGTCCGGGGGGAACACACAGCAGCCTTCGGCATGCTGTGTGGCACCCATTCCGGGGGACCGAGCCGGGGAGCCGAATAAATCGTCCCTCTATATAGGGGCGTCGTAGCGCTTTTGTGCGCACAAGGCGCACCTTGCGGAGGCGTAAGGTGTTTGTGGGGAGAGGATTACGTTGTGAATTTTTTGCCAAGCGACTGCGAGCAAAGTGTTCGGTTTTGTGCGCGCGAAAGTTTGGTTGGGATGTGAATCCGGGCCTGAAGGGCCCGGCTTGGAGGCCCTTTAGGGAAGGGAAGGCGTCCTCCGCCCCGTTGGGGCGGGAGGCAGCCGTTAATACGGGGGTGTCCGCGTCACCCCGGAAGGGACGACGCGGCTCGCGGGGGGATGGGTGATTGGGTGAGCGAGGCGGTTAAGACAGAGCCCAGGGATTTCTTCCCTGGGCTTTAGGGGCAACAAGAGGGGGGCCTGCGGCCCGCCCGCTAAACTTGGAGGGCATGATGGAGCACAGGGAGCTTTTCCCTGGGCTTTAGCGGGCGGAGCGGGGAGGAGGATGGGGGGATTTAGATGGCGACAGGTGTAGTTATAACGCGATCAAATTTATTTAGTTTTTTGTTGGACTCGTGAAAACGGCCTGCCTATAGTCCCCGCAGGGTAGGAGGAAAAAAAAAGCCCTCGGACGTGTTTCCACACCGAGGACCCGTGACCCCCGCGAGGGTTAAGTTCTCTTCAGCCTAGATTCCGTCGAGAACACATCCCTCTGGCCACTTTCTCTCTCCCCAACCATTTCTCCCCAACCAGAGGTCGTCTGTCACTGTTGGATCGTTCGGCTTTGCTCAGCCTTCCCTCCAGGCGGCTCGCTCTTCCCTCCAAGGATGGATCCGCCTTTAGGATGAGATTACTGACGCTTTGTTAGATGTGCGTTGGTAACCTTCGGCCTAACCAAAAAAAACTTTCTCCGCTTCTCCAACTTTCTCCAGATCCGAAATGACATCGACCTCCTAGACGATTGCCCAAGTTATCGTATCTAGATTATCTTGACAAGACCCATTGGAAGAAATCCACAAAAAATCAGTAAAATTTCTGCAACGTTTCTTACATTTGTCCATTTACACCAACTGGTCTCTTTCATTTCCGCCAAGCGAACGATCTTCATTGTTCGGCCAAAGACAGGCGTATAAATTTCCGCGATTTTCACTGCGGACGACGCGTCTAAATTTCCCAAATTAACAGGACGGCGCGACGGCGTGAGCGGCGGCGGGGAGTTGTTGCTCAGCCTGCCGGTCCGTCACCAGGGGGAGGCCAAAAACTGCCGACAAGGCAGACGACGTTGAACTGGTTTTGCTACTGCCAAAGTTAATCTGGGGAATTTTGCAGTATGCTGGAGGGGGCGGATTTTTCGGGGATCGTCATAACCATTGCGTCATCCGCCAACTGCGCTGCGGGCGGGGAAAAATGCGGCTGATTTGCGATATTTCCTGTTTCCACAAAGAGGGAGCGGAAAACCACGGAACAGCTTTTGCGTATAACCAACGCTGGAAGACTTTAAGGAAGCCCGCGGCTGAACTTGATGGAACCAAGGGCTGGGAAAACCACTGACAACGGAGTGCCAAAACTCATGACCCGATTTGCCAACAACGCCAAAACGGTTTTGCTCCTTGGGACGCTCTTCGGCTTGATTCTTTTTGTGGGCGCGCAGTTCGGGCAGCGCGGACTGCTGCTGGCTTTTATTTTCGGCGGGCTGTCGAACATCGTGGCGTATTTCTTCAGTGACCGGATCGCGCTGGCGACGATGCGGGCGCAGCAGGTGGACGAACAGACGGCGCCGGATTTGTTTGCGATGGTGCGGAGGCTGGCGGAGAACGCGGGTCTGCCGATGCCGAAGGTTTATGTCTGCCCGCAGGAAGCGCCTAATGCGTTCGCCACGGGACGTAATCCGCGGCACGCGGCGGTGGCGGTGACGCAGGGGGCGTTGCGCCTGCTGTCGTACGATGAGTTAGAGGGCGTGATGGCGCACGAATTATCGCACGTGAAAAATCGCGACACGCTGATCTCGGCGGTGGCGGCGACGATCGCGGGAGCTTTGAACTATTTAGGCTACATGGCTTTCTGGTTCGGCGGGGGCGGCAACAACCGCGAGGGCGGCCATCCGCTGGTGGGACTGCTGCTGTTGATCTTCGCGCCGATCGCGGCGGTGATTATTCAACTGGCGATCAGCCGATCACGCGAGTTTGTGGCGGACGCGGACGCGGCCCGGCTGGCGGGGACGCCGCATGGGCTGATCGGGGCGTTGCGCAAGCTTGACGCGATGGCCAAGCGCATTCCGCTGGAAGGGGAAATGCCCTCGCAAAGTCACATGTTCATTGTGCAGCCGCTGTGCGCCACGGGGGGTTTGACGCGGCTGTTTGCCACGCATCCTTCCACCGAGCGGCGCATTGCGCGGTTGATGGAGGCGGCGTAGGGAGGCAAATGGCAATAGAGGAAGATGAGTCCCAGGGCGCGGAGGCCCTGGGCTTTGGAAGACAGGAGACGGAGCCCAGGGATTTCTTCCCTGGGCTTTATTTTTAAGGCAATTGAGGCATCAAGGCACTGAGGCACTAAGGCGCTAAGGCACCCAGGCATGGCAATGCCTGGGCTTGTTTGAGGCGCGCTACGGATTATCCCCGGAAAATCCGTGGGCTTGAGGGATGGTGGAGGGGGTGGAGAGACGCGGCTGTTTGCCACGCATCCTTCCACCGAGCAGCGCATTGCGCGGTTGATGGAGGCGGCGTAGGGAAGGACATGGCAGTAGAGGAAGATGAGTCCCAGGGCGCGGAGGCCCTGGGGTTTGGAAGACAGGAGACGGAGCCCAGGGATTTCTTCCCTGGGCTTTATTTTTAAGGCAATTGAGGCATCAAGGCACTGAGGCACTAAGGCGCTAAGACACCCAGGCATGGCCCCCCGGAAATGCCTGGGCTTGTTTGAGGCGCGCTACGGATTACCCATGGAGAATCCGTGGGCTTGGTGGATGGGGGGGGTGGGGGGGACGATTCGCAGGTGTAGCGGAGGACGGCTTGGGCGAAGGCGGCGCCGCGTTTTTCGAAATTGGTGAATTGGTCCCAGGAAGCGCAGCCGGGGCTGAGCAGGACGCTGTCGCCCGGTTGCACGCGTTGGGCGATGGCTTGGACGGCCTGGTCGAGGGAGGAACAGGGGACGACCTGGGCGGAGCCTCCGGCGGCGGCGGCGGCGAGGGCGGGGCCGGTTAGGCCGATGGTGTAGACGCAGCGGCAATGGGCGGCGGCGAACTGGGCCATGGGGCGGAGATCGGAGCCTTTGTCGTACCCGCCGCAAATCAGGTGCAGGCGGTTGGGGGGGAAGCTCCGCATGGCGAGGATGGCGGCTTGGGGAGTGGTGGCTTTGGAGTCGTTGTAGAAGCGCACGTCGCGATGGACGCAGACCAGTTGCATGCGATGGGGCAGGCCGGGGAACTCGGCTAAGGCGGCCAGGGCGGTGGAGCGATCCATGGAGCTGGCGGCGGAGGGGTCGGTCAGGGCGGCTTGGACGGCGGCCAGGGCCATGCGGGCGTTCAGTTGATTGTGCGACCCGGGGATCAGGAGGGGCAGCGGATCGGCGGGGGGATCGAGGGGGGGATCGAGGGTGACGCGGATGACGCGGCCGGCGTGGGGGGTCATCCAGTCCAGGTCCGGGCCGAGGACGGCGGCGTCGGCGTGGATCTGGAAGTCGAGGATCACTTGTTTGGCCTGCTGGTAGGCGGGCATGGTTTCGTGCCAATCCAGGTGATTGGCGGTGACGTTGGTGACGACGGCGACATGGGGGGACCAGCGATCGCGGCGGAGGTGTTCGAGCATGAAGCTGGAGAGCTCGAGCACGACCCAGTCGGAGGGGGTGATGCGGTCGACCTGGCCTAAGAGCGAGCCGCCGAGGTTGCCGCCGACGTGCACGGGCAGCGGCTTAATGCAGCGGGCGAGGATCTGGCCGATCATGGCGGTGGTGGTGGATTTGCCGGCCGAGCCGGTGACGCCGATGACTTTTTGCCGGTTGGGCAGGCGGCTGACGAGGAGCTGGATTTCGCTGGAGAGCGGGACGCCGGCGCGGAGGGCGGCCTGGAGAAACGGGTCTTTGCCCAGGGGCACGGCGGGGTTGGCGATGACCAGATCGGCGTGGGTGAAGTCGTCTTCGTGGTGTTCGCCAAGGCGCAGTTCCACCGGGAGGCCGGCGATGGCGGCGAGGCTTTCGGAGAGTTCGGCGGCGGGGGAGCGATCGGTGACCAGGACGCGGGCGCCCAGGCGGCAGAGGTATTGGGTGACGCCGACGCCTCCGCCGAAGCGACCTAGGCCCATCACGACCACCCGCTTACCGGCCAATTCCATATTGACTCCTGGGCGATCGTCCATGGCCGCCATGCTCCGGCATGGGATTCACAGGGGCGACGGTCTGCGGCCGTCAGGGGGCGGGTTCGACGTCGACGGCGAATTCCATGAGGGTGCGATCGCCCAACTGCAGGGCCCGCAGTTTTTCGCCGCGGGGGATCAGGTAATAGACGTACAGGTGTTCGCCGTCGCGCAGGGAAGTCAAGGGCAGCTGCTGGGCGGCGCGCATGGGGCGTTCGGGATCGATTTTGACGCGTACCTGCCCGGTGGGGGACACGAGCACGTAGCCGACGGGTTCGATGTTTTCGCGGGATTTTTCGGTGCGAATGACCAGGGGGGAGAACATCATGGCGGCCTGGCGGACCTGCCCGAAGAGGGATTCGGCGCCGCGCCAGCTGACCTGGACGCGCACCCACAGGCCGTTCTCGGACGGCGCCAGTTCATCGACGCCCCCGCCGACGGCGGCGGGAGTGGTGCTGGTGGTGCCGGCCACCTGGACGGTGTGCTCGCCGGCATAGAGCTTGCCGGCGCGTAATTCCAGCGAGCCGGTCTGTCCCGGGGGGATGGTCACGGGCAGCTTGCCGGTGATGGTGACCATGGCGCCGGGTTCCTGGTTTTCGGTCGCGGCCGGCCTACCTGAGGAGGAGGTGGAGGAGGAAGCGGCGGCGGGCGGGGCGGGATCCTCGGGCTTGGCGCCGGGGATTTCGCCGATGGCTTTGGCCATTTTGGCGGCATCGACCAAGGTGGCGGGGGGCAGGTCAAAGCGCAGGAAGCGGACGGTGAGGAATTTACTTTCGCGTTTCTGGGGAATGACAAAGACCCAGCCGATGAGGGGATCGCGATCGCGTTCCTCGACGCCGGCGGCGGCGGTGTTGAGGGGGACGAATTTGCGGATTTTCTGGCCGGTGGGGGCTACGCCGTTGACGACGGCGGCGACGGGGGCGTGCAGTTGCCCGCGGATGGAGCCGGCCAGCCAACTGACGAGCCTGATCTGGGGGGTGTTGACGCGGAGGACCTGATCCGGGTCCAGGGCGCTGTCGGAGTCGTGCCAGGTGGTTTCGACGACGACGATCTTGAATTCGGGATTGACCGCGTCAGGGCCCAGGGTGCCGATGATTTTCGGATCCAGATTGGCCAGGGGGAGATTGGTTTCCAGATGGGCGGGGGTGCGGACCTGTTTGGGGGTGACGACAAAGGGGCTTTTATCGCTGGGGCGCATGCGGAAGAGGACGGCTTGTTCGTCGAGGTCGGGGCGATAGAGGCCCAGGGAGGTCTGGGTGGCGAAGGCGCCGGCGGAGACTTTTTCCAGATAGCCGGCGGCGAGGCGATCGACGGGGAGCCACAACCGGCTGCTGCCGGGTTCCAGGCGGCCCTGGGAATTCAGGCGGTAGGGTTCGAGGCCGCCGAAGTGGGAGGACAAGGGCAGGAAGCCTAAGCCGATGACGATCACGCCGGCGGAGAGGATGCCGGCCATGAGTCCGCACAGGCCGCCGCCGATGTGGTCGACCATGGCGAGCATGGTGATTTTGCGGGTGACCAGTTGGCTGGCCAGGGCCGACAATACGCCGGCGAGAATCAGGAAGGGCAACAAAAGGCCCAGGCCCCAGGCGTAACCTTCGAGGGGATCGAGGAGGAAATTGACGGTGATCGGCTCCCAGAGGGCCATGGCCAGGGCGGCGGCGATGACGACGATCAAGAGTTCTAGGAGAGCGGAATAAAACCCGAGCACCACGGCCCCGATGTAGGCCATTAACGCCAGAAAGACGAGCAGTAGCACATTGGCGAGCATGGGATCCAACCTTCCTTGCGTCTGTCCCGCGTGATACCGGAAACTGTCCGACGGCCTGCCTGATCCGGGGAATGCCTGACCGGATGAGGAAGGGGGGGGATCACTTGACGATGGCGCCGCTGGCTGAGCCACCGGCGGCGCTGCCTCCCGACGAGCCACCTGGGGCGGTGGGGCCGGCGATGCCGGCGGCGGACCCGCCGGGTCCGGCCGGGCGGACGCCGGCGAGCACGCGGTTGACCTCGCCGATGGACGTGGCGCCCTCCAGCACGCGGACTAAGGCTGCTTCCTGCAGCCAGATCATTTTCTGTTGTTTGCGCAGATGGGCCCGGAGGTGATCCATCTGGCCCTGTTTGACCATTTCGCGGGCGGGGTCGTCCATGGCCATGACTTCAAAGATGGCCATGCGGCCCTTAAAGCCCATGCCGGCGCAGTCGGGGCAGACCACCTGCTTGTTGCCCAGGATTAATTTGCCGGAGGATTTGTAGAGCTGGCCGACCTTTTCCGGGGGGACGTTGAGTTTGCGCAGGGCTTCGAGGTCGGGCTTGTAGCCTTGGCGGCAGGTCTTGCAGAGGGCCCGGACCAGACGCTGGGCGACGATGGCGCCCAAGGCGTCGGCGGCGGGTCCCGGTTCGCCGGCCATTTTGACCCAGGCGGCCAGGGAGGCGAAGGTGTCGCCCTGCTGGACGCCGGCGTACAGGCGGAGGTTGCGGGCTTCGGGGATGATGGCTTTGACGACTTCGGAACTGAGCGGCCGACCCATCATGACTACTTGGGGGGAGCGGCGCAGAGCGGCGGATAGGCGGCGGGATAGCTGCATGTTGTCGGTGCCGACCTCCACGGTCTGGTGGTCGACGCCTTCGACGTGGTAGGCGATTTCGTCTTCGAGGGTGGTGACGTTGTGGGTGTAGGGGTCGTGGGCGTGGAGGAGGGCGTAGAGGGTGGTGGTCATGCCCTCTTTGGAGGGGGCGCCGACGAGAATGACGCGGCCGGTGTCTTCCACGGCGGGCTTGAGGACGGCCAACTGGGAGGGCAGCATGCCCAGTTGATTCATGCCGCGGGCGGAGAGTTTGGCGGGATCGATGTGGATGATCAGGCGCAATTCGCTTTGCGAGCCCATGGTCACCAGGCCCAGGGCGTGCTTGCCGCGCCCGGCGGCTTCGATGGTGACGGTGCCCTGCTGCTTGCGGCGGAGGTCTTCGACGTCCAGCCCGGAGTTGGTTTTGAGGTAATTGACCAGGGCCATGGCGAGCTTTGGGGTGATCTCCGGCTGGGGATAGCGGTAGCCGTCGACTTCCACGGTCAATAAGGCTTTCTGGGCGCTGACGACCAGGTCGATCAGATCGGCGCCGCGGGGGAGGGAAAACTCCACGAGTTCTTCGAGGCGGCTGTGGGCTTCGCCCAGCGGGGTGGTGGGAGTGGGAACGTCTTTTTTGGTGCCGTCGGCGGCGATGAAGGCGACGGTGGCGTGCTTCTGCACCTGGGCGTGCTGCATTTCGCCGATGCGGGCTTTGACGTGATCGGCGGAGATGCCCCAGCGGGCGGTTTCGGGGACTTTGGGATTGCGGAAGGTGGCGTAGCCGACCAACGCGCCGCTGGCGATCAGGCTGCCGACTAAGAGACCCAGCCAGAAATAGGGGATCAAGAGCCAGAGCAGAAAGGCCAGGGCGCCGGCGCCGACGACCACGGGCTGCCAGAGCCACTTGGGCAGCATGTAGTAGTCCATGTCCTTGTCGACGACCCCCACCGCGCGGGCCCAAAAGCCCACGGCCAGGGCGAAGAGCACCGGCTTAAGCAGGCTCATGAGGAATACCGTGTTGGCTTCGCCCAATGTCAGGTTCATCCTAGCCCTCTTCCATTGCGCAAAACTATTGTAGCTCGCGCCCGCTGCCGGCCTGATCGCGATCCTGACAACTTATTCCGCAGCGTCCTGTCAATCTCGCCCGGCGGGCGGCAGCGGCGCCCGGTTCCATTTTCCTTGCGCGGCTGGATCATCATACGATGCCCCGCAAACGCATGCGCAGCTCCTCGGAGGAGACGGCGGCGGCCTCGGCTACCTTGGGGTGAATGTAGTCCTTCTGCACCAGATCCACAAGACTATCGACCATGGATTGCATGCCGGCGTCCCGTTCGGCCTTGATGACTTCCAAGATGTCCTGATCGCGGCCTTCGATGATGTATTTTCGGGTGTTGGGGGATTGGAGCAGGACCTCGACGGCGGGGACGCGGGCGGGCTCGTCCTTGACGGTGGGCAGGAGCTTCTGGCAGATAAACGCCCGGACATATCCGGCGAGCATGGTCCGCACCAGCGGCCGCTGCTCGGGGGTAAACAGGTCGTAGATGCGGGTGAAAATCTGGGGAATGGAACCGGCGTGCAGGGTGGCGAAGACCAGGTGGCCGGTCTCGGCGGCCTGGAGGGCGGCTTCCATGGTCTCGCGGTCGCGCATTTCGCCGATGAGCACCACGTCGGGGTTCTCACGCACCAGGGAACGCAGGCCCAGGGAAAAGGAGGGCAGGTCCATGCCCACCTCACGCTGGTGGATGAGGGCTTTGTCCTCGGGCAGGACGTATTCGATGGGGTCCTCGAGGGTGACGATGTGGCAGGCCCGGTGCTGATTGATGTACTGCAGCAGGGCGGCCATGGTGGTGCTCTTGCCGGCACCGGTCACCCCGCCAACTAAGACCAGGCCATACTCGTTCTGGGCGATCTGCTCAAAAACGGGCGGAAGACCGAGGGCGGCAAAGCTCAATACTTCGCTGTTGAGCAGACGGGCGGCCAGGGCCAATTGCCCGCGGGTGCGGAAGACGTTGACGCGGAAGCGTTTGCGGGCGGTCAGCTGCATGCCAACGTCCACGGCGCCTTTTTGGCGCAGGGCCTCGGCTTGGATGGGCAAGAGGCCCTGCAGGACCCATTGCTCAAAGGACACGGGATCCAGGGCGTCGGATTTGATGGCCTGCAGCTTGCCGCGGAGGCGAATGCGCGGGACCTGCCCGCCGCGCATGATCAGGTCCGAGGCCCCGTAATTGGCGGCGGCTTCGAAAAATCGACGCAGGGGAGTCTGCGCCCAACCCGCCCCCTCCCCCGGAAGGCCCCCCGGAATTACCCCCGCCCCCGGAAGTGCCCCCGCCCCCGGAAGCGCCCCCGCCCCCGGAAGCGCCCCCGGAAGTGACTGGCTAGTCTGCGCATGATCTGGGGCTCGCTCAGCCATAGGTGTTCACCATTTCCTTTTGTGGCATTTAAAAAGGGCGGCCGAACCGGCTTGGCGGAACGCTTGGTGGTTCAGGGCAAGCGCACGGGAACGCCCTTTTCAGCCAGGTAATTCTTGGTCTGGGCGATGCTGTATTCTCCGTAGTGGAAAATGCTGGCGGCCAAGGCGGCGTCGGCGCGGGTCTGGGTTAAGACCTGGCGGATGTGCTCGGGGCTGCCGCAGCCTCCGGAAGCGACCACGGGCACGTCGACGGCGGCGGAGACGGCGGCGGTCATTTCCAGATCGTACCCGTCCTTGGTGCCGTCGGCGTCCATGCTGGTTAAGACGATTTCGCCGGCGCCTAATTCCACGACCTGCCGGGCCCAAGCGACGGCTTCCAGGCCGGTGGGCCGGCGTCCGCCGTGGGTGTGGACTTCAAAAATCGTCTTGCCGTCACGGACCACGCGCTTGGGATCGATATTCACGACGGTGGCGCAGCGCCCGAACCGCCGGGCGGTCTGGGCGACGATGTCGGGAGTGACCACGGCGGCGGTGTTGATGCTGACTTTTTCCGCGCCGGCCTGGATCAGGGCGGTGACGTCCTCGATGGTGCGAATGCCCCCGCCGACGGTAAAGGGCATAAAACACTGCTCGGCGACCTGGCGGACCACTTCCAACATGATGCCACGCTGCTCGTGGCTGGCGGTGATGTCCAGGAAGACCAGTTCGTCGGCGCCTTGGGCGTCGTATTGGCGGGCGATTTCGACGGGGTCGCCGGCATCGCGCAGACCGACAAAGTTCACCCCTTTGACCACCCGACCTGCCATGACGTCCAAACAGGGAATAATGCGATGCGTTAGCACAACGGGAAAACTATATCAGACGAGCTATCCCCCCGGAAGTCCCCTGGCCCTTGGAAGGCCCCCGGAAGTGGGGGTTGGGTAGAGGGTATGGGGTGGAGGGTAGAGGGTAGAGGGTACGGGGTACGGGGTATGGGGTTGTGAATTTGAGTTAAGTGAAAATTTTCGTGTCACGGCGGCAAGCGGAGGTCAGCACGTGGGGCGTCGGGCGTGCTGTGTGGCGGCCAGAACATCGGACATTGCAGGTGGGGCTGAGGATTCTTTCCCAGGCCGGGGACGGCCTGGGCTTTTGGCAGAGGGGCGGAGGTTGGTTGTTGGGCGGAAGCGGGAGGGGGAGGAAAAACGGCATGGGCCGCGTCGGGGACGACGCGGCTCGCCAGTAGGGACGAAGAATGTCAGACGAACATAGACGCTTCAAGAGTCGAAGCGACGAGATTGTCAAAAAAAACCGGGCGGCAGAGGGGGGCAGTCAACCGATCTTTAGTTCCATGTACGGCGTTAAACGCCCCACGATTTTTCACATGCTCTCGGACCGCCGCCGAATACCGCCCGGTACATATCAATTCTGTATTCCACAGATCGGCGCAGTCAACCTATTTTGTGCAATTTTGCCGCAGATTTTTTGAGGATTACCCCAAATCCTCGGTCACCACGATCCGGTTGCCTTCGACACTTGTCACGATCACTGTTTTTCCGCGTTCGATCCACTCGCCGGCGGTGACGACATCGACGACGAAACCGCCTATTTCCGCGCCACCGCTTGGATGCAGGGGGGTGACGGCCCGGCCCTTGGCGCCGGGGTGGATACGGGCGGCGCCGCCGAGGACTTCGTCGCCGCTGACGTGTTCGGAAGGCTGGATTGCGGTGGCGCCGGCGGAGGAGGAGGCGGAGCGAAGCACGAGTCGACTTAGCCCGGGGATGTTCTTCAGGTTCTTAGTTAAGAAGTAGGCGCCGACCATGCTGGCGACGATGGCGGCGGTGGTCCAGAGGGCGGAGGCTTCAAGTTGGCGGATCATGGAAGGATCGGGCAGAGGCATGGGCCCGCTGCCGGAGGAGGGGACGGCGGCGAGGACCAGACCGGCGAGCATGAGCAGAATGCCGGTGACGCCGACGAACCCGAAACCGGGAATGACGAAGATCTCGATCATCAGCAGGATGAACCCGGTCAGGAGCAGGACCAGGTGCCAGATCTGCGCCAGGCCGACGAGGAAGGGGGCGCCGATCAGGGCGATAAGAGCCAACAGCGCCACGGCGCCGGGCAGGCCGAGCCCGGGGGATTGGAATTCGGCGTAGGCGCCTAAGAGCAGGGCGAGGATCAGAATGGCCCGCACGGCGGGGGAGGTCAGCCAGCCGGCGAGGCGCTCGGACCAGGTGGGCCAGATGCGGAGGACGTTCTTGGCCTGCAGGTAGTTTTGCAGATCGTCGTCGGTGCTGATGGAAGCGGTTTGGGCAAGGCCGAGGTCGACGGCTTTGCTCTGATCGACGGTCAGCAGGGTGGCGCCGTCGTGCATTTTCTTAATCAGTTTCCATTGGCCGCGTTCTTCGGGGAGGACGGTGGCGGAGATTTTGGAGAGATCGGAGCTGTCTTTATCCAGGCCCAGCCAGCTCTTGAGCGAGCGTTCGGCGGCGGAGGGATCCATGGCGTCGACCATGACTTTGTAGTCGGCTTCGTTGACCAGGCGGCGTTGGTTGGTTTGCGTGTGCTGGACCTGATAGACCTCCACGCCCAGGACGCACATGGCCTGGAACATGACGTAGTCGTAATGGTTGCGGGTGGCGGAGGCGGCGAATTCGGAGAGCAAGGGGGAGAGAGCTTTGGCGCGTTCGGTGGGTTCGAGGCTGGTGCCGGGCACGATCGGGGCGCAATCGCCGGCGGCGGAGGCGGGGGACATGACGATGCCGTCGGCGGCGGCGGCGATGAGGATGCCGGCGGAATAGGCTTCGGAATGGACCCAGGCGACGGTGGGGACATCCAGACCGCGCAGGTAGCGGCTGATTTTCAAGGCGCTGGTGAGAATGCCGCCGGGGGTATCCAGTTCGATGGCGATGGCGGTGGCGCCGGATTCCTTGGCGCGTTCGACTAGGCGTTGGAGGCTTTCGAGGGTGAAGTCGTAGATCAGGCCTTCGATGCGGATGACGGCGACGGTGGCGCCGGGGGGGAAGCGGGTTTTGAAGTCCGGAGTGAGATTGGGGGCGGGGGATTCGCTTCCGGGGGCGGGGTCGTACCCCCCGGCGGAGCCGGGGGCTGAAGCGGAGGAGTTTGCGGGGGTGGGGGATTCGCTTCCGGGGGCGGGGGCGGGGGCGTACCCCCCGGCAGAGCCGGGGGCTGAATCGGAGGAACTTGCGGGGGCGGGGGTGTCGCTTCCGGGGGCGCCGGCTTGGCTGAGGAATAGGACTGCCAACAGGGTCAGCAGGGTCAGGGCAAGCTGACAACGATGATTCACTTTTCCCGCTTGGGGAAGCGCGAATTTCCCCGGCCATCGTGGCATGATTGGGTCTCCGGTTTGGATTTCTTCTACGGCTGGCTGGTCTTATCCAATTCCGCCTGCCCACCGGCCAGGCGGGCGGCGATGGCGCGGAACTGGGCTAGTTGATCCAGGCCCAGGGGGATGCGTACCTGGCGCATGCGCAGTTCGGCGTCTTTGGCGGAGCCGGCCTGATCGAGCACGGCCTGGTCGAGGGATACTTCAACTTGTTCGTCATACAGCTGCATGCCCGAGCGGGCACCGGTCTGCCCGCGCGGGGTGGCCTGGTAGCGGGAGACGGGGCAGGAGACTTCCTTGCCGTCGATCACGAGGGTGACGGACTTCATACCTTCGTAAAGGCGGTCGGAGAACTTGGTCATCACCACCATTTTGGCGCCGGGCGGAGTCGCCTGGCGGGCGGGGGCCTTTTCACCGGGCTTGGGCGGAGGGCTGGTCTGGCATTCCGTGCGCAGCCAGTGTCCGCTGCGTGAGCCACGGGTGACGGTCAGACGTTGGAACTTGCCGGTGACGGTGGTGATGCCGGTCTGCGGATCGGTCTGGGTGGTCATGAGGACGGCTTCGGCTTCCTCGCGGGTCTGCGGGGCGGTGACGCCGGCAAGGACCATGAGGCGGGCGTTTTCTTCCTTGAGTTTGGCCAGCTCGACTTTCAGGTCGTTGAGTTCTGATTTAAGCCGGGCGTTTTCGGCGGCCAGTTCCTGGAGTTTGACGTCCACGCTCGGGGCGCTGCCGGGCGTGGGCTCGGCGGATGCCATCATCGCCCCCAGCGATAAGACCATCAGCACAACCCATTCCACCTTGATGATGTTCCTGCTCGTCATGATCAGCTCCTTGCCCTTCGTGATCTGCCCCGGGAACCAACCCGTGAGGCGATATCCATCTTATACGGATTGCGGTAGTCTCGCAGGCGAAAGACCGCTTGCTCACCCGGCCGGCGGAGCGGCCGGGCTTTACTTTTCACGCCTACGGCATTTTCACAGGGCGTATTACACTGGAACTTGCCGGCGCACTTGCATCCCCCCCGGGGCTTGGGTATCACCACCGGAGGGTTACGGACTATTTTGAGCCATTATTTTCCTAAAAGCGGGAGTTTTGCCATGCCTATCCGCGTGACGGTCTGGAACGAAGCGCAACATGAAAAAACCAACGCGGCCGTCCAGAAGATCTATCCCCAGGGCATTCACGCGGTCATCGCGGAGGGTTTAAAGGAAAAGCTGGGCGGGGAAGTTGTCGTCCGCACGGCTACGCTGGACGAGCCGGAACATGGCTTGACGGAAGCGGTGCTGGCGGAGACGGACGTGCTGACCTGGTGGGGACATATGGCGCACGGGAAGGTGGAGGACAAGATCGTCGAGCGGGTGCACAAGCGGGTTTTGGAGGGCATGGGGTTGATCGTGCTGCACTCGGGGCACTACGCCAAGGTGTTTAAGAAGCTCATGGGCACGGGGTGCGGGCTAAAGTGGCGCGAGGCGGCGGAGATGGAGAGGCTGTGGGTGGTGAATCCGGGACACCCGATTGTGGAGGGGTTGGGCGAGTATTTTGAGATTGAGCAGGTGGAGATGTATGGCGAGTTTTTTGATGTTCCGCAGCCGGATGAATTGGTGTTGATTTCGTGGTTTGAGGGCGGGGAGGTGTTTCGCTCGGGGTGCTGTTGGAATCGGGGCAAGG
Source organism: Phycisphaeraceae bacterium (assembly GCA_020851735.1). Taxonomy (GTDB): domain Bacteria; phylum Planctomycetota; class Phycisphaerae; order Phycisphaerales; family Phycisphaeraceae; genus JADZCD01. Next base: position 14,779 of record JADZCD010000017.1, read on the forward strand.
GGAAGGTGTTTTACTTCCGGCCGGGGCATGAGACGTTCCCGATTTACTACCACGCGCAGGTGCGGCAGGTGATTGCCAACGCGGTGAAGTATGTGTCGCCGCGCAAGGGCAGTCCGTATGCGATCGGATCGCCGAACATCAAGACGCCGCTGAATCCGATCCGGGCTAAGCATACGGTGGATGAGACGATTCATGGGCGGTGAGAAGGCGAGGTATCCCCCGGCGGAGCCGGGGGCTGATATTTCGATTCAACGTACCCCCCGGCGGAGCCGGGGGCTGAAAACTGATTGTTGCCGCCTGTCCAGGTACAGCCCCCGGCTTTGCCGGGGGATACGGTCAAGAATGGTCAATGGGAAAGTGACCATGCATAACACCATGGTCACGACCACAACATACGGCACTTGGCTACCCGGAGATTTGCGGGGTTATGTTAACGACGGTCAGATTCTTCCAGGCGATCCTCGTCTGCTGACATTTGCCCGTCAGCAATTGGCTCGGAAACCTGTCTTTCTGTCTCATCCCGAGCAGATGATCCTTAAAAAGACACTGGCAGAAGCGACGAAAGAATTCGGCTATTGGCTATCGGATGCCTGTATTGACACATGGCATCTGCATTGGATTCTGGCCCACCATGATGAGGTGACCAAGATGGTAGGTCGGCTCAAGACACGCATGCGGCAAGCGTTGACCAGAGGCAGAATATGGACCGAGGGATATTGCCATCGCCAATTGACCACCGAGCACGATATCCAAACGGCCAGGCGATACATTGCCAACCATCAAGGGTGCTGGCTGATCGATGGACAGCGTTGGCCACGAAGTATTTGGGCTCAACAACAATCATCGCGGAATAATCAAGACAACGTACCCCCCGGCGGAGCCGGGGGCTGATACTTCGATGCAACGTACCCCCCGGCGGAGCCGGGGGCTGAACCGATTTGAGATGTTCAGGTTATACCGGGGGATTGCGCGACGGGCGGGTGGAGGCTGCCTAGGTTGTCCTGGACGATGACGTGGGCGGCGTGGCGGCCTTGGTCGACGAGCAGTTGCTTTAGGGCGCCTTTGTGCAGGACGTTGTCCTTGATGACGCTGTCTTCGAGGCTGGCGTAGAGGATGCCGAATTGCGGGGAAAAGAGGCCCTTCATGCCGTCGTCGGGATTGACGCGGAAGGTGTTGGCGGTGCAGGCCAGGCCGGCGAGGTGGCGGAGGATCAGGTGGCTGCTTTCGTCGTCCTTGAGGGCGCGCCCATGCGGGGCGCCGCTGCGGTAGATGATGTTGCCGGTGATGGTGACGTGGGGGATACGATCGTGCGTGCCTTCAAAGTGGATGCCCGGCCCGCCGGAGCGGTCGAAATAGTTGCCGGTGATCTGGAACATGTTGAAGGACCCGCGTCCGACCACGCGCAGGCCGCCGCCGCCGTTCCACTCCACGCGGTTGCCGGTGAAGGTGATGGCGGCGTTTTCGGTGTCACCGAGATAACCCGGCCCCTTGTTGCCCGAGAGCCAGTTGTCCAGGACGAAGCCATCCCAGCCGCGGACGGACAGGCCGGCGCCGCCGTTGTGGTCGAGCATGCAGTGGCGGACGCTAAAGCACCAGACGCGGCCGAAGTGGACGCCGTCGCCGGTGAAGCGGCTGACCTTGCAGCGCTCGAGGCGCGGCGTGTCTTCCTCTTTCCCATAGTCGGGCTTATCAATCAGGATGCCGTGCACGCCTTGGCCTTTTCCCTGGCCGTCCAGGCAGAGTCCGTGGACGGTGGAGCCGAACGCGCCGGTGATGTCCAAGAGGCACTGGGCGGTCGGATCGGACAGGCGCAGGACGGACCCGCCCATTTCGCGGAAGCTCCAGGTGGGGTAGCCCATGATGCCCACGTGGGGTCGGAGGCGCAGGCTGGCGGCGGCGTATTGACCGGGGGGAATCAGGACGGTGCCTTGATGGGCAGCGGCGGCGTCGATGGCGCGCTGGATGGCGGCGGAGTCGTCGGTGACGCCGTCGGCGGCGGCGCCGAAGTTCAGGACGTTCATGGAGTCTTGGGGATGCATATAGCACCTTAGTGAGGGGTACGGGGTAGGGGGTACGGGGTACGGGGAAAGTTATTGCTTAGGACTATGGATTTCCCGGTTTTGGTTTGCGGGGGCCCAGGCAGCAGATGGTGGTGGCTGCGACGGTGCCGGCGAGCATTTTCCAGGGGAAGGCGACTTTGACCTGGTCCCAGTGCCCGGGCAGTTTTGAGGTCCACAGTTCCCAGATGCCGGCCTGCATGAGAAGGACGACGACGAAGCCGGTGACGAGGGCGGCGATGACGCTGGCTTCGCTGCCGCGCTTGGTGAACATGGCGGTGAGGAAGACGCCCAAGAGGCCGGCGTAGGCGAAGTTCATGACCTCCAAGGCGAAGTTGATGAGCTTTTCGCTCGAGGGGTTGTTGGGGTTCTGCCAATAGACGCAGAAGCAGGCGAACGCGCCGAGCACCAGGCCCCAGAGGCCCATGGCCCAGCGTCCAGTCCGGAGGTAGTGCGCTTCCGGGCGATCGGGCACCAAACGGCGGTAGAAGTCGCCGACGGCGGTGGAGGCCATGGCGTTTAAGGCCGAGTTGAAGCTGCCTAAGGCGGCGGCGAAGAGCCCGGCGAGGAACAGCCCGCGCAGGCCGGCGGGCATTTCGTGGAGAATGAAGCTGACGAAGATTTTGGGGCTTTCGACCGGTTGGTAGGCGGGAGCGGAGGAGCCCATGAGGTCCGGGCGCTGGTAGAACACAAACAACAGTAGACCGGCCACCAGGAACAGGAGGGTGATGGGCAGGCTGACGAGGATGGCGACGATGGTGGACCAGCTGCCCTTGGCGGCGCTTTTGCAGGTGAGGACGCGCTGGGCGAGGTCCTGATCGGTGCCGTAGGCGGCGAGGTTGAAGAGGAGCAGGCCGGTGAGGGCGGTCAGGAGGGTGTAATACTGCGAAAAATCGATTCGGCCATGGCTGATGCCAAGGTCCAGGACGTTGAGCTTGGACGGCTCACCCGGTGCCGGATGGCGCAGGGCCTCAAGGATTTCGCTCGTCGGCACGGGGATGCGCCACCAGAGCACGGCGACGGCGGCGGAGACGGCGCTGACGAGGACGCAAAGCTGGAGCACGTCGGTCCAGATCACGCTCTTGATGCCGCCGACGAGGGTGTAGAGCGTGCCGACGGCGGTAAGGACGATGATGGCCAGGATCAGTTGCCAGGATTCGACGCGATCGAACATGACCAGGGCGGCGGGGATGGCGGCGATAAAGAGGCGGGACCCGCTGGCGAAGACGCGTCCGAGCATGAACATGGCGCTGGCGGCCAATTTGGCGCGCGGGCCGATGTTCACTTCCAGGAGCTCGTAGACGGTCATGACGTTGTGGCGGTAAAACGCGGGGACAAACAGCCAGGCGACCAAAAGCACGGCCAGGATGGTGCCGATGTTGGCGGAGAGGTAGGTCAGGTCGCCTTTGTAGGACATCTGCGGCCCGCCGATGAAGGTGGCGGCGGAGAGCGCGGTGGCGACGACGGAGCAGGCCACGGCCCAGACGGGCATCTTGCGGTCGCCTAAGAAATATTCGCGGGCGTTTTGCAGCTTGCCGCGCGACAACCAGACGCTGGCGGCGATGATGACGGTGAAATACAACCCCAGCACGGCGGCATCCCACCAACCAAAATCTTGGACCTGATTCACATTCACCGCCTGTTCTGCGTCGGGCCTGCGTCGAAAAAGAATCGTGTGTGCGGCAGGCTGACAAAACGTTTATGCCGACGGGGCTGATCGCAACGCCACGCTGAACAATCGAGCACGATACCTTCAGGCGTAGTCTTTTGCCTATTTCATATGCAAGCTTAAGTTAAACACTCGTATCCGCGCGCAACGCAAAACGATTGCTCGTGAACATGGATAGCGGCCTTGCCAGCTTATCCAGGGCTGTTTTTCTAGGTTCTAACGCGGTTTTGACGTCCCGCTGATCAGCCGCTCATTCCGGGCTGGCATACTGCTTGCATATTCTCCGGGGGACAATTTCCCCGGGGGAGACTCACTATCCCCTGCCTACCTCCACAACCCCCCAACCAACCCAAACCCCTAACCCCGTGAACACTATCCCTCTCTCTTCGTACCCAGCCAATTTGTTACAAAGGAGTACTGCCATGATTGGGTACCTGATCGACATGGACGGCGTGATTTATCGCGGCAGCAAACTAATCCCCGGCGCAGCGGCGTTCATCAGCCAATTGCGGCAACGGAAGATCCCGTTTCTGTTTCTAACCAACAACAGCCAACGCACCCGGCGCGACGTGAGCACCAAGGTTCAACGCTTGGGCATCGACATCACCGAAGAACACGTTTTCACCTGCGCCATGGCCACGGCGCGTTTCCTGGCGCAACAGAAACCGCACGGCACGGCCTTTGTGATCGGCGAAGGCGGATTGCTCAACGCTTTGCACCACAACGGGTATGCCATCGTGGACAAGGACCCGGATTACGTGGTCGTGGGCGAGGGGCGGAATCTGTCGTTTGAACTGGTGGAGCAGGCTCTGAGCATGATTCTCAACGGAGCCAAACTGGTGGCCACCAACCTGGACCCCAATTGCCCGACGCAGCACGGCATGCGGCCTGGGTGCGGAGCGATCGTAGCGCTGTTGGAAGCGGCCAGCGGGGTCAAGGCGTTTGCGGTGGGCAAGCCTAATCCGATCATGATGCGGGCGGCCCGCAAGCAATTGGGGCTGACGGCGGGCCAGACGGTGATGGTCGGCGACACGATGGAGACGGACATCGTCGGCGGCGTGCAGATGGGCTACAAGACGATCCTGGTGCTCACGGGCGGCACGCAGCGCGAACACCTGGCCCGCTATGCGTATCGGCCGGACAAGATCGTGTCGTCTATCGGGGAATTGGACCATGACGCGCTGACGGTGGAGTTTGCCATGCAGGGGGAGGAGCAGCCGGCGGCGGAGGGCGTCATTACCGTTGCGGCATGACGCGAGTTTGAAACGGAGGGGCCGTTCCCCAAGGCAGGCGGCGAGGACTATGCTATGCGCTTATGCCTGCCGCCCCCCCACTGCTGCTGCCGGTTGATCCGCTTGTGCGGCGGGTGGTCGGGTGCATGACGGGCACGAGTCTGGACGGATTGGATGCGGCCCTGGTGGAGATTAGAGGGCGGGGGCTGGATATGGTTGTTCGTTTCGTGGATGCGGAGAGTGTGCCGTTTGGCGACGGGCTGCGGGCGGGGCTGGCGGGGTGGGCGGGCGGCGCGGCGGTGAGCGCATTGCAGGGGGCGCGACTGGCGCGGCAATTGGGGGAATTGCACGCCCAGGCGGTGGAGAGTTTGTGCGGCAGGCACGCGCTAAAGCCTGACTTGATCGCGGCGCACGGGCAGACGGTCTGGCATGGGCCGGGGGAAGCGATAAGTGTGCAGATTTTTGATCCCTGGCCTGTGGTGCGGCGGTTGCGGTGCCCGGTGGTGTACGACTTGCGGCAGGCGGATCTGATGGCTGGCGGGCAAGGGGCGCCGATTACGCCGCTGGCGGATTGGGTGCTGCTGCGGGCGGCGAAGAGCCACCGGTTGATCGTTAATTTGGGCGGGATATGCAATGTGACGCTGCTGCCGGCCGGTGGCGGGCCGGGCCAGATCAGCGGGGAGGATCTGGGGCCATGCAATTTATTGATTGACGGGCTGGTGCGGGCGCGGTGTCCCGGCCAGACGATGGATGAGGACGGGGCGCTGGCGGCGAAGGGGAACGCGGACGGGCGGGTTTATGATTGGATGCGCGGGGCGGAGTTTTTTGCGCGACAACGGCCACGCACGACGGGGCGGGAGGATTTCTCGGTGGGGTGGGTTAATGAACTGGCAAACAAGTTGGGGGCGACGCTGGGCGTGGAGGATCTGTTGGCGTCGGCGGTGGAGGCGGTGGCGCGGATGATCGCGGACTATGGGCGGGCGTTGGAAGTTAAGCGTGAGTTTCCGTTGGAGATGGTGCTGGCGGGGGGCGGGGCGCGCAATCCGGTGCTGGCGGCACGAATCGCTGCGCGGGGCAAGGAGCTGGGGAAGGTAGTGCTGAGCGATGAACTGGGATTGCCCGTGGCGGCCCGCGAGGCGGTGGAGTTTGCGGTGCTGGGGGCGTTATCGCAGGATGGTGAGCCGATCACGCTGGCGGGGGTGACGGGGGCGAAGCAACCGGGGCGGGCGGGGGCGTGGGTGTATCCGTGAGAAAATCGCTATTCACCACGGAGAGCACGGAGAGCACGGAGATGAGACAAGAAATGAATATTCTGAATCACACTCCGTGGCCTCGGTGCTCTCCGTGGTAAATCGTATTCAAAAACATCCCCGCAACAATAAGAGGATTCACCACGGAGAGCACGGAGATGAGACAAGAAATGAATATTCTGAATCACACTCCGTGGCCTCGGTGCTCTGGGTGGTAAATTTCCTTGGCCTTTTCTTTAAGGAACTCTGCCATCGAAAAGCAGCCGGCACAGCCTGTATTTCCGCCTGAGCGCGGGCATTTGTTGACGGAGCAGCCGTTGGCGGCGGCGGCGGAGCTGGATGCTTTGCCGATCGAGGGGGTGATGCGGGTTATTAACGATCAGGACGCGACGATCGCGGGGGTGGTGCGGGGGGCGATACCGGCGTTGGCGAAGTTGGTGGAGGACGCGGTTAAGCGCGTGAGGCGCGGGGGACGGTTGATTTATTTGGGCGCGGGGACGTCGGGGCGGTTGGGGGTGCTGGATGCTTCGGAATGTCCGCCGACGTTTTTTGTTGATCCGGGGGTGGTGGTGGGAATTATCGCGGGGGGTGACGCGGCGCTGCGCAAGAGCAGTGAAGGCAAAGAGGACGACCCGGCGGGCGCGGAGGGGGAGTTTGAGCGCTTAAGGTTGGCGGCGGATGACCTGGTGCTGGGCATCGCGGCGGGGGGAACGACGCCTTATGTGCTGGGCGGGCTGAAGATGGCCAGGCAGCGCGGGGCGGGCACGGGGCTTTTGACGTGCGTAAACGCAGCGGAATTAGGCTCGATTTCGGCGGATCACGTGATTACTCTGCCGGTCGGGCCAGAGGTTGTGGCCGGGTCGACGCGGATGAAAGCGGGTACGGCGACGAAGCTGGCGCTGAACATGATCAGCACCACGCTGATGGTGCAGTTGGGCAAGACCTGGGGGCAGTTGATGGTGGACCTGCGGGCGACGAACGCGAAGCTGCGCGATCGGGCGGCGCGGATTTTGATGGGCCAGACCAACTTGGCGCGGGCGGCGGCGTTGGAGTTGCTGGATCGTGCCGATGGGCGGGTGAAGCTGGCGCTGGTGATGGCGCTAAAGCAGGTGGAGGCGAAGGAGGCGCAGCGCTTGCTGGATGAGCAGGAGGGGAAATTGCGGGGGGTGGTGGGAAGGCCGAAGCAATAGAGGCGGGGATTACCACTAAAATCGCATTTCTGATTGTTTGGCAGCTACACCCAAATATAAAACCCAAAAATCTCTTGACATATAGTTGCTCAGACCTATATTGGCACATGGAGGGCGAGGGAGAGGACATATCTACATCTTCCCGCCGTAAAACACGATTTCTGCCGATCTGCCCAGGCTTGTAGCCGGGGAAGGCAGTGGTGATTTCAGGGCAAGAGTGTCAACTCTACCGGTCTTCTTTGGAGAAGGAGAAAGTCATGAAAACTTGGTGTTGGTTGTGCTGTGCATTTGCCGTATTAATCATCAGCTTCAATGCTTGGGCGCTGTTATCCGACAACGTAATTCAGAACGGCGATTTTGAAAGTCTGTCAGGATTAAAGCTTGCCGATTCCCCACGCACACAAGCGGAAATAGCTGCTGGAGCCAACCCTGTCCGCAGTTGGCAGTTTCATCCCGGCGGCATCGCAGCGGAAGGTCCTACGTCTGGGCAATACTTTACAGACCTGGGCAAGTGGATCGCGCCGTGGGGGATCAGCACATACGATGACCCTCGGGCTGCTTACAATCTAGGTGACAACAGCGCCCCCAACAACCGATCGATCGTGACGCGCAATGGCCAACAAACAGGGGTCATGGAGGGGGCTCTCTTTCGCGGCTGGGTGACCCAAGTTGTCGCGGCACCGGTTGGTCATACCACCGGCACGGCGGTCATTGACTTTGACTATTGGTTTAACCAATGGGAAACCACACCGGATTACGGCGACAGCATTTTGCACGTGTGGATCGGAGGGTTCAATGAAGGTTCACTCCCCTCGTGGGACGATCGTGCCATGCCGATCTTCGGTGGCAGTCAGGCTGACCTGAATACGATGGGGGCAACGCCCTTGTGGGATAGCCCAGACTGGAACACGACCGGCTGGAGCGGTATCGGGTCCGAAAAACCTGATATCGGATCACAGGGCTTGGACTGGCACACGTTATCCATGGATAATCCAGGCACAAATACATTTGAAATCACCACTTCCTATGACTACTACTACATTTCGGCGTGGCTGACGGTCTACATTGAATCTCATCCCTACTTCTGGCTTTACGGCGGCAGACCCACGGACACCATGGCGGCGGCAATTGACAATGTTTCCTTACAGCTGCCTATGATTCCTGAGCCAACTGCGGCGGCTACAGCACTTATCGGGGCGTGTGCGTTACTGGCGCAACGCCGCCGATAGTTCATTGACCTGGGAAAGCCGAATCAAAGGTGCAGGGCAAACGAAACGGGACAAATTATGTCCCGTTTTTTGTTGGATCGGCCTAGCTCATTGCCCATACGCTTGGCGGAGCAGGGACAGGGGGTCGCGGGTGAGCCCGGTTTGGATTTGGGTGACGGTGTGCTGGGGGGCGGGCAGGGCGGGCAGGTTTCCGGTGGCAAGCTGGGAAGGCAGGACAACCTGTAAGAACAGGTCGAAAAAGGATTTTCCCCACGCGGCGTTGACGACCAGGTCATTCATGGCGTGGGGGGAGCAGGTTAGCTGGGTTTCCCGGTCGATACAGGCGGGGAACGGGGGGCGAAAAAAACGGTTTTACAGGCAAGAAAAGCATTGACCTGGGAGGCTGTTGGCCGATAATACGAATGCCGAGTTGGTGTCCGGGCTTGCCCCAAGGCGCCTTGAGCGGGCAGGCGGGAGCTGACACGGCCGAGCGCTGGACCCGTTCCTCCGGACCAGCGGGCGAGGTGCTCCGCGAGACGTTGCGGGGCGAAAATGTTCCGGCGACTGGTCGGCTGTGGCGAGGCTCGTGGGCTTCGGCAGCCGGCGGAAGTGACGGCCGGAGTGGCCTTTTTAAAAAGGAGGTGATCCAGTGCAAAATGACTGTAGTAAGGGGCTGCGCTTCTAGCAGTTCCGACGGGGCTGTTCGCGCAGCCCGACCCACGGACAATGGAGCCCGTCCCGGTTTCGACCGGGACGGGCGTTTTTTTTATGCCCGTGAAATGGCCACAGATAGACGCAGATGAACGCTGATAAGGATGAGAGAGGAATTGGCGAACAGGCGCATGGCAGGTGGCCCATGGCGTAGCGCAGCCGCTGTGGGCTGATTGATTTTCGATTGTCGATGTGGAAGGCCACGCGGATTCGGCGGCGTTATTTCGGTTGGCAACCCTGGCGATCTTTGCCGGGGGAGGCAGGGCGCACAGCAGCGATTGGGATGATGGGTGGCGCCCGGTTGGGTGGAGTCTGTACCCCCCGGCGCCCCCGGAAGAGCCGGGGGCTGACACTTCGATTCAACGTACCCCCCGGCGCCCCCGGAAGAGCCGGGGGCTGAATTGACGTTGCGCTGGGGCGGGGGTTGCGCTTGCGGGGAGGGGACCTTCGGTCCGCCCGCTAAACGGGGGGAGGCTCAGGGATTTCTTCCCTGGGCTTTCGACGTGCGGCTATTGGGCGATGGTCCGGGGGCGGGAGGCATGGCGCACAGCAGCGTTTGGGAAGATGGGTGGCGCCCGAACCAGAGGGGCACGGGATGGGTAACTGACCGCGTCGGGGACGACGCGGCTCAC
>JADZCD010000018.1 GCA_020851735.1 Phycisphaeraceae bacterium
ATCCGCGGCCTGCTGACCCTGCGCCCAATTCCGGCACAAGCACCAAAGACAGTTCAAGCGTTCGCGGCCAAGCTCGTTATTGGAAGGAAACTCCCGGTAAGCGAGCTTGTCCCGCGCGCCCTGCCTTACAAGCCCAGGCATTGCCATGCCTGGGTGTCTTGGGTTTCACAGCCCCGCATGGAAATGCGGGGCCGCCTCGATGCCTTCTAGGTTTGGCTTCAGCCCCCGGCTCTTCCGGGGGCGCCGGGGGGTACGTGTCTTAGAAGCCCACGGATTGAATCCGTGGGTTGTCTTGATTGCTTTGCTTCCGGGGGAAGCCCAGGCATTTCCGGGGGGCCATGCCTGGGTGCCTGGGTCGCCTTGCTTGCCTCGGTTCTCTCAGCCCCGCATGGAAATCCGGGGCCGCTTCGCCCCCTCCCAAGGGCGCATCATTCCCGCGTATGCCTCACAATCGCCTTCGCCAGGCGGCAGCCGATGTCCTGATAGCTTTGGCGCGTCAACAAGATCTTGCCCGCCCCAGCCAGGGCGTAGCAGGTTTCGATGGCGACGGCCGGGCAGCCCAACTCCAGGCCCACAAACTCGCAGAAGTCGGGCGTCTCCCAGCGGGAGCGGTACTTGGCGACCCGCGCGAAATTCCCCGCCGCGTATTCCCCCAGCGCTTCCCGCAAGCGCTCCAGCCACGGGTCCGCCAGGGCCCGCCGCTTGGGGGCGTCGTCCGGATCAGGCGGGTAGCAGTAAACGCCAGTGTTTTCGCAAGCGCCGGGCGCGTGAAAGTCCAGAGCCAATGCCGGGCGACATCGCTGCGCCCACCGTCGCAGATCATGCTGCAAAACCAGCACCTCATGGCGCATGGCCGGCCGGCCCCACGCCCGATTCAGATCGTAAGGGAATTGATCCTTGCCGTAGTCACCACCGACGCAGCCGTCGACGTCCGCGATCGGCACCACCCACGTCAGCGGGCTCGTATCTCCCGCCGCCGCCAATGCACGCAACAAGCCGTCGAGCACCCAGCCGCCGGGCGTTTCGCCGGCATGTTGGCGGGCGATCAAGTAAATCCCCGGCTCCGCGGCCGCCGGCGGGGCGTAGCGATTGCTCAGCCGCGTGATCGGCTCGCCCGTGGCGCTTAGCCCGATGGCGTCCGCCCGCCAGTAGCCGCCTGTCTGGTCAATCAATCGGGCCAGATCGTCCGGGGTGTACGGATAGCAGAACGCCACCTCAATCCACGCCCCAGCCGCGGGCGCGGGCACGGTCCACGTCAGGTCAATCTGTCCGTCGGGCAAGTCGATGCGCTGCGGGGCGTCCAGGCGCTGCCAATCCTGATAAGGGCTGCGCAGCACCGGGCGCATGCTGTCGGTCAGCTCCGCGCTGGTGTACGCCAGACTCAGGTAGTGCTTAAGCACCAGCTGCAATTGGCCCTCCGCCCCGGCCGCGGCGCCTGTCCGCTCCACGCGGAAGTGGAACCACAAAGCCTCAGGTCCGCCGCGCGGATGAGCGGAGAACGCGATGCGCGGCAGCGAGGCGTTTTCGTCGATGTGGACATCCGCCACGTTGCCGGAGGGCAGGTCATCACGAACGCGATAGGTCATGATGGAATTCCGCTTGGTTTCCTGCGATTCTTATTTGGACGGTTGGTCTTGGCGTCCTTGGCGACTTGGCGGTTCATTGGGTCAGGATCTCTTTAGACCTCGCGGCATTCTCCCGCGCGGACGAACAGCAGGCGAGCGCGGATGGTTTTGCCTTCCACTCCCAGCATCGCCGAGAGGGCCTGCCGATACGCCTCCATCTGCGGCTGATAACGGGCAAGCAACTGGGGCATATTCGCTCCGCCGGGCTGGACGAAGTCGGTCTTAAAGTCCAGCAGGTCCACGCTGCGGACTTGCCCCGCCTGCCGACGGATGACCACACGGTCGAACGTCCCGCACAACAGCCGCTGTCCGTGGCGCACGGCGAAGCTTCGTTCCCGCCAGAGTTCCACGTCCCAGCCGTCGTCGCGCGGCGGGCCACGAAGGGCGTCGGCAAGAGCCGGATTGCCCAGCAGCCGGCGGAATTCCGCGCGCAACTCTTGATGCCAGGCTTCAGTCTGCTGCGGCGCTTCCCGCCGGGCAATAGCCAGCAGGGTGCGATCGTCGATATTCCCTGGCGCATTTTCCGGGGACTGCACACAGCAGCCTTCGGCGTGCTGTGTGGCACCCAAGCGCGAAGTACCCCCCGGCAGAGCCGGGGGCTGAGCCGACTTCACTTCCGGGGCGACTTCCGGGGGAACTTCCGGGGGAAGCCAGGCAATCCGGCGGAGCCAGGCGTGCATGACCAGGCCGCGCTGCGCGCCTTCGTGCGGAACCGGCGCCAGCAGGTCCCCGGCCTGGACCAGACCTTCCTGCTCCAAGGACGACGGACTGACGCGGGCCCAGGATCGGCGCGGCCCAGCCGATTCGCTTGGCCAATGGACTTGCAGATCCGTCAGCGCCAACGGCACGCTCGCCAGCTCCGGCCCGGAGGCCTGCATCGTCGCCGCCACCGTCTGGTGCCAGCCGGCATCGCCCTGCGCGTGGAGAATCTGGGGCACGTCGGCAGCTTCGTTTTGAATTCCAAACGCCTCGATGAGCAGGGTGGCGTAGGAGAATCGCCGTTTGCCCAGCCCGGACTTATTTTGTTTGCGCGCCGGGACGATCATGTAAAGCGCATGACGCGGGCGGGTCATGGCCACGTACAGGCCGCAGAGCTCCTCGCGGAGCTGGCGGAATTCGTGCTGCTGGTGAGCATGCTGGAGGGCGGGGTCCAGGGCCAGGGCTTTTTTGATGATGCTCGCGTAGACCGCTTCAACCGGTCCGGTGGGGTCCTGACGAACGGTATACGCCAGCGGTGGTCGGCCCAGGAGCGGCTGATCCAGTTCCGGCAGGACGACGATGTCGAACTCCAAGCCCTTGGCGCGGTGAATGGTCATCACGCGGATGGCGGCCGGGCTGGGCTCTTCGACGGTGGAGTTCTGTACCGCCTGCACGAACGCGCCGGGGCGGAGCGCTGAAGTCTGCCGGGATCGCTCGGCCAATTCCAGGAGCTGGTGCAGCCGGATCAGCCCGCGCGGCCCAGCATGGGGGGCGAGAATCTTCGCCCAGCGCGCCAAGAGCGCGCTGTAGCCCTCGGCCAGGAGTTGGCGACGGATTTTGCGCGCTGCGGATTCAGCCGCCTGGGGCGTGGTGTTGGCCAGCTCCAATTCGTCAGCCAGCGGCGAGTGGCGCACGTGGAATACCGCGGCACTGTCGCCGGGGTGATCAGCCAACGTCAACGCCGAGAGGATCAGATTCACGCCCGGATCGTCGGTGAGCAGCCCGCCGCCCTCGCCGCTGGCCTCAAGCCCTTGCTGGCGGAGCAGGTGCAACAGCAGCGGAATTTTCTTGTTCCGCCGCAGGAGCACGCCGATGCTCAGGCCCGGCATCCGGCGGGCCAGATCGCCTAAAAAATCACCCACGAAGCGATCATGCGCGGGAATGGCCGACGGCGGGCCATCGCTGTCGGGCGCGTGGGCGTCATCGTCGTTGTCCGCGGCGTCGTCGCCCTGTGGATCGCGCGGCGAGGTTAAGAGTTGGACGAATCCGGGACGCCGCGGCGTTTTGCTCTGATGCGGCGCAAAGTCCACAGCCCAGGCTCCGGCGGCTGGATATTCCGCCAGGCTTGGCAGCCGCGGCAGGCCGGCGAAGACCGTGTTGACCGCGTCCAGCACCACCGGCGACGAGCGGTAGCTGTGGTTCCAGCGCATGACCGCCTCGTCGGGCAGGTGCAGGCGCTGGGCCAGGAGATCGAAAATTTCCGGGCAGCCCCCGCGCCAGCCGTAGATGGATTGCTTGACGTCGCCGACGCACAGGAGCGTGCGCGAGCCGTCGGCGTGAGCGGAAATCTCCTGGGCCATGGGCTGCAGGACGCGCCACTGTTCTAAGCTGGTGTCCTGAAACTCATCGAGCAGCAGGTGGTGCAGTTGTCCGTCCAAGCGGTAATAGATGGTGTCCAGCAGGTCCGGGTGCTGGGGAAGCTCCTGGCCCAGAAGGTGAGGCAGATCCGAAAACAGCAGCACCCCCTCGCGGCGGCGGAGGGCGGAATAGTGCTTGTCGAAACGGGCCAGCAGCTCGTGGAACGCCTCGGTCCGGCGGGCAAGGTGATAGAGGAAATACCCGCGGACTTGCGCGCCCAGGGCCTGATACACCTTGTCCACTTCCGGGGGCCAGGGCTTGTTGTAGTAGGTGGTTTCGCCTTTAAGGATTTTGGGAACCAGGCCGTTCTCCAGGAACGCATCCCACTGCCGGGCGTGCAGGCGCTGGTGATCGTCAAGGATAGCCTTAACCAGCCGGCTGTCGGCTTGCTTAGCGGCGGCGGCGTGCTGGGCGATTTCGCCGGCGGCCAGCAGTTGCCCGGCCAGTTCGGCGAGGATTTTCGGATCAGTCGGCCCTCCCCCGGAAGCGGGCAACTTAGTCCAGACGGCGCGATCCGGAGCCTGGCGATAGAGCGGATACAGCTGGAGGAAAATCGAATCCAGCGTGTTAGTGACCGAGCGCCCCGGGCTGTCCTGGTGCAGCCGGCGGAGCAGGTCGAGCATCTGGAATAGATCGTCGTCCGCCAGCACCGCCTCGATGGCCCGGCGGCGCAGGGCCAGGGCCTGCGGATCGTCCTCCGCCACCAGCGCCAGCGACGCGGCCAAGCCCAGTTCGAGCCGAAATCCCCCGGCTAAACGATGCAGGAAGCTGTCGATGGTGACGATCGCCAGGCGGTCCATCGAGCGGCTGACGACTTGGAGCAGCTCCAGCACCAGGGCGCGCGGCAAGACTTTCATGCCCAGGTCCGCCGCCAGGCGGGCGCGCTGGGGGTCAGCGTTTTCACCGGCGGCCGCGGCCAGGCGGGCCAGGACGCGCTGGAGAATTTCCCCGGCTGCTTTGCGGGTGAACGTGGTGGCCAGAATGCTCGAGGGCTCGGCGCCGCGGACCAGCAGGGCCAGATAGCGCACCGCCAGGTGATAGGTCTTACCCGACCCGGCCGAGGCGCGGATCAGTTCGTGCGACAAAGCGGGCAGCGCGGGCGGTTTCATGGGGCGCCCTCCTGGGTGAGCAGGGATTGGGAGACGCGCTGGATCATCGGGCCGCGCTCGTGGCAATGATCCCAGCAAAGGGCGGAAAGGCCATCATTCCAGTCCGGCTGATCCGCCGGCGGCCAGAAGCGGGCGGCCCGAATGGCTTGAATCACCTGCCGGGCCACGGCGACGGCCTCTTGGATCTCGCCCTCGTTCCAGTCGGCGATCACAATAGCCGTCGCGCGCGACTTGCGCGGCAGACTGATCAAGCCAAGCTGCATCGGCCCGCTTAGGCCCAGCGATTGGGCCAGCACGCGATAGAGGGGCAGTTGCAGGTTGATCCACTGGCCGGCCCGGCGATGCAGCGCCTGGGGCGTGTGGGCGGTGTCGCTGGTCTTGTAGTCCAGGATGCGGTAACCGTGTTCAGGGTGTTGGTCGATGCGGTCGATCTGCCCGATGAGCGTGAAAGGCAGGTTGTCGACAGGGAAGTCCGCCCGGACCGCGCGCTCGATGTAGGGCGCGCGGATGCGCCAGCCCTCGGCGGCGCTTTGGGCCTGCGTCTGGGCGAAAGCCTCCAGGCGGGCGCGCAGCTGCTCGCATTGCAGGCGAATCGCCGGCGCGGAGTCCGGGCCGTAGCGGGCGGCCGCTTGGCGATCCAATTCCTCGTTGAAGTAGCGGCTGATCTTCTGGGCGTCCGCGCTTGGGGCCAGGGGACTTTGGGCGAAGGACTTTAAGACCAGGTGAGCTAAGCTGCCGAACTCCCGGCCATCGAGTTCCGCCAGCTCGGCGGGAAAGGTGGCCAGCTTCAGCACGTGCTTTAGATAGAAGCGGTAGGGGCAGCTTAGGTAATCGGCGAAGGCGGTAACCGGCAGGCGATCCAAGGGCGGATCGACCGGCTGGGGCAGGGGCGCGTGCAGGTCCGTGGCCCGCGGAAGATGGGCCGGCATGGCCAGAACCTGCGGCGCCGCGTGCTCGGCCGGGAGGGCGGACACCTCAAAAAATTCCGCCAGGCGCCAGGCCACCTGGTCGGGCGGGCAGGCCAGCGCGAGCCGACTGGGTTTGAGCGGCGTGTCGTCGCTGCGGCGGCGCCCGGCGATGAGCGTCAGGCCCGGGCGGCTGTGCAGCATGGAGGTGAGCATCATCAGATCGCGGGCGTAGCGGCTGCGGCCATGAGGCAGCCCCAGCTCGCGGCGGAGCCGATCGGGCAGGAGCGGGTCGTCGCCCAAATCCTGCGGCAGGCAGCCTTCGTTGAACCCGACGATGATCTGCGCCGCGGCGTCGTCGGTGGGCATTTCCAGCCAGCCGACTAATTCCACGGCCGCGGCGCCGCCTTCGGGCGGGATCGGCTGATGGCCGGCCAACGAAAGCACCCACGCGCAGAGCTGCGGCAGCGTCAACGTGGGACAGAGCGACGGATACGCAGCCAGGGTGGCGATCTGCTGGAAGGTTGACCCGATGATTTCCAGGGCGCGGATGACGGGCTGATCAGCCGGGATCTGCCGGCGCAAGGCGCGGCCTTCGTAGAAGGAGGCCAGGAGTTTGCCGGCCGGTTCGATCCACGCGGGCGCGGGTTTGGCCACGAGAGCTTGCGGGGGAATCAGCGCTTCCACGGCGTCGTGGACAGCCTTAAGCCCGCTGGTGATTTGCGGATCGCCCAGCCACCGGCCCGTCAGGCGCTGCTGGAGGGTTTCGGTGGCGTAGCGGTCCAGAAGCGAAAGCCAAAGCGCGTGGTGCGATTCGCCTAAGTGATCAGCGAGGAACGCCTCGGCGTCCGGATGGCGCAGCAGGGTGGCAAAGTCGTCCAGCCGGCGGCTGGCGATAAAGTCCGCCAGCGCTTGCAGGAGCAGACCGGGCGGGCTTTCGCGCAGCGTGCGCCCCGGGCCGCGACGGACGGGCAGGCCGACCATGCTCAAGGTGCGCTCGACGGCCGGGCCCAGCTCCTCGTCAGCTAGGCCGACGGTGATCTGGTCGGGGGGATGAGAGATTTCAAGGCAAGATGAGGGGGGAGGGGATTGGCGATTGGCGCTTGGCGATGGCGGATGCGACGGGGCACCGCTTGCTGACGCGCGCGGCTCGTCGATGCCGTTACTTCCGGGGGCGGGGGTGAGGGAGCTGAGCACTTGCTGGGCTTGGTCGGAGGGGCTGGTCACCACGCGCAGGTGCGAAGCGTCCAAGGGCACGTGCCGATCCAGCCAGGCTTCGGTGCGCACGCAGCCGAAGTCGTCAAAGGCGGCCTGTTCTTCTTCGGGAGCGTGAATCAACGCGGTAAGCAGCCCATGCCCAGCGGCGCAGAGCCGGCGGGCGATGAGGCTTAATTCGGGAATCGCCAGCAAGATGATCAGCCGGTCCGCGGCCGCGGCCGGCTCCTGCAGGGATTGCACGCGGGCCTGGTCGGGGTCGGTTAAGCCCTGCTCTATTAGAAAATCCAGATAGCGGCCATGCAGGGCAGTCAGGGCGTCGTAGCGAGCGGTGTCCTGGCTGTCGGTGATCTGGGCCGCACGCTGGGCAAGCTGGGCGGGGGAAATCATCTCAGCGGCGAGTTGGCGGGTGATGGTCTCCAGTTCGTCAGCTAAGCGCAGCCAGCCCAAAGTGTCGTCGGCCTCCGGGGGGTGGGGCACCAGGGGCGCCAGTTCGTCGGGCGGAGTATGGCGCAGGGCATGGGCCCAGCCCGCCAAGCTCATGGCGGCGTTGGCCAGCGGCTTATCGGTGGACAGGAGCAAGCTGGGAAGCTGCCCAGGCGTGGTGAGAGTGGGGGGGCTCCAGAGGCAGCGATTTTCTTCCGCGTGCTCGGCAAGCAATTCCAGCAAGCGGCGGCCAGCACGGGCGGTGGGCGTGACGATGATGACGTCGCTTAAGTCGCAGGTGTTTTCCGCGGCGAATTGTGGCCACAACCAGCGGCAAGCCAGGGGCAGGCACGGTTCATCCCAACCCAGAAACACGCGGGCAACGCTCATACACCGGACAGAATACGAACAATCGCCGGTCTCGCAACGTGGCGAAAAAATGGCGGACACAAGACACGTTTCCCGGCTTTGCCTGATCGCCTATGCTTTGGCCATGGAAAACACCGAACGCATCGACCAATGGAAAAAAATGACCGAGGCGGACCCGCAGAACGCCATGGGCTGGTTCAGCTTAGGCAGCGCTTACCGCGAGGCGGAACAACCGGAGGACGCGGCCGCGGCTCTGCGGCGGGCGGTGGAGCTGGACGCGGGTTTGTCGCGGGCCTATCAGCTTCTAGGCCAGGTGCTTATCAAGCTTAAACGGATGGACGAGGCCCGCCAGGTGCTGACCGACGGCTATGCCGTGGCGGCCCGGCGCGGAGACGTGATGCCGCAGCGGGCGATGGCGTCGCTGATGGAACTGCAGCGCTGGGAATTGCCCAAAACCGCCCAGGCTGCCCCGCAAGAGTCGGCCGGGGCGGATCAGGTGCGGGATCGGCGGACGGGCCAGATGGGCACGCGCCTGCCCGATCCGCCCATGCGCGGGCCGCTGGGGAAGTTTATTTTTGAGAACTATTCCCAGCAGACCTGGCGGGAGTGGATCGGCATGGGCACGAAGGTGATCAACGAATTGCGGCTGGACTTTTCCAATCCCCAGCACCAGGAAATCTACGAGCAGCACATGAAGGAGTGGCTGGGCATCAGCGACGACGAATTGGCGGAACACCAAGGCAAACCCTAGCATATTCCCCCATCGTTGGTTTGGAATCGTTGGCCTTCTAGGAGCACGACGATGGAAGTGGCTTTGCTGGGTTGCGCCCATATTCATACGCCGGGTTTCGTGAAGATGCTCAAAGCCCGCGCGGGCGTGAAGGTCGCGGGCGTGTGGGATCACGACGCGGCCCGGGCGAAAAAAAACGCCGACGAGCTGGGCACCTCCACGGTGCGCGAAGTCAAGGCTCTCCTGGACAACAAGGCGGTGGCGGCCGTGGTGGTCTGCGCTGAGACCAACCGGCACGAGGAACTGGTGACGGCGGTGGTGGCGGCCGGCAAGCACTTGTTTGTCGAAAAGCCGCTGGGTTTCAGCGGGCATGACGCCGATCGCATGGCCGAGGCGATTGAAAAGGCGGGGCTGCTCTTTCAGACCGGCTATTTCCTGCGCGGCCAGCCGCACTATCAATTCATCAAGCAGCAGATCGACAAGGGCACGTTCGGCAAGGTGTCGGCCGTGCGACACAGCAATTCGCACCACGGGTCGATCGGCGGGTGGTTCGACGGCGAGTGGCGCTGGATGGCCGACCCGCGCGTGGCTGGGTGCGGGGCGTTCGGCGACGTGGGCACGCACGGCTTGGATTTGCTCATGTGGTTCATGGGCCCGGTGGAGCGCTGCACGGGCGACATCAGCGTGGTGACGGGCCGCTACGGCGATTGCGATGAGAACGGCGAGGCGCTCTTGAAGTTCGCTAGCGGCGCGGTGGGCTCGCTGGCGGCCGGCTGGGTGGATTTGGCCAATCCGGTGACCTGCATCGTCAGCGGCACCGAGGCTCACGCGGTGGTGACCGGCGGCAAGCTGTATTTTAAGTGCGAAAAGGTGGCTGGCGCCGACGGCAAGAGCCCGTGGACGGACATGCCGGCGGTCTGGCCGCACGCTTTTGAGAATTTTCTGGACGCGGTGGAAGGCAAGCCGCACCCGCCCCTGGTCAGCCCGCGCGAGGCGGCCGATCGGTCGGCCGTGATGGACACGATCTACGAAGCAGCCCGGCAAGGGCGCTGGCTGCCGCCGCGAAAGCGCTAAAGGCAACTTGATTAATCGACCTTAAAGCTAATCCTTGCCCGCCAGGCCGCGGAGCATCTTGGGCGTGGCCAGCCAGAGCAGGCGACAGGACAGGGGAGTGGCTTTTTCGCCCCATTCCAGTTCCAGGCAGGCGGCACTGCAATTTTTGAGGCTGGTGAACTCCCCGCCCGCGCCCGGAGCGCAGAGGAGTTGGAGCAACTGGCTTTGGGTCGGTTCGTGCCCGACGATCCAGATGGATTCCTCGGGGCGCTGGCGTATTTTTTTGGCGATGTCGCGCGGCGCGTCCTGGCTTAGCGGCGGGAAGAGCGCGGGTTCGACGCGCCACGGTCGGCCGAGGATCTCGGCCGTCTGGCGGGCCCGGGTTTTTGGGCTGGTCAGAATGACCTGGGGTTTGGCGGCGATTTTGGCCAGACCCTCGGCGGCGTGGGTGGTTTTTTCAATGCCCTCGCTGCTTAAGCGACGGGAATCGTCGCTGCCGTCGGGACTGTCGTTTTCCGCGATGCCGTGACGAATGACGATCAATTGCATGGGAACACTCACCTTCCTGGCGTGGGCGCGGAGCGGTCGGCGCATCGGCAGGGGAGGGTGATTTTACTGCTTGTCGGCAATGGCTGCCGACCCGCGGGGCACGCGGTCTTCGTCGTGCGGCCGGCTGTGGCGGAGGATCTGGCCGTTGACCAGGTAGATCACGTCCTCGGCAATGTTCACGGTGTGGTCGGCAATGCGTTCGAGCTGCCGGGAGATGCTGACAAAGTGAAAGAGCGTGCCCATCCAGTCCGGCTGCTGGCGGACGCGTTCCTCAAGGATTTCGTACATGCGGCGGTGCATGCGGTCGATCGGGTCGTCGCCGCGGCGGACGGATTCAGCCAGGTCGGTGTTGCGGTGGATCAAGGCGTCCAAGCTGTGGTGGAGCATGGTCTGCACCTGGCGGGCCATTTCCGGCAGGTGGAAGGGGGCAGCCTCCAGGGGCGGGGCGACGGCGATGAACTGGGCCTGCTCAGCGATGTTCACCGCCAGGTCGGCGATGCGCTCCAAGTCGTTATTGATCTTCAAGAGCGCCACCACAAAGCGCAGGTCCATGGCCACCGGCTGATAGCAGGCCAAGGTGTGCAGGCACTCTTCTTCCACGTCGATCTCGGCGGCGTCGATCAGCTCGTCGTCGTCGACGACGGCCTGGGCCAGCTCTTTATCGCGGGTTTCCATGGCCCGCATGGCGCGCTGGACGCTTTCTTCCACCTGCGCGCCCAGGGCCAGGATCATTTTTTTGAGCTTTTCAAATTGGTGCTGCAGGTGCTGGGACATAGTGATTGATTCTCCAAGGCTCGGAAGCCCACCCATTTCTTCGGTGGGCTTTGCTCTGCCAACTATCCTTAACTCCTAACTCCTAACTCCTAAACTCATCCAAAGCGCCCGGTGATGTAGTCTTCCGTCTGGCGCAGGCGCGGGTTGGTGAAAATGTGAATAGTCGGGCCATATTCGATGAGGTTGCCTAAGTACATGAACACGGTGTAATCGCTGGAGCGTGAGGCCTGTTGCATGTTGTGGGTGACCATGAGGATGGTGTAGTCGCCTTTAAGCGAGGCGATCAAGTCCTCGATGCGTCCGGTGGCGATCGGGTCCAGGGCGGAGCAAGGCTCGTCCATGAGCAGGATTTCCGGTTCGGCGGCGATGGCCCGGGCGATGCACAGGCGCTGCTGCTGCCCGCCGGAGAGGCTTAAAGCGCTTTCGGTGAGCCGATCTTTCACTTCGTCCCAGAGGGCGGCGCTGCGGAGGCTTTCCTCGCAGACTTGCGCGAGCACGCCGCGGCGGCGTTCGCCGTCGATGCGCAGGGAGTAGACGACGTTCTCAAAAATGCTCATGGGGAAGGGATTGGGCTTCTGGAACACCATGCCCATGCGTTTGCGGAGCTGAATGACGTCCACGTCGCGGGCGTAGATCGACTGGCCGAGCAGTTTCATTTCACCGTCGATGCGGACGTGGTCGATCAGGTCGTTGATGCGATTGACCGAGCGCAGGAGCGTGGACTTGCCGCAGCCGGAGGGCCCGATCAGGGCGGTGACCTTGCCGCGGGGCACGCCCATGGTGACGTCAAAGAGGGCCTGCTTAGGCCCGTACCAGAGATTGAATTTTTCGATTTCCAGGACGTTGTCTTCGTGGCGAAGAGTTTCGTAGATCACCGGAGGCTTAGGGTCGGCGTCCGTGACGACGTGGCCGACGTGGAGGGAGGTAGCCAGGGAGGATGAAGTACCCCCCGGCAGAGCCGGGGGCTGAGCCGCAGCTCCTTGCGGGGGCGAATTTACTTCCGGGGGGGAAGTTGCTTCCGGGGGCGATTCCGGGGGTGCTTCCGGGGGTGCTTCCGGGGGCGGGGGTTGGGCGAATTTGCTTGGCGGCATAGTCACTTGTTTGATCATTTTAGAATTGATTGCCCACAAAGCGACGCCTCAGGCGGCTGCGCAGGCGGATGGCGGTGATATTAAGCAGGGCCACGAGCAAAATCAGGAGCAAAGTAGTGGTAAATACCATGGGTTTGGCGGCTTCGGAGTTCTGGCTCTGAAAGCCTAAATCATAAATGTGGAAGCCCAGGTGCATGAAGCTGCGTTGGGGGTGGAGGAAGGGAAACGCCGCGTCGGCCGGCAGTTCCGGGGCGAGTTTGGCAGCGCCCACGAGCATGAGGGGAGCGACTTCGCCAGCCCCGCGGGCCATGGCCAGGATGGCGCCGGTCATGATGCCGGGCATGGCCCTAGGCAGGACGATGCGGCGGACGGTTTGCCACTTGCTGGCTCCGCAGGCGTAGGAGCCCTCGCGCATGGAGCGCGGCACGGCAGCCAAGGCCTCCTCCGTGGCGACGATGACCACCGGCAGCGTGAGCAGGGCCAGTGTCAGCGAAGCCCAGAGCAGCCCGCCCTTGCCGAAGGTGGGATTGGGCAGTTGGGCGGCAAAGAGCAGTTGATCGATGCCGGCCCCGACGATGTAGCAGAAAAAGCCCAGGCCGAACACGCCGAAGACGATGCTGGGCACGCCGGCCAGATTGTTGATGGCGATGCGCACGAGGCTGACGATCCAGCCGCCGCGGGCGTATTCGCGCAGGTAAAGGGCCGCCATGACGCCAAAGGGCACCACGGCGATGGACATCAGCAGCGTCATCAGCACGGTGCCGTAGATGGCGGGGAACACGCCGCCTTCGCTGTTGGCCTCGCGCGGCCAGGCGGAAACGAATTCCCACCAGCGGCTGAGGTAGACCTTGAGTTTGCCGGCCAAGGTCAGTTGGTTGGCGGGGTACAGACGCACGACGTCAGCCAGCGGCAGGGATTTGGTGCGTCCGTCGGCCGTGGCCAGGAGCAACTGCACGCGGGCGTTCTGGGCTTTGAGGGTCTGGATTTCTTCGCGCAGGTCAGCCAGTTGTTTGTCGATGCCCGCGCGGAGCGCCTGGGCTTCGGCTGCAGCCTGCTGGTGTTGCGGGGAATTAAGCCCAAAGCGAAGTTCCGCCTGCCGGATGGTTAAGCGGGATTCCTCAAGCTGGCGGCTGAGCTGGCCAATCTGGTGGGTTTCCAGGTCGGTGACGCGCTGGCGCTGGGCGCGGGCCTGTTGGTGATATTGCTCAAAGAGCGTGTAAATTTGCCGGCAGGCGTCTTCCTGGGCGGGGCCCTCGAGGTTACGCGCGTCGGCCAGGGGTTGGCTGTCCTGCAGGATCGCCAGCGGCAGGCCGTAGAAGCGTCCCCACTCCACACGCTCAACGACCAAGGCCCAGCGCGGCTGGGAACGCTGCTTTACGTCCGCCTCATCGACCCAGGCAAAGTGCGCGCCGGTGAGTTCAAAGTTGCCGGTGCGCAATAAATCGCGGTGTGGGTCCGCGGCGGCGGTCGGCTGGGAGGGCGGGGCGGGAGCTTCGGCCGCCGGGGCCTGGGAGCGATCCGCTTCGCGGCGGGTGACTTCGCCCATCAGCGTCCGGCCGTCGGCTAACTGCATCCGCACGACCGGCTGCGGCCAGAAGGTCACCAGACCCTGATAGAGCACTAAGAGCATCAGGCCGACGATCATCGCCAGGCAGACGGTGAGCGTGCCGCCGGTCAGCCACACCCAGGGCTCGCCGCGGGCTAAGAGCGCCACGGCCGGCCCGCTGGCACGACGGCGTTGGCGCGGCAGCCGGGCTTTGGCCGGGCGCGGCGGAGGGGAAGGCGAAGAGGTTGGCGGCGCGGCTGCGCTCATAGCTGGAAAGCCCTCTTGCGGAAGCGCAGCCGCACGGCCTCGGCCAGGGTGTTGATGATGAAAGTCAGGATAAAGAGCACCAGGGCCGTCATGAACAGCGTGCGATAGTGGGTGCTGTTGCGCACAGCCTCGGGCATTTCGGTGGCGATGTTGGCGCTGAGCGTGCGGAAGCCCTCGAAGATGTTGGCCTTGAGCACGGGCGTGTTGCCCGCGGCCATGAGGACGATCATGGTTTCGCCCACCGCGCGGCCCAGGCCGACCATCACGGCGCTGAACAGCCCGCTCATGGCGGTGGGGATGATCACGCGCACGGCTGTCTGCCAAGGCGTGGCCCCGGCGCCCAGCGAGGCCGAACGCAGGTGATCGGGCACAGCTGAGAGGGCGTCGTCAGCGATGGTGTAGATGATGGGGATGACGGCAAAGCCCATGGCGAACCCGACGATCAGGGCGTTGCGCTGGACGTAAGTCTGCATGGGGGCCAGGTCGATGCCGGCCAGAGTCCACGGCCCGCGCGGGTCCCAGCCCAGCAGGGTCAGCAGGTAAGCGCCGCTAAGGGCCAGGAGCACCGTCAGGCAGCACCCGCAGACAAAGCGCAGGGCGTTGACCCGCGCGGCCCGGGCGCGGGTCCATGCCGAGGAATGCTCACGCAGCCAGGGGTCGATCCAGCGGGTGACCAGCATCACCGTCAGCAAGGCGGTCAGCGGCATAAGCAATAGCACCCACCCGCCGGCGGGACTGCCGATCTGCCCGTCCAGCCAGTGGTGCAGATCGCCGGCAAACAGCCATAGCTCCATCCAAGGGCCCAGGAGATAGGCGCTGACCAGGCCCAGGGGCAAGAGCAGCAGCAGAAACCACAGACGCTGGGAGTCGAGGCGCAAGGTCAGGCGATAGGGCAACAGATGCCAGACGATGGCGCCGGCTAAGAACACCAGGGGTACGGTGAACAGGCCCAGCAGGACCGAGGGGATGACGTTTTCCACGAAGGGGGCGATCACCAGTCCGGCCAAGAAGCCTAAGACCACGCTGGGGAGGCTGGCCATCAGTTCGATGGTGGGTTTCACGCGGGCTTTGACACGCGGGTGGAGGAACTCGCTGGTGTAGATGGCGGCCAGGAGCGCCAGGGGCGTGGCGATGAGCATGGCGTAGAGCGTGGCTTTAAGGGAGCCGAAGACCAGCGGAATCAGCCCGAGCTTAGGCTCAAAGTCATCGGTGGCGGCTGAGGATTGCCAGACGTGGACGGGCTGATTGTAGCCCTCGTACCAGACGGGGCTGAAGATCGAGTTGAAAGTGACTTCAGGGTAGCCCACGTCGATGCGCCATTGCCGCCAGCCAGAGGCGGACAGGGCCAGAATGCCGTCGTCCTTGGGGGCCATGGCCAGCGCGGTGACGGGTTGGTCGGCTCCGACGTCCAGGCTGGCGAGAACTTTTCCGCTGGTGACGTGGATCAGGTCCAGATGTCCGTCGGCGTATCCGACGGCCACCAGGCGGCGGCGATAGGAAGAGGCGATGGCGGTAACGGCGTGCGTGCGGCCCGGCAGGGTACGTGTCAGGACGAAGGTGGCCCCGTCGGAGGTCGTGGCCTGCGGGGGTTTGGTGCGAAACCAGACGCTCAATTGACCCTTGGAATCGCCCGCGACCAGGCTGTTGCGACCGAGGACAAAGTGCAGGGCGGTTAAGCGGGCCTGCGGGTCCGCCAGCAGATCGACGGTCTCCACCAAGGCGGGCTTTTGCAGGTCGCGGATGTCGTAGCGAAGGAGCGAGCCGTCTTCCCAGGCCAGCACCAGGCCGTCGCCCAGGCCGAAGACACCGAGGAAAATGGGCTTGCCCTGCACGTGAGCGTGCGTGGGCAGGTTGGCGCGGGTCACGCGCTGGGTGGTCTTGCCGGTCATCATGTTCCGCTGCTGGCGCACGGATTCGACGACGACCTGCCCGTCGGCCGTCAGGGCGGCCACCAGGTGCCCGGAGGATTGTTGCAGATAGTCCAACAGGACGACGGGCTGATCGGAACCGGTCTCCAAGGGATCATCCATCTCCACTTTGAGGGTCCGCCGCTGCCACTTTTCGTCGGTAAGGCGATCCCAAAGGGCCGCATCCGCGGCGATGGATTGACCGACAGGAAGGTTCCGAGCCTCGAGCGGCGACGCGTCCGGGGCGTCGGGGCCCAGCAGTTGGCTGACCACCGTCACCCGGCCTAAGCGAATGGCGCCGTTCTGGTAGCCGACAGCCACGGCGTCATTCTGGCCGCAGGCGGCGGCGGCGGTGATCGTCGGGGTCGGACCGGGGGCGGTGGCCGGTGAGGTTGACGCGACCGGCGCCGAAGCGAGGGATTGGCTGAGGGCAGGAGCGTTGGCCGCAAGGCGGAACAAGCCGGCCTGTCCCGCCGAGGTCAGATACAGGCCCAACTGCTGCGGGTCGTCCATCGCCAGGTAGGCAGGGAGTATGTCCTTGGGTCCCGTGGAGTTCGACGCCTGGGAGTCAATCGAAGCCCCGCCGAATAAGGGCATGACGACCCACAGCAGGAACACCAGCACGCCGCAGACGGCCACGATGGTGCCGATGCCGCCCAAGGTGATCAGGGTTTTGGCTGTGGTGTCAGCCAGGCGCACGCCGGGGCGCGTTCCATGCGAGTGGCGGTGTTTCTTGGGCTGAGGGTTGACGTTCATAGGGAACATTTGTCGGCAGGTTTGACGCGGCTGGGGCGGCTAGAACCCAGGCTCAATGCCTACGGATTGTAGGGCTTGGCGGGCCACGTCGGCACTGACAGGCAGGTAACCGTCCTTGAGGACCGCTTCCTGGCCCTGGCGGCTGAAAATGTAGCGAATGAACTCGCGGCGGAGGGGGTCGATCTTGCTGTTAGGTGCGTAGTTGACGCTCAGGAGCAGGAAGCGGGAAAGGGAATAATCGCCGCTGTAAGCGTTCTGGGGCTCGGCAGGCACCATAGGGCTGCTGGCGTCCAAGGCCAGGGGCACGGCGCGGACGTCGGCGGTTTTGTAGCCGATGCCGCTGTAGCCGATGGCGTAGCGGTCGCTGGCCACGCCCTGGACGACCGAGGAACTGCCGGGCTGTTCCTTGACGCTGTCCTTAAAGTCGCCTTTGCCTAAGGTGTGTTCCTTAAAGTAGCCGTAGGTGCCGGAGGCGGAATTGCGGCCATAGAGGCCGATGGGGGCGCTCTCCCATTCGCCTTTGAGATCAAGCTGGCCCCAGCGGGAAAGGTCCTGCGGATAGCCGAGGTTGCGGCTCTTGGAGAAGATCGCGTCCACCTGCGGAAGGGTCAGGCCCTGGATGGGGTTGTCCTTATTGACGTAAACCGCCAGCATGTCGATGGAGGTGGAAAGCTGCGTGGGCTTGTACCCGAAATGCTTTTCAAACTCGTCGATTTCCTGCTGCTTCATGGGCCGGCTCATGGGCCCGAAGTTGGCGGTGCCGGAGATCAGGGCGCCGGGCGCGGTGGAAGAGCCCTTGCCTTCGATTTCCACGGTGATGTTGGGATAAATGGCTTTAAACCCCTCGGCCCAGAGGGTCATGAGGTTGTTCATGGTGTCCGAGCCCTTGCTGACGATGGCTCCGGAGACCCCCTCGGCCGGTTTGTATTCGGGCAGGGCGGGATCGACGGCGACCTGGGCGTGGGCGGCGAGGGTCAGCCCTGCAAACAGAGCGATACCCAGCAGGTTTTTTCGAGCGCTCATATATGTTCTCCGTGTTTGGTTGGCGTAGTGAATCCCCGAATCGGCTGACACTATAGATGGGCATTGTTAGGAATCTGCTAACAAACCAGCTAAAAAACGGTCATAAAAATATCACAAGACATGATGATTTTTAAAGCGGTCGGAAGCGCCCATAGCAGGCGAATTTCCGGGGTTCTCGAACGGCTCAGGGCACTATAAAAGGCTAAGGCGCCGGGGGCAAATAAAAAAGGCTGGAGACGGGTGTCTCCAGCCTTCGGAGGAATAAGCAGTCTCGAATCATTCAAGCATTACCGACGACGAAGCAGACCCAGACCACCGAGCACGAGCAAGCTGAGGGTGGCGGGTTCGGGAATGAACGTGTAGTGCATGTCGAAGGAGTAATCTCCGGTGCCGTCGGGTTCAATCCAAGCGACCAGGCCGGTGCTGCCGTCAACCCAGGGGAGGGTGGCGTTGGCAGAGCCGGTGGCGATGGCGAACACGCGGCCGGTGGAGATTTCCATGCCGTAGATGTCGTTATCGCCGGTGGCAACCTTGCGCTGCCAGACCAGGTAATCGCCATCGAGCATGGCTTCTTCATCGCCGGCGACCATGTTCAGAAGGGTCGACCAGGTGCCCGCAGCCACGTCGTAAACGACGACGTCGGTGAGCTTGCCGCCGAAGCCGTTATCGGAGGTCTCATCGCGGACGGCCATCACGAGCCGGGAGCCCGTGCTGTCGACCTGGATCTTCTGGGGGTAGAGGTTGGCGGTCGTCTTGGACGAGGTCCAGATGACCGTCTCGGTGTTGGTGGCGAGGTTGTACATGGTGCGGCGGTAATCGTCGGCCGTGTCATCGTTCCAGGCCATGATATTGCCGCTGATGCGCGGAGCGGTGCCGAATTCGGTGCTGGCATTGGAGCCACGGAACACCATGGAGGCATCGCTGCCATCATACGTGGCGGGGTTGATCAGGTTGGGAGTCATCGCGGGATCCCAGTCCTGAATGGCCAACAGACCGCTGCCGTTGACGTCGGCGAAGTGCCACTGCTCGCCGGTGTTGTTGATGTGGGTGAAGGTGCCGGTGCTGACTTGATACACGATGCCGCCCTGGGTGATGGGCTCGTTGTAGCCGATGTAGTCACCTTCGAAGCCGATCTGCGGGGTCCAGGGGGCCCAACCGGCGACCCAGGCGAGTTCCGCAGCCACGATAGCGCCGGTCGGAGAGCCGCCAGCCCTGCCGAGCACCTTAAGGGTGTTGGTCTGGGTGTCGTAGAGGTTGATGAAACCGGCGACCCAGGTGTTGTTGATGTCGGCGAAGGCGAAGTCGCCCCAGGCGATCATGTTGCCCTGAACCACGGGGCGCAGAATGCGCTTGGAGTTCTTAAGGGCGAGGTTGTCGCCGAAGGGGGAGGCCGCCAGGGCCGGGGAGGCCACTAAGGCCAGAATCGCCAAACCAAGAAGACTCTTCTTCAAACTCATGGGATTAATCCTTTCTCTTTTGCTCCAGTTTGAAACACGTATTGAAAACCACAAGGCTCGATTCGACGCCAGGCAAGTGCGTGCGGATAGATAAGCTTGATTGACCCACTAGATAGGTCCGCTTTTTCCTTCCTCCTTTCTGTGGTCCACGGCGTCGCGAACAGGGCCTGAATTGCCGCGAGTCAACGATCAAATCATGCTAAATCGGGTGACGAAGCATATTGAAAATTTTTTAGCCTAACTCAATCCGTGGGTGACCTGTGCTGTCACGGCCCGAGGCGTCGTTCAGATGGATAGGGAATTCGTATAACGCAAAAAATGTTCTTTCCTCGCCTCCAGGCGGATTTCGAAAACCAGCGAGCCGAGAATCGGGAACCGAGCCGACCGCGAAAGAAAAATCGAAACGAACCAACGACTTCAGACAAAGCAATAGTAACGCTGCTGCCAGAAGATGGAAGATAGTTGTAATAGAAAAGCGTTAGACCAATGTTAAGAAATGGTTAACACGAGAATGGCGTACGCTGGAGGTTCGCTATTTTGACAATGTCGGAAAAGGGAAAAATCCCTAATTCAATCATTATCCTGATCACGGAAGCGATAGCCGATGCCGCGGACGGTTTCGATCAGGTCGGCTTGATCGCCCATTTTGCGGCGGAGGGCGACGACCTGGACGTCGACGGAGCGATCGGTGACGGCAGCCATGCCGCCGTGGAGCGTGTCGATGATCTGGCGGCGGGTGAAGACGCGGCCGGGGCGGGTGGCGAGCATGACCAGGAGGCGGAATTCGGTGGCGGACAGGGGCATGGGCTGTTTGTGGCAGCGGGCTTCGTAGCGTTGGAGGTCGATGACCAGGGCGCCGCGGTGCAGGAGGGAGGAGGATTCTTTTTCGGCCGATGAACCGTTGTTGTTGCGCCGCCGCAGTTGCCTGCGGATGCGGGCGAGCAGCTCGCGCATGCGGAAGGGCTTGGTGACGTAATCATCGGCCCCCAGTTCCAGGCCGGTGATGATGTCGGCTTCCTCGCCCTTGGCGGTGAGCATGATGATCGGGACATCGACGGTCTTGGGATTTTGGCGGAGATGGCGGCAGACTTCCAGGCCGTCGATCTTGGGAAGCATCAGATCCAGCAGGATCAGGTCGAATTCATTGGCCTGCGTTTGCTCAAGTGCTTCCTCGCCGGTGGCGGCGCAATGGACAGCCAGGCCTTCGCGGGTGAGGTTGTATTGCAGCAGGTGGCGCATGTCCGCTTCGTCTTCCACCACCAGCACCACATGGGCGTTATCGGGGGGAATATCTTTGCGTCGTGCTTTGGGCAAGGATGTGTTGTGAGTAGCCATGAAGTTGTCCGATGCGCCCTGTACCGACAGACAGATGGCTGCATGAGCACCCATGCCATCCGATTTCCACCGTGAACTCCGTAGACAATCATAAATCAGAAGCCAGCCAGCGGGCAGGCCAATCGTTAGAAGTGCGCAAAGAAGTGCAGGAAATTAAACAGGAGTGGCCCGGAAAGATACTAGGAATCTAAGTAAGCAAGGTTGACGGGGGAAGATTGGCTGGACCCTTACCGCTAAGCGTCGTTTCATTTTGAGGCAGACGCGGACGAACGGGGCGGCGCGGTCGGATCAATCTGACGCAAATAGGACCAGCTGTAGATGCCGGTGTCATGCCCGTCGGAGAAGAGGATTTTCAGGGCATAGTTGCCCACCAGCTCGGCGCCCAGAGCGTGGAGGGGTTCGTGGGATACGGCCGAAGAGGGCAGGACGGTCAGCGGATTGCGGGCTAATTGGTCGCGCAGTTCGCGAGCGTCGGCGGAGGGGGACCATTTGCGCAGATGGGCGATAGGGAAAAAGCTGACTTGGTTGTCATCCCAAGTCACGGTTAATCCTTGGTCTTTTTTTAAGTCCAGGTGTTTGGGGCGAGGTTCTTCTTGGGGAAGGTGATCGTGCATGGCCAGGAATCATAGGCGGGGGGGCGTTACGGCTTGGGCTCAACCTGGCTGCGCAGTTCCTTGGCGCGTTCCAGCAGGGCGTCGGTGTCGACGGTGGGTGTGCCGTCCTCGCTGGGCAGAGGTTCGAGGACGAAATGCCAATCCAGGTGCGATTTGCCGTTGGGGACAGCCTCGGCCAACAGGTCCGGCCCGGGGGCCTCCCACCAGGGGGCTTTGGCTTTCTGTTTGGTCCAGAGGGGCTTGTACCCGTCGCGTTCCAAGCGCACGTCGTAGGTGCCGTAGAAGGTGAAGGGCACGGTAAGGGGAGTGCGCCCGACTTCTTCGTCATTGAGGAAGACCAGGGCTTCGCTGGGCTCGGAGGTGATCGAGATGGTTCGCTCCACGCAGGCGGTGAGCATCCAGGCGCAGCTGAGGGCGAGGAGGATGACCGGAGTTGGTTTGGAGAGATGGCCAAGCATGGGAGGCATTGTACCGCGTTGGCGCGGACGGGCCGAGGGGGGGTTAGTCGAGATCCGGGGGTTCCGGGGATTCCGGGGGGGCGGGCATTTCCACGCGTCTTAGGGCTTGGTCGATGACGTCGGGCTCAAAGCCGCGGCGGGCGAGCAGGCCCCAGAGGCGGCGTTTGGCGGTGACGCGGTCCAGGCGGCTTAAGGCGGGCAGGCGTTTTTGGATCAGTTGGGCGGCTTGGTCGACTTGTTGGCCAGATTGCCTGACGGTGGCGACCAATTCGTCGATGAGCTTGCGGTCCAGCCCGCGGCGGAGGAGTTTGGCCCGCAAGAGGTGGGGCCCGGCGGGTTTGCGCTGGATGGTTTCGCGGATGAGGGCGGCGCCTAAGGCCCGATCGTTGAGGGCGCCGACGCTTTGAAGCCGGTGGACGACTTTTTGGGACAGGGCGGCGGTGAAGCCGGCGTCTTCGAGTTTGCGCTGCAATTCCCGCTGGCTCAGGGCCCGGCGGTTGAGGCGGCGCATGGCCAGGCGATAGGCTTTGTCCAGGCTCTGGGCCTGCTCGATTTTTTGCGCCAGGGCGGGTTCATAGGGCATGTCGACGGTCAGGCCCAGCTCGGCCACCAGCTTGGCGGAGAGCGTGGCGACGGAGCGGCCATCCACGCGGATGACAGTCTGCAAAGGGTTGCGCCGGCTGGGAGTTAGGGCGGTGATGCGGGGCATGGTTCAATCGTACGCTGGCGGCGGCTGGGGCCCAAGTCGCCCCCTGGGAGGGATGGAATTATCATGGCTCGACTTTTGGAGGTTCGGTGGGGGGGGGGCTGCTATGGGGAAAAATTCCTGGTCGTCTAAGTGAGGTCGCACCGACATGGCGAATTTACCAGTGGGGTTGCAGTTGTATTCCGTGCGTCAGGAATGCGCCAAGGACTTGCCGGGGGTTTTACAGCGCGTGGCGCAGATGGGGTATGAGGGGGTGGAGTTCGCGGGTTTTTACAGCTACGCGGCCAAGGACCTGCGGCGGATGCTCGATGAGGTGGGCTTAAAGTGCTGCGGGTCGCACACGCCGCTGTCGACGTTGACCGAGGAGTTGTATCGCCAGACGGTGGAGTTCAACCTGGAGCTGGGCAATCGGTACCTGATCGTGCCGTTTATTCCCAAGGAAATGCGGGCGGACCGGGCGGGCTGGCTGAAGATGGCGGAGCGATTTAATCGCTTAGCGGACTTGCTCGAGCCGTTGGGGTGCCACACGGGGTATCACAATCACCACGTGGAGTTTGAGCCGGTGGAGGGCGAGCTGCCGTGGGACACTTTTTTTGGGCACACGGACGAGCGGGTCATCATGCAACTGGACACGGGCAATGCTCTGCGTGGGGGGGCGGAAGTGAATCCGGCGGATTTTCTGCGGCGGTATCCGGGGCGGGCGCTGACGGTGCATTTGAAGGATTTCAGCCGGAGCACGCAGCTGGACGCGGTGATCGATCAGGGCGACGTGGATTTTGACGAGGTTTTCAAGGCTTGCCAGACGGTGGGGGCCACGCGCTGGTACATCGTGGAATATGAGAACCCGAACACGGACGCCATGACGTCGGTGGCGGAGTGTCTGGCGGGCGTGCGGGCGGTGCAGAAGCGTGCGGCGGTGAAGTGACCAAAGAATGAAGGAATAGCCATGGCGTTGATTCACTGTGATTTTTTTTCCGAGGCGTTGGGTTTGCAGTGTGCGATGTATGTCGTGCTGCCGCAGGCGACGGTTGCGCAGATCGGGCTGACGGGGGTGGCGGGCCGGGGCAAGCACAAGACGCTGTATTTGTTGCACGGTTTGAGTGATGACCACACGATCTGGCTGCGGCGGACGTCGATCGAGCGTTACGCGGCTGAGCGCGGCTTGGCGGTGGTGATGCCCGCGGCGCACCGGAGCTACTACACGGACATGGTTCACGGGTATAAGTATTTCACCCATATCAGCCAGGAGATTCCGGCGTTGGCGCGGCAGTTTTTCCCGTTGTCGGAAGCGCGGGCGGATAATTTTGTGGCCGGCTTGTCGATGGGGGGTTACGGGGCGTTCAAAATCGCGATGACGTATCCGGAAAGGTACGCGGCGGCGGCGAGTTTGTCCGGGGCGCTGGACCCGCCGGTGATCGCCATGAAGACCATGCCGGAACGCAAGCCGGAGTTTGAGAACGTATTTGGCCCGCTGGACAAGGTGTCCGGTACGGAAAATGACGTATTTCACTTAGCGACGCAGTTGGCGGGCAGGGATAGGAAGGATTGGCCGGCGCTGTATCAGTGCTGTGGGACGGAGGATTTTCTGATCGAGGACAACCGCCGGTACCGGGATCATCTTAAGAAGGTCGGTTTGCCGGCGGTGTATGAGGAGGGCCCGGGTGTGCACGACTGGGCGTACTGGGACAAGATGATCCAGCGGGTGCTGGCGTGGCTGCCGGTGGGCAAGGGGTAGGAAGAATACTGGCGGCGAGGACGAAAGTACCCCCGGCAGAGCTGGGGGCTGATCTGCAACTCGAACATGGGACAGGGGGAAATCGAATGACGGCAAGCGAATTTTCAGCACAGCGATATGAGCGGATGACGTACCGGCGGTGCGGGCGGTCGGGGTTGATGCTGCCGGCGATTTCGATCGGCTGCTGGCATAACTTTGAGGACGTTGAGCGCGGGCGGGCGCTGTTGCGGCGGTCGTTTGACCTGGGCATTAATCATTTTGACCTGGCCAACAACTATGGCCCCCCCGCGGGCATGGCTGAAACCAACGTGGGAAGAATTCTGGCCGAGGATTTCGCCGCTCATCGCGACGAATTGATTGTTTCCACCAAGGCGGGGTATCGGATGTGGCCGGGGCCTTACGGGGACGGGGGGTCGCGGAAGTATCTGGTGTCCAGCTTAGATCAGTCGCTGCGGCGCTTGAAGCTGGATTACGTGGATATTTTTTACTCCCATCGCTTTGACGCGAACACGCCGTTGGAGGAGACGATGGGGGCGCTGGATCAGGTGGTGCGGCAGGGTAAGGCTCTGTACGCGGGGATCAGCAGTTACTCGGCCGACGCCACGCGTCATGCGGCCACGCTGCTGGCGGCGCGCGGCACGCCGCTTTCGATACACCAGCCTTCGTACAACATGTTCGAACGCTGGGTGGAGAAGAATCTGTTGGGGGCGGTGGAGGACCTGGGCGTGGGCTTGATCGCCTTCTGCCCGTTGGCGCAGGGGCTGCTTACAGACAAATATCTAAAAGGGATACCGCAGGACTCGCGGGCGGCGAGTGTGACGGGGTATTTGCGGGAACACAATGTGACGGCTGATGTGGTGGCCAAGGCTGGCAAACTCAACGCGATCGCCCAGCAAAGGGGCCAGACGCTGGCGCAGATGGCCTTGGCGTGGCTGCTGAAGGATCGGCGGGTGACCAGTGTGCTGATCGGGGCCAGCAAGGTCAGTCAGATCGAGGACAACGTGGCGGCGCTGGCGAAAATAGCGTTTACGGCGGAGGAACTGGCGCAGATTGAATCTGTGCTGACCGCGTAGCTTAATTCTTGCCCAATCCGGTTTGATGGAATACCCTTTAGTAACTGTTCGCCAGGGGTGCCCCCCCGCCCCCGCCCCCGGAAGTTGCCATCGGAATTTCCGGGATCCGCGACACCAGGGAGGAAGCCTTCGGATTCCGAATGGTTTCCTCCACGGGCAGGGAGGGCTGAGACAAAACCCTTGGAACCTGATCCGGCTCGCACCGGCGTAGGGAGGCGAACGCGATGTCGGCTGCTTGTGCCAATCGCCAGACAAGCTGCGTAAACGCGTGACCCCTCTTTCGCCCGTGCCTTTTGCCTCCAAAGGACACGTGGCCATGATTACATCTTCTGATAAACGTCCGCCTGCCTACCAGCTGCCGACGATCGGCGGGGGCGTGGTGGCGGGAACGACCAATCCCGGGGCGTTTGCCAACCCCCGCAAGCTGGCACCCGCGGCACGCGGGGCGCTGACGTACAGTTCGCCCGACACGCCCGGCATGCCGGCGCCGTCGGACAAGACCGCCTGGGATTTTCTGCCCGACGGCTGGCAGAGCTGGGAGGGCCAGCGCGATCACCGGCAGGCGGCAGGAAGCATGTCGATATCCTTTGGGCAATCGGACGGCTCGACGCGCACGGTGGTTTACCCTCAAAATTTCGCCGCGGTCACGCAATTGGAGTTTGCGCGGCTGGGCGTCATTACGCCGCAGATGCAGCGGGTGGCGGAGCGCGAACCGCATTTGACGGCGACGCAGGTGCGCGAGGAAGTGGCGGCTGGGCGGATGGTGATACCGGCCAATAAGGTGCATCTGGGCTATCAGCTGGACCCGATGGCCATCGGCCGGGCGAGTGCGACGAAGATCAACGCCAACATGGGGGCTTCGCCGATCTCCAGCGGCACGGCTGAGGAAGTGGAGAAGCTGCTGTGGGCGGAGAAGTGGGGGGCGGACACGGTGATGGACCTGTCCACCGGGGGCAATCTGGATGAATGCCGGGAGGCGATCATCCGCGCCAGCCGGCTGCCCATCGGCACGGTGCCGATCTATGCGATGATCATCGGGCGCAAGCTCGAAGACCTGTCCATCGAGGTGATTCTGGAATCGCTGCGCCATCAGGCGAAACAAGGCGTGGATTATTTCACCATTCACGCCGGCGTGCTGCGCGAGCACCTGGAGCTGGTCAAGGAGCGGCTGATCGGGATCGTCAGCCGGGGCGGGTCGCTCTTGGCCAAGTGGATGCTGATCCACCGCAAGCAGAATCCGATGTACGAACACTGGGAAGCGATCTGTGCCGTGCTGCGGGAATTCGACGTGACCTTCAGCATCGGCGACGGATTGCGCCCCGGCGGCCTGGCCGACGCGACCGATCGGGCCCAACTGGCGGAATTGTGCACCTTGGGCGAACTGACCGAGCGGGCCTGGCGCCAAGGCGTGCAGGTGATGATCGAAGGCCCCGGCCACGTGCCTTTCGATCAGATCGAATACAACATGAAGCTGGAGCGGCAGCTCTGTCATGGGGCGCCGTTTTATGTTTTGGGCCCGTTGGTGACGGACATTTTCCCCGGGTATGACCACATCACCAGTTGCATCGGGGCCACGGCGGCGGCGTATCACGGGGCGGCCATGCTCTGCTATGTCACGCCCAAGGAGCACCTGGGGCTGCCGAAGAAGGATGATGTGAAGCAGGGGTGCATCGCGTACAAGATCGCGGCCCACGCGGCGGACGTGGCGTTGGGGATTCCCGGCGCCCGGCAGCGCGACGACGAATTGACCAAGGCCCGCGCGGCCTTGAATTGGCAGAAGCACTTTGAGCTGGCGTTCGATCCGGACACCGCCCGGGCCTATCACGACGAGGACCTGGACGTGGACACGGATTTTTGCGCCATGTGCGGGCACGACTGGTGCAGCGTGCGGATCAGCAAGGAAATCCAGGAATTCGCCAGCGGCAAGGCCGCGGGTTTTGCGGCCGATGCGCCCAAGATCACCGCGGCCCTGACGATCGCGCAGCAGGAGATTTTGCGGCAGCGCGGGGTGCTGTCGCCGGCCGAGGTGCACCGCCTGGCGAGCAAGGTCAAGAGCAAGGTTGGGGCGGATCGCGGCAAGGCTGCCTGCCACAGCGATCAGGCGGACGTGGACAAGGCCAAGGCGATTCAGCAGGGGGCGTAGGAACGCGGAGGGCAGTCAGTCCGCGACGGATTCCTCCACCACGCGCGGTTTCTGGATGGCGTACAGCACCAGGATGCCGGCCAGGAGTCCGCCGGCGATCAGGAACGGGGTGAGGGGGCTTAGCGCTTGGAGCCAGCTTTGGCTGTCCGACCACGCCTGATGGGTGTTTTTCAGGCTGGCGACAGCGTTGTTGAGAATCAGCCCGCCGCAGATCAATACGCCGCCGAGGGGGACGAAGGCGGGCACTTCAAATCCGCCGCGCGGTTCCTGGGGCTGCCGTTGCAGGCGCCAGAGCGAACCGTTGACCACGATGAAGGCCAGCATCAGGAGCAGCGAGGTGGCGCTGGCCAGGGTCTTGACGTTGCCGGGCAGGGCCAGGGCCAGGGCGATTAAGAGCAGGATGCCGATGGCGCGGTGCGGGGTTTGGCGCTGCGGGTGAATTGTTCCCAGGAAGGCGGGCAGGAGTCCCTGGCGGGCCATGCCGTAGGCCAGACGCGAACCCATGATGAAATTCAGCAGGGCGGTGTTGGCCACGGCGAAAAGGGCGACGGCGGCGAAAACCCAGGAGGGGCACCAGGGGGCGGCGTGGTGGACGACTTCCAGGAGCGGGCTGGGGGAGGAGGTTAATTCCGCCCGCGGCACGACGGACACGGCGGCGAGGCTCACGAGGATGTAGATGACTGTCACCAGGGACAGGGCGATGACCATGGCCAGGGGGAAGGTGCGGCGGGGATTTTTCACTTCTTCCGAGACGTTGAGCAGGTCTTCGAAGCCGATGAAGGCGAAGAAGGTGAGGATGGAGGTTTGCAGCAAGAGGGCCAGGTCCAGATTGCCGGCGGGATTGGCGACGCTGGTGGGGTCCAGGTAGTTCACGGAGCCCAGGTAGGGCAGGCCCACGGCGATGATCAGGAGCAGGCCGGCGGTTTCGACGACGGTGCAGACGTTGTTGAGTCCGGCTGATTCGCGGATGCCGCGGAAGTTGACCAAAGCCAGAAGGAGCAGGAATCCGCCGACGACGACGGCGGGGGGCAGCGAAGAGCCCAGGAAGGTCAGGCTGTAGTCGGCGAAAACTCGGCTGGCGGTGGCCATGGAGGTCAGGCCGGAGGCCATGATCGCCAGGCCGATCAGGTAGGTCAGCCAGGGTTTGGCCCAGGCGCGTTGGGTGACGAAGGCGGCCCCGGCGGCTTTGGGATAGCGTGATCCCAAGCTGGCGTAGGACAAGCCGGTTAAGCCGGCGGCCAGGAGACTGACGACAAACGCCAGCCAGAGCATGTGGCCCATCTGCCCGGCGGCTTTGCCCACCAGGCCATAGATTCCCGCACCGAGCATGTTGCCCACGCCGTAGATCGCCAACGTGGGCAGGCCCAGAGCGCGGCGAAGGCTGACCGAGGTGGGCGCGGATGGACCATTTTCCGGGGCGAGGTTGCCTTGGGTCATGCTCGCATCCTAGCGTTGGAGGGGCTGAACTTCCCGCGGCGGCGGGACGTAGGGATTTGAGTGGCGCCACAGCGGTGGGGTTTAGGAGCCGTTTTTGGCTCCAAGGGAATAATCTCATGACTATTTTGTATCTTTCGATGCTTGCGGGGCTGGCGTTGCTCGTTGGCTGCGCGGACGTGTCGAATCCCCAGCCGGCGGCTAAGGATTCGTCGGCCAAGCCACCGGCGGTGACGGCGCGGGCGGTGTTCGCGGGGGGGTGTTTCTGGTGTGTGGAGGCGGTATTTGAGGAGCTTGACGGGGTGATCGACGCGGTGAGCGGCTATGCGGGTGGGCCGGCGAATCTGGCGCATTATGATCGGGTTTCCAACGGCGACACGGGGCACGCCGAGGTGGTGATGATCATTTACGATCCAGCCAAGATCAGCTACGAAAAGCTGCTGGAAGTGCACTTTGCCACGCATGATCCGACGACGCTCAATCGCCAGGGCAACGACGTGGGCCCGCAATATCGCTCGGCGATTTTTTACGCCAAGGAGCAGGAAAAGCAGGTGGCCGAGGCGTACATCCGCAAGCTCACGGAGGCGGGCGTGTATTCCCGGCCGATCGTCACGATGCTTGAGCCGTTGGACGGCTTCTACCCGGCTGAGACTTATCATCAGAACTATGTCTGCGCCAATCCTCGCCAGAATTACGTGCAGGGAGTGGCGCTGCCGAAGGTGGATAAGGTTCGCCACCAATTTCCCGATTTACTGAAGGATCAATCCCCGCTGGACGCGGCGAGATGAGAGGAGATCGCCGCGGGCAGGCGTGGGGGAGGCCGAGGGGCAACGGGGGGTAGGAGCAGGGCGTTTATCCACTTTATCAGCGGACTTGC
The DNA here is from genome assembly GCA_020851735.1 of Phycisphaeraceae bacterium. Taxonomy (GTDB): domain Bacteria; phylum Planctomycetota; class Phycisphaerae; order Phycisphaerales; family Phycisphaeraceae; genus JADZCD01. Next base: position 29,515 of record JADZCD010000018.1, read on the forward strand.
TTGCCTTTTTGAACCTGATGTTAAAATCACAGCACGCAATGTGCGGTGGGTGCAGGCATTTCTCTAGTGCAGAAGGAGGACAGGCATGTCACTGATCCAGGAATTCAAGGAATTCGCCGTCAAGGGCAACGCGGTGGACATGGCGGTGGGCTTGATTGTCGGGGCGGCGTTCAACAAGATCGTCACCTCGCTGGTCAACGACGTGATCATGCCTCCCTTGGGTGTAATGATCGGCGGTGTGGATTTTAAGAATTTGTCGGTGGTGCTTAAGCAAGCGGTGAAGGAAGACCTGACCCAGGGCATAGCGGCGGCGCCGGAAGTGACGCTGCGCTATGGCATGTTCATCAACACCTGCATCGACTTTCTGATTGTGTCGTTCACCATTTTCATGGTGATCAAGTTGATGAACAGGGTCGTGAAAGTCCGCAAGCCGGCGGCGTAAAGGCCCAGAAACAGACCGCGCGAAGAAGACACGCCTCCCTATGCCCCCTCGGCGGATGTTCGGGCGGGAGGGGCGGGGTTATTGATTGGCTTTGTCTTTGTAGTAATCCATGAACAGGCGGGCGACTTCGACGCCGATCCGATCCGCCAGATTGCGGGTGAGGGTGGTGACTTGGCCCTGCACGCCGGGCCGCTGAGTCTGGGGGGAGACGGTGGCGTTAATGGGCCAGCCTTTTTCCGTCAGCATGGGATCGAGCAGGGCCTGCTGATTGATTTTGGCGCTTTCGGGCAGATCGGCCGGCGGGGTGGGGGGAGGTGGACTGGCGGGAGTATTACCGGAGGTATTTGTGGGTGTGCTTCCGGGGGCGGGGAAGAGGCGTTTGCCGGTGGCGGTATCGATGACTTTGACGCGGGCCTGGGCGGTGGGGCGGTAGATGCCCGGTTCCGACTGCATCTGGACGGAGTCGATGTAGACGTAGATGACGGTGGCGGCGTCCAGTTTTTTGCCGACCTGGTCGATGGGCATGCGGGCGTAGGCGGGCCCGAGGTCGGCGATCATGGCGGTGAGTTTTTCCTGGGCCACGAAGCGCTCGGCCAAGAGTGTTTCCTTTTCAATCAGGTCAAACGCGACGCGGTTGGCGGCCGCGGCTGGGGCGGAGGGGTCGCCAAGAAGTTTTTTGGGGTCGTCGACCAAGACCAGGGTTTTCTGGTCCGGCAGGCGATAACGGGCTTTGACTTTTTCCTTAGCCACGCCGCTGGCGAGCACGCCGGCGGCGACACAACCGCCCAGGCTCAGGCCGACAGCCAGGTACAGGGCTACGACGTAGAGGCGCCCGGTCGGCGACAGCGGCCGGCGGGGGGATAAGAACGAAGCGGTGGTATTCACTTGCCCATGACCTCATGATCGTAAAAAAGTCCGCCGACCTGTTCGGCCAAGGCGCGGCTCAGGCCGGTGTCCATGATCTGGGGCTCGACGTTGGCCATGCCGGGGCTACGACCGCCGGCGGGGAAAAAGGCGCGCACCTGGGTCTGGTAGACCGGCCGTTCGACATCTTCAGCGTCCGCGGCCGCCACCGACACGTTCGCCAGGCTGTAGCCGCGCCACATGAACGAATTGTCCGCGTCGCGCAGGCGGTATTCCACCAGTTCGATGACGATCAGGCGCTCGACCTGCAGGCGTGCGAGCAGATCGCGGAAGGGCGTGACGCTCCAATAGGGGTTGCGTTCGGAAAACTCGGCCAGCTGTTTGGGATCGGCCAGGCGAATGCCCGTCACGTGGGCCTGCAGGTCGGCGGAGATCTGCTTGGCGACCAGCTCGGGGGCGTTGGGGGAATAGAGGAGGGTGACGTCGTTGGCCGAGACGAGCACACCGACGGAGTGTCCCTCCAGGCCGCGATATTCAGCGGCGACTTTGTAGACTTTTTTGCGTTCGCCGAACCCGCCCTGGGGCGAGTCGGAATCGACGCTGCAGGCGGTCAGCGCGGCGATGGCCAGCAGGAGGGGATAGAGCCACGGGCGATAGGTTGGGTTGTTGACTTGCATGCGCATTTTTCCGGGCCTCCGAGCACCTTATGATCCGAGCATGACCTTATATCCCCACGCCAGCAGCACGATCATAACGATGATCCACAACGTTGCCGGTCTTAGGGCTGCCCCCAGGAGGGGTTTTAGGCTTATGCCGGTGACCAGGGCATAGGCGCTAAGCAAGGCGGCGGCGGCCAGGGCGACGGTCAGCAGGGCCCCGGCAGGCTGGACGATCAGGGCTTCGATGAGTCGGCCGTGGGCGGCCAGGGCGGCGGCGGTGGTCACGCCGCAGGTGGGGCAGGGGTAGCCATACGTCGTCGGCCAGGGGCAGGGCGGCAGGCCCAGCTGGGTGTGGGTGCCCATGCCCGAGGGGTCTGGCTGCAGGCGGGCGGCCGGCACCAGGAGCCCAAGGGTAAAGGCCAGGATCAACAAGGCCAGGGCCCGATTCCAAGCCCGGGTGGGGAGGGTTTGGGGCGGGCTGGGGAGGTTGGAAATAGTTTCCACCATAAGAATCCCTAGCCTACGGCCGGTTGGGGATCATGGCAAAACGTTTAGAATGGTCAGCTTATGAATCGCCCTCACCTATCTCCGACCGGTCCGGCCGAAGCGCCGGGCAAGCTGCCGGGGCCGTTGCGCCGCTCGGTGGCGATTGTGCCGACGCTATGCACGCTGGGCAATGCTCTGTGCGGATTTCTGGCGGTTTTCTTAGCCAGCCGCGGGCCGCAGGTCGACCTGCCGCTGGGGCTGAGCGCGCTGACGATCGCTTCGATCTTTATTTTTCTGGGGATGCTTTTTGACGGGTTTGACGGTCAGATCGCCCGCTTGACCCGCTCGACGAGCGACTTGGGCGAGCAGTTGGACTCGATGGCGGACATGGTGACCTTCGGCGTGGCGCCGGCATTTATCGCGGTGCAGCTGGCCGGCGTGCAGAGCCCGTTTTTGTCGCTGCGTGGGGATCGTTATTTCGATCGTGCGGCGTTGATCATCGCGTGCATTTATGTGGCGTGTGCGGCCCTGCGGCTGGCGCGGTTCAACGTGGAGGCCAATCAACACCAGGCCCAGGCTCACGCGCATGCTTACTTCAGCGGGTTGCCCTCGCCGGGGGCGGCCGGGACGGTGGCGGGGCTGGTGATGCTGCACCAGCACCTTCTGGACGCCATCGGCCCGCTGTGGGTGCTGAAGACTTCGGCGGTGGGCATTCTGGCGGTCATGATCCTGGTGGCGTGGGCGATGGTCAGCCGCTTGCCGTATGTGCACGTGCCCAACCGATATTTGCGCGGCAAGGCGCCGTTCGGCTACTTTGTGATGGCGGTGGTGGTGATTCTGCTGCTGCTGATCGCCCCGCAATGGTCGATTGCCATGGGCTTTACGGCCTATGCGCTTTCGGCGCCGGTCATGCTGCTGCCGGTGCTGCGGCACTGGGTGCCGCCGCGGGCGGAACGGAGTGGGGAAGTGGAGATCGGGGAATAAGGGCAGCAGCTTCAGCGGGTCGGGGTGGGCTTGAGCCACGGCTAACCCGTCCCAGGCCGGGGACGGCCTGGGCTTTTGCGAACCATGCGGAAGTATCAGGGGGATGCCGCGATTCTGAATCCTAACTCGCAACTCCTAAATCCTAAATCCTAAATCCTAACTAGTCCTCGTCGAACTTGCGGTCCACCAGTTCCTTGAGCTTGACGACGGCGGCGTCGGCGTCGGGGCCATGGGCTTCGATTCGCAGCTGCGTGCCTTTGGTGGCTGCCAGCATCATCACCTGCATGATGCTCTTGCCATCCACCACCTGATTGCCCTTGTGGACGCGTACGGAGCAGGCAAAGCCGTTGGCGGTGTCCACGAAAGACATTGCCGGCCGGGCGTGCAGGCCCAGCCGGTTACTGATCGTGACTTGCACACAGGCTTTTTCGCTTGTCCCGCTCACGTGGTCCTTTGCTCCGACCGGTGTATGGTCCATGAATCAACGCCCCGGAAGTCATGCGCCCCGGAAGTTATACCAACCGTACCCGTGATCCTTGGGATTTCCCTGAAAATGTCTTAGGGAGTTTCCCGTGCCGTTTTTCCGCGTCCAAGCCGGGGACCGGGATCGGATCCCTGGTTCGCCCCGTGATGCTCCTGGCCTGCGCCAGGGGATTGCCTCTCCTGCGCCTTGGCCGGGATACCGCCGGGGGGGTCACACTTGCTGGGCGTCGGCTTCCTCGATCAGGTCCAGAATCTGCTTGGTGGTGGTCGCCTGGCGGAGGAATCGTCGGAAGGTGTCCTGCTGCAGGTGGGAAAAGATATTTTCCATGGCCTGCAGATGCTCATCGGGCTTGTCCACCGGGGAGAGCAGGAGGAACACGCTATAGACCGGCGACTTGTCGAGGGCGTTAAAGTCCAGCCCCTTCTGGCTCACGCCGATGGCGGCGGCCATTTTTTTGATTTTTTCGTGCTTGACGTGCGGCACGGCCACGCCTTTGCCGAAGCCCGTCGAGCCCTTGCGTTCCCGATCCACGATCATGTTGATCAGGTCCTGGCGCAGGGTTTTGGGAATGCAGCCGGCTTTGACCAGGCCGTCCACGAGTTCCTCGATGGCTCCGTCCCGATCGGCGCTCTTTAATTGGGCCACCACCGCGTCCGCCGCCACGTAATCACGAAGTTTAATCATGCCTTTACCCTGTTTACCTTCTGGCTCCGGCTGCCGAAATTAGGGGAAGCTGGGCCATCATGCTTTGTCCTGCCGGGCGTGTTTTTTTTATCTGTCCCGGCGGGGGTCTTGGTTAGCTCTTCTTATTTCTTATTATGTTTGCGGTTCCGCAGGCGATCCTTGTGATCGGTCAATTGCCTTTCGAGCTTGTCCACGGTCGCGTCAATGCAGGCGTATAAATCGGTTCCCGATTCCTTGGCGATGAATGGATCATGCCGGTCGGCCTGGACTCTGACTTCCACCATGAACTGATGCTCGTTTTTTTCCGCCACCACCTGCACGGCCTGCAGGCGGTCGTAATAGCGGGGCAATTTGGCCATTTTTCCCGCGGCATATTCGCGGATCGGTTCGGTGATTTCCAGGTGGCGACCGGATATGGTGACTTCCATCAAAGCCCTCCTTGGTAGTTCAGCGGGCATCCCGGGGGGATTGACCGTCGGGCCCGGGGGTCGAGCTGACGGCGGCGGCTTGAAGCTGGCCAGCTTTGGTTCTGACCTGGCTGGGCGGCATCACGACGCCGCCGCTGATGATAAACCGCAGCGCCTCTTCGATTGTGATGGGTAATTCTAACGTATCTTTGACCGGCACGGTGACCACGTATCCGGTAAAGGGGGTGGGGGAACTAGGCAGGAAAACGGAAATGCATGGCTCCCCCGTGGCATCCACGATTTTGGCCATGCCGTCGCCGGTGGCCAGCGCCACCGACCAGACGCCCATGCGCGGGTATTGCACGGCCAGCACCCGGTTAAAACGCAGCTGTTTGTTCTCGCCGACGAAGAAGTCCGTCACCTGCTTGATGGCGGGGTAAACCCGGCCCAGGAGCGGGATGCGGGCGAAGAACTGTTCGCCGCGGTGATACAGTTGCCGGCCGATGAAACTGCCCAGCAGCGCGCCGACGACGTAGATGAGGATGATGGCGACGACCAGGCCGACCAGATCCAGCACCGCCCAGGCGCCGACGCCCACCGACCGCCACCAGCGTTCCAGGGCCAGTTTGCGGGCCAGGGGTTTGATCCATTGGCGCAGCGCTGCGCGTTCGTTGGCTTGGGTCCAGACGTATTCGCCGTTCCGCAATTCTTCCTTATGGGCCTGCCACAAGGCTCGTTGGCGGGCGGTGAGACTCTGCTCAGCTAAAAGAAAATCCTCTTCCGTGGCCTCCGGCCAGGGGCTGACGGCCACCACGAGGCTGCGGACGCCGGCGTTGAGGGGAGCGGCGATGGACCCGTCGATGAAGTTGTAGACGGCCAGCAAAAGCCAGAACGACAGCACCGTCGGAAGCACGATGGCCAAACCACGCCAAAACAAATGGCGAAAATTGGACATGATGGTGCGGGAGGAAGGATCAGCCATGCCGCCACTCGTTCCAGGTCAGGGGCACGACTCCTTGTCTGCGGCTGCCAAAGCGTTTACGTATGCCCTGAGATCTTACAATAGCCGCCAGCATAGAGTCAGCCTCGGGCATCGTCAAAAAAAGGCTTCGGCCACGGCGAGGAGTTTGTTTTGACTACTTGCTGACCAGGGCTGCTTTATTACGCTTGATGGGCCTGGACGATAAGATCGCTGTCCTTGATTTTTCACGCTTTGACCTGGGTCGGTAGTTCAATCTTAAGGATGATCGCCATGTCCCTCTCCGGAAAGAAGCCTTCCTCCGCGGCTGCCCCAACTCCCGCTGCCAAGCCAAGTAACGCCATCGCCCACCGGCAGAGCATCGAGAACGACGTTCACAAGGCTCTGTTTGCCCAGCCGGTGACGGATCTGCACACCCACTGCTATACCCCGCGGTTCGGCGCTTCGCCCCAGCCCGGCGGGCTGCTGCTTTGGGGGATTGATGAACTGGTGACGTATCACTATCTGGTGGCGGAACTCTACCGGGTGATTACGCCGGCGGAGCTTTCCTATGAGCGGTTCTGGCTGATGGGAAAGAGCGAACGGGCGGACCTGATCTGGCGGATGCTGTTCGTGGAGAACTCGCCGATAAGCGAAGCCTGCCGGGGGGTGCTGACCACCCTGCAGCGCCTGGGGCTGGACCCGAATGAAAAAACGCTTGAGCCGTACCGCCGCTGGTTCGACCAGCAGGATCCCGACGCGTATGTGGACAAGGTCATGGCGCTGGCGGGCGTGGACAGCATCACGATGACCAATCCGGTGTTCGACGACGCGGAACGGGCGATGTGGGAAAACGATCCGGCGGTGGGGGACGACCCGCGTTTTACGGCGGTGCTGCGGATTGATCCCTTGCTGCGCGATTGGCCGCGGGCGGGCAAGAAGCTGGCGGGGTGGGGCTTTAAGGTGCGCGAGGATTTTTCCGGGGGCACGGCCGACGAGGTGCGGCGGTTTCTGGGGATGTGGCTGGACCGGATGAAGGCGATTTACGTGGCGATGAGCTTGCCGCCGGAGTTTAAGTATCCCGATCCGGCTAATCCGATTGGCGACCGGTTTATCCGCGAATGCCTGATGCCGGTGTGTGCCGATCGGCGGCTGCCCTGGGCGATGATGATCGGCTCGCGCCTGCAGGTGAATCCGCCGCTGAAGGACGCGGGAGACATGGTCGGCAAGGCGGACGTGCAGGCCGTGGTGAACCTTTGCCGGGAGTTTCCGCACAACAAGTTTCTGGTCACCATGCTGGCCCGCGAGAATCAGCACGAGCTGTGCGTGGCGGCCCGCAAATTCGGCAACCTGATGCTTTTCGGCTGCTGGTGGTTTCTGAATAACCCTGCGCTGATCGAGGAAATGACCCGCATGCGGCTGGAGCTATTGGGCACGACGTTTGTGCCGCAGCATTCGGACGCCCGGATTCTTGACCAGCTGATTTACAAGTGGGACCACTCCCGCCGGATCATCGGCAAGGTGCTGGTCGACAAGTACCTGGACGTGGCGGCGACGGGCTATGCGCTGTCGACCGCACAGATCCAGCGGGACGTGGCGCTGCTCTTGCGGGATAATTTTCGTCAGTTTCTGAGCCGGTGAGGGGCGATATCGCCAGAGCCCAGGGCAGGAATCCCTGGGCTTTGCAGGGCAAGCGCCCCCATATCGCCACCGGCGCGGCGATCTGCGATCGCCCGCTAAACCCTGGAATCGCCCCCGTTAGTTGCGGTTTATCTTTGATTTGGGAAACGACGACTTAATCGGTTACACTTTTCTTCCTGCGGCGAGTTTTACCATGGACTTAGCTATCCAAAAGTGCATCCACCCCGATTGCGGGGCGACCTACGGCATCGACCAGGTGCTGGTCAGTTGCCCGGCCTGCGCCAAGATGGGCCGATCGTCGCTGCTGGACATCCAATACGACTGGACGCGCGTGCCGGTGCCCAAGAGCTTTGCGTTTTTTGAGCACCGCTGGATGACCAAGGGCGAGCATGGGCAGGGCGCTTTGGACTTTTCCGGTGTCTGGCGCTTCCGCGAGCTGTTGCCTTTCTATCGCAACGAGTCGGAAATCGTCACCGTCGGCGAGGGCAGGACGAATCTGCAGGAAGCCAACCTGCTGGCCAGGCAGATCGGGCTGAACCCCGGTTGCCTGCTGCTGCAATACGAGGGACTCAATCCCTCGGGCTCGTTTAAAGATAACGGCATGGCGGCGGCGTTTACGCACGCGCGGATGGTGGGGGCTAAGCGCGTGGCCTGCGCGTCGACGGGCAATACGTCGGCGAGTCTGGCGCTGTACGCGTCGCTGTCGCAGATGCTGGGGGTGGTGTTCATCGGGTCGGGCAAGATTGCCTACGGGAAGCTGTCGCAGGCTTTGGATTACGGGGCGAGCACGCTGCAGGTGCAGGGCGACTTTGACGCCTGTCTGCATCGCGTGCGGCAAGTGGCGGTGGAGCGCCCGGAGCTGGGCATTTATCTGATGAATTCAGTCAATCCCTTCCGGCTGGAAGGCCAGAAGTCGATTATGTATCGCGTGCTCGAGGCCCTGGGGTGGAACGTGCCGGACTGGATCGTCGTGCCGGGCGGAAACCTGGGCAATTGCTCAGCCTTCGGCAAGGCGTTCAGCGAGATGATGTGCCTGGGCTTGATCAAGAAGATTCCGCGCTTGGCGGTGATTCAAGCCCAAGGGGCCAACCCGCTTTACGAGCTTTATCACCTGCAGGGGTTGCGTTGGGACGGCGGGCGTTTCGACGCCCGGAAGGTGCAGGAGTATTACCAGAAGCTTGATGCGGGGAACGTGCACGCGCACACGATTGCCAGCGCTATTGAGATCGGCCGGCCTGTGAATCTGCCTAAGGCTCTGCGGGCATTGGACGTGATGAACGGGGTGGTGCGGCAGGTGGATGACGAAGTGATATTGGAGCACAAGGCGTTGGTGGGGCGGTACGGCTTTGGCTGTGAGCCGGCCAGTGCCGCGTCGGTGGCGGGGGCGCACGTGTTGCGCAAAGAGGGACTGATCAGCCCCGGCGACAAAGTCGTGTGCATCCTGACCGGGCACGTGCTGAAGGACCCAGACGCGACGGTGAAGTATCACACGGGCATTGACGTGAAGGCTGTGCAGGACCAGGCCCCCCGCAAGGCGCCGCACGGGAAAGTGGCCAACCGGCCGATCCCCGTGCCCGATGACTTGGAGGCGATTATCAAGGCCATCAATGCCTTGGGCGGCGACGGGTTGGCGCCGGCCACGGGGCAACGGCCGGCCGACAGCCACGCGGCGGACCCGCACGGCCAGGTGCCGGTGAGCGAATATTAGGTTCCGATTGACTTGGATGACAATGTTGAGGGATAGGACCGAATGATTTTTCACGCCGTGTTCCAGCCAGTGCCCGAAGGTTTTGTCGCCTTCATCGAGGAATTGCCGGGAACCAATACCCAGGGCCAAACGCTCGATGAAGCACGCCGAAACCTTCGGGAAGCCGGCCAGATGGTGCTACAGGCTAACCGTATGCTGGCGAAAGAATTTTTGTGCGGCCAGCAATTCATCCGCGAAACCATGGACCTGATCGTGGCATGAGCTGACACCCAGGGCCTTTTGATTTTGTCTCCCTACCCCATACCCTAAACCCCATACCCCAGATTCCACCTATGCCTCCCAAACCTAAAACGGCTGTCTCCCCCACGCGTGAAGAAAACTATCCTGAGTGGTACCAGCAGGTCATCAAGGCTGCGGACCTGGCGGAAAATTCGCCCGTGCGCGGGTGCATGGTGATCAAGCCCTGGGGGTACGCGATCTGGGAGAACATCCAGCGGGTGCTCGACGGCATGTTCAAGGCCACCGGGCATCGCAACGCTTATTTTCCGCTGTTTATTCCCAAGAGCTACCTGGAAAAGGAAGCCCAGCACGTGGAGGGTTTTGCCAAGGAATGCGCGGTGGTGACGCATCACCGCCTGCAGCAGGGCAAGGACGGCAAGCTCGTGCCGGCCGGGGAATTGGAGGAGCCGCTGGTGGTGCGGCCCACCAGCGAGACGATCATCGGCGAGATGTACGCCAAGTGGGTGCAGAGTTACCGCGACCTGCCGATTTTGATCAACCAATGGGCGAACGTGGTGCGCTGGGAATTGCGGACGCGGCTGTTTCTGCGCACGACGGAGTTTCTCTGGCAGGAGGGTCACACCGCCCACGCCACCGAGGAAGAAGCCCGCGTGGAGACGATGAAAATGCTCGACGTCTACGCGGACTTCGCGCAGAACTTCATGGCGATGCCCGTGCTCAAGGGCAAAAAGACCGAGGGCGAACGGTTCCCCGGGGCGGTCGACACGTTCTGCATCGAGGCGATGATGCAGGACCGCAAGGCTCTGCAGTCGGGGACGAGTCATTTTCTGGGGCAGAATTTCGCCAAGGCCAGCGACATCAAGTTTCTCGATGAAAGCGGGCAATTGCGCCATGCCTGGACGACAAGCTGGGGCGTTTCGACGCGGCTGATCGGTGGGCTGGTGATGACGCACAGCGATGACGACGGGTTGATCCTGCCGCCGAAGCTGGCGCCGGCGCACGTGGTGATCATGCCCATCACGTTTAAGGCGGAAAATCCGGGGGCGGTGCTGGAGTATTGCCAGAAGCTGGCCGCTGAGCTGCGGGCGCAGACTTTCGCGGGCCGGGCCATCGAGGTGGAGCTGGACGCGCGCGATCTGCGCGGTGGGGACAAGGTGTGGAGTTGGGTGAAGAAGGGCGTGCCGATACGGTTGGAGATCGGCCCTCGCGACATGGCGGCCGACAGCGTGTTCATGGCCCGCCGGGACAAGGCCACCAATGAAAAGGCGGGCGTGCCGCGGGCGCAGTTTGTGGCGTCGGTGGCGGGCATGCTGCAGGAGATGCAGGACAACCTGTTCGCCCGGGCCAAGGCCTACCGCGACGCGAACTTTAAGGTGATTGAAAACGAAGCGGATTTCCGGGCGTACTTTACCCCGCCGGGCGGGGCCAAGGACGAGAGCGACGGGCCCACGCCCATCCACGGCGGGTTCGCCATCGCGCACTTTAATGGTGACAAAGCCATTGAGGAAAAGATCCGCCAGGAACTGGCGGTGACGGTGCGGTGCATTCCGCTGCCGGGGCAAGTTTCGGGGGCGGATGAGGCTGGCAAGTGCATCTTTACCGGCCAGCCCAGCCCGCAGCGCGTGGTGTGGGCCAAAGCGTATTAAGCGTGTTGCGTATGGGCTACGACGTTGCCTTGCCGAGTGGCGCCAGACGGGGAGAAACCGATGCGAACTTGGCTATCATGACCGCAAGAGGGCCAAGCTGAGGAAGCCAACCGGGGCGGGCTGATTTTTGTCCAGGGGCCAAGACAGGCTGACTTGCCGGCGAAATTGGCGGTTTGTTGGTTTGCTGCCGGAGGACTCGGATTCGTATCCGTAAGCTTTGTGATAAAATGCGTTGTTTTGTCCGCATTCTTGCACGGCTTTTTATATGAACGAACTGCCCATTGCCCTCACCAACCACGGCCTGACCATACGCGGTATGGCCTACCTTCCCGACCACGGCCAAGGCCGGCATCCGGTCGTTTTGATGCTCCATGGCTTAGGCGGCAATCGCATTGAATTCAATAATCTCTTTGAACTGCTCGCCCGGCATTTGGCTTCGTTGGGCATCGCCGCGGTGGCTTTTAATTTTCGCAACACCAAGGATTCGGACGGCGAGCTGGGCCGGATGGTTCCGTCCGACGAGGTGGACGACGCGGTGGCCGTCAGCCATTGGCTTGCCGCGCAGCCATTTGCCGACCCGGATCGCCTGGCCCTGTTGGGCATCTCCATGGGGGGCATGATCGCCGCCTGCGCCGTCGGCCGGGTGCCCGAGGATTTCTATCGCACCCTGGTCCTTTTGAATCCCACGGACGTGAACAACATCTGCCGGATCATCGGTGAATTTCGCGTCGACCGGAAGCCCGGGGAACGATTCACCTACGGGGCCAACAAGCTGCACCCCGATTTTGTCCGTGACGCTCACAGCCTGCGTCCCCTGCAGGACATTCTGCGTTTTCCCTATCCGACGCTGCTGGTTCAGGGGGCTGAGGATGCGGCGGTGAATCCGGTGATTTCCGACCAGTATGCCGACGTCCGCCGCGCGGCCGGCCTGCCGATCAAGCAGGTGCTCCAGGAAGGCGCCAATCACTCGTTTACGAAGCCCGAGCAAAAAGAGAAGCTCTTCCCGGTGGTGGCTGCCTGGCTGGGCCAGCAGTTGCAGGTTGATTCCGCGTCCTCCGCCGTAGGCCGGGCCAACGCTTCGGCCTGATCCGTCGCGCTGTTATTGACCCCGGACGCCAGGCCCTATTGCCCGCGCCCGCGGTCACTTTGATCCTTCCGCCTTCAACTCGTATCATCCCCTGTCCAGCCTTAAGAAGGATCCGCCCATGGCCTCACCCAATGACCGCCGTTACGCTTCCACCCACGAATGGCACAAGCTCGAGGGTCAACTCATCGTCGTCGGCCTGTCTCAGTTTGCCGTTGATGAACTAACTGACATCACCTTCGTCGACGTTACCCGCGCCAGCGGCCCGATCAAGGCGGGGCAGGCGTTCGGCGAGATTGAGTCCGTCAAGACCACCAGCGAGCTTTACTGCGGGCTCGACGGCACGGTGGCGGAAGTGAATACCCAGGTGGTCCAGAACCCGGCCCTGGTCAATCAGGACCCCTACGGGCAGGGCTGGCTGATCAAGGTAAAACCTGCCGATCCGGCCCAACTGGAAAAGCTGCTCTCCGCGGCTGCCTACGACCAATCGGCCGCCCACCATTGATAAAACCCCCGGATGTCCCTCTGAAGCCGCGCCGCAAGTCGCCCCTCAAAGTTCCTCCGTTCAGCCCTCGGCTCTGCCGGGGGGTACATGGTTTTTGTGTCAGCCCCCGGCTCCCCGGGGGGCACGCGAATTTCGCATAACCAACGTCAAACCGCTGGTTTTCATTCCACATTCGGCACTCGGCATTCGGCATTGGCCATAGCTGGCCCCCTGCCGGTTTGGCCCTGATCCCCCCAGTGGCTAGGATGGTCTATTAACAGCCCTCGAAGGATGCGTCCATATGATTGTTGACGTGCATACCCGGATTTGGGAAACGCCCCAGCAGCTGGGACCAGCTGCGGCGGCCTATTTCCTCCGCCGGACTGACCCGATCAATCCTCTTGATGCTTCCCCGCTGGCCCATGAGCAGGCCATGCAGCCGATTCGGTTTGCCGTGATCCACGGGCTGGTTTCCCGCTTAGCCGGGGCCAGCCTCGACGGCCGCAAGGTCGCGGAGTACGTCAAGCTTCAGCCCAGCCGCAACCTGGGCTCGGCCAGCATCGACCCGATGTCACCCGGTTATCTGGAGCAGATCGATCAGGCCCGCCAGCTCAACGTCATGGGCTTGACCATCAGCCCCGGCTTTCAGGGGTTTCACCCCGCGCATACCAAGGCCATGCGGTTGTACGAAAAGGCCCAGGACGCGCGATTGGCGGTTTTTGTCCACCCCTTCAGCCAGCTTGCGCCGGCGGCTAATCTGGGTTTCGATCAGCCCCAGCTCTTTGATGAGGTGGCGGCTGCCTTCCCCAACCTGCGCTTGATCATCGCCCAGGCGGGCTATCCCTGGGTCGAGCCGCTCCTGGTTCTGCTTCAGAAGCATCAGCTGGTCTATGCCGATTTGTCCCATCTGATCCTGCGCCCGTGGCTGCTCTACAACACGCTGGTGAGCGCCTATCAGTTGGGCGTGATGGACAGGCTTCTCTTGGCCAGCGGGTTCCCGGCCACCACGCCTCAGAAAGCGATCACCACGCTGTATTCGATCAACTCCTTCGCCCAGGGGCATAATCTGCCCGCGGTGCCGCGGGAGCAGCTGCGCATGATCGTGGAGCAGAACGCTGCCCGCTGCCTGGGCCTGCCGGAGGATGCTGCGGGAGGACCGAACTCCGGGCTGAACTACGACATCCACGTGGAACAGGATTCGATTGTTCCACCGCCGACCACTTTTCCGCCGTTCTCTTCTTCCTCATCCCGACGAGGTTGATCGTTCATGCCAGGCCAATCTTTCCGCGCTGATAACTGCCGTCCGAACGTTCCTCGCCGCGTTGGTTTGCCGACGGGCGCGGGCCTGCTTGTGGTCCTGGGGCTGTTCACCGGCTGCAGCGCCATTGCCCGTTCGCACGGCGGGGACCTGAGCTTAACGCCTTTGCCTGTTCCGCAGGCGGAGAAACAGGCGCCCGCCCAAGCGACGAATCTGCACTTTGACACGGTGCTTTTCAGCTTAGGCGACGGCCAGCGGTTGACGATTGTTTTCCTCGTCGGCTCGGTGGACGAACCGAAGCAGGCCTTGGTGGTCCGCACGCTCTGGCAGCGCGCGACCATGAGCATGCCTTCGAGCAAGGCGGCCACCAACGCTTCGTTGCGTTACCTGGCCTTTGCCCCGGATGCGGAGCCGGCTCTGGATGTTTACACCGGCGGCGGACAAGTGCGCGGCAAATTGGACGGCGCCCGCAAGAGTTTTTCCGGGTCGATCGCTGACGTCTGCCTGCATTTAACCGATGCGGTGGCGCCCGAGCACCCCGGCCAGCTGCCGCCCCTGTTGGCGGCCGGCAGTTTCAGCGCCCGCCGCGATGAAGTCAACGTGCCCCGCGTGCTGCGGCAACTAAGCCAGCAGGCCACGACCGTTCTGGGCTACCCGGTGCTGGTCCGGTTGCCGGCGCCCTTGGCTGAATCGCTTGACGCCGGTTGAAATCCCGGATCACCCTCCTGAAAAAACGACGCAAAGGGTGCCACACCGCAGGCCGAAGGCTGCGGTGTGCCTGTCCTCGTTGCGGTTGCCGATTTACCTTGTAGCGTTTCGCGGTATCCGGCCTTTCCCGCCAGCCAGATACACACAGCACGCTGCGCGCTGCTGTGTGGCACCCGAGCCTTCCCCGAATCCTGACTCCCAATTCCTAACTCCTAACTCCTCGCCAGCTTCGTCCTTCATTCCGCGTCCGCGTCATGCGGATCGATGTCGGCTTGGGCGTGCAGCTTGTTTGTCTCGCCCGGCGTGGCCAGCACTTTCCAGATGCACCAGGCCAGGAGCAGCGTGACAAAGCCTACCGACAGGATCATCACCACCCAGCCGCCCGCGGACAAGCGGTAGCCGTCGGCGCTCTGGGCCAACACCAGCATGGTCGCGAGTTCGTTCATAAGGACACCTCCTGCCGTTGGTGATCCCGGATCGTCCATCGGCGGACGGACTGGCCGATCAGGAACAAGAAGAAGACGGTGACCAGCACGATGAATCCCACGGACAGGCCGACCACGCGGTCCGCGAAGATGGCCTTGATCATGTTGCCTTCTTCCGTGGTCCACTGCTGCCAGATCCAGCCGGCGAAGATCACCAGCAGATAGGCCGGGGAGACGTATTTGAGCATATAGCCGATCCAGCGCGGGATGCGGATGGCCGCCCCGCGATCGATCTCCGCCAGGCCTTTTTCCGCTCCCAGCACCCAGCCGAATAAAACCGTCTGGAACAACGCCAACACGAAGATAAAGAATGTGCCGACCCAGAAGTCGAACGTGGCCAAGGCCGTCGCGCCGGCCGAGAAGTAGAGCACGAACATCGCGCCGATGAGCGTGATGAACCCCAGCATCGCCACCGACGTTTTGCGGTTCAGGCCCAACCCTTCTTCGAGCAGCGCGATGGCCGGCTGGAGCATCGAGATGGAGCTGGTGATCGCCGCCAGGAACAACAGGAAGAAGAAGAGAAAACCGACAAATTGCCCCAGAGGCATGGACTCAAAAACCATCGGCAGGGTGACGAAGCCCAGGGTGAAGGACGAATCGGCCACCTCGGCCACCGCCGTGGCGCCCAGGAAAATGAACGCCGCCGGGATGGTGATCAGTCCGCCCAGCGCCACCTCACAGAACTCATTGCCCGCGCAGCTGGTCAGCGAGCTTAAGGCCACGTCGTCCTCGCGCTTGAGGTAACTGGCGTAGGTGATGATGATCCCGAAGCCCACCGACAGCGAGAAGAAAATCTGGCTGGTGGCCTCGAGCCACATTTTCGAATTCTTGAGCGACTCCAGCAGGCTCTTGCCCTCGACGTCCGGATTCCACATGAAACCCAGGGCCGGATTGACCTTCTCCCAGGGCAGGGTCAGCACGCGCAGCAGCACCAGCAAGGCGCAGACGACCAAGGCCGGCATGGCGATCAGGCAGAACTTCTCGATGCCTTTGGACAGGCCGCGGTAGATCAGCACAAAATTGGCCAGGAAGCAGATCAGCAGGAAGGTCAAGGCCGTCTGTCCGCCCAGGACCATGGCGTCGCCATCATTGGCGCTGCCGATGAAGCTGCCAAAGAAATCCTGGAAGACCTGCTTATTGATCGACCCGTCGGCCAGCCGGGCGACTTGGCCCAGGCCGGCCATCCTGCCCGTCAGGAAGAACCAGGCATAGGCCAGGCACCAGGCCTCGAGCACGACGTAGTACATGTAGATGCCCACCGGCACCAGAAGGCCGATCACGCCGACGTAGGGCGAAAACCTGCGCGGCCAGATGGCGCGGAAGATGCCCGGCGTGGAGTTATAACCCCGCGCCCCGCCGTAGCGGCCCATCGCCCATTCCGCCCACGCCAAAGGCAGACCCAGGAGAAACAGGGCTACGAAGTACGGAATCATGAACGCTCCGCCCTCGTATTTGGCGGCCAAGCCTGGGAAACGCAGAAAATTGCCCAATCCCACCGCGCTGCCCATCACTGCCATGATCACACCCAAACGGGTTCCCCAGGATTCGCGTGGCTTGGTCAGGTCCGTCATGCAAATGCCCCTTTACCTTGGCTGCGAAATGTTCCAACCGCGCACAACATAATCCCCAGGCCCCGAAACACAACCCCCCCGGAAGCCGCGGAAGCCCCCGGAACCCGCGGAACCTCTGGCACACGGAAGGTGCCAAGGGTGATCTTGGCAGTTCATGGCGAATGGCGAATGACGAATGGCTGAATTGCCGATCTCCGATTGCCGATGTTCGATGTGAAAGATACGAATTGCCCGATCGCTCGCAGGGCGCAATTTCTCTCCAAACCTCATACCCCATACCCCATACCCCAGACCCCAGACCCCAGTCTCTGGTTTTCATTGGCCATTTGCCATTCCATCTTGCCTTCTCCCCAACCCGCCAATCCCCAACCTCCATCCCTGTCGCTTTTCCCCCCGAAACTGTCGAAAATCACTACAATCTTCCCGCTGCTGTTCTTGCTCGAAACCAACCACCCGCGGTCAATCTCATGCTCAATCAGATCATCGACATCCTGCTCCACCTCGACCGCCACCTTACCCAGATCACTTCGGACTACGGCGCCTGGACATACCTGATCCTCTTCATGGTGATTTTCTGCGAGACCGGCCTGGTGGTCACCCCGTTTTTGCCCGGCGACTCTCTGCTTTTTGCCGTGGGCGCCCTAGCTGCGTTGGGCTCCCTGAATTTCTGGGTGCTGGCGATTCTGCTGATCATCGCCGCCGTGGTGGGCGACAGCGTCAATTACCAGATCGGCCACATCCTTGGCCCCAAAGCCCTGAACCGTCCCAACAGCCGATTCCTTAAAAAAGAGCACCTCGATCGCACCCACGCCTTTTTCGAAAAATACGGGGGCAAGACCATCATCATCGCCCGCTTTGTCCCCATCGTCCGCACCTTCGCCCCCTTCGTCGCCGGCGTGGGGGCCATGACATATCACCGTTTTCTGTTCTACAACGTCGTCGGCGGCGTGCTCTGGGTGATGAGCTTTCTGATTGCCGGGTACTGGTTCGGCAACGTGCCGTTCGTCAAGAAGAATTTCTCCCTGGTCATCCTGGCCATCATCGTGATCTCCATGCTGCCGGGCGTGATTGAAATTTGGCGGGCGCGCAGGCAAAATCGCCGGGCCTCCTCGGAATCGTCCTCCGTTTAACCGTTTACCTTCGGGAGTCTGTCATGAACGTTCTCGTCACCGGCGGCGCAGGCTACATCGGCTCGCACGCT
This sequence comes from Phycisphaeraceae bacterium, assembly GCA_020851735.1. Lineage (GTDB taxonomy): Bacteria > Planctomycetota > Phycisphaerae > Phycisphaerales > Phycisphaeraceae > JADZCD01. The sequence goes on from JADZCD010000018.1 coordinate 47,509, forward strand.
GTCAAGCGTCTGCGTGAGGCCGGCCACCGCGTGGTGGTCATTGACAACCTCTTTCGCGGGCATCGGGCTGCCCTGGCCTCTGCCAAGGACGTGGTTTTTGAGCAATTAGACCTCCGCCAGACGCAGCCGATCGCGGACCTGCTCCGCCGCCACCAAGTGGAGTGCGTCATGCACTTTGGCGCCTTGGCCTACGTCGGGGAGTCCGTCACCGAGCCGTTGCGCTATTTCGACAACAACACCGGCGGGACCATCAGCCTGCTGGCAGCCATGAAGGACGCGGGCGTTAAGAAGATCGTCTTTTCCTCCACCTGCGCCACCTATGGCCAGCCGCCGTCGATGCCGATCGTCGAAACCATGCCCCAATCGCCGATCAACCCCTACGGTTGGTCCAAGCTGTTTGTCGAGCGCATCCTCAAGGATGTGGCTGGTTCCGACCCGGAATTCTGCTTTGCTGCTCTGCGCTACTTCAACGTGGCTGGCTGCGCGGCTGACGGCTCCATCGGCGAGGACCACACCCCCGAAACCCACCTGATTCCTGTGATCCTTCAGACCGCGCTGGGCCAGCGGCCCGAGGTGACCATCTTGGGCGACGACTACCCCACGCCCGACGGCACATGCGTGCGCGACTATATTCACGTTGAGGATCTGGTGGACGCTCACGCCGTGGTGATGGCGGCCCTGCGTCCGGGCGAACAGCGGATCTACAACCTGGGCATCGGCAAGGGCTACAGCGTTAAGCAGGTGATCGAATCCGCCCGTCGCGTCACCGGCTGCCCGATTCCCGCCAAGATCGGCCCGCGCCGTCCCGGCGATCCTCCGGAGCTTTATGCCAACCCCCAGAAGATACGTCAGGAACTGAACTGGCAGGCGAAGTACACCAACATTGACGACGTGGTCGCCACCGCTTGGAATTGGTTTAAGCAGAATCCCCGCGGGTATCCGAAGCGGTGAGGGAAAAGAAGTGGTGAATGCCGAGTGTCGAATGACGAATGTCGAATGAGAACCAGGTTCTAGGGGCTAGGGTCCGGGGATTGCGCGCTGCGAGCGAGGGAGGAATTTATGTTTTTCACATAGAACATCGGCAATCGGCAATTCAGCAATTCGACACTCGCCCTTGTTCCCCAGACCCCGCAATCACCGCCCCCGGTTGAACCAATCCAGAATCAGCAGCACCACCATGCCGCCCACGCACAGGCCGATGCCGATCAGGATCGCCCACGTACCGACCCAGAAGCCCATGCCTCGCTGCGGTCGCCACGCCCCGTCTTCGCCCATTAATTCCTCGATCTCCTGCTCGTCACGCTCGGAGGCCTGCTCCTGATCCTCGCGTGCGGCGGCGTCATCTTCGTCCTGGTGCTGGTTCATGGCTGCCATCCTTCCCCCGATTGCGATTCCCCAAGCCGCGGGTGCCACACAGCATTTTCCGGGCGGCGCAGCGTGCTGTGTGCCGGCTTTGCCCCCCATCCCTTAGTTTCGCCGATGCTTGCTGAGCATCGGGAATCCCCAGAGGGGATCGGTCCACATCAGCAGTTTGCCCACCGGCAGCGCCCAGGCCGTCGTATACAGCAGGTCAAAAAACCGCCGCACCAGTTGCTCAGGGGCGTCCCAACCCGCCACCATCTCGCCGGGCACGAAATCCAACCCTCGAATGGTCAATACCGCCACGATCATCAACTGGGCCATCAACCCGCCGAAAAACACGGTCATCGCCACGGTGATGGCCGAGCCCCGGAACACCAGCCCCCGGAATTGGAGAGCGGTATACCCTGCCAACAGGAAGCCCAGCGCGGCCGGGCCCAGAATGTCCAGCGGGCGGCCGTCCATCGGGGCCGCGGCGCTTAGATCCGTCAGCAGTCCCAGCACCAGGGCCGCCCAGCCCACCGTCAATGGCGGAGCGGACAGTCCCACGTAAATCACCAGAATTAACAGAAAGCTCGGCGAGGCAGCGCCAAGATGCACCAATCCCCGTAGCCCGATCTCCAGACCCAGGCCCAGGAAAGCCGCGATTGCGAATACCGGCCAGCGCATCGTCTCTTAGCCCTTTCGATTCCCAGCTTGCCTTACCTTGAGCTTCGCTGGGCTTCCACAGGCACCAGCACCACCACACGACTTAGATATTCCAGGTTCACGCGGGGCTTGACCACCACGCGCTTGAAATTGAGCGGATCGTCGTCGCCGGTGATCTTGATCACCTGGCCAATCACCAGCCCCCAGGCTTCCTGCGGCCAAGCCCCGCCGCTCAGGTGAGCCAGATCGCCCACTTCGACCTGCCGCTGATGCTCCGTGCTCAGCCAGAACGCCCCTTGCCCGCCGTCTTCCTTCGGGTCGTACCGCAACAGGCCCACCAGCTCGCGCTTGGGCTCGGCGGTCGGCGGTACGATCCGCGCCTCGAGCATCGTCCCTTCCGAGGAGATCAATCCCACCGAGGCGGTCATCGTCCCCGCGTCCACCACGCGGCCGACCAGATTCACCCCGTCGGTTACCACCAGGTCTTTGACGACCCCGTCTCCCGCGCCCCGGTTGATCGTCAGCACCACGCTGCCGGATCTTCCCGACCACGAGGTGACCCGGGCGGACATTAAATCCACGGCCTCCATGTGCACCGTGCCCGCCTGGGCCATGCGTGCCAGACGCTCGTATTGCGCGATGGTCTCCCGTGCCTCGGCCAGCTCGGTTTCCAGCTGCCGGATGCGCCGCAGTTCCTCCACCCGGTTGTCGGCCACCTCCAGCGTCAGTTCCGTGTCCCGACCGCCGCGCAGCGCCAGCGCCAGACTGTGCAGGGGATCGGTGATCGGCGTGATGGCGATGTCTTTTAAATGCCGAAATCGGCTCCACAATACGTGCCCCACCGGGTCGGGCAGAAAGCTGCCGGCCAGCAGCAAAGCCGCCATGCCCCCCAGGACGCGCCGTTGTGTGAGCATGCGATCATTCATGAACCAGCTGATTCCTTCACCCTAAGTGTAACCTCACCCCCTCGCCCCCGGAAGCTCCCCCGGCCGCCGGAAGTGGTTTCCGCGGAAGTTCGGGGGGATGTTCGTGGCCTTTCCAAACAAAAAACCCAGGCATTTTTCCTGGGTTCAAGATTGTTTGTCAGATGATGCCCCGGGTTCCCCTTACAGGGCGTCCAAGTCGCTTTCCATCGTCTTTTTCCACTCTTCGAGGTGTTCCAGATAGATGGCTGTGCCCCGGGCCACGCAGGTCAAGGGGTCGTCGGCAATGCGGACGTCCAGACCCGTGGCATCGTGAATCACCTGGGCGATCCCGCGTAACAGAGCGCCGCCGCCGGCCAGGCAGATGCCGTTTTCCACAAGGTCCGCGGCCAGCTCCGGCTCCAGGCGCTCGAGCGTCCGCGTCACGGTTTCGATGATCGCGTTCAAGGGTTCCTGCAGGGCACTGCTGATTTCGTCCGAGGTCACCACCGTCTTGCGCGGCAGGCCAGAGATCATGTCCCGCCCGCGTACTTCCATCGTCCGGGCGTTGCCGTCCGGCACGGCGGTGCCGATTTCGATCTTAATCCGCTCGGCGGTCTGCTCGCCGATCAGGAGGTTGTAGGCCTTTTTCATGTGGTTGATGATCGCTTCGTCCAGGTCGTCGCCGGCCACGCGCACCGATTCGCACTGGGCGATGTCGGCCAGACTCATCACGGCCACTTCCGTGGTGCCGCCCCCGATGTCCACGATCATCGAGGCTGTGGCTTCGACGATCGGCAGGTTAGCGCCGATGCCGGCGGCCAACGGCTCTTCCACCAGGTACACCCGCCGCGCCCCGGCCCGCTCGGCCGAGTCGAGCACCGCGCGCTTTTCCACCGCGGTAATACCGCTGGGCACGGCGATCACCACCCGCGGACGCGGGAACGGCCGCCGACCGTTGACCTTGCGGATAAAGTACGAGAGCATCGCTTCGGTAATTTCAAAGTCGCTGATCACCCCGTCCTTGAGCGGCCGAATCGCCGTGATGCTGCCGGGCGTTTTGCCCAGCATCTCCTTGGCCACCCAGCCCACCGCGTTGCCGTTGTTGATGACCTTGTTCGTGCCTTTCTGCACCGCGACCACGCTCGGCTCATTAAGCACGATACCTTCCCCGCGCACGCATACGAGCGTGTTGCAGGTTCCCAGGTCGATCCCCATGTCCACACTGAACCAGCTTAGGATGTTGTCAAGAAACAACGGCCATGGCCCCTTTAGTAGTCACTCGGCTGCCGATCGGGCACTTTTTCGGGTGCATCTATCCGCACCCCGCCCAGCCAATCGCGGCGGATCGGGAGCCATAACCCTGGCTCGCACATTTACCGATCTTACCACCAAATCGACCAGATGGCCTTTCCCCATTGAATCCCCCCCCCGGAAGTTGCCCCCTTAACTATCCCCCGGAAGTTCCCCCGGAAGTTCTGCCTCACCCTGCAGGCTGGCCAAGGGAGCCAAGCCGTGCCATTGGCTGGACATCCAGGTGGCTGCAGCATCACCGCGTCCCCCCAAAAGGGGGATCGTTGGTCGTGTCATGTGCAAAAGTCAGATGACCGCTATTCCAAAGAATGAATCCAACCAGCCGACGGAATCACCGCGAAGGGATTGGATCCCCCCGTCATCTTGGCGTTCTTGACTCCCACGTAGACCACCGCCACCAAGAGCGCCACGACCGCCACGGCTGCCAGCACGGTGTAAATGTCGCCGCCGCTGGAGGCTGTCATCCGCCGTCCCGGTGTGCCCGGCCGTCCTGTGCCGCCTGCCTGGGTCATAGACCAAACTCCCAAAATAAGTCCCTGGCTGTCCGCAACTCCACGATCCCGATCACAGCCCGCCCGTCCGTACGGCGTCGCCGTTGGCGATCGCGCCCTGCTGCAGAACGACACGACCCACGCTCGAATCCTCATCCACCAGCGTGATGACCAGCGTCCCTAGGAACTGGTCCCCGCGGTAGACGATGAATTTCATGTTCTCGGCCACCTGATCCTTTTTGCCGATGTTCAGCTGGGCGAAGGTCTCGCCGGCCACCGCCTCGATCTTCTGCACCTGCCCGTGGATCGCCACCTCGGGCACATAGGGTGCCGCGGCCGAGGTCTTGGCCATCATCTGGTCGCGAATGTCCTGGGGCAGCTTGGTAATGCGATTCTCATAGTCCCGCAGGGTCTCTTCCCGGGCGGCTAAGTCTTCGCGCAGCCGGCGGATGGACACGCTGGCGGTCTGGAACTGGCTGGTCAGCTCGTTGACCTGATCGGTGGCTTCCACGAGCTTCAGCTCCAGCTCGACCATCTTGTCGCGGCGTTCGGTCAATTCGCCGCGCATGGCGTCGAGCATCTTGGAGAGTTGGTCGTTGGCGGCCGCCAGGCGGGATTGGTCCGCCTTGGTCTGGGCCAGTTCGCCGATGCGGCTTTCGTTCTCGCCGCGGGCCTGGGCCAGCTGGGTCTGCAGCAGATTGATCTGCGTGGTCTTGGCGTTGGCTTCCGCCTGGTAACGGGCCACCAGCTCGTTGTCGTTTTCCTCGGCAGCCGTGGCGCGGGATTCCGCCACCCGGGCGCTGGCCTCGGCGGCGGAACGCTGGGCGCGTTCCTGCTCGTATTTGCTCTTGTATTGCTCCTGGTTGGCCACGAAGGGCACGACCAGAGCTACCAGAACTACTGATAGAACCGTTACCAAAACCACGAGGACTTTGGTCAAAACGCTCAAGGGAACCTCCTTGGCAACGCTTAAGGGTCCGTCGGCCGCTTACTAGGCCCTTTTGGGCCGATCAAGGACGCAAGCAGGTGGGGATTAAAGGATTAACCCCTGCCGGCCTTTTTGTCAAACACAATTCACTCTTCACAATCACGCCTGAGCACTTTTTATCACCCCGAAAGTGTACTTTTTTTGGGCCGCCCCAGGGGGCAGGATGGTCTATTCCTTGATAATTCGCAGGATCGAAGCCGCGGCCGCCAGGCGGACCGGCTGTTCGGCGTCCGCCAGCAGGGTCGCCAGGGCCTGGGCGGTCCGCAAGTGCGGGAAATAGCCCATCTCGATAGCCGCCTGGGCCCGAACCATCGGCAGGGGCATGGCGGCGCATTGGATGAGGATTTCCAGGCCCGCGCCGCTGCCCATTTTGGCCAGGGCCCCGGCGGCGGCCAGTTGCTGTTCCACCGGCGGATCAGCGAGCATGTCCTCGATGGCCGGCTGCATCTTAAAGTCCCGCAGGTCGCCCATCATCTTCACGGCCAGCACCCGGGCCTCGCCCATGGTCGAATACGCCCCGGACCGGATCGCATTCATGTTCGACTGGTCGCCTAAGCGGGCGATGGCTTCGGCGAATTGCAGCCGGACGGCTGCCTCCCGGGCGGGGTTGCTGCCGGGAATGGTCATTTTGACCTTGGCGTAGAGCATCGGAATGGCGCTGCGTTCGCCCAGCAGACCCAGCAGCATGGCGGCGTTGCCCCGGACCGTGGGGTCCGGGTGGCCGAGCATGTTGCCCAGCGGGGTGATGTCCACGGTTTCCCCGCAGCGGGCCATGGCGAAGATCGCCGCGGCCCGCACCGATTCGGATTTATCGCCCAGCAGCCGCTTGGCGGCCGGCGCCAGTTCCGTGAGCTTTAAGCGTCCGATCATCGCCACCGCGGAAAAGCGCACGACTTCGTGCGGATCGTCCATCGCCAGCTGGATCATCGGCACCACGCGGTCCCCGGCGTTCTCGGCGGCTTCGATGGCGTTGGCCCGCAGGAAAGCATCCGGGCTGCGCGAGCAATCCAATACCGTCTGGACAGCTTGTTCCCGCAACGGGGCCAGGGCCGCCCGGGCGGTGGGGGGATCAGCTAAGACTTGGGGCTTTTCCACTGGGCGCGGTTTGACGCAGCCGGTCAGCAGGATCAGCAGCACCGCTGCAACCGCCTTCGTAAGCCGCCGTCTGTCTGGTTGGTTGTTCGGCCGCACGATCATCGTCATACCTTGCTCCTGGTTATCGCCACGCGCTCACGCCGACCATCATGCCGCACCGCGCCCCAAATCGCCAGCAGCCCCGTCACCACCGCCAGCCCCCAGGCCGGGCCGTCGCCCACGAGGCCGTAAACGCTCTGCCGTTTGTCCGTCACGACGTCGCCGGCGGCAAAGCCATCCACTAATTGCCTGCGGCCCTGATTCTCGACCACCCACTGCACCTTGCCGCTGGAATCGATCAGGCCGCTCACGCCCGCGTTCACGCTCCGCACCATCGGCACGCGGTTTTCCACACACCGAAACACCGCGATCTGAAAATGCTGGGGGCGCTGCCCATAGCCCGAATACCAACCATCATTGGTCAGATTCACCAGGAGATCCGCCCGCTTGCCTCCGCCCTGCCCGTAAACCATCTGTCGGCAGTCGCGCCCCACGACGTCCTCAAAACAGATCGGCGTGGCCATGCGAATCCTCGCCCGGTTGGCGCCCGCCGCGGCCAAGGGGAAAACCGTCGTCCGCTTTCCCGCCTGGATCGAATAGTCAAAGTCATAGGGCGAGAGGTAATGCAGAAACCAGTCTTTTAGCCACGGCGCACTCTCAATCCACGGCATGTACTCCCCAAACGGCACCCGGTGCACCTTGTCATATCGCTCTTCCTCCCCCCCCAGAAGAAGTCCCCCCGGAAGTGTCCCCCCCGGAACCCCCGGAGACCCCGGAACCCCCGCCCCCGGAAGCACCCCATCGGCTGTGCCGCGCCCGCGGATCAGAAGGGCTGAGTTGTAGCGCTCGGTGGCTTCAAAGGCCCATCCCTTTCCGTCGTCGACCGCGTGCCAGCTGGTCCGGGCCGGCGTTCCGATTAATAAGTCCAAGTGATTCTCTTCCGCCAACGTCGCCAGTTGGGCAAAATAGTCACCCCAATCCAAGCCCAGCTGCCGGGCCACCGCGCGTGATTCGGCGTTAATCGGCCGGGGTACCGTTGTCTCCGGCCAGACGATCAAGTCGGGCTTCGGCTCAGCCAGGGCAGCCTGATGCGTCAATTCCACCACCCGCACCCAATCGGCGGCGTCCTGGGCGTCGGTGCGATTGATCTTGTTGTTCTGGGGCACGTTGGTCTGCACGACCGCCACCCGCAGGCGCGGGCCGGCCCACGCCTGGGCCTGCATCAAGCGAAATTGGCCGTAGCCCCACGATCCGCCTAAACAGACGGCCGCTATCACCACGGCCGCGACCGTGCGCCGCCGCCAGCGCCACGGGCCGATCGCCCGCCGCACGCTGCCGGCCGTCCACAGATCCACGCCCAGGCCGCTGACCATCGCGGCCAGGAAACTAACGCCCCATTCGCCGGCAAAGTCCGCCACCTGCATCAATCGGCCCGCCCCTTGCTCCGGGCGGAAGGGCGCTAAGGCATGCCCAAGCAAAAACCAGCTGAATCCGCCGGCCACGATGTGGCTGCGGATCAGCTCCATGCTCACCCAGGCCATCGGCAGACTCAGCACCGCCGCCACGCCCAGGCCGCGGTGCAGATATCGAAAAACCAGCAAGGACAGCGGCAGATACAACGCCAGATAGATGCTCAAACCAACGTACCCCGGCCCGGTCACCGGGATCAGCCAGCTCAACATCGCCAGCCACCAGACCAAGCCCACAAGGTAGCTGACCCACAGCAGCGTTCTGATCGACGCGCTGCGGGCGGCCGCCACGCCGGCCGGCAGCAACGCCACCAAGCTCAACAGCCACCAGCCCATTTGCGGATAGCACAAAGACCAGAGCAACCCGCTGGCCCCGACCCGCCAGAGGTGCCAGCCCGCCAGACGCCTTACGGTTCCACCCGCCCCTCCCCGCCGCACGGGCATGTTCCGCCGCTTAGCCATGCTTTCCAGCATAGCAATTCATTTGCCGCCCGACCCTGTAGCTTCCCCGGAATTCCCCCGGGAACTCCCCCGAAGACATCCGGCGCAAGGTTCAGCGGACGGGGTATTTCCGGGGGGGGACACGTCAGCGCAACGCTCGAAATGATTTTTCGATAAGTACAAGGCCCGGCGTGGCGATGGCTTCGTGATCCAGTCGGCAGATCCAGCGTATCTGGATGTATTCATCGATGTTTCGCTGGCTGACGAAGATGAGGCAGCGAAATGGCTGGCCTTTGAGCAACAGTTTGGCTTCCACGCCGGAGCCGCGCATCTGGGCCCATTGGGACAGCGGGCGGATCTGTTCCCATTGGGTGGAGACTTCCTGGATAGCCTGGATGGCGTTTGACACTTCATCGGCCGGGGCCGATTGGGGCATGGCATAGCCCATGGCCAGGAAATAGGCGTCCTGCGTGGATTCGATGGAAACTTGTTCGGGGGCATCTTCCTCGGTCGGCGGCCCTTCCAGTTGCCAGTTGCCGGGGTAGCCGAAGGTGAAGGACTGGCCGTGATAATTGGCCGGTTGCATCAGATTAGGCGGTTTACGGAATTCGCCGATCACGCCCGCGGCGGCGGATGCCATGATGCCGCCAAGAACCACCGCAATGACCAGCGTCGGCAGGATGAAGAACCAGATCAGGGCGGCGCCGCGGCGGGCGTCAAACACCGTGCGCACGCCGCGATAGCTGGTCCAGGCTGCCCAGAACGGGAAGATGAGCATGGCCAGCAACCAGACGTGGGTGTCTTGCTGCGCGGCATGGGGACTGTCGTAGAAAAGGACTTCGCCAAAGGTCTGAAACAGTGTGGGCAGGGCAGCTACCTGGGAGGCGTATAGGTAGACTCGGCGTGCCAGCTTCCGGTCCGGCTTGGCCACGCCGGACCATCCCAGACGCACGCGATACCACCACCCGCCGATGGTGTAGTAGACCAGTCCGCCCAGAACGCCGCCCAACACAACCATACCCAGGTAACCGGCCCAATTCAGGTTGTCGAAGGATAGTTCACCCTTCATCTGTTTCATCGCCAGGCGGTCGATCACGGTGGACATGCCGTAGGTCCACGCGCAGATAGCGGTCAGGAGCGGCATGGAGTCGATGACAAAGTGCTGGAAGAATACTTTTGGGCGGAAGAACAAATACCAAAGCCACAGGGAGGCCTTGGGGGGTGGAGTGTTCTTCGTATCGAATGGAGATTGGGGTTCCGCGGGTATGACGTTTTGAAAGGCGGTCGGTTCGGAAGACATGTCCCGGTTCATGGGAGCCATTATGTTTTCGTCTGCCCATAATGCAAGTATGAGGCGGCCTGGCTGAATCAGTGCAGAAACCCTTTGACGAACTCCACCCGCTGTTGCAGGACGGACAGCGGGATCATGCTGCCGTGGCCCATGCCGGGAACCTCGACATATTCGATCTTGCGGCCCAGGCGACGCATGGCGGCCACGAAGCGATCGGAATGATGCGCCTTGCTCACCGTTTTGTCCGCCTCGCCGTGGATGACCAGATAGGGGATGTCGGGCATGTGCTGGACCTGAGCGACGGGGGAATGCTCGGCGAACAACTGCTCCCACGGTTCGTGGTAGCCGCGGAAGGCAAAGTGAATGGTGCGCGGCAGGTCCGGGCGTTCGGTGAAGTGATATTTGAGATCGCAGCAGGGAAACAGAGCCAGGCAAGCCGTCGGACGGCGGCGGGCGTAGCGGGTGTAAAGCAGCGAACTAAACCCGCCCATGCTCCCGCCGGTGGTAATCAGGGGAACGCTGTCGTCCAGGTGATAGAACGCGTAGACGCTATCCACCAGGTCGTCGATGAACGCCCGGGCCTGGCGATTCATCCACGCCCACGGCCCGCTGTAGGGATATACAACCAATCCGCCGGCCCGCAGCCATTCCAGTTCGTCGGTGCCCGGCTCGCTGCGCAAGTCCGTGTTGCTTAGGCCATGAAACACCAGCACCACGCCGCGGATCGGCTTGGCGACGTATTCGTCGGGCACCCAGGCGACTTCCTTGATCGGCAACGGATTCATGGGTGAATGTTCCTGTGCTTGTTCTAATTCTCGTAAAGCGAACAATTCGTTGGGATTACTTCCACGAAATTGCGGAGCTTGTCAAGTTTCAGGCTGTTTTTTCAGTGAGGGGGATACGGGAAATTGAGAACGACGACCACATCATGTTCCGAAAAACAAACCAGCCCCGGAAGGCCGGGGCTGGGGAGTGACGGTGGTGGAAGAGCGAGGTGGCTTTTATTTTTCCGTGTTCACGCCCTGTGGTGGCGATCAGAGCCAGTAGTAGTACCACTGGTAGGTTAGGTCGATGGATTGATTGGGCTCGAGCTTGATCGTCCAGCGGATACGGGCCACGCTGTTGAAGTGATGCCACCAGTGAGGCCAGTTGTACCAGGGCCACCAGACGGGATAAGAGCCGGGGGCGTAGAAGGTTTCGTCTTCAAAGGTGTTTATTTGTTCGATTTTTCCGTCGTGACTGGCTTCGGTGGCATTGCCCAGTACGTGGCGGACGATCTCCAGCTCCACGGGCTGAGCGCGGTAGTTGGTCACGTGCAGGGTGCCGGTCAGGTCGGAGCGGCCGAAGGAGTTGCCTTGCCAGCTGGCGGCGTTGGGGATGCGCTGAGTTTCGACGTCGGATTTTTTCACGTGGACGTCGACGGCGGTGGTCAGATCAAGGTCGGTCTGCGCGCCGGGGGCGGCGTAGGTCATCATGCCCTGGGCCAAGGCGCGGTCGTCGCGCACGATCAAGGCGGGGGCGGTGGTCAGCGGGGTGGCGCTGGTGTTGTTAAGACGCAGGGTGTGCATGACCTTCGGGGAGCGGAAGAGGCGTTCGATTTCGAGGCGCTGGGAATCATTGAAGTTGTTGCGAACCTCCGGCGGCGGCGCGAAGGGGAGATTGAGGGTAAAGACGTCCTGGTAGGGGATCGTCACGGTGGTGACGGGAAGGACCAGGCGCTGGCCTTTCTTTAGAGTCAGGTGCTCGACGGTGAAGATGAACAGATCCTCGTTTTTGGTCGAGCCGGCCAGTTCGGGCCCCAGGTCGGGCGGAGCGGCTGCCTCGTCGCTGTGGCGCACCTCGGTCATGCGCGCCTGCTGGGTGAGCATGGCGTTGCGCAGGGCATATCCGGTGCGGGCGTCTTGCTGGAAATAGCTGCCCAACTGGGCTGTCTGCTGTTGCAGAGCCATGGGGTCGATGGTTTCCTTAAAGGCGAAGGTGGGCACGCCGACGACCAGGTGCGCGGTGACGTCGTTAAGATCCGCCATTTCGTTGAGGATGGTGGCCTGGAGAGTGACGGTGGCGGCGCCTTGGCCGTCGATGGTCACTTTGTAGTTGGGAATCCAGCGGATGCCGCGTTGGAGATAGAGCATGCCGACCTGGGCCTGGGCGTGGGGCTTGGCGTCGGACCACTGGAGCTGGAGGGTCAGGAGGTTGCGGAACTCTTCGTTGGCCAGCTTGGCCTGGGGGTCGTCTTTAAAGGTGAGGTCGATGATGCGGACGATCGGCAAGGCTTTGACGCCCGTCTCGGTTTTCAGCAGGACGACGTCGCCCTTCTCCGGCAGGCGCTGGCCGGAGTGCGGAGGGCTGATCTCTTCAAGCTCTTCACCGGTGCGGGTGGGGATGGCCAGGATGGTGGCGGGGTAAGTTAAGGGAGGCGGGGGCGGACTGGCGGGCGCGGTGGCGGGGACTTGCTCGGTGATCCATACGTCGGCGCCGACGTTGGCTTCGATCAGCTCGCGCAAATTCAAAGCGGTCCGGCTGACGAGCACCTTCCGCTGGGCTGCCGTCACGGAAAGGAGTTTGGCGTCAGGCTCGGCGGCATAAGGCCAGAACGTGCCAAGCACGGGTTGAGGCAGGTAGTCCATGACCACCCGTCCCCCAGCTTCGACGGGCATTTGGCCCTCGTGGAGCAAGAGGGCGTGGCCGTCCTTGAAGATGGTGACTTCTTTAATAGGCAGTTGAGATAAGGAGTTAAGCGGGGTGGCCTGTTCCGCGAAGGAAATGCCGCCGAGCGATCCAAAGAGCAATCCCATGAGGCAAGCCAGGTAGCGGGGCATGGTATCTCCTTGTGCTGGATGTTGATCTATAGGAGATGTACGCATGAAGTCGTCAGCAGATCGGTTGTGGTTTTAAAGTGGATTAAATAAGTGCACAAAAACAAACCAGCCCCGGAAGGCCGGGGCTGGGGGGAGCCATTTAATTTACCAGAATAAGCTCAAAGCATGCTTTTTCGCTTTAGCGGGAACTTCGCCATTTTGTTGGTATGGCCGCAGCTGTAGAATATTGCATATGCGACGGCACCAACGAATTGTCCTCTCAATTTCCATATCCGTTTGCGTTGCGATTGCCGCGCTGGGGATTCGCAGTTATTGGTGCTGGGACCGTCTGGCCTTTCAGGTCAAAGCGGTTACAGATCGGCACCCGTCTTCGTATTGGGTAACGCTTTTTTCTGAAGTCGGTGGAATACGGTTCGATTTCACGAGGGCGTATTTGGACGGATTCCCTCCAGAGAAAGGGCATCCCGGATACGAAGGCGGTCAAACAAAATATGATTCTGCTATGGAGGCGATTCGTTTTATCGATAAATTGCCAGGTGAGTTTAGGATCAGCGGGATCGACGGCAAGGCAGAAATCCTTAGAGAATCGTGGATTCACCGGAAGCTCGACGGCATTTGCTCTTATCCGTATGTGCCGGCCGGGTCGAAGAAATGGCAAATAGGGGGTTTCGGATTCGCATATGACAGGCGTCCTTTTGTAACCCGCGGCATGGCCAGTGTCCAAATAATGACCACGGCGTTCTGCTTTCCGTATTGGTCCCTGTTCCTGCTATCCGCAGTTCCCCCCGTTATCGTAATCAGACAACACTATAAACGGCGTCACCAAGCAATCCACGGTTTGTTTCCTGTTTGTGCCTAGGACGTTTTCTCGTTTTCTGAAACGTGATTGCTGGCTGGCACCCGCCGTATGTGGATAGGTATCTATATAGCAGAATCGCGGCTGACTTCCGACTATGGTGAATGATAAAACAAACCAGCCCCGACGATTGTCGGGGCTGGCGAGGTGCGTTTGAATTTAGCGATGGCTCACACGGCCCGGGGGTGGGCGGTGTCGTAAGCGCTGCGCATCCGGGAGGTGGACAGGTGGGTATAGATCTGCGTGGTGGACAGGGATTGGTGGCCCAAAAGTTCCTGCACGCTGCGCAGGTCGGCGCCATTTTCCAGAAGGTGCGTGGCGAAGCTGTGGCGGAGGGTGTGGGGGCTGATGGTCGGGTCCAGGCCGGCGGTCATCAGATACTTGTCCAGCTTGCGGCGGACGCTGCGGCTGCTTAGCCGGCCGCCGTTTTTGTTCACGAACAGGGGCAGGTCGCCTTCGTTGCCTTGCGTGCGCAGCTTTTCAAAGCGGGGGTCCGGGTCCAGCAGGGTCAGGTAGTGGCGAATGGCCGAGAGAGCGTGGGTGCCCAGGGGAACCAGGCGTTCCTTCTTGCCCTTGCCGCGGACGCGCAGCATCTGTTCCTGCATGTCCACGTCGCGGCGGTTTAAGTCCACCAGTTCGCTGACGCGCACGCCGGTGGAGTAAAGCGTCTCGAGGATCGCCCGGTCGCGGGAGCCGAGCGTGTCGCGGTTGTCGGGCACGGACAAGAGCTTGTCGACCTGCTCGACGGTGATGGCCTTGGGCAGGCGTTTGCCCTGCTTGGGCGTACGGATGAGCACCATGGGGTTGGCCGGCACGACGCCGCGCTTCTGCAGCCACTTGTAGAAGCTGCGGAGGGTGGCGATCTTGCGGGCGATGGTGGCGGCACTGTAGCCGAAGGAGTCCAGATGGCTAAGGAAGCCGCGGATGGTCATCGCGTCGGCGGCGGCAATGCAGCTATCGGTTTCCCCTCCCGAAGCCGTGGCGACGGCTGCGGCGGGTGTACCGGTGGCGATGGCCGGGGCGGGACTGCCGGGGAAAGAACTTCCGGGGGGGGCATTGCCGGGGGCGGTACGTTCGGTCATGTGATCGACGTATTGCCGCAAGTCCGCCTCGTAGCAGCGCCCGGTGTAGGGGCTGAAGTGGCGCTCAAAACGCAGGTAATTTCCGAATTCTTCGACATACACGCTCTTGCTGGACATCGTTGCGGTTCCTTGGCCTTGGCAAACCGGCGTGACGGCCGGCGCCTGGGGTGGTTGTTATGCCTTGAGCATTTGCTTGAGTTGCTGGCGCATGTGCTGGCCGACCTGATGGCTGAGCACCGCGGCGTCAAACCAGTTCAAACCGGCTTTGGGGTCCTGGGCCATCTTGGCCAGATTGGCCAAAAGGGCGGACTCATCGCCCGGGGCGCACTGAAAGACAAAACGCTGGCCGTCCTTGACGAGCACCACCTGGGGTGGCGCCTGGGCCGGCGCGTGATTCGGGTTGGCTCCGTGCGGCGCGGAATCGCCGTCCGAAGGCTGGGGTGAGGAGTTTCGTCGCACGACACGCTCCCGTGGCCGCTCCCGGTGGGGCGGCTATGGGCCGCGCCGTCAGGGAGAGGGGGTTTTTTCGGTCAGTTTCAGCTCCGCGATCCGCAGGGCCTCGGCATGTAGCAGGCGGCCCATCATCGCGTGAGCGGCAAAGTCACTGAAAAGGTTCATGTTGATCCGGTACCGTCGCCAATCGCTCTGCAGCCCGTATTCGACGCCGCGCCCGCCGGCATAGTTTTTCAGTTCCACGCGGATGGCCGGTTCGGAGGCCGCCAGGTGAGCACTGACGCGGCTGACCGGTTGTTTGAGCTGCCAGGCTTCCAGCTTGAGGTCCACCGTTTCGCCCGTGGCGGCGGTGGTGAGCGGGGACAGGTTGGCAAAGTCGCTTTTTTCCACGTCGGCGTCGGCGTAAAGCTCCAGGGCCAGGCCCATGGCGGGCGGATCGTAGGGCTCGTAGGCGGTGATGGTTCCCGCCACCAGGCCGTCAACGCCCAGGGCTTTCATCAAGCCCAGAGCTTGGGAAGTGTTGGACACCTCGCGCAGCTTCATGGCGGCCAGGGCGGCCAGGACGCGGTTGACGGGGATGGCGTCCATGTTGGGAATGGAATCGATTTCAGCCGCCAGGCGATCAGCCATTTTCAGGCCGTCGGCAAACTGGCTGCCGCTTTCGTTTCGCATAGGCAACACGGCCCAGACCCGTCGCGTGGGATAGGGGCTGCCCAAATGCGGACCGCCGGCACGCAGCTCCATGTAGGTGCAGCCGCAGGCCGCCAGCATCAGGGCGATCAACATGACCTTTTGACTTGTCATGGCATCCTGCCAGGGGTTTTGTTAGACAAGCCTCCGCCTGTCTTTTCTTTTGCTTCAATTCGCCCCGCAACGGCCTAAGCCATGATGGGGCAGTTACTTAATCGTTAATGGCCCGTGGGGGCTTCCGCGGTGGGCGCGGCCGTCACCGGATGGGCTGGGGTCTGATGTTCCTGCGGAGCAGGGGAATTGGTGGCCAGGCCTGGCGCTACCATGATGCCGGGCCGAGCTACCCGCATGGCGGCTTCCGGCCGCAGGGCCCAGATGTTTTGCACGTTGCCCTTGCCGCGATCGCTGACGAAATAAATCGCCCCGTTTTTGCCCCAGGCCGGCTGAACATTCATGAAGGTGTTGTGAGTCAGGTTCGAGCGTGAGGAGCCGTCAGACGTGACGACCCAGATATCGGCCTGGCGGGGGGTGCCCATGTCATCTTCAGCGCCGGGGTTGACCACGGTGCAGAAGGCGATGAACTCGCCGTCCGGGCTCCAGAAGGGGGAAATAGCGCCGGCGTTGGTGCTGGCGGCGATTTCCGTGGGTCGAACGCCTTCGCCGTTGTCGAATTCGATGGTCCAGATGCTAAACCAGCGTGTTCCGCGTTGGCGGGCGCGCTGGAAGACAATGCGGTTGTCCACGGGGGACCATTCGGGGAAGAGGCCGAAGCCGATGTACCACTTTTTGGCGGGGTTGTCCGTCTCGATGACGACCATTTCCCACTGCCCGGACGGAGTGCCGTAAGTACAGTAGACCAAATACTTTCCGTCAGGCGAAAAGCTGGGATGAATGTCGTGGGTCGGGTCGTTGGTCAGCTGCACCGGTTGCCCGCCGTTGACGTCCGTCAGGTAGATGTCCCAGTTGCCAGCCCGGTTGGACGAAAAGGCGATGCGCTTGCCGTCGGGGCTGAACACGGGCATGCGGTCCGAGGCGGGGTCGTTGGTCAGTTGCTGGACGGCTGTGCCGTCGACTTTTTGCAGGTAGATGTCCGGGGTTTCACGATGGCGGGTGGAGGCATACACAACCCAGGTGGCGGTCGGGTCGATCTGGGGGTCCATATCCGCCCCGGCGGGGGTGAAAGTGACTTGGCGGAGGTTATCCGGACCATCCAGGGACTGCCGGCGTTGCGGCAGGGCGTCGGAAACCTGGCCATAGAGGCCCAAACGATTCATGGAGGGGTCCGCGGCGTGAGCGGCTGACTGCATGTCGGAAGCAGGGCGAATCTCAGCCTGAGCCTGGGCTTGGGCTTGTTCAGCCGGGCCGGTCTGGTCAGGAGATTCGAATTCGACGGCGGTATTAAAGGGCTTTGGCCGGACTGTGGCGGGCGATGCGGATGCGGATTGAATTTGTGCGTTCTGTTGCTGGATGAACTGGCGGTATTTGGCGTTTACAGCCGGGGAAACACCGTCGCCGCCGGGGGCGCCGTTGTATTGAGCGCAACCGGCCAGGCCAAGCAGAACAGCCATGCTCAACGTCGACAGAATCGAGGTCTTTCCAAACATTTCATGGTCCTCGCACAGCCGGCGTTGATAACCCCTCCGGCCACCTGCGGACTATCGGGCGTCAGGAAACATCCGCCGCAGGCAAAGCAGCCAAAGTGGTTTATCGGACGGGGCTGGTGGGCCCCTTTAGACAAAAGATTCCGCTGGTCCTAGGGGGAAAAGCGCGACTTGGCGTTTTGCAGCGCTAAAAAAGTGGTCCGCGCGCGGCCACGTGGGGACAATTAGGACGGGGTGGGAGGCAGAAACAGGGCGGAACGGGGCGGTCTGGCGTTTAGAGGCGTAATAGGGGATGATAAATATTCTGTGGATCCAGGCTGTCGTCTTGGAAAGCCTAAAGAGGATTCAGGACATAGGCATCGAGTCCGGCCCCCGCGGGGAATGACGGCTCTGCGAACTAACCCAAACACCACCCGATGATCCAACCATTATTCGAGGAACCGCTGGTCCGTTGGTCGCTCACCGCTGCGTATTTCGCGGTGCTGGCGACGATCTGCATGTATGGGATTCACCGGTATTGGCTGGTGTGGCTGTTCTGGAAGCATTGGAAGCATCCGCAGCGGCCAGCCAGGCGATTTGACCAACTGCCGACGGTGACGGTCCAACTGCCGATGTACAACGAGCCGAACGTCGCTCAGCGGGCGATCGAGGCGGCCTGCCGGCTGGACTATCCGCGTGAGCGGCTGCAGATACAGGTGCTGGACGACTCGACGGACGGGTCGAGCGAGGAAAACCGGCGGTATTGCCAGGCTTGGGCCAAGCGGGGGATGTGGATCGAACACCATTTTCGCAGCGACCGGCAGGGATTTAAGGCCGGGGCCTTGGCCGAGGCGATGCCGGCCGTGGCCGGGGAGCTGGTGGCGATTTTCGACGCGGATTTCGTCCCGCCGGCTAATTTCCTTAAGCGGACGGTGCACTATTTCACGGACCCGAAGGTGGGCATGGTCCAGACGCGCTGGGGGCACCTTAATCGGGACAGCTCGCTGCTCACCCGCAGTCAGGCGATCTTTTTGGACGGGCATTTTGTGATCGAGCACACCGCCCGCAACCGGGCCCAGCGGTGGATCAACTTCAACGGCACGGCTGGGGTCTGGCGGCGGCAGGC
This sequence comes from Phycisphaeraceae bacterium, assembly GCA_020851735.1. Lineage (GTDB taxonomy): Bacteria > Planctomycetota > Phycisphaerae > Phycisphaerales > Phycisphaeraceae > JADZCD01. The sequence continues at coordinate 66,152 of JADZCD010000018.1, forward strand.
GATCGAGGACGCCGGCGGGTGGCAGGCGGACACGCTGACCGAGGACGTGGATTTAAGCTACCGGGCCCAGTTGGCGGGCTGGAATTTCGTGTTCTTGCCCCACGTCTGCTGCCCGGCGGAGCTGCCTCCGGAAATCAACGCCTTTAAGAGCCAGCAACATCGGTGGACCAAAGGCTCGATCCAGACGGCCCGCAAGCTCCTGCCGCGTATTCTGGCGGCCCCGGCGTCGACAGGGGTCAAAATGGAAGCGTTTTTCCACTTGACCAGCCCGATCGTGTACCTGTTGGTGACGATGCTGGCGTTATTGTTTTATCCGGTGCTCATGGCCAATCAGCAGGGGTTGACCGGCGAGTATCTGTGGCTGGGGACGATTCTGGGGACGGGACTGTTTCTGTTGGGCACGGTGTCGGCCAGCGTGTTTTACATGGCCAGCCAGAAAGCCCAGCACCGCGACGGGCTGCGCACGATGCTGCAACTGCCGTTCCTGATGAGCATCGGCATCGGCATCGCGATTAACAACGCCCGGGCGTGTCTAGAAGCGCTGGCGGGGCACGAATCGCCGTTTGTGCGGACGCCCAAGTACAACACGGTGGAGGAAAAGCAGACCCTGGCCCGCGAAGGCGCGCTGCCGGTCCGCACGGGCGAAGGGCCCAAACTCTTCCGCCGGCCCTCGCGCAAGATGGGCTTGGCCCTGGTGGAAGTGGGGATGGGGGCGTACATGCTGCTGTGCGGGTGGCTGGCGCTGGGCGTGACGCAGGCGGTGGTGAGCTTGCCGTTTATCCTGCTGTTCGCAGCCGGATATTTTTACGTGGGGTTCTCCAGCTTGCTGGCGCCGTCGGGCGAACGAGCGGTGGCGGTGACAGCGGTTCCCGCGACGTAAGAAAGATTAAGACGATATCACCGCAGAGGTCGCAGAGGGGGGACGGGGGCTGGGGTCTAGAGTATGGGGTCGAGGGTAGAGGGCATTTACGACTGTTGACACAGGGCGAGAAGATCGTCGACGTGCTGAACTTGCAGCGCTGATTGAACGCTCAAAAGGCAAAACAGTGATTCATAACATCAGGTCTTGGCTAAACCGCAGAGGCAGAGCACTTTTGTTAATCGTCTCTGTGATTTTGTGTCTGGCTGTTATGGCCTTCAGTGTTATGCTGCATTATCTTGGTTTCTATCGTCTAGGTGGGGTAAGTGAAGCCCATGCGTCAATCGCAAACATTAACGGCCAAGATGTTCTTGTGGTCGATGGGCAAGATCACCCCCCTTGGGCGCAATCGCACGTGGTTGACGCAGACATTGATTACGACAACCACACCATTACTGTCGTTGAAAGGTTCATGGTGCTCAGTCCGTTCGGTGTGCCCCCCAATCGTGGTTGGCCGTTGGTCTTGAATCACGATCGACTACCCGAATCAAAGTACACTGTTCAATATTGGAGTGGCGAGAGGAAGATTGTCCTTGGGCAGCTGATCGTTTCCGAGCGGTCGATGGAGCTTGTGCACGACGCGATGAACGGGCAATCCAAATAAACCGCACTTGCCAGGGTAAATACGGCCGGGTGGCTGGGGTTAAGTCTTCGTGCCCCAGCGGAATCATCAGCGGAGAGCCACTGGGGCACGCTTCGCTTAGCCCCGGGCACCCGACCAGAAAAGGCTTGGTCTGTTTGTTTCGGGCGGCGCGGGTTGAGTATAGGATAAGGGCATGATCAATACTCCCTTGGTGCTGGCCAATGACATCACGCCGCTGATGTTCGCCACGATGTTTCACCTGCTTCTAGGGAACATTGTCATCGGCGTAGTGGAGGGGTTGGTGATTTCGTTCTTGTTTGACCGATCCCACTGGTTGCGGTTCCCGTTGCTGATGATTCTGGCCAATTATGTGTCGGCGTTGCTTGGGCTGTTTTTGTTACACGTGGGGAAAGATTTTGCATTTCCGCAGCTAACCATCAACAACGTGGGGCTGTTTCTGGGGGTGGCGTTAGTCTGGGCCTTTGTGATGTCGGTGGCGATCGAATGGCCGTTTGTTTTCTGGGCTTTCAAAGGCAAGAGGTTCCGTGTTTCCGTCGGTGCTTGTTTGCTGGCGCAAGCGGTGTCGTACGTTTTGTTGCTTGCCTTCTACGCTCCGTCGAGTTGGATGACGGTATATACCCGAACCCAAGTCAGGCCAGTGGAAACTTTCGCACGCCCGGATATCGCGTGGGTTTATTACATAGATGAAACGGGTAAGAATGTGTATCGGATACGGCCGTCAGGGAAAACGAAAGAGCGAGTGGGTGAAATATTGGAGTCGGTTCAGGACAAGTTTCCATCTGCGAGTGTGTTGGCGATACACAATCTATTGGGTGAGAGCGAATGGTCTTTGGTCTATGCGTTTAATGGTGATTTGGCTTGGAAACTGCTGATCAATCGCTTTGTTGTCGGCACTGTACCGGAATGGCGATCCCAGCAGTGGAAAAACTGGACAAAACAGTGGTCTGCTTGGAATTGGCGTGTTCTGGTCGTGGACCTTCGCCCGCAATCAGAACGAGCTTGGTTGGTCAGGCCTAGGGACGATCGGCTCTATTCAGGACTAAGGGCACAGAATCAATCGCTTGGCCGTTCGATGATTCTAAATATGGAGACCTTGATACTTGAATGGCCCAGCAGTCACGTGACGGTTTTGCCGGGCGACCAAGTGGTTTACCAGTTGGGGGATCAGATCGTTCTGCTGGATTTGCCTTCGCAGACGATCGGGTTAGTTACGCTCGGCCAGTCGCCGTTGGTGGTGCTGGACGAAGACCTAGTCGATCCGACGGTTGCCCCGCCAAAGGATTGAGTCGCTCTGTTTCAATGACCCGGGGCTTGCGCCCCGGCTTGGTCCGCACCCAATAGCCTTTCCCATCGCCAAAGAACAGCGCACACAGCACTTCCGGAGGCCCGGAAGATGCTGTGTGGCACCCCTCCCCTGCAGTGCTCGGTAGCCTCTACCCTCAACCCAGTTCTATCTCTGCGTCCTCTGCGTGCTCAGTGGTGAATATGGTTTGAATGGTATTTATCGATGGTCACTGGCTGTGGGAACAAGCTTGTCGAGAATGGCTTGTTGCATCGCCTCGGCCGTGGCCAGTTCCTCGATGGTGACGTGATCAGCGCCGGCTTCGGTGGCCAGCAGGCCGCGGGAGAGGATGTTGGTGCGGACGGCGATGAACAGGGCTGGGCAGAGCCGGCGGGCTTCGGAGACGGCGCGCAGGGCGGCGTCGTCGTCCGGGACGGTGACGATCAAGGCGGCGGCGGAGGTGATGCCCGCGGCTTCGAGCACGGTGGGGTCGGACACGTCGCCGTAGACGATCAGCTGGCCCAGCTGGGCCTGGCGTTCGACGGTGGAAGGGTTTAGTTCGATGATGGCGATTTCCATGCCGGCCCGCTGGAGTTTTTCCGCCACGGCCCGACCCACGGGCCCGTAGCCGCCGACGATGACCCGCTTGGAGGAGTGATTGGGCGTGGCGGGCGGGCGCGCGTCGGCGTCGGCAGCGGGAGCGGGGGGTTCAGCCAGACGAGCGGACTTAAACCAGGGCGCCAAGGGAGCGGTGTAGACCCGCCCGGCTAAGAATCGGCCGAGCTTGATTAAGGCGGGGGTCAGGAGCAGGGAAAGCACCACCACGGCGATGGCGACGGAAAACGCCTTTTCCGAAAGCATCTGGCGGGCCTGGGGCGTGTCCAGGAGCACAAGCGAAAACTCCCCCGCCTGGGCCAAAGCGCAGCCCACAGCCACGGCGGTGGCGGCCGTGCTGCCTAAAGCCCAGCAGGTGGCGGCGATGGCGGTGGTTTTGACGGCCGTCAAAAGCAGGCAAGCCAGCAGGATGACGCCCCAGGAAGCCAAGGCGACTTGGGGATCGACGCGCATGCCCAAGGTGGTGAAGAACACGGCGATGAATAGATCGCGTAAAGGAGCGACCTGGGCGCGGAGCTGATGGCGGAAGGGCGTGGAATTGAGAATGAACCCGGCCAGGAAGCCTCCTAAGGCGGAGGAAAAACCCAGGGATTCCGCGGCCACGGCGGCGCCGATGGCCACCGCCAGGGCCAGGATGAGAATCGACTCGCCGGACCGGCTGCGGGCTGATTCGCGGAAAAGTTTGGGCAGAAAAATCTTGGCTAAAGCGATCAGCGACGCGAGGATGGCCAGGCCTAGAAAGACATTGAGCAGCACGCCGCGCAAGGAGAGATCGTCGGCAAGAAACAGGCTTGGCGCGGGCCTTGAGCCCCAATAAGCCAGGGCGGGCATGACCAGCAGCATGCCGATGAATAGAAGGTCCTGAATGAAGAGGATGGAGAACGCCAAGCGACCACGAAGCTGAGAAAGTTGCCGGCTTTCCGCCAGCATGCGCAGCACCATCGCGGTGGAGGAGTTGGCCAGGGCCAGCGCCACCACCAAGGCTGTCGGAGCCGGCAGATCAAAGCACCAGACCGCCAGCGGCCAGCCCAGCAGCACGCCCAAGAGCGAGGAGATCAGGCCCACCGTCAACATGCGGGCCAGGTTGTTTCGGATCAGCGCCAGGTGCATTTCCAGGCCGATGCCGAACAGGAGCAGGATGATGGCCAGTTGGCCGATGGTCTCAAAACTGGCCGGGGAACGGATCAGGCCCAGGGCGTTGGGCCCGATGAGCAGCCCGGTCAGGAGATAGGCGGGCACCAGGGCCAGGCGCAGGCGCTGCCCGACGATCGAGAGCAAGGCCGCGGCCGCGAGGATGGCCAGCAGGTCCAACGTGAGCGTGGGGGGGGTGACAGCCAAGCCGATGGGAAGGGCGGTGGTCATCAGGGAATGATTTTAGCCATCCTTAGGACGCAAGCATGATCGCCGTTGGCTGCTGACCTTAGGCCAGGGCCGCGATGTCCGCCAGGGTGCCGTCGACACCCGCGAGAGTGCGGCGGCGGAGTTCGGGGTCAGGTATGGCCAGGTCGGTGAATTCTTTCTTAAGTTTGCCCAGTTCCTTGGCGTAGTCAGCCCGAGCCTCTGGGGTCAGGCGATCGCGGAGGTAAATCGGTGGGCCGGGCATGGAGGGGTTATCCTGCCAAACGAGCGGTTCGAGGTTGAGTTCGCCGTCGCCGACGCTGAACGCTGCACGGGTGAAGTAGGCGTCCTCCGACCGGGTGTACCAGTCGGCCAGTTGGGCAAGGGTGGAGCCGGTGACGCTGTAGACCTTGGCCAAGGCCAGGCGCAGGGCAGCCTCCGGGGAGGTGTCGGGCTGGCTTAGGATTTTCGCGCCGGTGCGCCAGGAGACTTCGTCGCCGGGGTTGGCGAACAGGCGATAGTGATATTCGCTGGCCCGCCCACCGTCGTCGTAGAGGTCTTTAAGTGCTTGGGCCGTGCGCAGGCCGTGGGGCAGGAAGTAGCGCAGGCGGTCCCAGTGCTGGGCGGGGCTGACGAACACGCCGCCGACGGATCCGACGGCGCAGTTGAGCGAGGAAATGAGCTTTTTACGGGTGGGGGGTTCCGTGCGGGCCGAGCGGTCGGGAACTTCGATCATGTAGTCGACGGCTTCGGCGATGCGTTGAAAGTGCGGCAGGTCATTGGGGTCGTCCATGTTCAAGCCCCAGGAGGCTTGGCCGATGACCCAGTCCGGGCGCTGTTGGCGGATGTACTGGGCGCAGCGGATCAGGAGCTGCGCGTGGTAGACGGGCCGGGGCGTGTTTTGGCAGCGGTCGCAGCCGCAGCGGCCCTGGTCGGCTGACTGCATGGAGATACCGTCGGCGCCCCACTTAGGGTCCATGACGTAGTCGAGGATGCGTCTCTGCCAGTCCCACGACCCGGGCTGGTAGAAGCACATGGCCTGTTTGTTTGACCCGGCCGAGCGGACTTCCGGGCAGTTGCGGATGATGGTTTCAAAGCCCCAGGAGTAGATGCCGGTGCCGGCGAGGATTTTGATGCCGCGCTGGTGGGCGGCGTCCATGAAACGGAGGAGCAGTTCCTCACGCTGGGCGTCAATGACGGTCTTAGGGTCAAAGGGCGCCGGCCAGTCGCGGCCGACGAACAGGCCGAAGACGCGGTTGTAGATCACGCCGAGCTCAGCCTGGGCGTCGAGGAAGCGGATTTGGTCTTCCAGGAGTTTTTCATCCCAGCGGACGACGGGCCAGGGTTCGTAGGGGGCGGGCTCGGAGGCGAGGGAACGGATCCAACCGGCGGCGACGGGATAGGTAAAAGGTTGGGCGGGCATGGTTTTACTCCGGGTTAAATCCGCGGGGCAGAATTATTTTTCCACAACCGGCGGCCGGGCGGGGTAGCAAAAAGAAAAACCGCAAAGGGCAGCAACATGGCGGTGGAAGCGACAAAGGCGGTGGGCAGGAGGGCGTCGTCGTTGCCGATGAAGCTGGCCAGGTAGATGCCGACGGAAGTGCCGATGGCGGAGAAGAAGGCGGCGCCCATGGCCAGGAGGGTTTTTTCCGATGGGTAGGATCGCGCGACGAGAGTAAAAAAGGCCGGCCAGGTGGCACTGAAGGCCCAGCCGGTGATGAAGATCGCCGGCAGGTAGACCCAGGGGTTGGCGGTCCAGACAGCTGGCAGAGCGCCCAGACCGGTGAGGAGGCAGAGGATGATGATCGCGCGTTCGTAAAGGAAGGAAGAGGCGAAGGCGAAGGTGACGCGGCCGGCGAGGATGCCGGCCAGGAGGAGAGCGGTGACCAGGGCGGCCCAGCGTTCGGGGGTGGCCCAGAGGGCGGGGCGGGCAATTTTGATGAAGCTGGCGAGGATGGCGGTGGCGCCAGCCTCGGACCCGGAGATGAAAGCGAACTGGAGGACGTAGAGCCAGACGATGGGGTGGCGGGGGAAGATGGAAATGGTGGGGGCGGCCTGGCGGAGTTCGGCTTCTTTTAGATAGTGGAGGCTATGGCGCGGCCAGAGGAGGAAGGTAGCCAGGGCGAGGACGACGGTGATGGCGGAATAGAACAGGCCGCTGCTGCGGAGGTCGGTGCCCAGATAGAGGACCACAAGGGGGGCCAGCAGTTTGCCGGCGGCGTTAAAAGCGTGCAGGAGGATGACGCCGGTGTGGGGCGAGTGGTGCCAGAGATCGCTGAAGATGCCGTTGCCGGTGGCGAGCATGGGGTGGCCGAAGCCTAAGAGGAACCAGGACAGACCCAGGACGGCCAGCGGCCAACCGGGGCCGACGGGCGTGAAGGCAATCAGGATGCAGGAGATGGCCAGGATGATCGAACCGCAGCGCAACAAGGTGGCACGGTAAAAGCGGTGGCGAAAAAGGCCCATGAGCAGGCCGGCGAACCCGCCGACGAGGCCGACGAACAAGATGCCCTGGCCTAATTCGGCCCGGGATAGATTGGCTTCGTGCTGGAGCTTTTCACGAATGGGGCCGATCAGCGGGGCTCCCATGGACCCGGAAATCAACAACAGGAGCAATACGACGATCTGAATGCGTAAGTGCCCAAAGGCCGCGTTGGGCGTGCCAGAGGCGGCGGGTTGGGATGAAGTGTTACTCATGTAGGGGCCATAGAATAGCAATAAAAGGCAAGGGTACATGATAAGGAGTAGGTGAAAGGCGATTAGCGACACGGAGACGTTGGAGTTTGCATGGGAATCGGGGGCGGCGCTCGGTGAAGCGGCGAGGCGGATCGCAAGCCTCGGCTTAAGCGGGCGTTGTGGCGGGGAAAAGAGGGGATAGGATGTGGATTGAACCGGATTTAGGCGATTGGTCGAAAGTAAATGACAAGATGAGAAACGGACAGATTGTCATGTTGGCGGTGGTGGGGTTGTTGTCGCTGGGCGTGCTGATGGTGCACTCGGCGGGGATGTCGGTCGAGGGCGGGGCGGCGGTCAGCCAGATGTTGACCAGCCGACATTTCCTTCACGCCTTGACAGCGGTACTGGCCATGTTGATCGCCAGCAGGTTGGACGCGCAAAAACTGTTGATGCGCCGGGGTTGGACCAATCCCCTGCCATGGGCGATGTTGATCGCCATGGGCATGGTGGTGGCGGCGATGATCCCTGGCGTGGGTTTGACGATCAACGGAGCGCGGCGGTGGCTGTCCTTAGGCCCGCGCAGCTGGGGCTTGACGTTTCAGCCCAGCGAGATGGTCAAATGGCTGATGGTGGCGGCGATCGCCGCTTGGTGCGCCCGGCGGCAGGGGATGATGCACCGCTTTGTGCAGGGGATTTTGCCGCCGCTGATTCTGGTGGGGTTTGCCTGCGGCGTGATCGTGATTGAAGACTTAGGGACAGCCATGCTGATCGGCGTGGTGTCGGTGGGGCTGTTGGCGGCCGGGGGCGGAAGAGTGTGGCAGCTTGGGACGTTAAGCCCGGTGGCGGCTGGTGCGGTGCTGGCGGCGATCATGCACAGTCCGTATCGCTTGCGGCGGTTGACCAGCTTCATGCATCCGTGGGAGGACCCGCAGGGGGCGGGGTATCAGGCTCTGCAATCACTGGCAGCCATCGCTCAGGGCGGAATTTTAGGGCGCGGGCTGGGCAACGGCATTCAAAAATACGGGTATCTGCCGGCGGATACTTCGGACTTTCTATACGCGATTATCTGCGAAGAACTTGGCTTGCCGGGGGCAGCCCTGGTGGTGGTGGCGTTTTTGATGATTTTGTGGGCGGGATTGGCCATTGTGCGCAATCGCAATGACGTGGTGGGACGACTCTTGGGCTTGGGCATTCTGCTGACGGTGGGTCTGCAGGCGATGGTGAATCTGGGGGTGGTGACGGTGGTGCTGCCGACCAAGGGCATCGCGCTGCCGCTTTTAAGTGCCGGCGGCACGGGGTGGATCATGACGGCGGCGGCGATGGGGGTGCTGGTGTCGCTGGATCGGCCGACGGAGGAAGGGCAGATGCTGGAGATTCATCCAGCCGTGGGCGTAGCGCCGGCATAAGTGAGCGGGATGGATGCAGCCGGAAAACATGGCGGCGGATGACCGCGGATAAGAATCGCGGCAGATCAGTCCTCTATTCACCACAGAGAGCACGGAGAGCACTGAGAACAAACAGCGATTTACACGGAATATGTTTGTACACACAATCTCCGTGGCCTCAGTGTTCTCAGTGGTAAATTCATTCTCCTCTCGGCGACCTTTGCGTTCTTGGCGGTGAATGAGGGTTTTTCCGGGGGCGGGGAAATGGAAAGGTTTATGACAGGTCACAGGGACGACAGGCCGAGCGTGATTCTGGCGGGCGGCGGGTCCGGCGGGCACATTTTTCCGAATCTGGCGGTGGTGGAGCGGCTGGGTGAGATGGGCCTGGAGGTTCGGGCGCAGCTGGCGGTTTCGCAGCGTGAGATTGACAGCCAGATTGTGCGGAACGCGGGCCTGGAATATGTGCCGCTGCCGGTGCGTCCGCTGACGCGCAAGCCCTGGGAATGGGCGGGGTGGCTGAGCGCCTGGCGGAAAAGCGTGCGGGAAATGCGCCTCTTGATCACCCGCTATCAGGTGAAGGCGGTGGTGGCCACGGGAGGATTTGTCAGCGGGCCGGCGATCTGGGCGGCGCTGAAGGAAGGCGTGCCGCGGGCGCTGGTGAATCTGGACGCGGTGCCGGGGAAAGCCAACTGTTATTTGGCGGGCAAGGCGAGCAAAATTTTCAGCGCTTACGCCGTGGCGGATTGGCCGGGGGCGGTGAAGATCGACGTGCCGTTGCGCCGCGCGGCGATCGGCCCGGCCGACAGTCGGCAGGCCAAGTATGAGCTGGGGTTGGACCCGCAGCGCCCGCTCTTGTGGGTGTGCGGGGGCAGTCAGGGAGCGGGGACGATCAACAAGATGATGGCGACGCTGATGAGCCGGGTGGAAACGGCCGGTGATTTAAAGGGTTGGCAGGTGTTGCACGCCTGCGGGCAGGAGGATCAGGGGATGCTCGAGGAGGCGTACAACCAGGCGGGCGTGCCGGCCCGGGTGATGTCGTTTTGCGCGCGGATGGATCTGGCGTGGTCGGCCGCGGATCTGGCGATCAGCCGGGCGGGGGCCAACAGCGTGGCTGAGGCGTGGGCCAACGCGACGCCGACGATCTTTTTGCCGTATCCGTTCCACCGCGACGAACATCAGCGTTTCAACGCCCAGCCGCTGGTGGATTCAGGTGGGGCGATGATGTATCGGGACTTGGTCGACCCGGTGGGCAACGCCGCGCAGATGGCTGGGCCGCTTAAGTCGCTCTTAAGCAACGGGCGCTGGCGGGTGACGATGGCCCAGAAACTGCGGGAGAATCCGCCCGTGGACGGGGCGCTGGTGGTGGCCCAGTGGCTGGCGGAGACGATGGGGTAGAGGCGTTTGATCTGACTGGCCATGACAACTTGTTTTGACGCTGGGCCATGGGTGCGCATGGCAACTGTGGAAGTTATGCGATGCGCAATCATCGGGATAGGACGAATGGCTGGATTATTGATGTCGCAACGGGACGATGTCAGTGGACCACCAGGAGCGCTCCTAAGCCGGACAGAATGACCACGGCCGCGCTGACCAAAGGAGCATGCGTGCTGATCCAGGCAAAACGTTCGGACTTGCCGATACGGCCAAGACTAAGAACGATCAATACGCCCACCCCGACCAGCGTCAGGGCCAGCCCGACGCTGAAACCCAAAACCATCAACAATCCCCATCCGGTCTTACCGATGCTCAGGGCCAGCAACATGACGGTGATCGACGCGGGACAGGGAATCATGCCGCCGGCGGCGCCGAAGGCCATGATTTGGCCGGCGCTGGGACGCAGGCCCTGGCGCACGTAATCCGGCATCGTCGCGGCATGAGCGCGGAGGTGTGCTTGTTCGTCCAGGTCAACATGATCATGCCCGTGATCGTGGTGATGTTCAGGTTCATGCATGGCAAAACCAATGGCCTCCCGTTGGCCGCCTTTGGCCAATTCCAGATGAGCGGCAAACTCATGCGGTTCGGCTGGCGCCGCCGTGCTGGTGAAAACTCCCGGCTGTTGGGAATTTTCCGCCAGGACGAGTGTTTCATCCGGGCCGTTATCGCGGCTGATTCGGATGGTCGCGGACAGTCCCGGCACGGGGGAGGCCAGCATGCATTGCAGGCGTTCACCGTCAGGGGTGTCGATGATCGCCAGGTTTCCCGCGGCCCATCGGCCTTGGAACGGCACGGGTTCGGGGGCATGGGGGTGGGCGGGGGCGTGGCGCGGCCAACGTCGCCAGAGCATCCAGCTTCCCAGGAGGATGACGAGCAAGCCGCTGCCGATTTGCAGCCAACGGCCGGCCTGATCAGCGAAAGCTTCCTGACCGATCCATAGCGCCAAAGCCGCGATGGCGATGACGACGATGCTGTGCGTGGCGGCGACGGACAGACCCAGGAGGACAGCGTCGCGTTTGGTGCCCTTGATGCCGATCAGATAGGCGGCGGTGAGCGTTTTGGCGTGGCCGGGTTCAAGAGCGTGCAGCGATCCGAGCGCCAAAGCGGAGGGTAAGTACAGCAGCGAGAGGGAGGGATCCATCATGATTCATGTTTCCACGTGGAGGAGCGACTATTTCAAATAGGCCTTGACGACGTCCACGAGTTCCTGGGCCGCTTGGACGCGTTCGGGGGGATTCGACGCGTGGGGGTCGAGCACGTGTTCGCGGATGTGGCCTTCGATGATCTGGGCCATCAGGCCGTTGATGGCTCCCCGGCATGCCGCCACGGTTTGCAGGATGAAGGTGCAGTCGCGTTCCTGCACAAGGGCTTTTTCGACGGCTTCCACTTGTCCGCGGATGCGACGGATGCGATGAAGCATCTTTTTCTTTTCATGGATGGTGTGAGCCATAGGTGCTGCTCCGATTCAGCGTCATATACTATACCTGGGTATTGTATATGCCGCGGCCCACGCCGTCCAGGAACATCGGCCGGTTGCCAACAGGAGGGGTGGATTTACTGATACGCCAACGTCAGGCAATCGTCGCAATTGTGGGGCCATGGGGGAGGATTTATACTCATGGGCTGTACTTAGACGGATGGAAAGCGGACAAGTAACGGAAGAGACCAGCCCTGATGACGACCAAACAGTCCAAGATGGGAAAAGAGAAGGATGCCGAGGGGTTGGCGGATCCTGTGAATGCGGTTGAGAAGTATGTGGACGATTTTCTGGCCCGTCGCCCTTTGCCGGGGAACTTGCGCGAGGCGGTGCGCTATGCGATGTTCGGCGGGGGCAAGAGAATTCGTCCGACGCTGGTGATTCGGTGTTGCCAGGCGGTGGGGGGGAGCATGGCGGACGCTTTGGCGGCTGGGGGGGCGCTGGAATTGGTGCACTGTTTTAGTTTGGTGCATGACGACTTGCCCGCCATGGATGACGACGATTTAAGACGCGGCCGGCCGACGCTGCACAAGCACGCCAATGAGGCGATGGCGATTCTGGCCGGCGACGCGATGAGCGGGCTGGCGTTTGAGCTGATCGCCCAACGCGTGACGGACGGCAAGCTGGCGGCGGGGCTGTTGCGGGAGCTGGCGATCGGCACCAACGACATGATCGCCGGTCAGGTCTGGGACACGCTGCCGGACTTCGCGGCCGATGTGCCGGCCCTTAAGAGGTTGCAGACGATTCATAAAAATAAGACTGGGGCGCTGATTCGTTGTGCTTGCCGGATGGGCGGGATGTGCGGGGGGGTGAGCGAGGGGCAGTTGGAGGCGCTCACGCGATTTGGCGACGCCATCGGGCTGATGTTCCAGGTTGTGGATGACATTCTGGACGTGACGCAAACCACCGAACAGCTGGGAAAATCGGCAGGCAAGGACGAAAAACAGGGCAAACTGACGTACCCAGCCGTGATGGGATTGGATGCAAGCCGGGCTGAGGTGGCGAGGTTGGGGGCGGAGGCCAAGGGAGCATTGGCGGAACTGAGTAAAAACGGCCGATCTGGTGCAGAGACGCAAGTCGGCCTGACGGCGTTGGAAGAGCTTGGCGAGTATTTGATGGTGAGAATGAAGTAGGAATGCCAGGGGCAGGGTAGATAGGGGTCTTCCGGGTGATTTTTGGGGTGGCGTAGGGGATGGGAAGACATGGATGGGGTTTTGTAGATAAAATGTGAACGCGGTGTTTACGTTGCCCCCCCGCTCCCGGAAGCCAACCGGAAGGCCCCCCGGAAGCCCCCCCGGAAGTTTTGGGCCCCGGAAGCCGGTGGCGAAGCCGGAACCCCAGGCCCGCGGAATCTGTGGGGGGGCAAAACCAACGGGTGGGATGGGCAGTAAGTAAGGCAGAAGTCCAAGCCAGGGAATAAAAGGCAGGCGCATGGCAAAGACACTTTTGGAAACGATCAGCAGGCCCTCGGATCTTAAGAAGTTAGCCATAGAGCAGTTGCCGCAGTTGGCCGAAGAACTGCGGCAGGCGATCTGCGATCAGGTCTCCAGGTCCGGCGGCCACCTGGCTCCGAATCTGGGCGTCGTTGAGCTGACCATTGCGCTGCACTATGTGTTCGATTTCGGGTACGACCGGCTGCTGTTTGACGTGGGGCACCAGTGTTACCCGCACAAACTGTTGACCGGGCGACTGCCGTTACTAAGCAAGCTGCGGACCCGCCAGGGCATGGCTGGGTTCCCTGAGCCGAAGGAAAGCGCCTACGACTTGTTCAGCGTCGGGCACGCGGGGACAGCCATCTCCACAGCGGTGGGCATGGCCCGCGGCGATCAGGTGCTGGGCGAAAAGGATCGGCGGGTGGTGGCGCTGGTAGGCGACGCCTCGATTGTTAACGGCGTGGCATTGGAGGGTTTGAATAACGCCGGCACGCTTAAGAGGCAGTTCTTAGCGGTCTTAAACGACAACGGGATGTCGATCGCCAAGCCCCAGGGGGCGGTGGCGCAATATTTTGATCGCGTGCGCGTGAGCCCGACCTTTGAGGACATTAAGAAGCGGGCCCACGAGGTGATCAAGCGCATTCCGGGCGGGTCGTTCCTGGAGGACTTGTATCACCGCAGCGGCGAGATGCTGCGGGCGGCGATCGCCACCGATCACATGTTCGAGCATTTCGGGCTGGTGTGCGTCGGGCCCATCGACGGGCACGACATTCCGACGCTGATCGACATGCTCAACGAGGTTAAGGACATTGACCGTCCGATTCTGCTGCACGTCAAGACCATCAAGGGCAAAGGTTTTGACTTCTCCGCTGGCGACCCGACCACGTTCCACTCACCCAAGCCGTTCACCGTTGAAGGCTGCAGGGTGGAATTGAAAAAGAGCGGGCGCAGCTTCACCTCAGCCTATGCCGACGCGATGATCGAATTAATGGAGAAGGATCCGAAGGTTTTTGCGGTGACGGCGGCGATGCCTGACGGCACGGGCTTGAACAAGGTGATGGGCAAGTTCCCCGAGCGCACGCTGGACACGGGCATTTGCGAGTCGCACGCGATGGACATGTGCGCGGGCATGGCCAAGACGGGTTTAAAGCCGTTCTTCGCCCTGTATTCGACGTTCGCGCAGCGGGCCATGGACCAGGTGTTCCAGGAAGTGGCGCTGCAGGGCCTGGCCGTGCGGGTGTGCATGGACCGTGCGGGCTTGGTCGGCGGCGACGGCGCGGTGCACCACGGGTTCATGGACGTGGCGATGTTCCGGGTTTTCCCCGGCGCGGTGATCCTGGCCGCCAGCGACGAGCAGAACTTAAAGGCTGGGCTGGAGTTCATGCGCCAGTATGAGCGCGGGCCGTCCTTCATCCGTTATCCGCGCGACAGCGTGGCGGAAGTTCCGTTGCAGGATTCCCCGCCGGCCTTTGAAATGGGCAAGGCGAATCTGGTTAAGCCCGCCAAGGGGCGCAAGCCGGACCTGGCGATCCTGGCCTATGGCACGCAGGTGTATCAGGCGGCCAAGGCGATCGAGACGCTCGAGGCTGAGGGGCACGACGTCGCCCTTTACGACGCTCGTTTTGCCAAGCCGGTGGACATTGAGCTGCTGGCCGAGTTGATTGAATCGGGCGTGCGGATTTTGACCGTCGAGGACCACGGCGTCACCGGCGGGTTCGGCAGCTGCGTATTGGAGGCCTGCCACGATCACCGGTTGCCCACGGAGGGAGTCTATCGCCTGGGCATTCCCGAGCGGTGGATATATCAGGACAGCCGTGTCAACCAGTTAGCGGAGACAGGTCTGGATGCGGCTGGCATCGCCAAGAAAGTGCGCGAAATCCTCGACGATGCGGGGGCGCTGGTCGGCGAGCCACGGGTCGAAGTGGGCGTAAAATCCACGCAGGCAAAGCGGTAAGAAACAGCTAGAAGAGATCGTTAATGAGCTAAGGGCCAAGGCCGTGATCAGCCTGGGCTGCTATTTTGCGCACGCGGGGGATTACTTGCGGGGCCGAGACTTTTTCGGACGGCGATCGACCTCTTGGAAAGATCATAATTCCTTTTTAAAAAAAGGTTTGTGGCATCGCGGCCGGCCTGCCGGATAGGTATGGCTGCGGGCTGTCACTATGGGATTGGATGGCGGATATCTCTAAATGCCCAGAGTCATCCAGCCGATGGCGATAGGAGGAGGAAATCTTATCGGGGCTTGGTGTTTTGCGGGGATGGGAGTTAGGTGTTAAGTGCTTGACAGAGCAAGACATGGGATATGATTTTAATATCTCGGCTTCGGACCCGGACTGGCATCGCGAACACAGCCAATCGTGGTGGGATCCGGCCCGGCGCCTGCTTGGCACTTTACGGGGATTTCAGGCAGGCAAGCAGCGCGGCGGATTCGTGGGTGCGATGGTCCGCAAATGGAACGTCGTCTGCCATCGCTTCTGGAGCATGGTGACAGGCGCGGAAGTTCCCTTGACCTGCCGGATCGGCGGGGGACTGCTTATGCCGCATCCTAACGGCGTGGTGATTCACCCCCGGGCGGAGATCGGGCCCAATTGCCTGATCTTCCAGCAGGTGACGATCGGCACGGGCGGGAAAATTCCGGGTGTGCCCAAGATCGGCGGGCACGTGGACATCGGCGCGGGGGCGAAAGTGCTGGGAGGCGTGAAGATCGGCGACCACGCCAAGATCGGCGCCAACGCGGTAGTGCTCGACGACGTACCGGAGGGCGCGACGGCGGTGGGCGTGCCGGCCCGGATGCTGTTGGCTCGCCATGAGACCAGAAAGATCGGGCCCAGCGCCAATGACAAGCAGGCGGGCTGACGGTCTGGTCTGCGCGGGCAGGAAACAGTTAATTCATTTATGTATGGGTAAGGGGCGGGCTGTATCTCTGCAGCCAGGCCAGGCAGTCGTGGGCCAGGGACTGAAAGCGGTCGAAGGGAACGTGGCCTAAGTTCAGGCTCAAGTGGCCCAAGGCTGTGGCAAGATACGACTGGGCGTCCCGGGCGTTGCATTCTAAAATCCGACAGTGAGCGCGGAGCTGGCGTTGGAAACGGTAGCCTTTGCAGTTTAAGGCCATGCCCAGCCGCACCAAATCGTAGATGGCGTAGCCCTGTACAACGGCGGCGCCCCAGTCGATCACCGCCAGGCGCGGATATCCCCCGATAAAACAGGATGGTGCCACCGACTTTCGCAGGAGGATGTTGCCTGCCCACAGGTCGTTATGGGCCAGGACATAGCGCGGTTGCCATGAGCCGGCGTGCAGGCGGGAAAGGGCATCGGCGGCGGCTTGGCGCAGAGCGGGAGATATCTGCGTCAGAGAGCTTAAGTGTTCCAGGGGGTGAATAAACCGATTGGTCAATTGATCGGTGGGCACGGGCGCAAGGGTGTGGGCGGTGACTTTTCGCAGCCAGCAGAGGATGGCTGGACGCAGGGATAAGCGCTGCAAATACCAGTAGGGGCGGAAGTCCGCCACATTTTGACAAAGTGGCATGGCGGCGAAGCTGCGGTCGCAGACCGTGCCCTGGGCGAGCGGTTGCAGGATGACGCGGCCTAGATCGGGACCAAGGAGCTGCTGAATTTCAAGCATACGGGCGAGGCTACGGCTGACGGATCCGGGCGAGACGGCCGAGGCGCAAAGCACAAAGGCGACGGGACGGCCTTGCCGGGCGCGGGCCAGGAATTTTAGGGAGGCGTCGGCGACGTCGGTCTGGGGGGTGATGGTTTGCAGAGGCTCGAGCGTGAGGGGGCAGTTAAAGCGGGCAGAGAGGGATTGGGTCAGGGCGTCGGTAAGCGCCGGCGGCGAGGTTTGGTCGGGCGGACTATCGGAGGTGTGGCCGGTCATGGGGGAGCAATACGAAAGGGAAAAGGATTGTCGATCGCCAGGGAGTATACGTTAGAAAAAAAAGGCCATGAATGGTCGGGTTTTATTGCCTGGAACATCGGCAATCGGAAATCGCAGATCGGCAATTCTCTGCACGCCTACTTGTGGCCTTTGGGTGGTTGGTCCGCCAGGTATTTGTGGGTGACAGCCTGGGCGAGGTCGATGCCGTTGATATTGGCCAGCGTGCAGAGCCAGGCGAGGACATCGGCGAATTCCTCAGCCAGGTTGCTGCCGCGACTCTTGGCTGCCACGGCCTGCCCGCCTTGCCCGGCTGCTTTTTGCAGGGCGGTAGCCAGTTCGCCGACCTCTTCCATGAACCAGAGGAAGGTGGCCGGCGTACCGCGGGCCGCGTCGGTGGCGTAGTAGCGATCGCGGATGTGTTGCTGGAAGGCGGAGAGGGTTAAGAGATTTGGCTCGCTCATGGGGGCATTGTAATGGAGGGAGGCGGATGGGGGGTGTGGTTGAGGCGGGGGATGAGGAACCGGACCTTCACTTCTGGACAGGAACTTAAGTCCGGCCTTGAGATTTCCGGGAGTAACTTCCGGGGTCACTTCCGGGGCCACTTCCGGGGGGGGTTCCGGGGGCGGGGCGCTTTTGGGGGGGAGAAATTCATGGTCTAATAGGGGCTATGTACAAGTTGCTCTTGGTGTTGCGTTATCTGCGGCGGAAGCTGGCTCCGATGTTTGCCGCGTTGGCGGTGACGTTGTGTACGGCCATGGTGATTATCGTTTCCAGCGTGATGGGCGGATTTCTGGACATGTTCAAGGTGGCGGCCCGGCAAGCCAGCAGCGACGTGACGGTGGAGTCGGGATTAGGCGGATTCCCGCACTACGAGGAGCTGGTCAAGCGGCTGGAGAGCTTGCCGGAGGTCGCGGGGGCGACGGCGGTGGTGCGGTCGTTTGGGTTGGTGCGGCTGGAGGGCAACACCAACGGGGTGGAGATCATGGGCATCGACCCGGGGGGGTATGACAAGGTTTCGGACTACAAAAAGATGCTCTATTGGACGAGCGATTATTTTGTGAAGTGGATCGAGGATCTTAAGAACGAGCAGGGCGGCGCGAATCCGCAAGAGCAGCAGCGGCTGGAAGAGGGCGCACGCTACTATCGGGAGAATGATTTCCGCCAGTACGCGATGCAGTTTGAAATTCCGCCGGGCTGGCGAAACGCGCGGGCTGAGAATGCGGGGGAAAGTCCAGAGGCGGGGGCTAATACCGGAGGAGTTTCGGGGGCGGCGGATACTTCCGGGGGTCCGGGGGTGGTGTTGGGGATTGCGGTAAGTCCGTATCAGCGGCGGGACGAGAAAGGACAATACGATTTTGAGAACAGCCCCTTGCGGTCCGCGTCATCGCGCGAGGTGGTGGTGACGGTGTTGCCGGTGACCAAGCAGGGCGGGGTGTTGGAGCCGGCGGTGCGGAAGATGATCGCGGTGAATGAGTTTAAGAGCGGTCTGTATGAGATTGACAAGAACCGGGTGTATGTGGCTTTCGACTTCCTGCAGAAGCTGCTGAAGATGGACTCGCATCAGCGGTTCAATGAGGAAACGGGCAATTTAAGCGGGGAAATGGTGCCGGGCCGGGCCCATCGGGTGATGGTGCGGGCTAAGGAGGGCGTGACGTCGGAGCAATTGCAGCAACGAGTCGAAGCGGAGTTGTTGAAGCTGGGGACGGACTATGAGGATGTCGGCCCGCTATTGGCGGTGACCTGGCAGGAGGCGCATCAGGGACTGCTGGGCGCAGTGGAGAAGGAAAAATTGATGGTGACTTTTCTGTTCGCGGTGGTAAGCGTGGTGGCCTATGCGATGATCGCGGTGATTTTTTACATGATCGTGATGGAAAAGACGCGCGACATCGGCGTATTGCGGGCGTTGGGGGCAGCCCGGGAGGGCGTGGCGGGGATTTTCTTGGGGTACGGCCTGGCGATTGGCATCGTTGGGTCGCTGCTGGGTTTGTTTTTGGCGGCGGAAGTGGTGTGGAATATCAATGAAATCCAAGCTCTTTTGGCCCGGACGGTGGGATTTCAGATGTGGAACCCGGAAGTTTACTACTTTGACCGGATTCCCAGTCAGCTCAATCCCAAGGAAGTGACGGTGATCGTGGGGACGGCGATTTTGGCCAGCGTGTTGGGGGCGCTGGTGCCGGCGATCGCGGCAGCGCGGCTGAATCCGGTGGAAGCGTTGCGCTATGAGTGAGGAGGGGGGATTAGGGGTTGGGGATTAGGAATTGAGGAAGACAGGGCGACAGAGCCGCGAACAAACCGCGGCCGTAAGGCGAAAGAACCATGGTGGCAGCGACAGCGAAAAAAGAAGTTGAATGCATCCTGGCGGCCCGGGATCTGCACAAGCACTACCGGATGGGCGAGGAGGACCTGCACGTGCTGGCGGGGGTGGAGATTGCCGTCAAGCCCGGCGAGTGGGTGGCGGTGCTGGGCGCGTCGGGATCGGGCAAGAGCACGCTGTTGCACTTGCTGGGCGGGCTGGATCGCCCGGATCAGGGGCAGGTGTGGTTTGACGGGCAGGAAGTATTTCGCCTGCGGGGCGGGCGGCTGGATCGGTATCGCAATCAACACGTGGGATTCGTCTTCCAGTTCTATCACTTGCTTCCGGAGCTGACGGCTCTGGAGAACGTGCTGATCGGGGCGATGGTGGGGACGACGATGTGGGGTTGGCCATTGATCAGCAGGGAAAAGCGGCAGCAGGCCACGGATCTGTTGGAGCAGTTAGGGCTAGGGGAAAGATTGCGGCACCGGCCTAATAAACTTTCGGGCGGGGAACGGCAGCGGGTGGCGATCGCGCGGGCGCTAGTCAATAATCCGGATGTTCTCCTGGCCGATGAACCGACGGGCAATCTGGATCAGAAAACGGGCCAGCAGATCCTCGAAGTGCTTCAATCGCTGCATCGCGCGGGCCAGAGCATTGTGATGGTGACGCACGACACGCGCATTGCCGCAGCCGCGGACCGGCAAGTAACGCTGGAGGGCGGACGGTTGCGAGCTTAGGGCAGAACGGTAGGCTGTTTTGCCCCACCTGGAAAATGGAAATTATTTCAATGCGGATTTTATTGACTACTACCAGCTATCAGGACACCCCCGGCAAGCATCACGAATTGTTGGCCAGTTCGGGCTACGAAATTATCCGCGCGCGCGGGCCGCTGCCGGAAGAGGCGATGCTCAAGTTGGTGACCGGCGACGGCGGGGTGGACGGCATTTTGCATGGCGACGACGCGCTCACGCGCCAGGTGATCGCGGCCGCCCTGCCGCGGCTGAAGGTGCTCAGCAAATACGGCATCGGGCTGGACAGTGTGGACGTCAAGGCGGCTACGGAACTCAAGGTGCCGGTGATGTTCACGCCGGGGGTGAATCACACCACCGTGGCGGAACACACGTTCGGCCTGTTAATCATGCTGGCCAAGAAGCTGCGCGAGCACACCAACTGGGTCAAAGAGGGCCAGTGGAAGCGCGTGACGGGCAGCGAACTGGCGGGCAAAACGCTGGGGATTCTGGGCTTGGGCCGCATCGGCAAGGAAGTGGCCAAGCGGGCGCTGGCGTTTGACATGAAGGTGATCGCGTTTGACTGGCACTGGGATGCAGCCTTCGCGGAGCAATACGAAGTGGCGCGGGTCAACTCAGCGGCCGAGGCGGCGGAAAAATGCGATGTGCTGAGCCTGCACATGAATTTGAGCGCGGACAATCGCGGCCTGATCAATCGGGCGTTTATCGGTCGAATGAAGAAAGGCGTGCTGATCGTCAATTGCGCCCGGGGCGGATTGATCAATGAAGCCGATGTGGCCGCGGCCTGCCAGTCCGGACAATTGGGGGGCTATGCCGCGGACGTGCTGGACGAGGAACCGATAAAAACGCCGCACGTTTTTCAGAACGTCGACAACATCCTGGTCACGCCGCACATTGCCAGCCGGACGTTTGAAAGCGTTGAGCGCCAGGCGCTGCGGGCGACGCTGAATCTGCTGAATTATCTCAAAGGCGACAAGGATTACATTCAGGCCAACGAGTGGTAGTCCTTTGGCGGGGGATTCCGGAATCAGCTGTTGGAAGTCAGCCTTGGTTGGGAGTAAAGGCATGTCCATAGGTTGGGTGGCCGGCGTCAAACCCGGGTTGCTGGGATGGCTTGACACTGTGCGCTGCACGGAGCACGGCTGGGGTCGGTGGCGGTACCACACCAAGACGCTGCAGCCGTGGTCCTTAAAGGCATCGGGGTTGGCGATCCGCATGCTCAGCGACCTGGACGCAATGGATGGAGTTTCCAGGACGCAGCGTCAGGAAGCGGTGGATTACCTTTTGAGTTGCCAAGATCCGAAGGATGGGTGGTTCAAAGATCCGCTGGAAACCGAGGAGTATTACACCGGCCATCACACCTGGGAGCAGGTGTGGGGCCAGCGGCACGCCTCGGCGGTGGAGGCGCTGGCGATCCTTGGAGCCCAGCCGCGCTATCCGTTGCCGGCAGCGCAGTTCGCGGATTTGTCGAAACTGGATGGGCGCAGCTGGACGCTTGCGCAGCTGGATTGGGCCAATCCCTGGATGCGCGGGGAGGATTGGGCCCGCGCGATAAGAGCGTTTCTGCGCGGGCAGCCCGGTGATCAGCAGCACGATCGTCACCCGGCGTTGGCGGCGGCGTTTGCGGCCTTGGAGAGCGACATTATCGATCCGGCTACGGGCACGCCCTCGCGGCGGATGCCTGAGCCGAACGCGGACGTAGCCATCGCGGGACTGTTTAAGGTGATGATGGCGTATGTGGCGACGGGGCGGGCGGTGACGCGGGCCACGGCGGCGGTGGACTTTATCCTCGCCCACCAGACGCAGACGGGGGAATTCAGCACGCGTAAGAATATGTGCTTGAATTGGGATCCCATGTGGGTGCTCTGGAATCTGGACAGGCAATCAGGATCAGGCTATCGGCACGCGGAGATTGTCGCGGCGGGGCAGCGCCTGGCGGTGTGTCTGCTGGCGGAGTATCGGAAGCCGGACGGGGCTTTCGCGATGCACCGCGAGGATTGCCTGACGACGCACCACTCGATCCGCCTGTGCGACAAACCGTATCCCATTGGCGACATGCTCGGCAGCATGATGTGCTTGCACTGTCTGCATTATGTGGATGGGTGGACTGGGGCGGCGACCAAGGCGCTAAAGACTCCCGGTTGAGTCGTTTCGGCGGCGAATTCCACCGGAATCCCGTGATCCAGTATCATCTGCCGTCTGTCCGGCTGGTCGAGCCGGCGGCAGCGAACAAACGACGAATTGGAGTGGTATCCATGTCGAACAAGCAAGCGGACGTCGGCCTGATCGGCCTGGCGGTGATGGGTCAAAACCTGGTGCTGAACATGGCGGACCACGGGTTTGTCGTGGCGGTGTATAACCGCACCACCGAGCGCATGACCGAATTTGTGGAAAAGGCCAGGCGCGAGGAGCCCGCGGCCGATCGGCTGGTGGGTTGCGCGACGTTGGCGGAATTCGTCGGGGCGATTAAGCGTCCGCGGCGGATCGTGCTGTTGGTTAAGGCTGGCAAGGCGGTGGATGATTCGGTCAGTCAGCTGCTGCCGCTTTTGGAAAAGGGCGACATCGTCGTCGACGGCGGCAACAGCCAGTGGACGGACACCATCCGCCGGGAGAAGGAACTGGCGGGCAAAGGGATTCACTTTGTCGGCTCGGGCGTGTCCGGCGGCGAGGAAGGGGCGCGGTTCGGCCCGGCCCTGATGCCCGGCGGGCCCAAGGAAGCGTGGGAGGCTCTTAAGCCGATCTGGCTGGCGATCGCCGCCAAGGTGGATGAGAAAACCGGACGCCCGCGTGAGGATGCATCGCCGGGCAAGCCGGTGACCGGCGGCGTGCCGTGCGCGACGTACATCGGCGCCGACGGCGCGGGCCACTATGTGAAAATGGTCCACAACGGCATCGAATACGGAGATATGCAGCTTATTTGCGAGGCGTATCTGCTCATGCGCGAGTTGCTGGGCATGACGGCCCCGCAAATGGCGGAGGTTTTCGCGGACTGGAACAAGGGCGAATTGGATTCGTACCTGATCCAAATCACGGCTGACATTCTGGGGCAGAAGGACCCGGCGAAACCTAAGAAATATCTGGTGGACGCGGTGCTGGATACGGCTGGACAGAAGGGCACGGGCAAGTGGACGTCGGTCAGCGCGTTGGACATGGGCGTGCCGGCCCCGACGATCGCCGAGGCGGTGTTCGCCCGTTGCATCAGCGCCATCAAAGAGGAACGCGTGGCGGCCAGTAAGAAACTCAAAGGCCCTAAGTTCGCCAGGCCGCGCGGTAAGCAGGCGCTGATCGACGCCATCCGCGACGCCTTGTATTGCTCGAAGGTCTGCTCCTACGCCCAGGGGTTCGCCCTCATGGCCGAGGCCCAGAAGGAATACCACTGGACGCTGAACTTCGGGCAGATCGCCATGATCTGGCGCGGCGGGTGCATCATCCGGGCCCGCTTCCTGCAAAAGATCAAAGAAGCGTTCGACCGCGACGCGAAGCTGGCCAACCTGATGCTCGACCCCTACTTCAAGAAGACGCTGCAGCGCGGGCAGGCCAACTGGCGCAGAGTTGTCGCCCTGTCAGCCCAGGCAGGCGTACCGACGCCGGCGTTCATGAGCGCGTTAAGTTACTTCGACAGTTACCGCACAGCCGGCCTACCGGCGAATCTGCTCCAGGCCCAGCGCGATTACTTCGGGGCCCACACGTTCGAGCGCGTCGATCAGCCGCGTGGCAAATTCTTCCACGTGGATTGGCCAGACCCAAAGAGGCCGCAGATACAAGTGTGAGCACGCAAGGCCGCGATGATCTCGTCGGTATTTTTCACTTCTCTGTGGCTGAGATGCGTTTTCTTCGCAATTCAGTCATATAGAGGATGGCCAAGAGCAGTAAGCACAGCCACGATAAGAGAAGCCAACCGTCCGAATGCCAAATCGCGTCGTAGTGGCGCGTTAGATTCTCGATCGAGACTTGGACATCACGAAGGAATTGATTTCGTTCATATTGATCGTCAAGGTTTACTGAGTCGATCTGAAGCTTTCCGTCCAGCGATACATATTGTCCTTGGTAGCGATGGCCGGGACCAAGGCTATGGGTCAAAGACACACCCAAACAGATTAGCGATGCAGCCAGCAGTGCAATTCGGATTAATTTAGCGGGGTTGCGCATGTGAATTACGGAACCGCACGTTCGTTAAGGGCTGGGTCATTATATCCTCCAGCGTTTTATCCGAACATTGGCCTGCGCCTCTTTGCCGAAATTGCATACAAATTCTTGTTCTGGTGTTCATCGCTCCTTGTGACGAACGCCTCACACTTTGATTTCCGCCAGGCGCTGTGGTGCGGCGGTCACTTTGCGGAACGCCTCGGCGATTTGTTCCAGGAACGGCCGGAGGTCCTTCATCCACGGCCCGCCGCCTAAGGTCAGGTCCAGTTCCCAGCAGCGTTTCTCAGCCACGGGGCAATCGCCCTTGCGGTAGACGATCTGGTCGCCACGCGGATTGGCCTTCCAGGGGTAGCCATGGCCAGACCACCAGTCCTTGGTCTGGAAGATGTGACGCAAGTTGATCGGGTTGCCTACGTAGCTCCAGCCGATGGGCACGCCCTCGGCTTGCAGGGCTTTTAGATATTGCACGCGGTTGACCTTGCCCTGGAAGTCCTCGGGTACGAAGGACCAGGGAATAATGTGCCAGGCGGGGTCGCGATCGGCGGGTATGGGCATCGGTTTTATGCCCGGAACTCCCGTGAGGGCTTGGCGCAGATGGGCGGCGTTTTTGCGGCGCCAACTGTTCATTTCGTCCAGGCGTTCAAACTGTTTTAAGGCCAGGGCGGCGGTGAAAGCGTTGATGCGATAGGTGTAAATGAGGCTGTCGATTTTGGAACGCAGCTCGGGGATGGTGACCTGGGGGCCGGTGCGGGCGGGGTGCATGCCGGCTAAAAGGGCCATCTGATGCAGGCGGTCGTCGTCGACCACCAACATGCCGCCGTCGCCGGCCGCGAGGTTCTTGCCTGAGCCGATCGAGAAGCAGGCGAAGTGCCCGAAGCTGCCGACCTGTTTGCCCTTGTAGAGCGAGCCCTGGGCCTGGGCGCAGTCCTCGATGACGATCAGGTTGTGTTTGCGCGCGATGGCCATGATCGGGTCCAGGTCGGCGGGGATGCCGAAGATGTGGACGAGGACGATGGCCCTGGTGCGCGGAGTGATGAGCGGTTCGATCTTGCGGGGGTCGATGGTTAAGGTGTCGGGATCGATGTCGGCGAAGATCGGAATACCGCCGGCCTGAAGGATGCAAGAGCAGGTCTGGCCCCAGGAGTAGGGAGAGGTGATCACTTCGTCGCCCAGTTGAATGCCGGCTGCCAGACAGGCGATGTGGAGGGCGGGTCCGCCGCCGGCGGTGGCGATGGCGTACTTGCGGCCCAGGACCTGGCAGAACTTTTTCTCCAGGTCCTCGGCCAGGCCGCCGGGCGCGGCGGTGCAGGCCAGGCGCCAGTCGCCGGCCGCCTTGGTCATGGAATCGGCGACGAATTGAATCTCGGCGTCGGTAAAACAGGGCCAGGGCGGGGCGCTGAGGGTCACGGTTTTGGGGCCGCCAAAGATGGCCAGGTCGGTGGTGGTGGCGGTGGTCATGACGATTGCTCCTGGGCCGGCCGGGGCGAGGGGCAAAAACACAGCGCCCGGTGGGCCGAATCTTTAGGATCATTATGCGAGGCAACTGGGGTGGGGGAAATGCCTGGATTAACGATCCGATGTCCGAACTTTCACTGCCGCGGCCCGATAGGCGGAGGGGCGCTGGCCGGTGACGCGGTGAAACACGCGGCTGAAGTGGTAGGGATTGGCAAAGCCCAGGGCGTAGGCGATCTGCTTGACGCTGGCGGCGGGTTTGGTGAGGCGATCCTTGGCCAGGTCGATGCGGTGGCGGTCGATGAACTGGTGCAGCGTCAGCCCGGTTTGGCGGTGAAAGAGACTCGAAAGATAGTTGGGCGAAAGGGCGACGTGATTGGCCAGTGTGACCAGCGAGGGCGGGCGGTTGGCGGATTGCTGGATGATCTGTTGGACCTGGGCGACTAAGGGATGCGAGGAGGGGAAATTGGAGGCGGGCGTGGGGGCAGGTCGGCGCAGGTGGTCCAGGGTGTGGGCGGCCAGGGCGACGAGGGTGGCGGAAACAGTGGCGTCGGCTTGCAGGGGGTGTTGGAGGAAATGATCGAGGGCGGAGCGCAGCTCGGAGGAAATGGGGGCGAAGTTGGCGTAATCCAGCACCTGGTAGCCGCGGGATCGGGAATAGGACGTAGCGTGAACGCGCAAATTGTCCTGATTGAAAACAAACCAGAAAAGTTGATAGGGCAGGCAGGATTCCAAAGCGCATTCGCCGTGCAGGGCGTTGGGACGGAGCAGGAGCCAATCGCCGCGGCGGGCGCGATAGGTGTAGGGCGCGATACCGAAGTGAAATGAGCCGGACAGGACGGTCGCCAGCTCAGGCCAGGGGTGGCGGTGCCCGGGTTGCCCGCTGGGCATGATCTGATTGCCGTAGAAATCAACGGGCGGAAAGCGGCGGCGGGCGGAATTTCGCGAAGGAATGGACTGGCCGAAGAGCAGGCGTGCGGGCGCGAGCGCGGCGATATTGCGCAGGACGGCGGTGGCAGTTAAGCGGGTAAGCAGGGGATGGGGATTGGCGTGTGAGGCAGCCATACGCGCACCTGAGTTCAAGGATAGCAGACGATACGCCGGAGTCTACGCTGCTAATCCTGCCAGTGGTCGAGGATCACGCCCATGGCCTCACTGCGGCGGGTCATCAAGAGGTCGTAGGCTTCGGCGGCCTGAGGGGCTGGGAAGCGATGGGTGACCAGGTCGCTGACGCGCATCTGCTTCCGCAGCAGGAACTGGAAAAAGAGCTGGACCATGTGGTTTTGCGACCAGTAGCCAGCCCAGTCGCTGGGCTGCGGGGTGGGGTTGGTGGCGTGGGCGCCGAGGATAGTGATGTCGCGCATGATCACGTCCTGAGCGAGGCGCTGCTGGCTGGGATTGGCCACGTCACCGACGAGGACGAAGCGTCCAAAGCGGCGGGGGAGTTTGAGCGCGGTCGCGAAGGCGTCCGGGTGGCCGGTCATGTCGAAGACGACGTCGGCCAGACGCCCGCCGGTGAGGCGTTTAAGTTCGTCGACGGCTTCGGACACGGGTTTTGAAATGGCCGCGGTCGCGCCATGGGCGGTGGCCAGCTGCAATCTTCCGAGGGCGGTGTCTATCGCGATGACTTCGCCGGCACCGGCGGCCCGGGCGTATTGCACGATCAACTGACCGAGCATTCCTAAGCCGACGACCACGACCACTTCGCCTAAGCGCAGTTTGGCCTTGCGGAACCCGTGCTGGGTGATGTAAGAAAGCGTGGCCCAGCTGGCTTCTTGGTCACTGACGCCGTCGGGAATCAGCCGGGCCTGGGCGGCGCTGCAGAGAGCGAATTGGGCATGTTTCACCGGGCAGGTGACGCGGTCACCTTCCTGAAAATCCTTGACCGCGGAGCCTTTTTTGA
Organism: Phycisphaeraceae bacterium; assembly: GCA_020851735.1. Lineage (GTDB taxonomy): Bacteria > Planctomycetota > Phycisphaerae > Phycisphaerales > Phycisphaeraceae > JADZCD01. Next base: position 93,738 of record JADZCD010000018.1, read on the forward strand.
TAACGCGGCCCACGAGGCTGTACCCGGGTTGGAAGGGGTACTTGACCCAGCCGGCCCAACTGGTGCCGGGGTCGAACTGTCCGCGCAGGCAGGTGCATTCGGTGCCGGTGCTGATGAGCACGCAGGTGGTTTGAATCAGAAGGTCGTCAGGCCCGGGGTCCGGCACGTCGCCTTCGCGCAGGTCAACCTGATTAGGTTTGGGGAAAACGATTTCAAGGGATTTCATGAAAAAGCTCCCGCCTAGACCCCCGCGCCGTCGCCCGGAGAAACACTGCCGGGGTCTTGAAGGTTTCGCCAGTTGAAGATCACGCCCATGGCTTCGGATCGCCGCTGGGTGAGCAATTCGTAGGCTTGGGCGGCATCGTGGGGAGAGAAAGTGTGGGTCATTAAGTCACGCACGCGCATGCGGCCTTGTCCTAAGTAGCGATAGAAGAGGCTGGTCATTTGGCCCTGCGACCAAGGAGCGAAATCGGTGGTATCCATCGGGGTGTTGACGTCATGGGCGCCCATGATGGTCAGATCACGCCCCAGCACGTTGTGAATGAGGTGCTGCTTTTCCGGTTCGCCGGTGTCGCCGACGATGACCAGGCGCCCGAAGCGGCGGAGCAGGCCCAGCGCGTGCGGCAGGACGCTCCAGTGTCCGGTGACGTCGAATACCACGTCGGCCATCGCTTTGCCGGTGATTGTCTTCAGGTCTGTTTCGGCTTGCTCGATGGGCTTGCAGAGGGTGTGCGTGGCGCCGTGGGCGGCGGCCATGGCCAGTCTGCCGGGGACGGTGTCGATGACGATCACTTCGGCGGCGCCGCTGAGTGCGGCATATTGCGTGACCAGTTGGCCTAATAGGCCAGCCCCGACGATGACCACCACCTCGCCCAGCTTTACCTGCCCGCGGCGAAAGCCATGCTGGGTGATGTAGGCCAACTTGCCCCAGGTTGCTTCTTCATCGCTGACGGAGTCGGGAATGGGCACGGCATGGCGCGCGGAACTCAGCACGTACTGGGCGTGCGACGCTTCGCAGAGGACGCGATCGCCGGGCTTTAGATTATCCACGTCCGGCGCGGTCTTGAGGACTCTTCCGACCATGCTGTACCCCGGATAGAAGGGGTAGTGGACCCATTTTTCCCAATTCGTGCCGGGGGCGAAATTCCGCTGCAGGCAGATGCACTCGGTGCCGGTACTGATCAGACTGGCCGTGGCCCGCACCAAGACTTGGCCCGGACCGGGGTCAGCTACGTCGAGCGTGCGCCGTTCCAGTTGGTTTTTGCCGGTAAAGACAATGCCCAGGGCCTTCATCACCATGCTCCTGTCCGGACCTAAGCGGAATTACCCGGCGATTTTGCGGGCGATCGGCGAAATTACGCCGGTTTGAACGTCATTCGCACGTTGCGAAGTTAACTAAAGTCGTGTCGTTGTCCAATTTATTTGCGAAATCTGGTAGGGTGGATGAAGGCGGTTTAGATTGTTTCCAGGCGAGTCTATGCCCATGCTGGAATATTCAGACAGGTTGCCATACGGCGCGAGATTCGTCAGCGTGTTACACTTTTCCGCCATTCGCCAGGGTGCTTGACCATCTAGACACGAAGGATGTGGCCCGCTATGGAACTGGTTTTACCGTTGGATCTGCATCGTCGGATCGTGGAAGCCGCGTACCGCAAGCGAGGCTTTACCGCCGAGGAAGCCGGGCAGGCGGCCCGCTTCTGCGAGTTGGCGGCCTGGCACGGCATCAAGACGCACAACGCCCTTAAGGCTCTACACCTGGACGACCACTTCGGCTCAGGCAATCGGGTTAAGCAAGGTTGCGTGCCGGGAGCGAAGATCGAAAAACTGCCCTCCCGATTCCCCGCGGCCCAGCGGTGGAACGCGCATCGGAAGCTGGGGCAGGCGGTGGCGTTCGCGGCCATGGATGAATGCGTGGCGCTGGCGGAGAAGTTCGGCGTGGGGATCGTCAGCGTGGACGAAGCGTTTCATTACCTATGGGGCGGCGGGTATGTGATGGAGGCGGCCAAGAAGGGGTACATCGCGTACACCAACTGCACGGCAGCGCTGGCGGAAGTAGTGCCCTTTGGCGGGAAATTTCCCACGCTGGGGACGAACCCGCATTCGTGGGGATTCCCGACGACCGCGGCGGTGGGATTTCCGATCGTGATCGACTGGGCGACGAGCACCGTGGCCATGGGGCGGGTGCAGCAGTTTAAGCGGGAGAACAAGCCTCTTCCGCCCGGGGCGGCGGTGGACAAGGACGGCAAGGAAACGACGGACCCCAATCAGGTGGCGGCGCTGTTGCCGTTTGGGGCGCATAAGGGTTACGGCTTGTCGCTGATTAACGAATTAGTGGCGGGACTGATCGGCGGGTCGCTGCCGACGCTGCGCAGTCGGCCTGAGTTAGCGGAAGCCGACGAAAAAACCGCGCCTAATTTTTTCTTTCAGGTGATTCACCCGGAGGCTCTGTCCGGCGGTGCTTTCGCCAAGGGACGGAATCAGGCCCAGAACGTCAAGGCGGTGATCGAGGATATTCTGGGGCACGGCAACGCGCCCCCGCAAGGGCGGACGATGCTGCCGGGGGAGATTGAGCATCGCGCCGCGCTAGCCAGTCAGAAGGCGGGGGGGCTGATCTTCACGGAAGCGGAAATCGCGGAATTCGCCCGGATCGCAGGCGAATTGGGCATTGGGATGGATGCGAATTCTTTAAAGAAAGTGTGAGCACGAAGCGATCCGTCGGCTGAGAGCGTCCGTCGGCGGATCGAAAGTCACGCCGGTTCGCCGCGCATGAAAATTGCCCGCAGGTGTTTTGGCCATGAACTGCACGTTGAATCCATCCGAGAAGGCATGTTGTCATGACGCGTCAACCGATGTCGACGGTGATCGCCGCTATCGCCGCAACGTTTCTTTCGTGGCCTTGGGGGAAGGGATCTGGGGCTTTCAGGCCATGATGGTGGCTCCGGCTTCGGTCCTCACCGTGTTGCTTAAGCAGCTTGGGGCGGGGGAGCTGATGCTCAGTTCGATCACCGCCATTGAAGCTGGGGCGGTGGCTTTGCCGCAGATCTTAGGGATGTATTTGTTCTACTCGCGTCACCGGCGGCAAAAGCAGGTGATCCTGTGGCACATGCTGGCGATCATCCCGTTCTGGTTCATGGCGGCGGCGTTGGCTTATGGGGCGGACAAACTTCCGCCGGCCGTAACGTCCTGCCTGCTGCTGGTCTGTTTCGGAGGCTTCCAGTTGGGCATCGGCATCGTGACGGCGGCGTGGATGGAGTGGATGGCGCATTTGTTTGAGATTCACCGGCGGGGCATCGCGATGGGCATCGCTTTTAGCGTATCGGCCCTGAGCGGATTCGCCGGCTCTTTGATTGCCGGGCAGGTCATCCGGATGGGTTCCGACACGTTGCCTTTTGCGCTGTTGTATCTTGCGGCGGGTACGCTGGCTCTGCTATCAATCAATTTTTTCTGGTTCGTGCGTGACCCGGTCGACGCGCAGGAGTGCGACACCACCCTGCCGCGTTTGCCGGAGCTGCTGCGGCACTTCGGGATGAGCCTAAAGGACGCCAATTTTCGGTCGTTTCTGGTCGGCCGGATGCTCGCCGCGTTCGGCTTCTGCATTCTGCCGTTCTTCACGGTGTATTTCACGTCGGTGGACGGGGGCGGTTTATCCAACAGCAAGGTGGTGAGCTTCTATGCGGCGGCTTCGATCGGCACGGCTCTGGCCCACCTGGTTCTGGGAAAACTGGGTGATCGCTTTGGCCATCGCCTGGGGATTCTGCTGGGGACAGCCACCCAGGTGGTGACGCTGGCCCTGGTGCTCGTCGGCAGCGGGCCGGTGGTCTGCATCGTGGTGTTCACCTGCACAGGGTTTTGCACCGCCAGCGGATTTTTGTCGCATTTCAACCTGCTTTTTGAGACCTGTCCGCACGATAATCGTCTGGCCCACATCACCGTGGGCAATCTGGCGATGTCACCGGGTCTGATCTTCGCGCCGCTGCTGGCCGGCTGGGCAGCCCGGGAGTGGGGGCTGCGCACACTGTTTGTGATCTGCCTGGTTCTTAGTGGAACGGCGCTGCTGTGGTTCATCCTGCGATTACGCGAGCCACGGCATCTGGAGCTGGAAATGTTGGCGGATCATCGCTCGGCCTGACCGGCCGCGAGTTGGTGGGACCATTGACCAGGAGTCGGGGGCGAATTACTTCTTGACGGAAACTTGCCTACACTATCGGCCTATGACCGCGCGGCCGAACATCCTGCTTATCACTTCCGACCAGCAGCATTTTGACACGCTGGGTTTTGCCAATCCCCTGATCCAAACGCCGAGCCTGGATCGCCTGGCCAGGGAAGGGGCGCATTTCACGCGGGCGTATTGTCCCAATCCGCTCTGTTCGCCGACGCGGGCGTCGATCATCACCGGGCTATACCCTTCGGCCCACGGCTGCTGGACGCTGGGCACGAAGCTGATGGAGAACGTGCCGACGCTTGGGCAAACGCTTGGCGGAGCGGGGTATCAGACGTCGCTGGTGGGGAAGGTGCACCTGCAACCGCTGGCGGCGACGGCGGAGTTCAGTTCGATAGAGTGCCAGCCGATCCTGCGCGACCTGGAGTTTTGGCGGAAGTTCACCGGCCCGTGGTATGGTTTTGAGCGCGTGGAAACCGCACGCATGCACGCGGATGAATCACACGCGGGGCAGCACTATGCGATCTGGATGGAGGAAAAGGGGCTCAGGAACTGGGCGGATTATTTTTACAGCGTCGATGGCACGCCCGGTCCGCGGGCGCTAAAGCCGCTGCCGGGTTACGGCTGGCGCGAGCCGGGGGCGTGGCCATTGCCGGCCGAATTCCACTATTCGACTTGGACAGCCGAGCGCACCATCGCGCACATGCAGGCAGCCAAAGAGAGCGGCCGACCGTTTCTGCTCTGGTCGAGTTTTCACGATCCGCACCCGCCCTATGCCGTGCCCGAGCCCTGGGCGAGCATCTACGATCCAGCGCGGATGCCTATCGGCCGATATGTCGAGGGCGAGTTCGCCCACATGCCGCCGCCTTACGCAATGACGCGCGACCCCAAGGCCAATTGGGCCCAGTTCCAGGAGCCCGGCGGCCATGGCGTACACGGCTATCACTGCCATCTGATCGACGAGGGATTATTGCGGCGGTCGATGGCGGTGTATTACGGCATGATCAGCTTCATGGATCAGCAGATCGGGCGGATTCTTAAGGCCCTGGACGATCTGGGCATGACGGAAAACACCCTGGTGGTGTTCACGACGGATCACGGGCATTATCTGGGCCAGCACGGCCTGATTGCCAAAGGCCCGTTCCATTACGAGGACGGCGTGAAGCTGCCGTTCCTGGTGCGCTGGCCGGGGCAGGTGGCGGCGGCGACCACTTGCGGTGCCATGCAATCGCTGGTCGACCTGATGCCCACGTTCTTACAGGCGGCGGGCGTGGCGGTTCCACGGTCCATGCAGGGGGTCAGCCAATTGGACGTCTGGCAAGGCAAGTCGGCAGCGGCCCGCGACCATGTGCTTGTGGAGAATCGCCACCAGCCGACGAAAGTGCATCTGCGGACGTACATCAACGAACGTTATAAGTTGACGGTGTATCGGCAGCAGCCGTGGGGGGAGTTTTTTGACTTGCGCGACGATCCGCAAGAACTGCACAACCGCTGGGATGATCCGCATTATGCGACGAAGAAGGCGGAAGTGATGCAGCGGTTTCTGCAGGCGGAAATGCAGCGGGAGATCATGTCCATGCCGCGGATTGCCGGGGCGTAAAGGTTGGTGGAGGAATCAGTGCGAGCAGGCAAAGACGGGACTTCAACGGTATAACATGGGCTCGTTTTGACCCCCCTTAAGCGCGGGTTTCAAACGCGGGGCGAGTTTCCGCATGCCCTTAAAGGGAAGAGTTCAAGCACGTTCCGGCGTGCCGCAGCAAAACAAAATGGAGCGAAGATCATGGCCAAGACATCCCTGCATTTAGTCTGCAACGCTCACCTGGACCCCGTCTGGCTGTGGGAGTGGCAGGAAGGCGCTGCCGAGGCGATTTCCACGTTCCGCACGGCGGCCGATCTGTGCGAAGAGTTCCCCGGGTTTATTTTCAATCACAACGAGGCGGTGCTGTACGAATGGGTGCAGGAATACGAGCCGCAACTTTTTAAGCGCATCCAGAAACTGGTCAAGCAAGGCAAGTGGCACATCATGGGCGGGTGGTTCTTGCAGCCGGACTGCAACATGCCCAGCGGTGAGGCGTATCTGCGTTCGCTGCTCTACGGGCGTAGGTACTTTAAGAAACACTTTAACGCCGAGCCGACGACCGCCATCAACTTCGACTCGTTCGGCCACTCGCGCGGGCTGGTGCAGATCATGGCCAAGAGCGGGTTTGATTCCTACATGTATTGCCGCCCGCCGCTGGACCAGTGCCCGATTCCCGCGGACAACTATTACTGGGTGGGCTATGACGGCTCGAAGTTGCTTAACGGCCGGGCGCGGATGATGTACAACTCGCCGCTGGGCAACGCGGTGGGCAAGTTCAAGGGCCTTTTGCCGACGTATAAAGACAGACCCTGCGCCTACATTCTCTGGGGCGTGGGCGATCACGGCGGCGGGCCGTCGCGGCAGGACCTGCGGGCCATCGCCAAGTTCATGAAGGAAGACCACGGGTTTGAGGTGTTGCACTCCACGCCCGAGGCCTACTTCAAGGAAGCCGGCAAGAAGATCAAGGATATTCCCGAACTGGCCAAGGACCTCAAGCCCTTCGCCGTCGGCTGCTATACCTCGATGGTGCGCATCAAGCAGATGTATCGCAAACTGGAAAACGAGCTGTTTACCACGGAAAAAATGGCCACCGCCGCCACGTTGCAGGGCCTGATGCCCGCTGCAGCTGACGAATTAGCCGCGGCCGAACGCGATCTGCTTTTCGCCCAGTTCCACGACATTTTGCCCGGTTCGTCGATCCAGCCGGTGGAAGAAGCAGCCCTGCGCATGATGAACCACGGCCTGGAGATACTAAGCCGGGTCAAGACGCGGGCGTTTTTCGCCCTCGCCTCCGGGCAACCTAAGGCTGCTCCCGGCGAATTTCCCATTCTCGTCTACAATCCGCTGCCGCGGCCGGTGGAGGCCCTGGTGGAATGCGAAATGCAGTTGGCGGACCAGGGTTGGGGCAATGTGTTTTCGTATCCCGAAGTCTACGACGCGGCCGGCAGGAAACAGCCGACGCAGATCGAACATGAGCTGTCCAACCTGCCTCTGGATTGGCGCAAGCACGTGGTGTTCCAGACCACCCTGCAGCCGAGCCAGATGAATCGCTTTAACTGCCGTTATCAACAACTGAAGAAGAAGCCCGACGCCAAGCTGAAGGTCAAGGCCGGCAAGATCCGCTTTGCCAACCGTGACGGGTTGGAAGTGGTGATCAGCGCCCGCACGGGCCTGGTGGAGCGCTGGCGGGTCAAGGGACGTGACGTGGCGGCGCCCGACGCGTTTCGGCCCATCGTCATCGCGGACAACTGCGATCCGTGGGGCATGACCGTGCGCAGTTTCCGTAAGAAAATCGGCTCGTTTTCCCTGATGTCCGCCCGTGAGACAGCCGTCTTCAGCGGCCTGGGCGACCAAAAGGGTCTGCCGGCCGTGCGCGTGGTGGAGGACGGCGAGGTGCGCAGCGTGGTGGAAGTGACGCTCAAGTACGGCGACTCGCGCATCTGCCAGCGCTACAAGCTGCCGCGGCAAGGCACGGAAGTGGAAGTGGAGCTGCGCGTTTTCTGGGAGGAAAAGGACCGCATGCTCAAGCTTTCAGTGCCGTTGTCCAAGGGATTGGCGACCAAGGCCAAGTACGTCGGCGAGACGGCCTTCGGCTACGGCGAGTTGGCGGATAACGGCGAGGAAGCCGTCGCCCAGAAGTGGACAGCCGTGGTGAGCCGGTCCGGCGGCTTGGCGCTGTCCTGCATCAACGAAGGCTGCTACGGGTCGGACTTTGACGGCAGCGAGCTGCGGCTGTCGCTGCTGCGTTCAGCCAGCTATTCCGCCCACCCGATTGAAAATCGTAAGATTCTTCCCGAAGATCGCTTCACCGCCCGCATTGATCAGGGGGAACGGATTTTCCGCTTCTGGTTCAACGCCGGCCCGATCGCCGCGCGCCTGCAGGAAGTGCCCAACGAAGCATTGGTGCGTAACGAAAAACCCTACGCCCTTTCCTTCAATCCCTCCGGGCAAGGCCCGCGTCCGAAGGTCGGGCCGATGGTGGATGACGCGGTGGTGCAGATGACCGCGTGCAAGCCGGCCGCGGCGGGGCAAGGGAACCCCGGAGATTTGATCGTGCGGTTGTTTAATCCCACCGATCGCCCGCGCACCGCCAAACTGAGCATCCCCGTTTTGGGTCTGCGTGCCCAGAAGGTGACGCTGGGCAAGTTTGAAGTGCAGACCTTGCGGATCAATCCCCGGACGCGCAAAGTGACAGCGACGAATCTGATGGAAAAACCGGTGTAGCCGCAGGCGCCAGACGATCTGGCCGGAACAATAATCAGCTCCACGTTCGCGCGTGGGGCTTTTTTTGTGCCCGTGAATCTGCAATGGTTTATACCGGCCCCGTATTTCCATGCGAGGCTACGTCGCGCGGTTCTTCCGGGGGCGAGCCGCCGCTAAACATGGTGATTCCTACTCCCCAACCCCTAACCCCCAATCCCAAATCCCAAATTTCTAACCCCCACTCTCAATCGTGCCGCAGGGCTTCGATCGGGTCCTGCTGGGAGGCCTTGTACGCTGGGTAGAGCCCGAAGACGACGCCCACAATGGTGGCCGCCAGGAAGCTGGCGACGATGGACCAGGTGGCGATTTCCGGATCGCCCTGGTCGCGGAAGAAGTCCGGGAAGGTCATGCGGGCCGCCAGCAGCACCGGCACCACCGACAACCCCAGGAGTACGCCGAGCAATCCGCCCACGCCCGAGAGCACGGTGGTTTCGACCAGGAACTGGGCGATAATGTGCAGCCGGCGGGCGCCCACAGCCCGGCGAATGCCGATTTCGCGGGTGCGCTCGGTGACGGAAGCGAGCATGATGTTCATGATGCCGATACCGCTGATCCACAGGCCGATGGAGGCAATGGCCAGCAGAAGGTAATTAAAGTTCTTCTGTGTGCGCTCGGCCTGCTGAAGCAATTCCAAGGGCACGATCATGCGGATGTCATCGCGATTTTTCGTGTAGTTCAGTGCTCGGCGCAGCTGGTCAGCCACCGAGGGGACGTTTTCGCGCCCCTGCACGTGGACGATCAGCTCGGTAATTTCGACCTGTTCCGCCTCGGTGCTGCCGGAGGTGCGGCGGACGCTCAGGTCGCCGAAACGCGACGAAGCGGTGGAGAGGGGGATGTAAACGTCCAGGTCCAGGTCCCGGCCGACCATGGAGCTTCCCGACCCGCCGGTCGAACCAGAGGACCCGCGGCCCTGCGCTGCGCCTGCGGAGGAGGCACCGGGTTGTTCCGAGGCGCTGCTCGACGAGGAGGAGGACTGGCCCACCCGGTTCAGAACGCCCACCACGCGAAACGACACCTGCTCAATGCGGATTTCGTTGCCCAGGGGGTCAAACAGCGGGAAGATGCGGTCAGCGATCTCCGCGCCGATGACCGCCACGTTGCCGCCGATTTGTTCATCCAGATCGGTAAGAAATCGTCCCCGGGCCACGCTTTGGGACGCCACCCCTTGGAGTCGCGGGGTCACGCCAAAGACGCTGGCGGGCGATTGCTGGGCCCCGCAGGTCACGCGGGCGCTGACTCTCTTTAGAGGGATCACTTCGCGAATAGGGGCCACGGTCTGGCGGATGCGATCCAGATCCTCGCGTTTTAGGCCATAGGAGATGACAAAGTTGCGGTTGGAGCTGTTCATCTGCGCGGATTCGGGCGGCTTGGTGGAGCGGACAAGAATGTTTTCCGCTCCCAGGCTCTGGATTTCCGCCAAGGCTTTGCGCTTGTTGCCTTCGCCGATGGCCACCATCACGATCACCGCCGCCACGCCGAAAATGATGCTGATGATCGTCAGGAGCGAGCGCAGCTTGTGCAGCCACAAGTTGGTCAGGCCCAGGTGGATGGTTTCCCAAAGAAAAGTCATGGCCGATAGAACCCCAGGATTCCCCACATCCCAACCGCGGTCGAGGATAACACGAAATCGACCGGGCTCTGGTATGCTTGGAACCCGCATAGATTCTACCGTGGGAAGGGGCTGCCATGGCCAGGATCGAAATCGGCCGGGAAATCGAGGAAGATCGCCGCTGGCGGTATGAGGTGGCCGTCCATGAGGGAGCTGCCCGGCATGACGTCCAGATCACCCTAAGCTGGTCGGACTATGATCTGTGGTCCCACGGGCGGGTGCCGCCCCATCGGGTGGTGTGGACGGTCGTGAAGTTTTTGCTCGATCGCCAGCCGGCCGGGGAGATGCACAAGAAATTCGATTGTGCAGCCGTCCGTAGACTTTATCCGGAGCTGGATACCGTTTTGCCGGGATTGATCTAGAAACGAAGTTGGGATTTGGGGATTGGGGATCAGGGACTGAACCAAAGCAGAGATGTCGACCGTATGTCGAATGCTAATCTGCCCCAGACCCCAGTGCCCAGACCCCGAAATCGCCCGAGAAAGTGTCGTCGGCAGGAGCAATCGGTGACTATGAAGGTGGCGTTAGCATCCTTAGGCGGGCGGGCCCTGATGGGCTTGATCGGGCGGTCCATGTCCGTCGCGGCGGCACCCTACGGGTGGTACGACCAGTTTCGCATGCCGGTGGAGAAAAGTGGGAGCGGTGATGAACCAGGCCGCAGCAAGCCAAGCCGTGGGGGATTGATCTACGCCCTCTGGCATGGGCCGCACTTTCCGGTGCTGTGGACGTATCGGGGCCAGGGGATATGCGTGGTGGCCAGCCGCAGCGGCGATGGGGAAATTTTGGCTCGAATTCTCGAATCGCTGGGCTATCAGACCGTGCGCGGCTCAAGCAGCCGTGGCGGCGGGCAGGCGTTGGTGGAATTGGCCCGGAGACTTAAGTCCGGCCAGGACGTTGCCGTGGCGTTGGACGGTCCGCGCGGCCCGCGCCTGCAAGCCAAGCCCGGCGTCGTGCTGTTGGCGAAATTGACCGGCTGCCCGATTGTGCCCGTGGCGGCGGGACTAAGCCGGTATTGGGAGATCCATTCCTGGGACCACTATCGCTTGCCCAAACCCTTTGCCAAGGCCCGCTTAGTGGCTGGACAGACGCTCACCGTCCCCCCCGACGCGGATGAAAACGCCATCGAATCCATCCGGGCGAAGTTGGAGGAATCGTTGCGAAATCTGCAGGAACAGGTGGACCAGGAGATGGCTGTCGCTGGAGCGTAAGGGTAATTGCCGATTGCCGATTGCCGATTGCCGATTGCCGATTGCCGATTGCCGATTGCCGATTGCCGATTGCCGATTGCCGATTGCCGATTGCCGATTGCCGAT
>JADZCD010000019.1 GCA_020851735.1 Phycisphaeraceae bacterium
ACAGGCACCCAGGCATGGCCCCCGGAAATGCCTGGGCTTTCCCCGGAAGCAGAGCAAGCAAGGCAACCCACGGATTCAATCCGTGGGCTTCTAAGACAGGGCGCGCGGGACAAGCTCGCTTACCGGGAGTTTCCTCCCAATAACGAGCTTGGCCGCGAACGCTTGAACTGTCTTTGGTGCTTGTGCCGGAATTAGGGCGCAGTTTCAGCAGGCCGCGGATGGGAGCGGTCATCGGGTGACTGCCTAGTACGTGCGCGAAACAAAAAGGAGGAAGCACGTACGGTGCGCCACGGCGTCCTCGGCCCGACCGTCAGCTGTCCGCTCCCGCGAGTACAGCTGACGGGGCAAGGGCCACTCGCAAGCGACCTATTGGGCTAAGCCCAGGTGACAGTGGCAGGTTTTCGCTGCCGTTCGCTTGGAGTAGACACACGAGCACCAATGTCGCCCCCGGACCCCGGAAGTTGGCTTCCGGGGGCCTGGGGCAGGGACGAGAAAAACACGTCCCTCTATATAGGGGCGTCGTAGCGCTTTTGTGCGCACAAGGCGCACCATGAGAACACCTAAGGCGTTTGTGGGACTTGGATTACGTCGCCAATTTTTTGCCAATCGACTGCGAGCAAAGTGTTAGGTTTTGTGCGCGCGGGGTAGTAGGGTAGGGGGTACAGGGTAGAGAGGAGAAGGGATTTGGCGAAGTGGTGATTTGGTGAGGTTATTCAAGGCAGACAAGGGGGAGCCTTAGCACATGCGGACGGCGTGAGTGACCGCGTCGCCCCGGAAGTGACGACGCGGTTCGCAGAAAAGATGCGACGATCTGCCGGGGGCGAATGGGGGCTAAACAAAAACAAGAATAGGGCGCGGCGGAGCGTGACCCCAAATAGCTAAGACATGCACAAAGCGCGCTTCGCGCTGGTGTGTGGCACCCGACTAAACAAAGGCAGTCGCTGGGGCACGGCTGCGCCTTAGCCCCAGGCACCCGGCGGCACAATGCCCGGGATTACTCGCTCAGCTCTGCAAAACATCAATTCGCTCGCGCAGAAAGCGATAGGCGTCCCAAGAAGGATCGCCAAAGTCGATGCGATTTCCTATAACCGCCGGAGGCAATAAGTTTCTCGCGTTATTACATTCGGCATCGGTCATGCCTAACCTGGTTGAAAGCCAGTGGCTAATCTCAGGTCGTTTGTTGGTGAACAAGCGTCGACAATTCAGTTCGTGGAAACCAAATCCGAGAAAGATAACTCGATCCGCATTGGCAATTGCCTCTTGGACTTTGGTTAACTCGCCGTGAGCCTGCAATTCATCGTGAACAAGGAAAAGTTTTGTTTCAATATCAGAGAGCCAATCCAAGTTCGGCGCGTAGGGACGTCCATATCCACTTCCCATGTCGGGGAAAAAGCATTCTCCAAGACTTCCATGCACATGATAGATGGGCCATTGGTTTACCAGTTGTATCGCCTCAGGCCACTCAAAGCGATAATAATCACGAAGGTGCCAATATAGCTTTAATTCAAACGACCGATCATAATTGAATGTCACAACAGTCAATTGATTATTCTTAAAACTCGGCTTGTCTGATCGCATGATGTCAAAAAGTTTTTTCATCCAATCGTCTGTTGACGGAAATAGTCTGTCGTGGCACTCACACCTGGCAATATGCGCTGCTATTAGCCGCTTGCCGGCACGAAGAAAAGCACCTTTGCGATTGGCCAGAAAAACGTCGATCGAGTCGACAGTGGCATGACGAAATGCACGACGAAATCCCTCTGCTTCGTCCTCAGGCGCAGGAATCCCTGTGAAGGCGAATTCGTCCAACCGATCGTCCCGTGCAAGAATCAGGTCACGAAGTTGTGACCCTACGGGAAATCCATAGGGAGCGCTGGCGCCGGCGCCGAGGACGAGGACCGTTGGTCGTTGGATCATCGAATTGCCCCCGATTGACGCGTGTTGTTTACAGCATCTGGCAAACCAGGTCGCCGGTTTCGGTGGTGGAGTAGCCCATTTTGCCGGCGGCTTGGGATTTCATCTTGGGGGTGGTTTTCTTGATGGCCGCTTCGATGCGGTCGCCGGCCTTGCGCCAGGGGAAATTGCCCTTAGTGTCGGCGGTATTCTGCAGGAGCATGGCGGCGGCGCCGATGGCGGCGATGGGGTTGATGATGTTCTTGCCGGTGTACTTGGGCGCGCTGCCGCCGATCGGCTCGTACATGCTCAGGCCGCCCCGTCCGTCCTTCCGGGGGTCGGGATTGATGTTGCCGCCGGCAGCCACGCCCAGGCCGCCTTGGATGATGGCGCCTAAGTCGGTGATGATGTCGCCGAACATGTTGGGCACGACGATGGTGTCGTAGAACTCAGGGCTCTTAACGAACCACATGCAGCAGGCGTCGACGTGGTTGTAGTCGCGTTTGATGTCCGGGTAGTCCTTCTCGCCGATCTCGTTAAAGGCGCGGAACCACAAGTCGCCGCAGAAGGTCAGGACGTTGGTCTTGTGGACGAGGGTCAACATGCCCTTACCGGCCCCGGAAGCCTTCTTGGCCCGGCAATATTCAAAGGCGTAGCGCAGGCAGCGTTCCGCCCCGAAGCGGGTGGCGATCATTTCCTGGGTGGCGACTTCCTGGAGCGTGCCCTGGCGCATGATGCCGCCGTTGCCGCAGTAGAGGTCTTCGGTGTTCTCGCGGATAACGTCGAAGTTGATGTGCTCGGGGCCTTTGTCCTTTAAGGGCGTTTCCACGCCGGGGTACAGGCGGACGGGGCGGAGGTTGATGTACTGGTCCAGGGCGAAGCGCAGGCGCAGGAGCAGGCCTTTTTCGAGGATGCCGGGCTTGACGTCCGGGTGCCCGACGGCGCCGAGCAGGATGGCGTCAAAGTTATCGCGGAGGTGGGCGATGTCCTTGTCGTCGATGATGTGCCCGGTTTTGAGGTAGCGGTCGCCGCCGAAGTCGAAGGCGGTGGTGGTGTAGTCGAACTTTTCGAGTTTGGCCACGGCGGCCAGGACCTTGAGGGCTTCGCGGACGACTTCCGGGCCGGTGCCGTCGCCGGGCAGAACAGCGATCTTAAGAGTCATGACAGGCTCCAAAATCCAGCGGTTTTTTGGGCCGCCAGGGGGTTTAAGTGCGTGGACGGGAAGCGGATAGAAATAGCAGACCCAGCGGCGAGCGGCAAGGTCGGCCGGCACGGGAGTTCGGGCGGTATCTGTGAGGAGAGAGGGATTGGGGGTTGGGGATTAGGGTTTGGGGAAAGACAGGGGACAGGATTCACCCCGCATGGGAATGCGGGGCGGGCACTGGTGAAGTGGTGAGGGGGAGTAGATGGTGAATGCCGAGTGGCGAATGCGACCCTGATGCCTGATCTGCGAGCCCCCGACCCCGGACCCCAGACCCCAGCCCCTGGAGCCCAGCCCCTGCCTTTAATTGGTCATTTGCACTGGTGACCTGTCATTATTTGGTGCCGGGGGCGGGGGCACTTTCAGGAGGCGATTTCTACTAACTCCTGAATTCATATTGGTTTTGTGTTGAAAAAGCAGAAGCAATTTTTTTGGGCGGGAATCGGATAGGTCTTGTCGAATATGCCGGATGGATGGTAAATTATTGTTGCGGCATAAATTCCCGCTTGCCCAGACGTTTATCCGGGCGGGCATGTCATGTCAGGGCTTGTTTTGCTGGGGAGTAGTTTTAGTGACGCAGCGACCGTACCTTTCGGTCAAGACTCCTAACGGCTATCGCCAGATCGGCTTGACGGACGACCCATTTACGATTGGGCGGGGGTCGAGCAACGGGCTGGTGATTGATGACCCGTTGGCGAGCCGCTTTCACTGCGTGGTGGAGCGCACGGACAGCGGATACGCGGTGCGTGATCTGCAATCGCGCAACGGCACGAAGCTTAACGGGGAATACATTTCCAGCGCGGAGTTAAAGCCGGGGGACGCGATCCAGGTGGGCAGTCTGGTGTTGCGTTATCTGTTGGATTTGCGTGACGCGCCGGTGAATCCGCGGCCGGCGGCGGCGGACGGCGGGGAGGCTGAGCCGGAGGTGATCGTGCCGCGGCTGTCGCGGAAGGCGGCGGCGAAAATGGCGGCCAAGGTTGCCGCCAGCGTCGGTGAAGATGTGCGTGCCGCGCACGCGGACGAAACCCTGGTGGGCGGGCCGGCGGCGGGGATCAAGGGTGTGATCAAGATGCCGGAGGGACCAAGGGAGGGGGAGAATCCGTCCCGGCAGGAAGGGTCGATCATCCAGGTGGCGGCGGAGGATGAGAAGACGCTGCGGCTGTTGGCGCAGTCGCTGCCGAACCAGCAGTTTCCCGAGATCGGCATTTCGATGATCAACGCGCGGGGGCAGGTGGTGCACGCGGGGGAAGCGCATGCCGGGCGGGCGCTGGGGGACGACGACGTGGCGGACACGGTGCGGCTGATGCGGCTGCTGCTCTTAGTCTGCTTCCGCAGCCGGGCGACGGATCTGCACGTGGAGCCGAAGGAGGAACGGTTTGAGCTGCGCATCCGCGTGGACGGGATGATGGTCAAGGTGATGAACCTGCACAAGGACAGCGGGGTGAAGCTGCTGAGTCTGGTGAAGATTTTAGGGGACATCGACATCGCGCAGAAGGCGATCGTGCAGGAAGGGCATTTTAGTTCGCAGGTGCCGGGGCGGCGGGTGGATTACCGGGTGAGCTTCACGCCGGCGATGAACGGGCAGAAGCTGGTGGTGCGGATCCTGGACCTGGCCAACGCGCCGTCGCGGCTGGCGGAACTGCAGCTGCCCGGCTGGATGTTCGAGGAAACCCGGCGGGTGATCCACCAGGACAACGGCATGGTGCTGATGTGCGGGCCGACGGGCTCGGGCAAGACGACGACGCTGTATTCGATGATCCGGGAGATCGACGTGCAGCAGCGGAACGTGATCACCATCGAGGACCCGGTGGAATACCGCATCGAAGGGGTGACGCAGATTCCGGTGAACGAAGGCAAGGGCAACACGTTTTCGAGCATGTTGCGTTCGGTCTTGCGGCAGGACCCGGATGTGATTTTGGTGGGCGAAATCCGCGACGCGGAGACGGCGCGGATCGCGATGCAGGCGGCCATGACCGGGCATCTGGTGTTCTCCACGGTGCACGCGCAGAACGCCATCGGGACGATTTTCCGGCTGTTGGACCTGGGGACGGACCCGTACCTGGTGGCGTCGAGCTTGAATCTGGTGGTGGCCCAGCGGCTGGTGCGGCTGCTGTGCCCGCACTGCAAGCTGCCGCGGAAGACGACCCCGGCCGAGCAGATGCGGATGCAAAAAGCGGTGCCGGACGTGACGAAGGTGTATCAGGCGGTGGGCTGCGGGCGCTGCCTGGAGACGGGGTTCCACGGCCGGCGGGCGATTTATGAGCTGCTGACGGCTAATTCCGAGATGCGCGACGTGATTCTTTCCACGCGGTCGATCCAGGGCATCCGCAAGGCGATGAACAACAGCTTGTTCACCAGCCTGCTGGAAAACGGCTACAAGCTGGTGGCCGAGGGGATGACGACGATCGAGGAAATTGAGCGCGTGGCGAGCATGGAGTAGGGGAGTGGGGGGAATGTCGAATGTCGAATGTCGAATGGCGAATGACGAATTAAAGGCAGGGGCTGGGGGCTAGGGTCTGAGGTCTGGATTCGGGGGTCAGGGATCAAGGGTTGCATTCAGCATTCGACATTCGACACTCGGCATTCGCCATTATTCAGGGCGTCATTTCGGCCGGCGGGGGGTATGATGTAGCGCATGGCGGAAGCAAAAAACACGACTAAAAGTGGGGCGGCGGTGGACGCGGCGGCGGCGTTGGATGAGAAGCACACGGGGGTGATCATCGTCGATCACGGGTCGCGGCGGGGGGAGTCCAACCGGATGCTGGAGGTGTTTGTCGCGCAGTTCGCGCGGCTGGGGCGGTATCCGATTGTCGAGCCGGCGCACATGGAGCTGGCGGACCCGACGATCGCGATGGCGTTTGACCGCTGCGTGGCGCGGGGGGCTAAGCGGGTGATCGTGGCGCCGTATTTTCTTTTGCCCGGCAAACACTGGGACGAGGACATTCCGCGGCTGACGGCGGAGGCGGGGGCGAAACATCCGGGCGTGGCGCACATGGTGGCGGCCCCGATCGGGCTGCACCCGATGATGCTCAACGTGATGGAGGCTCGCATCGACCACTGCTTAAAGCACGTCGGCGGCGGCGTGCCGGAGTGCGAGTCGTGCGCGGGGAGCGGACGGTGTCAGTTTCAGACGGGGTGAGGGGGAAAAGGCAATTCTTAGACAGTTGCGAGGTCAATCATGGTGACGGAAAAGGACCTCAAATACCTGCGTAAGTCAACATCCAAAGTTGGGAAATGGGCCGTGATGATTGTGTTTCCTGTGGCGAGTTGTTTGATGTTTGCGGCGGGTATCGGCAATATTCGTTTGTGTTCTCGATTCGCCAAGATGGCGGATATGACGTTGGGCGAAGTGATCCAGGCATCATTTCAAGACATTAACGTTTACGAGCGGTATACGGGTTTTTTCCTTAGAGCCGTGGATAGACTGCAAGCAGGAGTTCTGGCAATTGCCGGGGGAATTTTTATTGCGATTTGTTTCTGGGTGTGCCTGCACACGGCAAAGAGAAACGCCCGCATTCTTAAGTTTATTGAGAGCAGGCTCGCTGAGCCCGGCGTGGAGAAATCCTCCGATGCCAAGGTCTAACCTTTATTTTTTCGTGAAGCTTTGCTTTCGACCGGGTGGCCGGGGCCAGCGGTTTGGGTGCTGCCTTCTTGGGCAAAAATCTGGCGCACGCGTTGTTTAGCTTCGGTTATCCGGTGCGGATTGCCACTTGCACACAGCACCCTTCGGGCTGCTGTGTGGCACCCGGCTCGCGGTACAGAATGTGCCGGATGTTTTATGAATGATTTGTGCCCCACGGCAAAGAATTCGTTGAGCACACGAGGGTAGGGCGCTTTGCACACAGCACTTCCGGGGGCGGGGGACTGGAAGCTGCTGTGTGGCACCCAAGCATGGGCGGTTGGGCGCGGAATGAGATTTTTGTTGGCAGTAAGGGGCGATTTTCAAGGCCGGCCCCGCATTTCCATGCGGGGCTTTTTCCTATCGATTGTTTGTCCTGACTCCCCAACCCCCAATCCCCAATCCCTAACCCCCACGGTTTCAGGACAGCAGGCGGCCGCCGTCGAGGTGGATGATTTGGCCGGTGCAGTAGTCGGCGTCTTCCAGGAGGAAGCGGACGGCTTTGGCGACGTCGGCGGGGGAGCCGGGGCGGGCCAGGGGGACGCGTTTGAGGTATTGGCGGCGATCTTTGGTTGAGTAGCTGTCGGCCCAGGCGACGACGCCGGGGGCGATGGCGTTGACGGTGATTTGGGGGGCTAACTCGATGGCGCAGGAGCGGGTGATTTCCAGGAGGGCGGCTTTGGAGGCGTTGTAGGCCAAGTAGCCGCGCATGGGTTGGCCGAGGACGTGGATGTCCAGGAGATTGACGATCTTGCCGGAGCAGGGGTTTTGCGGCGTGGGCTTGCGGGCGGCAAGCAGGGGCGCGCAGGCTTGGATGAGCAGCAGGGGACCGCGGGCGTTGACGGCCAGGTAGCGGTCGAATTCGGCGGGGGAGATTTGGCCTAAGCGGGAGCGGCTGAAGATGGCGGCGTTGTTGACCAGGGCGTCGAGGCGGCCGAAGCGGCGGCGGATCTGGGCGATGATTTTTTTAGGCGCGGAAGGGTCGGCGTGGTCGGCGCGGATGGGCAGGGCGCGGCGGCCGAGCTTGGTGATGGCGGCGGCGGTTTGTTTGGCTTCGGCGGCGCTGGTGCGATAGGTGATGGCGACGTCCCAGCCGGCCTGGGCCATGGCGAGGGCGACGGCTTGGCCGACGCGGCGGGCGCCGCCGGTGACCAGGACCAGCTTAGGGGCGGTTTTTGTTGTCTTCGTCGTCGTCGTCATCGTCGTCGTCATCCTGGTCTTGGTCATCCTCGTGATCTTCGTCTTGGTCGTCATCGTCGAGGTCTTTGGTGTCGTCGTCGTTGTCTTCTTCCTCAAATTCGCCGGCCTCGGCGCGGCGGTTGAATTCTTCCTGCTGCAGGCGGGCGACGAGTCGATCTCCGCCGGCCTGCCAGAGGTCGGGCATCAGGCGATGCTTGCGGGCGCGATTACTGTCCTGAAATCGCCGCCAGGACCGGACGATGGCGGAGATCCAGAGCATCCCCCCCAGGCCCAGCAGGACGATCAACAGCAAGAGTAGAAGCGCCCGAATCTGCACATCGCTTAAAGGCATGGCGAAGATATTGTAATGGCGTTGTCTGTTTTAGGGGATGGTTTTTTGGGTGCCCAGGGAAGGAATCCCTGGGCTTTAGGATTGCGATACCCGGGGCTGGCGCCCCGGCTTGTCCTAATCCCCGTACCCTGTACCCCGTACCCAGATTCCCCTTCCGGGGGGGGATGATTCACCGCTTACTTACGTGCGCGGCTCGTTGACGCGGTCACTTGCGGGGGGGGTTCACTTCCTGGGGGCCAGGTCGGGTTCTTCCAGGGGGACGGGGCAGAGGTTGCGGCGGAGGCAGGTGGGGCACATTTGGCCTTCCCAGATGGCGTTGAACTGTTCGAGCACGGCGTCCATGAGCGTGGGTGAGGCGGTCCAGATGCCCATTTCAAAATTGCGTTTGTGTTCGCCTTTGGCGCCCAGGCCGGCGCCGGTGAGGTTGGCGCTGCCCAGGTACATGCGTTGGCAGTCGATGATGACGGCTTTGGCGTGCAGGCGGGGGCAGCGGCGGATGGTCAGCCCGGTGGGTAAGGCGCGGCGGAGTTCGTGGAGGATGGGATTGCTGGGCACGCCGCTGTGGAGGATGCGGATTTCCACGCCGCGATCCGCCAGGCTGCGGAAGACTTCGAGGATGGAAATCGCCCGCCGGCGCCCGGGTTGGGGCACGAGCATGGCTTTGAAATCGGCGGTGGCGATGTCCAGGCTGACCTTGGCTTTTTGGATGCCGTCGAGCACGACTTTCTGGAAGTGCTCCTTGCCGCGCACCAGTTCGACTTCACCGCGGGGAGAGGCGGAGGAGGGAGGGGGCGCGACCTTGGGCGTCGCGGCGGAGCGTGGGCGGCGGGGAGGCATGTTTTTTTTATCGGCTGGCGGATGCGCTGGGGAGCAGAAGGCGGCGGTCGAGCATCAGGCCGTGGGTGGACATGCCGAGCTTGTGGTAAGTGCGTTGGGCGGGGAGGTTCCACATTTCGGTGCTGAGGGAAGCGAGTCGAGCGCCCTGTTGATAGCCGCGGGAGAAGACGCGGCTGACGAGGGCGGCGGCGATGCCCTGGCGGCGGTGGGACTCGTTGACGCCGAGCATGAAGAGATTGACGCAGAGTCGCCCGAGCTTGGCGGTGTGGTGGGGGAGCAGGACCCAGCCGACGTCGGCGACGCGGTGGCCGTCGTGGAAGGCTTCGATGACCTGGGGAGCGAAGCCAAGCCAGGATTGGTTGACGGCGTGGTGGGGGGAAGCCAGGGGGGAGGCGACGTAGTCGAGGTGGATGCGGGCGGGCAGGACACCGGGCGGGGCGTCGAGGGAGGCGACCTTGAGGGTGTTTTCGCCAATGACCTGAAAACCGGAGAGCGCCAGGGCGAGGTGGATGTGGGGGAGCGAGGCGGGGCAGAGTCGCTCGCCGCCCATGAGCAGGCCGCGGTAGAAGGGGTTGCCGCTCTGGGTGTTCATGGCGTGGATGGCGGTGTGACCCTGGGCGTGGAGCCAGCGGGTGGCCGCGGCGACGAGGGCAAGGCCGACGTGCAGGTCCTGGGGGCGATAGACAAGCATCTGGATGGCGGCGAAGAGGTCGGAGGGATTCATCCAGGTTTCGGTGGCGTGGGCGACGGCGGCGTGGCACCAGCCGACGACTTGATGATGTTGGACGGCGACGAACAGGCCGGCGGGATCGAAGTAGGATTTTGGGGTGACGAGTTGGGTGAAGAGGTCGGGGGTGAGGGGAGCGACGTGGGGTTCGGCGGCCATCTGGTCGTTGTAGAGGGCGACCATGGCGGGGAGGTGATCGGGGCGGTAGGTGTCAAGTTGCAGGGGCATGGGTGGGTAGACCCCCTACCATCCGGGGGGTGTGAGCGAAGCATTCAAGCGACCACCAAGAAGCGAACGGGTCAGGCGGTTTTGGGTTTGAGGTGGAGGCGGCGGTCGAAGACGAGGGTGTGGGGGAGCATGCCGAACTTGTGATAGGTCTGCTGGGCGGCCATGTTGTCCATGTCGACGCCGACGGAGGTGAAGCGGGCGCCCTGCTTGTAGCCGTCGACGAGCATGCGGCTGACCATGGCGGCGCCGATGCCCTTGCGACGGTGGGATTCGTTGACGTGCATCATGTAGATGTTGACGACGGGGCTGCCGAGCTTGGCGGCGTGGTAGGGCATGACGACGTAGCCGGTGACGCCGATGGATTGGCCGTTTTCGAGGGCGTCGATGACCATGGGCTGGAAGCCGACAAAGGACTGACGGGTGGACTCGTGGTTCATGGTCAGGGGCGCGATGCGGTATTCGAGGTCGACGGCGGCGTCGAGGACCTTGGGGGGGGCGGCGAGGGGGCCGACGCGGAGGGTGCCGCTGCCGATGACTTCGAAGCCGCTGAGGGAGAAGGCGAGGTGGACGTGGGGGATGGAGGCGGGGCAGAGGCGTTCGCCGCCGATGCAGAGGCAGCGGTAGAAGGCGTAGCCACGGGGGCAGTTGATGGCCTCGATCTGGTCATGGCCGGTGGGACGGAGCCATTTGACGGCCTCGGCGACGAGGGTGAGGCCGACGTGCAGGTCCTTGGGGCGGTAGACGAGCATTTCGATGCTGGCGTGGGTGCGGTTGTGATCCATCCAGACCTCGGTGGCTTGGGCAACGCAGGCGTGACACCAGCCGACGACCTGGCCGTGCTCGATGGCGATGAAAAGGCCCTTGGGATCGAAGTAGGGTTTAGGGGCGACGAGCTTGTTGAAGATGTCGGGGGTGAGCTTAGCGATGTGCGGTTCAACCGCAGCCTGCTCGTTGAAGAGGTCGATCATGGCGGGCAGGTAGTTGGGGTGGTAGGTTTCGATCTTGAGGGTCATGGGGTGTCTTTCTTAAGGTCTGTCGGAACTGCCGGTTCGGATTCCGGGGGGGGGTGCAGGTTAGAGTCATTCTTCAGGGCCGGCCGACGCCCAGACGCATTAGGGCAAGCCGCTTAGCAGCCCGCGGATGAAAAACGATTCACAATCAGTACAATTGTGGCGTTTATGACATTTTTTTTCAAGGACATTGCACTATGACGACCAAGATCATTCTGGACACGGACATCGGCAGTGACATTGATGATGCGTTTTGTCTGGCGTATCTGCTGGCGCAGCCCAAGTGTGAGTTGATGGGTGTCACCACGGCTTCGGGGCAGCCGGTGGTGCGGGCGCAGATGGCCAGCGCGATGTGCAGGATCGTGGGGCGTGATGACATTCCGATCATCCCGGGGATCGAGAAGCCGATGCTGTTCAAGTTCATGCAGACGACGGCCATGCAGGCGCCGGCGCTGGCCAAGTGGCCGCATAAGAAAGATTTTCCGCAGGGGCAGGTGCTTAATTTCCTGCGGGACACGATCCGCAAGAACCCCGGCGAGATCGTGCTGCTGACGATCGGCCCGCTGACGAACATCGGGATGCTGTTCACGCTGGACCCGGAGTTGCCGGCAATGCTTAAGGGGCTGGTGATGATGTGCGGGGTATTCACCAACCGCATGGCCCACGCCGGCCCGCGCGAGTGGAACGCCTTGATGGACCCGCACGCGACGGCGATCGCGTACAAGCACGAGGTGAAGGTGCATCGATCGATTGGGCTGGACGTGACGAACCAGGTAGCGATGCCGGCGAAGGACGTTCTGGCCCGCTGCCAGGCGCCGGTGCTCGGGCCGGTGCGGGACTTTTTGGAGGTGTGGATGAAGCAGTGGACGATGCCGGTGCTGTTCCACGATCCGTTGGCGGCGGTGACGATATTTGACGAAGAGATCTGCAAGTTCGAGCGCGGCACGGTGCAGGTGGAGATGAACGGCAGCGATCGGTCGATCGGCATGACGCACTGGAACAAGCAGCCGGCGGAAGGCCCGGCCGGCCCGCACGAGGTGGCGCTGGGGGTGGACGTGCAGCGGTTTTTTGACCACTATTTTGGGGTGTTTGGATAAACGCGTGAAAACGACAACGATTTACGTACAAACCAGCCCCGCATTTCCATGCGGGGCTTTTTTTTGGGGTTTTTTCGGGGAGGTTTGGGGTGGATTGGGGGTCCAACCGCGGGCTTCTGCCCGCGGCTATTTCACTTGAAATAGGATGGTTCTTCTTCAATCCATGAACGCGCGGTTCTTTGAACCGCCGCTAAACAGGACGATTCCTAATTCCTAGTCCTTATGTCTGATCGTGCAGACGGTTTTTTCGGTTTCAGAGACGCTGACTTCCTGGAGGGTCACGCCCAGGGCGGGGAGTTTTTCTTTTAGCAGGTTGAAGATGACCTGGGTGATGTTTTCGACCGAGGGGTTAAGGTCGGCCAAGGCGGGGACGTCGGTGTTGAGGTGTTTGTGGTCGAGCAGTTCGATGATTTCCCGGTTGACCAGTTCATCGAGCTGGGCGACGGGGAGCACGCGGCCGTCGGGGGTGATGGGGCCTGTCACGGTCACGTGCAGGCGATAGTTGTGGCCATGTCCGGCGGGGTTGTTGCACTTGCCGAAGACTTCCTGATTGCGGGCGGCGGACCAGGCGGGCACGTGCAGGCGGTGCGAAGCGGAGAACTCGTATTGCTGGCGGATGGAAAGCTGGTTCATGGCGTGTTTGCCGATCTGCAGACTGTGGTAGGGGGTCAATTCCAGGCGGACGTGCTGCACGGCGTCGTGGAGCGGCGGTTGAAGGAGGGCCAGGACGTGTTGCATCAGAGCGCCCATGGGTGGGCTGGTCTGGGAGGCGATTACGGACTGGAGATGGGGCAGGACGTTTTGGCGGACGGCCTGGTCGATTTGGCGGATGTTGAGCAGGTATCCGCTGGCGGGGTCGGCCTGGCCGCGGCAGGCGACGGTGAGCTGATAGAAGCGGCCCAGACCCGCCATGGCCGGCCAGGAGGAAAAAGAGTTGTATTTCTCTGTTTCCAGGCTGGCGGACTGGTCGGGAACGGGGTCGTTTAGGCAAAACCGGACGGTACGGGCCAATTCGAGCATGGCAGGATTATAGGGCTGGCGGGGGGGGTGGGGGGTTACGGACACGGCGATCTTCCGGGGGCGATCGCCGGCTAGAGGGGAAGGGAAACTGTACCCCCCGGCTGAGCCGGGGGCTGAAAACCGCATTTACCGCTTACTGACGTGCGCGGCTCGTTGATACGGGGGACTTGCGGGGGTGGAGGCAACTTCCGGGGGGGTTTGGCCGATAATCGAAGAGAAGGTAGGCTAAAAACCATGCGAACCAGACAGACGAAACCAGGGAATGGGGGGGGTATTCTTCCGCGTACGGCTTTGACGGCGGCGCTGACGCTATGCGTGGTGGGGGTGGTGCTTTATCTGGCGTGGATCGAAGTGTTGGCGCCCCGGCGCGGGCCGGTGGCGGCGGACGGCGCGGTGGACTTTGACGTGGAGAAGGCGCGGGCGGAGACCGAAGCGCTGGGCCAGCAGATGAGCAACGCCATCAGCAGCGGCCAGGTGCAGGGGTATCTGATGGCCCAGGTGCGGGGGCTGGTGGATCGCTATCCGCGTTACGGGCCGGCCCATACATTGTTGGGGCAGGCGTACTGGCAGGCAGGGCAGAAGAAGGAAGCGTACGACGCGATGAATATGAGTCTGCAGATTAATCCCGCGCAGCCGGAGGTTCAGGAGCTGGCGGGCACGATGGCGATGGGCTTGGAGCGCATGGATCGGGCGGGCTGGCATTTCGGGCAGGCGATCACGTATGCGCCGGCGGAGCCACGCTATCGGCTGGCGCTGGCCAACGTGTATCTGCGCGAGCGTGATTTTGATAAAGCGCGGACGCTGCTCTTAGAGTGCATTCGGCTGGACTCGGATCAGCATCGGGCTTATTCGGCGTTGTCCGACGTATTCGCCCAGCAGAACAAGATGGACCTGGCGTTGGAGCAGATTCAGCGGGCGATGGAGCACACGCCGGCGGAGCAGCACAACACGTTTGTGTTGTATGGGCGGAAGAAGGCCAGCCTGTTGCGGCGGGACAACAAGCCGCAGGAGGCGATGCAGGTGCTGCTGGCTCTGGGCGAGGAGGCGAAGAACGAGCCACAGGTGCTGGCGGACATGGGCACCTGCTGGATGATGCTCAGTAAGCCCGCCGAGGCGGCGGTGATGTATCGGGAGGCGTTTGCGCGGCAGCCGATCCGGTGGGAACTGGCGGCGGAGGCGGCGCGGTATTTCATCAAGGCGGGGGATGTGGCTGCGGCGCAGGAGATGCTCGAACAGGTGCGCACGCTGCAGCCGCAGGCGCAGGTGCTGCGGGAATTGCAGAGTCAGATCACCCCCGGAACCGGAAGTGCCCCCGGAACCCCCGGAACCCCCGGAAGTGCCCAATAAAGGCAGTGCCCAGGGAAGAATCCTTGGGCTTTATTTAAGACAACCCACGGATTCAATCCGTGGGCTTCGAATTCAGGTACGGCCCGCCCTCCGGAAGGTTTCGAAGGTGGAATCAGGCGCACTCGATGTCCATGGCCAGGAGGTCGGCGTCCTGCTTTAAGGGGGCGGCGACTTTTACGTGGTTGGGGTGGGGCAGGTAGGTTTCCAAGTCGCGGCGGGAAGCGAAGCTGACGATCAGGCCGTGGGTGTAGCCGTTGGCGCGGTCGGTGAAGTTAGGGCCAACGCGCAGGGACACGATGCCGGGGACGGTGTTTTTCAGGCCCGCTAGGTTGCGCAGGTGTTCGTCGATGCGCTGGGGGGTAATGGCGGGGCGGAACTTGATCCAGACCATGTGTTCAATCACGGGCGGTGGCTCCTGGGAAGGAAGTAGGAGTTGGGAGTTGGGGATTAGGGAAAGAAAAACAAGGGGAAAAAACCTCGGGCGGGAATGTGGGGCCGCAGGGGGAAATAATAAAAACTAACCAGCGGGCTTCCGCCCGCGGCTGTTGCCCTTGGGAATGGAGTGCTTTTCCCAAAATTCTAATCCCTGATTCCTAATTCCTAACTCCTAACTCCTAACTCCTGCGTGCTGATTCCTGGCAATCTTGCGGATGATGTTGGTGGTGCTGCGGCCCTTGACGACGCGGACGAGCACTATTTTGCCGCCGTGTTTTTCCACCCAATTTCCGCCGACGACTTTGTCCTTGCTGTAGTCGGCGCCTTTGACCAGGACGTGAGGGCGAACAGCCTGGATGAGCTTGATGGGCGTGTCCTGATCGAAGACGACCAGGTAGTCGATGCTTTGCAGTTCGCTAAGGACCAGGAGTCGATCGTCCTGGCGATTGACGGGGCGGTCGGGGCCTTTGAGTTTGCGGATGGAGCGGTCGCTGTTGACGGCGACGACGAGCAGATCGCCGGCCTGGCGGGCCTGGCGGAGGAGGCTGACGTGCCCGGCGTGGAGCATGTCGAAGCAGCCGTTGGTAAAGACGATTTTTTTGCCTTGGGCGCGATGGGCTTCCAGCTCGGGCAGGAGCTGGTCCAAGGCGCGAATCTTGCCTAAGGTTCCGTGCTTTTGGCGAAGGACGGCGAGCATGACTTCGCCCAAGGGGATGGGGACGGTGCCGAATTTTTCGACTTCCAGGCCGGCGGCGGCGTTGGCTAATTGGACGGCCGCGGGCCAGTCGGCGCCGTTGGCCAGGGCGCCGGCCAGCATGGCCAGGACCATGTCGCCGGCACCGGTGACGTCGTATACGGCCCGGGCTTCGGTGGGGACCAGCAGCGGGGCGTGCCCGCGTTCCAAGAGCAGGGCGCCTTGTTTGTCGAGGGTCAGCACCACGGATTGGAGGCGCAGATCGGTTAGGAGAGTGCGGGCGACGCGGTTGAGGATGTCGGGGCGGGTGGTGGCGGCGTGAGGGGTGGCGGTGGCCAGGGCGGCTTCGATGCGATTGGGTGTGATGCAACTGGAGCCACGGTATTTGCGGTAATCGCTGATGGCGGCGGGATCGACGAGCACGGGGATGCGCCTCTGGCGGGCCAGGCGGATGAGGGCCTGGCAGAGGGCGGGGGTCAAGACGCCCTTGTCGTAGTCTTCCAGGCAGAGGACGGCAGCGCCGCGCAGGAGCTTGCGGGCGGCGGCCAGCAGGCGCGCGGTGGTGGCGGCGGGAATAGGCAGGCGCGATTCCTCGTCCACGCGGAACATTTTTTGCGGGTGACGGTGCTGGGCTAAGCCGACGAAATTGTGCTTGACGGTGGTGGGCCGCTCGTCATCGCAGGCGAGCAGACCGGTGACTTGGCAGCCGGCTTGGGCAAGAGAGCGGCGGAGCTGTCGGCCGGTGTCGTCACGCCCGACCACGCCGAGGCAGGACACCTGGCAGCGCAGGGCCAGGAGATCGAGGCAGACGTTGGCGGCGCCGCCGGGTTGGGTTTTCTGTTGTTCGACAGCCAGGACGGGCACGGGGGCGTCGGGGCTTAAGCGCTGGGCGTTGCCATAGATGTAGCGGTCGAGCATGAAGTCGCCGACCACGACGATTTTGCGCGGGCGCCAGCGGTCGAGAATGCTCATCAGTTCGTCGGGAGATCGCCTCACGTGCGGATTCCTCGTTGGGCTTTTTCCAGGCAGGATCGCAGCAGTGTATCCAGGTCGTCCTGGCCGTCGAGCCAGTGGAGGGACAGGACGGCGCGATAGAGGGGCAGGGGTGAGGAGGAAGGAGGCACACAGCAGCCTTTGGCCCCCCGGAACTGCTGTGTGGCACCCAAGTCCGCAGTACCCCCCGGCAGAGCCGGGGGCTGAACGATGCGTGAGTTCATTTCCGGGGGTGGGAGAGGCACACAGCAGCCTTCGGCATGCTGTGTGGCACCCGAACAGGCCACTTCCGGGGGCGCTTCCGGGGGGGGAAGGCGGGACCAGTCTTTTTCGGTGGTGACGATGGCTTGAGCGCCTAAGCGGGCGGCTTTGGCGAACATTTGGCGGAGTTCGTTTTGGGTATAGGGGTGGTGATCGGGGAAGGACCAGACTTTGACTACTTCCTTGGCGTGAGCCTCGAGGGAAGCGATGAAACCGGCGGGATTGCCCAGGCCAGCGAATCCCACGACGCGCTGGTGGCGGAGCAGGTCCAGGGGGAGGACTTGGTTGTCGGCGCTGCGGTAGCCGGTCCAGCGGGAGGCGAGGTGGGCTAAGACGGGCCGGCCGGTGAGGGATTCTATTTCGCGGTCCAGTTCGGCCAGGCGGGCGGAGTCGATTTGATCAGCCCGGGTGACGATGACGGCGGCGGCGCGGCGGAGATTTTGTTTTGGCTCGCGCAAGAGGCCGCGGGGCAGGAGGTGGTCGTGGCCCCAGGGGCGGGTGGCGTCGATGAGGACCAGGTCCAGGTCGCGATTGATCCGGCGATGCTGAAAGCCGTCGTCGAGGAGGAACACGTCGATGGGGAGGCTGGATTGCATGGCCCGGCGGGCGGCGGCGGCGCGATCGGGGTCGGCCTGGACGGGGACCTGCGAACCAAGTTCAGAGGCGAGTTCGACGGCTTCATCGCTTCGGCCGGCGGCGGCGCGGTAGCCGCGCAGCAGGACGGCAGGGTGATGGCCCCAGGCTTGGAGTTTGCGGGCCAAGGCGATGGTCAAGGGTGTTTTGCCCGTGCCGCCGGCGGTGAGGTTGCCAATGCTGATAGTCGGGTGCGGCAGAGTGGTGGCGGAGCGCCAGCCGCGATCGAACAGGCGATTGCGGGATTGGACGATCAGGCGGTAGCCCGGTTCGAGGCCGGCGAGCATGACGCGGGCGGTCCGGGCCAGCGGGGAGCGGTTGTGCTTGTCTAACAGCGATGCCCAGCCTCCGTTTTTGCCTGAGGGGAGGGAGGCTTGGTCGTTGTCCTGGCGTGGCTGACAGCATGAGGTCATGGCTGGGATCAAGTCCGCTTAGGAGGGGGCGATGGTCGGAGGCCTTGACGTTGCCAATAGTCTAGGAGTTTGCGCATGGGCAGGCCGACGACGGTGGCGGGGTCGCCTTGGATTGTCACAGGCCAGCGGTGTTCGAGTTCCGCCAGGTTGTATCCGCCGGCTTTGCCTTGCCAGGAGTTCGAGGCGAGGTATTGCTCAAGCTCGTCCTGGCTGACGGGTTCAAAATGGACGGCGGCGGAGTCGGCGAAGCTGAGCAGGGAGTGGTTTTTATCCAGGCCGGGGTGGGGGGAGGGAGTTGTTTTGGGCTGCGGATCGCGGGTGATGAGGGCTACGCCGGTGACGACGTGGTGGGACTTGCCGAGCAGGGAATTGAGCATATCTCGAGCGGCGGCAGTGCCTTGCGGCTGGCCAAGCAGGCGGCCGGCGGGATCGACCACGACGGTATCGGCTGCGAGGAGCTGATCGCCGTTGGCCTGGGGGCCGAGGTTGGCGTGGAGGCAGCTGAGGGCTTTTTGGATGGCGAGCTGGATGGTGAGGTGCGCGGCGGCGGAAAGGGCAGCGGGGTTGCATGTACTTAGGGAGCAGGAGGTAACCCCGGAGGTACCCCCCGGCAGAGCCGGGGGCTGGGCATGAGACAAAGTACCCCCCGGCAGAGCCGGGGGCTGAACCGATGCGTGATTTGCATCCGGGGGCGCTTCCGGGGGCGGGGGCGGATATTGCACACAGCACCCTTCGGGCCCCCGGAACTGCTGTGTGGCACCCAAATGGGAGGTCACTTCCGGGGGTGAGGGGGGGTCGGCGAAGGGGGGGTCGATTTGGCGATAGGGGATGCCGGCCTCGTGCAATAGTTGGGCGCGGCGGACGGATCGGCTGGCGAGAATGATGTTCAGCGCAGGCACGGGAGCATTGTACAAGGAATGGAAATGGCTCCTGCGGGCGGATGTCGGACGGCACACAGCACTTGCGGAGGGCTGGAGGATGCAGTGTGGCGCCCGAATTGATGCCTGCGGCCCCCAAACTTCAGAGAGAACCGCCACATGGGTTATCTACATGACGACGCGGCGATCTGCGATCGCCCGCTAAACAAAGAAGCATCGATTGCGCCTGGTATGGTCCAGACCCCAGTCCCCCTTACCCGTACCCTGTACCCCGTACCCCAGACCCCAAAGACCACACCCACAGAGTGAAATGTCGGTTGTGCTGGTACGCCTCTAAGCCCGTTATCAGTATTGATATTCAAGGTTTTAGGTTCCCAGCCCCGATAATTTTGGTAAGAGAGGCAAGGGGAGTAAGCCAAGGAGATCGCCCCGAAAGAGGCCTCAATGCGACGGAACGCAGCGGCGTGAACGCTGACTTGGGCCTTAAGCGGGGTGGCGAACCACTCTATGTTTGGCTGTCCGATTCAGGGATGAAGGGACAACCCCGTGCGAACGATTGCGATCATTAATCAAAAAGGCGGCTGCGGAAAAACCACCACAGCCATCAACCTGGCGGCGGTCTTAGCAGGCAAAGGGCTTAAGACGCTCTTGTTGGACATTGACCCGCAGGGTCATTGTTCGCTGGGGCTGGCGGTGCCGGACGGGCAGATCGACCGGTCCATCGCGGACGTCCTGCGCAGCGGGATGGACGGCTCGCTGGCGTTCAGCGACATCACCTGGCAGATTTCGCGTGACCTGGACTTGGCGCCGAGCACGATGGCGTTGGCGGGGATCGAACAGGAGCTGGCGAATGCTCCGGACCGTGATCGGCGTTTGATGCAGGTGCTCAGCACGGTGGCGGATCATTACGAATATTGCGTGATCGACTGCCCGCCGGCGATCGGGCTATTGACGTTTAACGCGTTGCGGGCGGCCCAGGAAGTGATCATTCCGGTGGAAACCGGATTCTTCGCCATGCAGGGGGCGGTGCGTCAGGAAGCGACGATCGAGATGCTGGCCCGGCGGGCCAATCACCAGGCGCGGTTCAAGGTTCTGGCCACGATGTACGACGTGCGGACGAAGCTGGCGCGGGAGATTCTCGCGGAGCTGCGGCGGCACTTCGGCGACAAGCTCCTGCCGGTGGTGGTGCACTTTAACAGCAAGCTTAAAGAGGCGGCCAGCTTCGGGCAGGCGATCACGGAATACGATCCGGGCAGCCGGGGGATGCAGGACTTTGTGTTGCTGGCTGACTGGTTGCTGGCGAATCCTCCGCAGGCTGTCGCGACGACGGCGGCGGGCGAGCAGCCGGCCAGCCCCGCGCTGAGCCGGGCGGCGGAACTCGTCGAGCGGGCGCGGGCTCTGGCTCGTCGGACGGCGGCGCTGGCGTCCAAGCTCAACGCGGACCCGGATCTGCAGGCGGAAGCGACGCAGGTGGAGGCGGTGACGGCGGTGGCGGAAATGCCGCAGCCGGCGGAGGAACGGCAGACCAAGCTTCAGGAAAAGCTCAACAAGGTTTACGGCGTGCGGAAGACGGCGCAGGGCCTGCTGTTTGTGCAGCCGGCCGGCGACAACGGCACGACGGTCAGCATCGCGGGGGACTTTAACGGCTGGTCGGCCAGCGCCACGCGCATGGAGCGCGATCCGGAACTGGGCGTATTGCAGGCGTGCATCGCGGTGCCGCCGGGGCGTTACCGCTATCGGCTGGTGGTGGACGGCAAGTGGGTGCATGACCCGTACAACAGCTACGTGGAGGCGAACCCCTTCGGCGAGCTTAACAGCGTGGTGGAGATTGCCGCGGCGGCTTCGTAACGATTATTTTCTTCCGGACAGGATGTCTGGAAGTTTTGCGTGGGTGCTTTAGCCCGGACCGTTTGGGCGGCCCAAGCGCCCGCCTCCGTCCCGGCCTGGGAAAAGCGTCATGGATGACATTCGCACCCGGCAAATGCTTGATGACTTGGCGGACTTGTTCCTGACCACCCCCGGAAGTCCTACCCCCGGAAGTTCCGCCCCCGGAAGTCATACCCCCGGAAGTCCCGCCTCCGGAAGTTCTGCTTCCGGAAAGTCCGTCCCCGGAAGGTCCACACCCGGAAGTGACCAAGCCGGCCCCGCATTTCCATGCGGGGCTGTTTCCGCCGGAAGTGACTCGGCCACCGCTGCTTCTCAGACCTCGGTTTTGCCGGGGGGTATTTCTCCCTCATCGCAAATTAAGCCCGAAGTTGGCACGACGTTGGCGCCGGCGGGCATGCACGTGGGCCAAGCGATGCGGCTGGAGCCTCACCTGCGCGTGCCGGGGGCGACGGTTCATGAGTCGGCTGAGGAGTTTGAGCATGAACGGTCGGGTGGGCCGGCGCTGGTGCTGCCGGTGGCGGCGAGCAGGGCTGGTTCGGGCAGAGCGCGGCTAAGCCAAAGTCCGCCCACGCTGCGACTGCATCAGGAGCAGGAAGACGCCACACGCATGGACCACGAGGCATTTGAAGACGAGCCATTGATCGCGCCGCACGTGGAGGCGGTGTTTCTGGGCAATTTGCCGGGCTTTGCCGGCCCGTGGCTGATGCAATACGCCCAATCCCTCGTTTCGCAGCATGGTCCGGTGGCGGTGCTGCACGTGGGCGAGAGTCAGGTGGACGTGGAATTGGTGGGGGCGGGAATTGAACATGAGGCGATGGTCCCCCCGGCGTCGGCGGAAGAGATGGGGGCTGAAGAGGAAACGAAGTACCCCCCGGCTGAGCCGGGGGCTGAAGAGAAGACAAAGTACCCCCCGGCTGAGCCGGGGGCTGAACGAGGCGAGGGGTCGCATCCGGGGGCGCTTCCGGGGGCGCTTCCGGGGGCGGATATTGCACACAGCACCCTTCGGGCCCCCGGAACTGCTGTGTGGCACCCAAATGGGAGGTCACTTCCGGGGGCGCTTCCGGGGGCGAGCCAGATGCACCCGCCGCATGCGGCGGGCTATATAAAGGCACTTCCGGGGGCTGGGGACGATGCACCGCTTGCTGACGCGCGCGGCTCGTTGACGCGATCATTCGCGGGGGTGCTGGGGGACTTGCAGAAGTTAAAGCCCAGGCCTTTGGGGGCGGTGATACTGAGCATTGACGATCAGGACCGGCTGGCGTTGCAGCCGCTGTTGGAGACGATGGATCGCTGGGTGATTCTTTGCGGGGCGGACGATCCGGCGTTGGTGGGGGCGTATCGATTGCTTAAGCAGCTTTCGTCCTGGCGGCTGACGGAAGTGGGCATGATGGTGATGGGCAGCGAGGAAACGGAAGCCGAGGCGGGGGCGGCGCGCTTGGCGGCGGCGGCGCAGGGCTTTTTGAGTGTGCCGGTGGATTACCTGGGATTCCAGAAGCGCATGACGCCGGTGCGCATGCAATTTTTAGGCAGCTTCCAGCTCGGCAAGCCGATGGCGGTGGAATTGGAGTTGGCGCTGACGAGTTTGGGAATCGAGCAGATCGAATCAACGCTGGCGGAATTCCAGCCGCGGCCGGCGGCGGACCAGGCGACGGAAGAAGTGCCGGTGGCGGAGATGGCGACCGCGGCGGCGGAGATTCAGATGGTCGATCTGCCCGCGGCGATGGAAGAAGAAACGCAGGTGCGGGAACAGGCGTTCGCAGCGGCGGTGGATGAGCCTGTGATTGCCACGGCTGCGACTACGCAGGCTAAAGAACCTGTCGTTGCTGCCAGTGAACGCGCAGCCACTGCCCCGCCCCCGGAAGCTAAAACCCCGGCCCCGGAAGTTAAACCCCCGGCCCCGGAAGTTCGACACGCACTCCCGCGCCCGGAAGCGAAAACCTCAGCCTCGGAAGTTAAAGCTTCGCTCTCGGACGTTAAGGCCCAGGCTGCGGAAATCCGTCGGCCGATCGCCCCGGAAGTTCGAGCCCCGGAAGTTCGAGAGCCGGAAGTTCGACTGGCGGAGACGCGTGCATCGGCTGAGGCGCTGCCGAGGTCGATGGGTGAACCACTGTCCTTGGCGGCGTATCTGCCGGGGTCGGTGGGGCTGGAGGCGCGTTGCCCGTTTAATGCCGACATCCAACTGGCGCTGGATCAGGACGGCAGGCTGCATCTGCTGTATCACGTGACGGAAAAGGTGATGGCGCGCCTGGCCCAAAATGAAAATGGATTGCGGCAGGCGGTGCTGGAACTGCTGGCTACGGGCCGGTGGGTGCGGGAACACGCCGGCGTGCTGCAACTGACCCAGCGGCAGTGCCGGATCGATTCCGCGGCTGAGCCTGGGCTGCACTTGTTTACCGATCAGCCCAAAACGGCGGTGGCACTCAGCCAGCGTCTGGGCGGGCAACTTAAGGTGCACCTGCTCCAACAGGTGTTTGTTGGCCAGGGGTCAACATGGACTACCTGCGAGTTGACCTGACCCCCCGGAAGAGTCCGGAAGCCCCCGGAAGCCCCCGGAAGAATTCATGAATGGCGAATGGCGAATGGCGAATGGCGAATGGCGAATGGCGAATGCAAGACGGGCGTGAGGTTAGGGTTTGGGGTCTAGGGTGGCAATGGTCATTCGACAGTCAATATTTTTCCTTGATCCCCAGCTTCGTTGTTCCTCCTGATTCAACCACTCCCTTACGGTCGTGGCTCGTTGAATCCTAACCCCCCAATTCCAAGTACTCATGCTGCTTGGCGACGTCCGAGAAAAGCGGCCTTAACTGCCTGTTCGGCGATTCCTAATAATAAATTGCACGCCCATAACGTGGTTGTCCGACAGACTTATCGGAGGAGGGCGATCCGAAACAGGCTCTCCAGGGTTGTTTTGTCCACTTTTATTGGCAAGGAGCCGGCCGATGGCTGAGCAGAACGAGACGCGTCTGGGCAAGGGTTGGATCATCACCGGCGACCTTTCGGTGGAGGCCGACGCGGTATTTGAAGGGCAAATCCAGGGCACGCTGCGAGCGGCGGGGCAGATCGACCTGGCCCCCACGGCCAACGTGCAGGGGGCGGTGATCGCGCAGGTGGTTCGCGTGGCTGGGCAGGCCCAAGGCGACATCGTCGCGCAGCAGGAAGTGGAGCTATTGCCCGGGTCGCGGATGCGCGGGCGGATTTACTCCAATCGGTTTGTGGTTAACGAAGGGGCGGGCTTCCGCGGGGAAATCTGGGTGGATGAGGAAGCCATGGCGGCGGCGGATCAGCAGGTGCTGCGGACTCTGTCCGGCACCCAGGGCCAGGAGAAGTTAAGCCGACACGACGCCCGCCCGGTGGAGCTGTCGGACGATGAACTGGCTTCGTTGCGTTCCCCGGCGGGGCGGGCGCGTCCGCGCGAGATCGAACGGCCCTTGCGGATGCCCTCGACGAATCCCGCGGCGACCCACAGCGGCAACGGCAACGGCAATCGGTGAACTAAAACCCCATGCTCCGGCCTGCCATTGGACATGGTCCGTTTCGTCCTCCCCAGCCGCCGGAAGTCCGACGCGTCTGGTGCCCGCACTGCGGACACGTTTTTCACGCCAGCGCTAAGGCGATGTCGCTGCGCTGCCCGAACTGCACGCGCGGGCTGTCGCCCTCGGATTACCAGGTGGCTGGCAGCTTGCGCGGGGACTTGACGGTGGTCGGGCACGTGAGCATTCCGGCCCAGATGCGGATGCAGGGGCAGTTGATCTGCGGGCAATTGACCAATCAAGGCGAGTTTGTCGGGCGGGCCCGCGTGGGCGGACCGGTGGAGCTTGCCGCCGGCAGCCAGACGCGCGGGTTGCTGGCGTGCCAGAGCCTGCACATGGACCGCGGGGCGCAACTGCGGGCCCGGGCGGCGATCGGGTCGATGGACGAGCCGGTAAGGCCGCGGCTGACGGAAAATTCGCGGTAAAAGGGTGGCGGTAATCTTGCCGGCGAAAGTCCACTTGCGCGCGCAAGGGGGACCCGGCCGGCGGAGCGACCGGGCTTTTCTTTTCACGTCGGCGGTGTTTTCACGGGGCGGGTTACTTGGACAAGATGTAGCGTTCGAGGGCTTGGGCTACGCCGTCGTCGTCGTTGGAGGGGACGACGGTGTGGGCGATTTTGCGTACTTTGGGTTGGGCGTTGTCCATGGCGACGGCCAGGCCGGCCCAGGCGAACATGCCCAGATCGTTGATCGCGTCGCCGACGACCATGACGTTTTCGCGGTCGATGCCCAGGAGCGCGGAGACGCAATGAAGGCCATGGGCTTTGTCGGAAGACTTGTGCTGGATCTGCACCAGGTTGTTGTCGCCGATGGTGGCGACGATCTGCCCGGCGAAATCGCGGGCCAGGCCGGCAGCCAGAGCGGAGATCCGCTGGGTGGTGGGCACGACCAACAGCCGGGTGACGGGTTGATCCACGTCGGTAGCGCGCGGCCAGGAGGCGAAGGGGACTTGGGCTGGCTCGGCGACGACGAGGGGCAGGGATTGGATTTCCGCGCAGGAGGATTCTGTGGGCGCCAGTGGTGGGGAGGTACCCCCCGGCTGAGCCGGGGGCTGAATCTCAGTCACTTGCGGTGGAGAAGACGGCACACAGCACCCTTCGGCCCCCTGGAACTGCTGGGCGGCGTCCGATGGGGAGGACGCTTCGGGGGGCGGGGATTGCACACAGCAGCCTTCGGCCTGCTGTGTGGCACCCATTTGGTGGGGCACTTCCTGGGGCGGGGGTGATGATTCACCGCTTGCTGACGCGCGCGGCTCGTTGAGGCCATCGCTTGCTGGGGGGGGCCATTCTTGCCATTGGTCGAGGGAATCGATGGCGATCCAGGCATCGGGATCGACGTTTTGGATCAGGCGAAGGAGTTTTTTAAAGAGCAGGGTGGGCAAGGGGCGGTGTTCGAGGATATCCCAATATGGGGCGGCCAGAGTCAGGGCGCCGTTGTAGCTGACCAGGGGGGTGTCGAGGTTTAATTGGCGATACAGGGAATACAGCCCGCGGGGTGGGCGGGCGGAGGCCAGGACGACGCGGACGCCTTGGGCGCGGACTTTGGCGATGGCGTCCAGGACGCGTGGGGTGATTTTGCGGTCGGAGGAGAGCAGGGTGCCATCCACGTCCAGGGCGACCATGTGGATGGTTTTGGCGGCCTTGTTTTTATGACGGCGTTTGGGCGCGTGGGGCGGCTTGGCCTGCTTGGGCGAGCGGGCGGCGTGGGGGGAGCGTTTCTGGAAGAGAGCTTTGAGGATGAGAGTCTTCTTTCTTACGGGCGATAGCTCTTAGGGCGTCAGGGCAGTCAACTGGACGAGCGCGGCGGCTGAGGAAGTGGGCGTGTCAGCTAGGGCTGGACAGGAGTGAAGGTCGTGTGGATTTACTTATTGGAGGTGGTAATGCGGGCTGCGTTTCTCGCTCCTGGCTTGCTGACGCTGGTGAGGGCGGCGGGCAAACCGCACGTCTGGTTTATGCAAGGATTTATCGACGCGGGGGAAGAGTGATCTAAACCCCTGGCAAGCTGTATAACCTTTTTCGGACGTTTGCCCCGCTGAGCATCGTTTTGGGGGGTTTTATCGGTCGTGGGTGGAGAAAGGAGTTGGGAGTTGGGATTTAGGAATCAGGGCCGATGCGGGGAACTTTTGGGGAACTTCCGGGGGGGGTGCTTCCGGGGGACTTCCGGGGGACTTGCGGGGTGTTGATCATGAAGTAAGACGATGGCGAGGGGGGTTTTATTTCATTATGGGGTTGAGAAGGGGATCGCGGGGGCGGGTGAAAAGCGGGTGTGGGATGGCGGCAGGTATGATGTTTAGCCCTGTGCGGTGGGGCGGAGGCAGGGGGACATGTTCCGGGGGTGGGGACGATGCATACCCCCCGGCTGAGCCGGGGGCTGAGGACGATGCACCGCTTGCTGACGCTCGCGGCTCGTTGACGGAATCGCTTCCGGGGGCGGGGGAAGGGAGTTATGGGTTGTGACCAGGACACAAGGGACGCCATACGTTGTGGGCAAGGGTGCGGGGAAGATCAGCGACGCCAATCGGCTTGGGCTGGACTATCGCGTGGAGGCGGGGCGTTTGCCGTGGCGGGGGGCGATCTGGGACGTGCACACGCACATTCGCGACGTGGCGGCGGGGAGGGTTTACTTTCAAGCGGCGGAGTGGTTTGGGCTCGAGCGTGTGTGGTCGATGTCGCCGCTGGAGGAAGTGGACGCGCTGCGGGCGGAGTTTGGGGAACGAATCCAATTTATCGCTGTGCCGAACTATTACGCGGAGGACTGGGAAGAGGCGATGGGGCGAGACTGGCTGCGGCGGATCGAGGGGTTCGCGGCCAAGGGGGTGAAGGTGTGCAAGTTCTGGGGCGCGCCGCGGGGGTTGGACAAGACGGCGAAGATGTGGCTGGACTCTCCGACGCGCTTGGAGTCGATGCGGCTGGCCCGGTCGCTGGGGATGACGTTCATGGTGCACGTGGCGGATCCGGACACCTGGTTTGCCACCAAATACGCGGACGCGAGGAAATACGGCAGCAAGGGGCTGCACTATGAGAAGTTCGAGCGCTTGCTGGACCAGTTCAGCGACGTGCCCTGGCTGGCGGCGCACATGGCGGGGCATCCGGAGGACTTGGATCACCTGCAGGGGCTGCTGGAGCGGCACGGGAATCTGTATCTGGATACGTCGGCCACCAAGTGGATGGTGCGTGAGTTAAGCAAGCGCGCGGACGAATTCGGCGATTTCTGCCGGCGTAATCCGGGGCGAATCCTGTTCGGCACGGACATCGTGGCGGAGCAGGGCTCGATGAGTCTGGACCTGTTCGCCAGCCGGTTCTGGTGTTTACGGGCGCTTTTGGAGACGCGCTACGACGGGCCCAGCCCGGTGGTGGACCCGGATCTGGCGATGGTGGATCCAAAGCAGCCAAAGGACGCGACGGCGCATTTGCGCGGCGCGGGACTGGAGGAGGCGGTGCTGGGCGATTTATATTTGCGCGCAGCTGAGGGATTGCGGGGATTCGGCCAGGCGTAGAGGGGAAGGAGCGGGGGAAACACTGCACACAGCACCCTTCGGGCTGCTGTGTGGCACCCATTCGGAGGGTTGCTTCCGGGGGGGTTTTCCGGGGGGGGTAAAGGTGAAATATGAAACGTAACGTTAGGACATGCAGCGTGGGGGTACTGGCGATGGCGATGATGATGTGGGTGGGTGCGGCAGCGCAGGCTGAGCCGGCGGCGCGGGAGCGGACGGTGGTGTTGATTCCCACGACGCACATGGACATTGACTTCACCGCGGCGCCGGCGGAGTCGATGCGGCAATACGTGGGATTTATCCGGCAGGCGGCCGGCAAGCTGCATCAGGACGCGGAGATGCGCTACAGCGTGCAGCTGACGTCGGCGATGGCGGCGTTTATTGAAGCGCAGCCGCGGCTGAAGGAGGAGATCGGCAAGATGCTGCGGAGCGGGCAGATGGAGCTGTGCGCCAACTGGACCAACCCGCACTACAGCGAGCTGGGCGAGGAGACGATGATCCGGCAGATCGCCTGGAGCAAGTGGTGGGCGTGGAAGCAGTTTGAGGTGTGGCTGAAGGTGGCGGACAACGGCGAGCTGGCGGACGTGACGCCGCAGCTGGCCCAGGTGCTGGCGGGCAGCGGGGTGCCGTGGTTTCACAGCTATAAGAGCGCGTATCTCTCGGACACGCGTTATCGGGGGCATAACGACACGATGTGGCTGGTGGGGTTGGACGGGTCGAAGGTGCTGTACAACGCGGAGAACTACAACCGCAGCGTGGAGCAGGGCAACGAGCGTCCGTGGGGTTGGCCGGGCGGTCAGGCGGGCGGCGTGAAGGGGACGCGGGCGGTGCCGACGGGCAGCGTGATACTCTTTACCGACGGCGGGCCGGGGTGGGACGACCAGCTGCCGCGGTTCGACGAGCTGGGCGCGTTTGTGCGCGGCTGGAATCAGGACGTGGAGAGCCGGGCGCTGGGGCAATACGTGTTGGGGACGTACGCGGATTACTTCGGGAGGATTCAGAAGCAGACGGACAAGGGCTTGCGCCTGCCGGTGCGCACGGGGCATACGGAGCACGGCGAGGTGCTCTACTACCGCATCTGGAATCTGGCCCGGGACCGGGCGCTGACCGAGAACGAACTGGCGCAGGCGCAGGTGTTGTCGGCCTGGGGCGAGTGGCTGGGTTTGGGGGCGATACCGGCGGAGGAATTTGAAAAAATCGGGCGTGACATCCTGGACACCTGCACGCACAACTGGGCGTACACGGATCAGAAGGAAGAAACGCTGGCCAAGAAGGCGGCTGGCGCGCGGCAGGCGGTGGAGGCGGGGCGGGACGAGATACTGGCGAAGCTTTCGGCGCGCGTTTCGGTGGGCCAGTGGATTTTGATCAACACCTTACCGCACCCCCGCAAGGAGCTGGTGAAGATCGGCCAGGACTATCGGATCGTGGATTTGCCGGCCTGCGGTTGGGTGCTGGCGCCGGGGCAGGTTGACGAGGGGGGCCAGAAGCAGGCCAGGGACGTGACGGCTGGGCCGGGGGTGATTGAGAACTCCTATTACCGCGTGCGTGCGGACGCGGCGGCGGGCTTAACGAGTGTTTTCGACAAGGTGCGGGGGCGGGAGCTGCTTAGCCCCGTGGAGGGGCAGAGCGTGCTTGCGATCCAGGCCAGCTACAACGAAGCGATGGGCGCGGAGCGGGCGGGGTATTTCCGTCCGGCGGACGGGTCGGCGCCGATGACGGACGAAGGCTTAGGCAAGTTCGCTCAGTGGCTGGCGCAGACGGATCGGAAGTTTGTGGTCAAGGCGGTTTCGACGGCGCAGCTGGATCAGGCGGTGGAGATGACCATCGACGGGGTGTTGGGAGAAACGTCCGCCCGGATCACGCTGCGCTTGGGCGAAGGGTTGGACTGGGTGGAAGTGGAACTAAGCAGCGGCCCGAAGCCGACGGAGACCGGGCCGGTGCTGGATGAGCGGCTGAACGGGATGGTTCGCCACGGGCTGTTGTGGTATGCGACGCTGGAATTCAACGTGGACCCGAAATCGGCTGCGCGGGTGAGTGTGCCGTTCGGGTCGGTGGGGCTGCCCACGCGGATGCCGTGGGTGGGGCCGGCGGATGACGAAAATTTCAGTCAGGGGGCAGCGCGAGCCGGCGCGGAAGGCTGGTATAGCGCGTACAACGAGGCCTGGCACACGGGGCTGGAGGAGTTTTTCTCCGCGCGGGCGAATCGGCCGCGGTGGCTGACGATGGGAGGGAAGGCGGAAGGCGAAGAGACGGAGGAGACGGCGATCTTCGATCGCCCGCTAACCGACGGGAACGCGCGGGGGGATGCGACGGAGCTTGCGGAGGCGACAACGCTTCCGGGGGCGGGGGGAAATGCACCGCTTACTGACGTGCGCGGCTCGTTAAGGCAATCACTCCCGGGGGCGGGACTTCCGGGGGCGGGGGTTCCGGGGGCGGGGGTGACTTGGGTGCAGTATGCGCCGTATGCCAATCTATTCCGCGACAAGGAGAGGCTTAATCGTTTCCATCGATCGCTGTGGCAGGGCGAGAGCGGCAGCGGCGTGTATCGTTGGCGTTTGCGTGGGCATGACGGCGATTGGCGGCAGGTGGGCGTGGCCCGTTTGGCCGAGGAGTTCAACGCGCCGGTGCTGGCGGTGGCGGGTCGGGGGGAGACGGCTGAGTTGCCCGAGCAGATGAGTTTTCTGGATATTCCCAGCCAGAGTCTGACATTCAGCTCGTTGCAGCCGACGTTGGATCGGAAGGGTTATGTGCTGCGGGTTTACGAAGCGTGGGATGAGCCGGCCCGGCTGAAGATTAATTTCAGCGACAGACTTAAAGGCTGGCGCGCGGTGAAGACTGATTTACTGGAGGGGGCGGAGTCAGGCTGGATGGAAAAAGGCCCGTCGTGGGAAGTTAAGCCGTTTGAGATCGTGACGATTCGGTTGGACCCGTGAACAATAGAGGTTGCCCGGTTGTTGAGTTTCACCACGGAGCGGCTGTGTTGAATGTCAAGGGTTTGAGGGTACGAGTTTGGGATTCCAATGGGACTGAGTTTTGACCATCACGTTGAGGATCGTCAGGAGCTTGCGCATGCAGGCGGTGATGAC
>JADZCD010000020.1 GCA_020851735.1 Phycisphaeraceae bacterium
CCCCGGACCCCGAGGTTTCTTCCCTCTGACATTGGTGCTCGTGTGTCTACTGGAAGCGAACGGCAGGACACCTGCCACTGTCGCCTGGGCCAAGCCCAATAGGCCGCTTCTCAGTGGCCCTTGCCCCGTCGTCTGTATTCGCGGGAGCGGACAGCCGACGGTCGGGCCGAGGACGCCGTGGCGCACCGTACGTGCAACTTTTTTTCTTGTCTCGCGCACGTACTAGGCAAGACCCGATGACCGCTCCCATCCGCGGCCTGCTGACCCTGCGCCCAATTCCGGCACAAGCACCAAAGACAGTTCAAGCGTTCGCTGGCAAGCTCGCCCCCGGAAGAAATATCCGGTCAGCGAGCTTGTCCCGCGCGCCCTGCCTCAGAAGCCCACGGATTGCATCCGTGGGTTGCCTTGGATTGTTTCACTTCCGGGGGCGGGGGAAGCGTGCATCTAACTGTTTGTGATACTCGCCCCACGTCCGGCGGAGGAGTTCGAAGTCGCTTTCGACGAATTCCTCGTGGGTGGTTTCGATGCCGGAGACGTAGTAGAGGCAGGGATTGCCGATCGAGGGCTGGAATTCGGCGAATTTGCGCCAGGCGGCGAGGCTGGGCATGGGGTGCTGGTCGGTGTGGATCGGGGCGCCGGGGCAGACGGCGTTGCCGACGATGGCGCGGTGGTGCATCTGCGGGACGATGTCCGCCCGGTCGGTGTAGATGTCCTGGAGGCGGAGCATGTCGACGATGTCGTCAAAGTAGGGATTGAAAGTGTGGGTGATGACCAGGGCGTCCTTCTTGGCAGCCTTGGCGGCGTGATAGAAGAGGCCTAAGAGTTTGTGGAGCAGTTCCACGCCGCAGTGGGGCTTGCCGCCGTCCTCGCAGCCTTGCGGGTCGCCGACGGTGATGCCGCGGTGCCCGCCCCAATAGTGGGTGTAATCGAACTCAAACCCGTCGGCGTTTAAGCCTTCGGGAGAGAGCAGGTATTGCACTTTTTCGAAGACGCGCTTCTGGTAGCCCTTGTGGAAGGGATTGGGATAGCAGGTCCAGTAGTAATCGCGGCTGCCCCAGGGATATTCCTTGCGGACTTTCTTGGGGTCGCGTTTGCATGAGGGGTAGAAGACGTCGGTGTCGATTTCCAGGGTGTAGCGGCCGTCGCGGGGACTGAAGAGGTGTTCTTCCCAGCGGACGTCGTCGCCGCGTCGGGCCTGGCAGTATTCCCAGGGGCTGACCCAGAGAATGACCTTGCGCCCGGCTTTGTGCTGGTCGGCGATGAATTGCTTCATGTCGGGCCAGAGCTTGTTGTCGACTTCAAGCTGGTTGCCGACGCGGAACCAGCGGTTGTCGACGATCAGGAGCGTGGGGAAGACTTTCTTTTCCTCAAGGGTGCGCAGCATCCACTCGTAGCGCGGCTGGGAGCACTCCATGTCCGACCCGCCGGACCAGCCGGTGCTCTTGGCGCCGAAGTAGTGGGACCAGTGGTCGGAGCGGAAGACCTGTTCGCCCCACCCGCCGAAGATGGGTTCAAACCACCAGCGCGGAGCGGCGGCACGGTGGGCGTTGGGGCGGACGAGTTTCTGGTCGCGCAGATAACGGCAATAGGAATCCAGGCCCTGGTAGACGCCGGGGGCGGCTTCGAACATGAGCTTTGGGCTTTCCCATGAGCCGACCACTTGGGTGTACCCGTCGAAGGTGAGGTTAAAGCCCACGCCTTCGCCGCCGAGGTATTCGAACTGTTCGAACTCGTTTTTGTCCGCGGGGCAGAGGAGGCCCACATTGACCCAAGCGCCGTCCTTCTGGGCTTGGATTTCGGCAGGGTAGGCGGAGGTCAAGCCGGGCTTGCGCCCGAGCTGGTAGAGGAACGGAGGAGGAGTGACGAGCCAGTCGCCGCCCAAGTTGACGCGGTTGCCGCAGACGCGGACTTCGATGTTTTCGTAGTACATCACCTGGCGGGTGTCGGAGCTGTTGATCGAGAAGCAGTGGACCAGATCAAACTTGGGCTTGGAGCTGTGGGCGAACCACTTCCAGGGCCGGTGATG
Source organism: Phycisphaeraceae bacterium (assembly GCA_020851735.1). GTDB lineage: Bacteria > Planctomycetota > Phycisphaerae > Phycisphaerales > Phycisphaeraceae > JADZCD01. Next base: position 2,027 of record JADZCD010000020.1, read on the forward strand.
GGCGACGTGGCGGCCCCACCCGGCGAAGTAAGGGTAGTAGCGGTCGGCCAGCTTGGGGTTGTCTTTAAGGAAGCCCTCAAAATAGCGGGCGTTGTCCAACGAACCCTGGCCGTGGACGGTGTAGCTGTAGAACACGCGCTGGGGCGTGCAGGTGAAGGTGTAGACGACCTTCTCCCAGAGAGTGGATTGCCCGGTGAAGGCGAGGGTGACGGAGTCGGCGGCTTCTTTAAGCTCGGGAAGCTGGAGGGTTTCGATCTGGTCGATCAGCTCGTCGCGATCGCACCCGGAGGCGACGAAGAGTTCAGCCCCCAGGCCGTTGGCGAAGGTCAGGTCGACGTAGAGGGGATTGGAGGGATCAAAGCGCAGGGAGTACGTGTCGCCTTGGATGGTGAGGGCGGGGCCTTGGCGGCTGACCTTCATGACGGGCTCCAGAAAATCACGGCGGGGCGAGGCGGTCGGATGAGCAGCCAAAAATCGCCCCAAGGGGGCTAGGAATTTACGCTGCGGAGGTATTTTTCTCAAACGGGGAAATGCCCAGGGAAGGAATCCCTGGGGTTTAATTAAGACAGTTAAGGCAACCCACGGAAGGCATTCCGTGGGCTTCTTATTAGGGCAGGCGCGGGGCTGGGGCATCAGTTCCGGGTGTGCCGTGGCTGGGGTTGGACAGTGGATGTTGCCAAGGGGGGGAGGTGGCGGTAAGGTGCGGCGGAGTGGGGAAAGCTCGAATATTCAAAAATGATGTAGCATTTTGCTTAACGAGTGATGGACATCACCACAGGCCTGTGCGGCTAGAGGCCTAGAGAGGTTTTTCCATGGCAACCACGACGGTCGAGTCTAAGGGTCACGCGGAACATACGAAGGCGGCGGATCAGCAGATGGGATTGCCGGGCAAGGTGTTGCGGCCGATTAAGGTGACGCTGCTGGGGGCGGGGTCGGGTTTTACGCCGCAGCTGGTGAAGGACATTTTGAAGATCAGCACGGCGGATCAGGGGCAGATCGCGCTGGTGGACGTGGACACCAACCGGCTGTACACGATGCAGAAGATCGTGCAGATGCTCATCGATAAGCTGGGCCGATCCGACGGCTGGACGGTGACGGCGACGCCGGAGCGGAGGCAAGCCCTGCCGGGATCGGATTACGTGACCAATTGCATTGAGGTTTCGGGCTTGCAGTGCGTGGCATTTGATAACGACATACCGCTGAAGTACGGCATTGACCAGTGCATCGGCGACACGATCGGTCCGGGGGGATTGTTCAAGGCTCTGCGCACGGTGCCGGTGTTTCTGGGGGTGCTTAAGGACATGGAAGAGCTGTGCCCCAAGGCGATCATGCTCAACTACACCAACCCAATGAACATCATGTGTCTGGCCGGCGGGCGGACGAGCTGGATTCCGATCGTGGGGCTGTGCCACTCGGTGCAGGGGACCAGCCACCTGTTGGCGCGATATGCCGAGGTGCCTTACGAGGAGATGGAGTGGGACTGCGCGGGGATCAATCACCTGGCGTGGTTTACCAGGCTCAGCCACAAGGGCCAGGACTTGTATCCGAAGCTGTATGAGAAGTTCGCCCGGGAAGTGGCGGAAGGGTATCGGGAGGCGGAGGCGGGGCTGGCGCGGCATGATTCGCCGGACCCCAAGGCGATCAAGGATGAGATCAAGTGGAAGATGGGGGACCTGATCCGCAAGGACATGTGCCTGCATTTTGGGGCGTTTATCACCGAGAGCAGCGGGCATTTAAGCGAATATCTGCCTTACTATCGCAAGTCGGAGCAGGGCCAAAAGCTGTTGCGGATGGGGTACGAGGGCGGGTCGCGGTTCTACGCGACGAACTGGCCGAACTGGCGGAAGTGGACGGACGGCGAACGCGAGAAGCTGGTGAAGGGCGAAAAGCCGCTGCCCGAGCAGCGGTCGTGGGAGTATGCGTCGTGGATCATCGAGGCGCGGGAGAAGGACACGCCATTCCGCATTCACGGGAACGTGATGAACAAGGGGCTGCAGCGGAACGGCGGCGTGGGCGGGGAGCTGATCACGAATCTGCCGGGGGACGGGTGCGTGGAAGTGGCGTGCATGATCGACCGCAACGGCATTAATCCGACGCGTTACGGGGCGCTGCCGGCGCAGATGGCGCACATCTGTGCGAGCAACATGGCGATGTTCGATCTAGCGGCCAAGGCGTGCATCGAAAAGAGCAAGGAAGCGGCGGTGCACGCGCTCCTGCTGGACCCGCTGTGCGCGGCCGTGTGCACGCCGGGGCAGATCAAGCAGATGACGATGGAAATGTTCGAGGCGGAGAAGGAATTTTTGCCGGGGTACAGGTAGGACATTCACCGCCGAGAACACGGAGATTAAGAAGGATAATTGGCGGGTGATGGGCGGTCAGGTTGGGTGAGGGATGAATTGGTGCCCGAAGCCCACGCCCTCAGCGTTCGGCTGAGCCCACACCCTCACCCTACCCTCTCCCTCCGGGAGGGAGAGGGGAACCGAAAAAATTCTCCGCAGAGAACCCTGTATTACGAACTGCCGATGACGATGCCGGTGATGAAGACCAGGACGCCGCCCAAGATGACTTGGAAGGCGGCGGAGAGGAATGGGGTGTCCATGTAGCGGTAGCGGATATAGCTGATGGCCCAGAGCTCGATGGCGACGATGGCGACGGCGATGGCGGTGGCCCAGTAGAAATTGGAAATCAGGTAGGGCAAGGTGTGGCCGATGCCGCCGGCGGTGGTCATCACGCCGCAGGTCCACCCGCGGAGCCAGGGGCGCCCGCGCCCGGTCATGGAGCCGTCGTCGGAGAGAGCTTCGGCAAAGCCCATGGAGATGCCGGCGCCGATGGAGGCGGCCATGCCGACGAGAAAAGCGTCCCAGGAATTCCTGGTGGCGAAGGCGGCGGCGAACAGAGGGGCGAGGGTGGAGACCGAGCCATCCATCAGGCCGGCGAGTCCGGGCTGGATGATCTGCAGGACAAACAGGCGGCGGTTGGCGGCGGCTTCCTCGGACTTGGTGTCGGAGGTGAGGTGTTTTTCCATCAAGGCGGCGGCGGTGTCGGTGTGCTGGCGTTCGATGTCGGCCAAGTCGCCCAGGAGTTTGCGGGTGCCGGCGTCGGTGACGCGGGTCATGGCTTGTTCGTAATAGCGGCGGGTTTCGAGTTCCATCAGCTCGGCCTGCTTGCGGACGGCGTCCAGGCCCAGGGGGCGGACGAGCCAGACGGGTTTGTGGGTGACAAAGCCCTTGACATCCTGGCGGCGGATGAGGGGGATGTGCTCGCCGAAGCGCTGGCGGTGGATTTCGATGAGCCGGCGGCGGTGCTCGGTTTCTTCCTGGGCCATGTCCTCGAAGATTTTGGCGGAGGCGGGGTAATTTTGGCGCAGGCCCTGGGCGAATTCGCTGTAGATGCGGGAATCTTCTTCCTCGGCGGAGATGGCGACGGCGAGGATTTCCTGTTCGGAGAGGTCCTTAAAGTTCTTGGCCATGGGGAGGTTCCGGGGGGGGATTCCGGGGGTTCCGGGGGGAGAAAGGGGAAGGAATGCAGAGAGTTTAGCCCGCAAGAGGGGGAAAGTCGCGGGGCGCGGGGGGCGGCGGGAGCGGGAGATGCCCAGGGAAGGAATCCCTGGGCTTTAGGCGAGGCAACGGAGGAAAGCACACAGCACGCTGCGCGATGCTGTGTGGCACCCGATGGGAAGCGCTCAGGATGGTGAAAAAAACGCAGCGAAAAACACGCGGCTTGGCGGAGGATTTGACGGGAGAGGGAAAATCACAAAACTTTTGCCTTTTACCCTAAGCAAATAAGGATTGCGCTATGGCCAAGATTACTTTTCTCGGGGCGGGCAGCACGGTGTTTGCCAAGAACGTGCTGGGGGATTGCCTGCTGTCGCCGGCGCTGCATGACGCGCACCTGGCGCTGTATGACATTGACGCCCAGCGGCTGGACGATTCGCGGCTGATGATGGAAACGCTTAACCGCAACATCAACCAGGGGCGGGCGACGATCACGACGCATCTGGGGGTGGCCCATCGGAAAGAGGCGCTGCGCGGGGCGGGGTATGTGGTCAACGCCATCCAGGTCGGCGGGTATGAGCCATCGACGGTGATCGACTTTGAGATTCCCAAGAAATACGGGCTGCGGCAGACGATCGCGGACACGCTGGGGATCGGGGGGATTTTTCGGGCGCTGCGGACGATTCCGGTGCTGGCGGATTTCGCACGGGACATGGAAGAGGTGTGCCCGGAGGCGCTGTTCTTAAATTACGTCAACCCTATGGCGATGCTGACGGGGTACATGCTGCGGTACACGCCGATCAAGACGGTGGGGCTGTGCCACTCGGTGCAGGCGTGCGTGCACTGGCTGTTTAAGTTTTTGGAGCTGCCCAGCGAGGAGAAGCGGAAGATTCAGTGGAAGATCGCGGGGATCAACCACATGGCGTGGCTCTTGGAGATCACCGAGGACGGCAAGGACCTGTACCCGCTGATCCGGGAAAAGGCGGCGGCCATGAATGCGGCGGCGCGCCAGCCGGGGGCGAAGAAGAATCACGACATGGTGCGGTTCGAGGTGCTTAAGCACTTTGGCTACTACGTCACGGAATCCAGCGAGCACAACGCGGAATACACGCCGTATTGGATCAAGCGCCACTATCCGGAGCTGATCGAGGAATTCAATATTCCGCTGGATGAGTATCCGCGGCGGTGCATCAAGCAGATGGAGGGGTGGAAGAAGCAGCGCGACGAGATCGTGGCGGACCCCAAGCTCAGCCATACCCGGACGCACGAGTATGGGTCTTACATCATCGAGGCGATGGAGACGGACGTGCCGTTCCGCATCGGGGGCAACGTGCTGAACACGGGGCTGATCACGAATCTGCCGGGCAAGGCGTGCGTGGAAGTGGCGTGCCTGGTCGATCGCAACGGGGTGCAGCCGACGTACGTCGGGGAGCTGCCCGAGCAGTTGGCGGCTTTAAATCGGACGAACATCAACGTGCAGCTATTGGCCATCGAGGCGGCGGTGACGCGGAAGCGCGAGGCGATTTATCACGCGGCGTATCTGGACCCGCACACGGCTGGCGAATTGACGCTGGAGCAGATCCGCGGCTTGTGCGATGACTTGATCGCGGCGCATGGGGGGATGCTGCCGGAATACAGATAAGGCCGTTCACCGCAGAGGACGCAGAGATCGCAGAGATTCGGACGGAGAAGGCGATCCATTGTGAAATAACAGAGGACGCGGAGCTGGCCATGATTCCTCATGGTTTGGCTCTGCGTCCTCTGCGCTCTCTGCGGTAAAACTGTCCTGGTCTTGTTCCTTGGTCTTACTTCGCCGCCGCGAGGCGTTTTTGCAGGGCGCCGAGTTCGTCGCGCAGGGCTGAGGGCAGCTTGTTGCCGAACTGGGCGAAGTGTTCCTCAATCGAGGGAATTTCGGCCAGCCAGCCGTCGACGTCGACTTTCAGGAGTTCGTCCAAGTCGGCGGCGGGGACGTTCAGGCCGGAGAGGTCCAGGGCGTCCTTGGTCGGCAGGTAGCCGATGGGGGTTTCCTGGGCTGGGGCGGCGCCTTGGCAGCGTTCAAAGATCCACTTGAGCACGCGGGAGTTTTCGCCGTAGCCGGGCCAGAGCCACTTGCCGGCGTCGCTCTTGCGGAACCAGTTGACGTAGAAAATCTTGGGCATTTTGGCTCCGCCCTTAGCGCCCAGGGCCAGCCAATGCTTGAAGTAGTCGCCCATGTGGTAGCCGCAGAAGGGGAGCATGGCCATGGGATCGCGGCGGAGCTCGCCGACCTTACCGGCAGCGGCGGCGGTTTTTTCGCTGCTCATGATCGAGCCCATGAAGGTGCCGTGCTGCCAGGAGAAGGCTTCGTGGATGAGGGGGACGTTGGTGGCGCGGCGCCCGCCGAAGAGGATGGCGTCGATGGGCACACCGGCGGGGTCCTGCCAGTTGGGGGCGATGACCGGGCACTGGTGGGCGGGGGAGGTAAAGCGGGCGTTGGGATTCGCGGCTTTGGAGCTGGAGGTTGGGGTCCAGTCCTTGCCGAGCCAGTCTTTGAGGTGAGCGGGGGGAGTCTTGGTCATTTCCTCCCACCAGACGTCGCCGTCGTCGGTGAGGGCGCAGTTGGTGAAGATGGAGTTGGCCTTTAGGGACTCCATGGCGTTGGGATTCGAGTCGTAGTTGGTGCCGGGGGCGACGCCGAAGAACCCGGCTTCGGGATTGATCGCGTGCAGGCGGCCATCCGGGGCGAACTTCATCCAGGCGATGTCGTCGCCGACGGTTTCGACCTTCCAGCCTTTGATGGTCGGCTGCATCATGGCCAGGTTGGTCTTGCCGCAGGCGGAGGGGAAGGCGGCGGCGACGTATTTGACCACGCCCTGGGGGTTGGTGAGTTTGAGGATGAGCATGTGCTCAGCCATCCAGCCCTGATCGCGAGCCATGACCGAGGCGATGCGGAGGGCGAAGCACTTTTTGCCCAGGAGGGCGTTGCCGCCGTAGCCGGAGCCATAGGACCAGATTTCGCGCGTCTCGGGATAGTGGGTGATGTATTTATTCTGGGCGTTACAGGGCCAGGGGACGTCCTTCTGGCCGGGGGCCAGGGGAGCGCCGACGGAGTGGAGGCAGGGGACGAACTCGCCATGTTCGCCTAAGACGTCGAGGACTTTCTTACCCACGCGGGTCATGATGTGCATGTTGGCCACGACGTAGGCGCTGTCGGTCAGTTCCACGCCGACGTGGGCGATGGGTGAGCCGACGGGGCCCATGCTGAAGGGAATGACGTACATGGTCCGGCCCTTCATGGAGCCGGTGTAGAGCTTGGTGAGGGTGGCCTTCATCTCGGCGGGGTCGGCCCAGTTGTTGGTCGGGCCGGCGTCGTCTTTATTTTTCGAGCAGATGAAGGTGCGGTCCTCGACGCGGGCGACGTCGCCCTGGTCGGACCAGACGAGCACGCTGTTGGGCTTCTTGTCCTGGTTGAGCCACTTGGCGGTGCCGGACTGGACCATCAGGTCGAGCATGTTCTGATACTCGGCTTGGGAGCCGTCGCACCAGACGATGTTTTCCGGCTGGCACATGCGGGAGATCTTCTCTACCCAGGCTAGGAGTTTCTTGTTTTTGGTCGCAGTCGTACTTGTGGCAGTTGCGGCTTGCGGCATCTTCGGGCCCTCGTGGTTGGGGGTTGACAGTGAACAGCGGAGTAGAAAAGAACGGGTTTCCCATCACCCCAGAGCTATATCATAAGGGTAGCGGGGGAGAGTGCAAAATTCCCGTGATTCTCCGCAGTTTTCATCGACGCAACCGGGCGACCACATCAGTCAACAACAGAGCAGATGGTCCAGAAGGGTCGCCTTGGGCGAGGCAATTGTGCAACTGGCGGCCGGCGAATTCGGCGGTATGGGCCGATAGTAAGAAGGCTCCCAAGGCCCAGGGCTGGGTGGTGACGTTGTCCGGCTCGGTGTTTTCCAGGTGATAGAGACAGGCGGATTCGATGCGGTTGAGCCAGGCGGCGTTTTGATCGATTGCCCAGAGGTTGAAAAGGGCGTGGAGGCTAAGTAACTCCCGATAACACCAGGCGTCCAACGATTCGACGCCCCCGCCCCCGGAAGTGAGCCCACCCCCGGAAGTGGTCGCGGCCCCGGAAGTGGCCAAACTGGCGGGAGTGATCGAGTCGGCCCCGCATTTCCATGCGGGGCTGAGCGGGGCGGGGCCAAGGGGGAGTAAGCCCCCATGGCGCGAGGCTGGGGAGGATTGGGGAAGAGGGCGCTTAAGGACGGCGTCCACAGCTTGGCGGCAAAGCTCCAGGCGATCGGGCAATCCGAAAAGGAGGGCGTGTTCGTAGACGCACAGGGCGGACCAGAGCGCGTCGGCTGGGTTGGGCGCGCCCGTGGCCGGCGGGACCAGGCGGGCGAGCATGGGGGCAAGGGCCTGGGTGAGGAGGTCGGCGAAGGTTTGGTCCAGGGGCAGATGACATTCGCGAGAGGCGGAGAGCGTCAGGTGCAGGACCAGGGCGTAGTATTCGGGGCGGCGGTGGGTGGAGGCGTCGGTGAGGAAAGTGGAAGGGGGATCGCTTTGCGCGCAGGCGGCTAAGTGTACGACGGCAGAGCGCAGGGCCCCCACTTCCGCGGGGTCGATGGATTGGCCGGCGACATGGCGGAGGAGGAGGCGCGCGGCGGGCAGGCCCAAGTCGATGGTGGGGGTGGAAAGCGGAGGGAGCTGGGCGAAGGCGGGGGAGAGGATTAGGCGGGCTAAACTTTCCGCCAGTTGGTGGTATACGGTAAGCTGAGCCGAGGAATTCATGACCTTATTCTATGAAACCTGAATCAAAAGAACCGCCCAGTCGCCAAGAGCGCCAAGAAGACAGCCAAGATGAGTGTTTAAGAGAAGAAACCATTGCTTCATGACGGTTTGAAACTTGGCGGCATTGGCGGCGTGGCGGTTTAATGTATTTTGTCGGCGGTTTTAAAGTGGAAGGAACGATCGTTGGCTGAGCGTTGGGTGGACATCGCGGCGGCGGAGGATTTCCCGCCGGGGACGCAGGCGGCGGTGGAGGTGGGCGGGCGATCGCTGGTATTGATGAATCTGGACGAACGGTATTTCGCGGTGGCGAATATCTGTCCGCACGCGGGGCGGCCGCTGGCGGAGGGCGAGGTGGCGAACTTCAAGCTGACGTGCCCGTTTCACGGGTATACGTATGACCTGCGGACGGGGAAAAACGTGGACTTTCCGCATGAAGAGCTGCCGGTGCGCACGTTCGCGGTGCGGGTGGAAAATGGCAGGGTGCAGGTTTTGATGGAAGATAGAGGCGGATAGGAAAAACCGCCAAGTCGCCAAGAGCGCCAGGAAGGCAGCAAATAACAATCGCGCGGCTGATCGGCGGAAGTTCGAGGAAGGGAACCATCACATGCTCAGTCAAGTACTGGAACATTTAAAGCAGGATCAGGCGGCGGCGCTAGAGCGGTTTGAAAAGCTGCTGTCGATACCGAGTGTGAGCACGGACCCGGCGTATGGGTCACACGTGAACCAGGCGGCCCAGTGGCTGGTCGATGAGCTTAACGGCTTGGGCTTGCAGGCGCGGGTGATGCCGACGGGGGGTCACCCGGTGGTGGTGGCGGAAACGCCGGGGCCGCTGGCGGCGACGACGGAGCGCAAGATGCTGTTTTATGGGCATTACGACGTGCAGCCGCCGGACCCGCTGGAGAAGTGGACCAGCCCGCCGTTTACGCCGACGCGGCGGGCGGGGGCGATCTATGCGCGCGGGGCGAGCGATGACAAGGGCCCGGTGTGCTGCTTTATCGAGGCGCTGCGGGCGTGGCTTAAGACGACGGGAAAGCTGCCGCTGCCGGTGACGCTGATGATCGAGGGCGAAGAGGAATGCGGCGGGGAAGAGCACTTAATTGAGTTTATTAAGAAGAACAAGAAGCTGCTGCAGGCGGACCTGGCGCTGGTCAGCGACACGGGCGTGTGGGAGGCGGACGGCCAGACGATACCGGCGATCACGTATGGGCTGCGCGGGCTGGTTTATTTTGATATTCAACTGCACGGGCCCAAGCGCGATCTGCACAGCGGAGCGTATGGGGGGATTTTGGCTAATCCGGCGACGATGCTGATGCGGGTGATCGCCAAGCTGTTTGATGAGAATAATCGCCTTACGATTCCGGGTTTTTACGACGACGTGCAGCCGGTGAGCGCGGAGGAAAAGGCTTGCTGGGCGAAGCTGCCGTTTGATGAGGTGGAGCAATTTAAATCGCTGGGGGTGAGTCGGCCGTTCGGGGAGAAGGGGTTTGATTTGTTCGGCCGAATGTGGGCGCGCCCGTGCTGCGACGTGAATGGGATGTACGGAGGCTACGAAGGCGAAGGGGCGAAGACGATTATCCCGGCGTTCGCGGGGGCGAAGATCAGTTTTCGCCTGCCGGCCAAGCAGGACCCGCGACGTATCGTGGAGCTGGTGGAGAACTGGCTGCGGGCGCAGGACACGGGCGGCTGCACGTGGAAGATTCAGCGGCTGGGGGCGGCGCACCCGGTGCTCGTGCCGATGGATTCGCCGTACATGCGGGCGGCGGCGCGGGGGTTGCGGACGGCGTTCGGCAGAGACCCGGTGCTGATCCGCGAGGGGGCGACGATTCCGGTGGTGGCGGATATCCAGCAACTGCTGGGGCTGGACGCAATCCTGATCGGGTTCGGCAAGGACGACGACTGCATCCATTCGCCGAATGAGAAGTTCGATCTGGAGATGTTCGCGCAGGGCTGCCGGGCGCATGCGTGTCTGTTGGAGGAGTTGGCGAAGGGGGGGGAGTGAAGAGATTCACCGCCGAGGACGCCGAGGACGCAGAGAAAGACAAGGAATTAGGCCGGGGATGAATGCAGATGGACGCGGATGAATGCGAAGAAATTGATTGTTTGAGGATATTCGCCGCGGAGGGCGCGGGAGATGTCCAGGCGTGCTTTGTTCAAGACAGGTAAGACGACCCAGGCATGGCCCCCGGAAATGCCTGGGCTTGGACAAGGCAGAGAAGGCAGGCACACAGCAGGCTTCGCGATGCTGGGTGGCACCCGAGCGAAGGCAGGGCTTTATACCCTCACCGTTCGGCAGAGCTCACGGCCGAGGACCTGCCCTCTCCGTGACAGGGAGAGGGGGGACAGGAACGCGGCGATCTGCGATCGCCCGCTAAACGGGCAGATGCCCAGGGAAGGAATCCCTGGGCTTTATATTGGCAATGATGGCAGGCGCACGGCGGTGGAGTCGAGGTTGTGCTATCTAGGCCCCGAAGAGGTTGGGGGGTTGGAACATGTTTTTTTGGCGGAAGTAGTCGAGGGCTTCGTCGGTGGTTTTGAAGACCTTGGTGGCGGTTTCGGTGACGAAGGGTGAGGGGCTGCGGCGGGGACGCCAGACGACGTAGACTTCCTTGCCGTGCTCGTGGGCGTGCTGGAGTTCGCGTTCGACGCCGCTGGACAGGCCGGGGATGCCGAAGGATTCGGGGGAGGAGGCGGAGGCAGGCACGGCGATCTGCGATCGCCCGCTAAACGAGGAGGATGGTGATTCACCGCTTACTGACGTGCGCGGCTCGTTGATGCAGGCGATTGCGGGGGCGGGGAGTTCGGGGACGTAGCTGACGATCATGTCGGACTGGTCGATGAGTTTGAAGTCGCGGGCGTAGATCTGGCCGTCGATGTCGCCGGCGATGTCCAGGACTTGTTTGACGGAGACGGGGAAAGACTGGGGCGTGTCGTCGCCTAGGAGGCCGTGGCCCTGGATGAAGTCGCGGCTCTGCGTGGCGGCGGCGATGGCGGAATCCAGGAGGAGTTTTTCATCCACGTCGCCGGGGTCGAAGGTGATGAATTGTTCGGCCAGGCGGCGGCGGAAGTCGTTGATCTCGGCCAGGACGGCGGGCATGCCGACGACGTGGGTCATGGGGAAGGAGGGGTAGACCTTGCGCATGGTGGGGCGACAGACCAGGCGGAAGACGGTTTCGACGGTCGGCTCGTGGCGCCCGCGGGCGAGGATGTAAAAGCGCTGGGCGCAACCCAGAGCCTGGGCGAGCAGCTCGGTGGCCATGATCTCTTCCTCACGCCAGACCATCAGGTCCTTGAGGGAAACGTCCAGGGTGTGCTCGCCGTGCAGGCGGCGGTGGACGACTTCGATGTTGTCCACCAGGCAGATGAGCATGTCGGGGGCCAGGGCGCGGGCCTGGTCGAAATCAAAGGCGCTAAAGAGGCCGTGCCGCCAGCGGAAGGTGGCGTGGGTGTTGACGAGGATGTGCTTGTATTTGGCGGATTCGGTGATGATGTCCTTAAAGGCGGAGCGGCGGAGGGAGGAAAGGCGGGAGAGGGGCAGGTCGAGGATGCGCCCGGGCGAGAGGTCGGGGGCTTCGGCGTACATCATCTGCCCGACGTTGTAGAGGGCGACGGACTCGCCGCGCTCGGAAGCTAACTGCACGACGCGCTGCAGATAGGGCCTTTTGTCCATTCCGACCTGGCCGGTGACGATGGCGCGCATGAGTGTTCCTTGTCTGTCAGCCAACCACCTCTGGGGCACGCTACGCTTAGCCCCAGCCACCCTCCGGCACCGGACGCAATGCCGGCCCCACCTTTCCAGGTGGGGCTATATCGAATCCCAATACGGGCCCCGCATTTCCATGCGGGGCTACCCCCGGAAGCAGTCTCGCCCCCGGAAGTCGTGTCGCCCCCGGAAGTGCCCACGGAAGTAATTGCCGCGGCGGAGACTTAGCGGGGGAGCGCACGTGGGCGGGGGCGATTATATCGGCTGGGCGGGGGCGGGCCCGGTTGTGTTCGGTGGGGGGATGGTGCATCATATGGTTTGGACCCGTTCACGAGTTCTTGCCGGGAACGGGGAGGTAGGAGTCCGGTCACCGCGTCCCAACACCTTTCTGGGAGCCAGCGTCATGGATATGAATACGATTCTCGGAATTGTTCTGGTCATCGCCCTGCTGTTTCTGGTTTTTTTAATTGTGCTGGTGGGCAGCTATATCTCGCTATGGTTCCAGGCGTGGCTGAGCGACGCGCCGGTGGGTTTGGGCGAACTGATCGGGATGCGGTTTAGAAAGGTGGACACGCGGGTGATTGTGTACGCCCGCATTCAGTCGGTGAAGGCGGGGTTGACCATCAGCACGGCGCAGCTGGAGACGCATTATCTGGCTGGCGGACACGTGCGCAGCGTGGTGAACGCGATGATCGCGGCGTACCGGGCGAAGATTAATCTTTCGTGGGATACGGCCTGCGCCATTGACCTGGCGGGGCGGGATATTCTGGACGCGGTGCAGACGTCGGTGAATCCGAAGGTGATTGACTGCCCGAATCCCGCCAAGGGGGCGGACACGATCGCGGCGGTGGCGGCGGACGGGATTCAATTAAAGGCCAAGGCGCGGGTGACGGTGCGGACGAACATCGCCCGGTTGATCGGCGGGGCGACGGAAGAAACGGTGATCGCCCGCGTGGGGCAGGGGATTGTGTCGGCCATCGGGTCGGCGGCCAGCTACAAGAGCGTGCTGGAAAACCCCTCGAAGATTTCCAAGGTGGTGCTGGAAGAAGGATTGGCGGCGGGGACGGCGTTTGAGATTGTGTCGATCGACATCGCGGACGTGGAAGTGGCGGAGAACGTGGGGGCCCGGTTGCAGGCGGATCAGGCGGAGGCGGACAAGCGGCGGTTCCAGGCGGAGGCGGAAAAGCGGCGGGCCATGGCCATCGCCCAGGAACAGGAATTTAAGGCGGAAATCCAGAAGAATCAGGCGTTGGTGGTGCTGGCTGAATCCGAGGTGCCCAAGGCGATGGCGGAGGCCTTCCGCAACGGGAACATGGGCATCATGGACTACTACCGGCTGCGCAACGTGCAGGCGGATACGGCGATGCGCTCGAGCATCGCCGGTGAGCCACAGAACAAGCCGGGGCAGCCCAACGCGTAGGGGCGGGGCGATGCAAATGGTGTTGATAAGGAAGACCCAGGGCCCGGTGGCCCTGGGCTTTTTTTTGCGCGCAGGAGGGGAAGCGTGACGGGAGGTGTAAAACGGCGGCAGGCGGGCAGACCATGGAGGGCAGGCAAAGCGCTGAGGCACCCAGGGATGGCAATCCCTGGGCTTGTAAGACAGGACGTGCGGAATAGGAAGGCGGCGCCCAGGGTTTTTTTCCTGGGTTTTTTTCAGGCGTTTTTCCGGGCGGGGGCTTCGAGAGAGGGGACCTTCGGTCCGCCCGCTAAACGGGAAGGTGCCCAGGGATTTCTTCCCTGGGCTTTATTGATGCCAGGCACAAGGCAACCCGCGGATGCCCCCCGGAAGTGCTGTGTGGCACCCTGCGGAGGGGGAAAGCGCGGAAAGCTATACGGCGAAGGTGTGGGGCCAGGCGAGTTCGACGCCTTGGTAGGTCAGCCAGTTCTGGAGTTCGGCGAGCTGGTCGCGGTTTTCGCGGACGGCGCGGGGGATGGTGTTGTGCTCGAGGCAGTAAGCGGCGGTCATGGCGGCGGATTCGCCGATGTTCCACTCGGTGGGGTGCAGGCGATAGCAGCCGTTGGAGATGTGGGTGGACCCGATGTTCTTGCAGGCGGCTAGAAGATTGTTCACACGCTGGGGGATGAGGGCGCCGAGGGGAATCTGGTAGGGCAGGGAGGAGATGTCGATGTAATTATCGCCGCCGGTGGAGGGGTGGAGGTCGATGCGATAGCAGCCCAGGCCGACGGAGTCGAAGAAGGGCTCGGCGTGGATGTCTTGCGCGGAAGGGCTGGCGGAGGAGGGGTCCTGCCCGCCGCGGGCGAGGAGTCCGACGTGGTTTTCGGTGACGGTGAAGACGGCGCGGATGCGGCGGGACTCGCGGATGTAGGGGGCTTTGGCCAGGCCGTTGGAGGTGCCGACGAGGTCGGGGCGCAGGTGCAGGCCGGGGTAACCCTGCCCGCCTTTAGGACGCGGGGCATCCGTCTGCATCCAGTAAAAGAGGCTGAGGGAAAGTTGTTTGGCGTCGTGTAGGTAGCGTTGGGCGTCTTCGGGGCGGGCGTCGATGAGGTTGCCTTCGAGGTAGTCGTTTTGGGGCCAATTGACCAAGGTGACTTCGAAGGGTCTGGCGTGGGGTTCGTAATGGTCGGCACAGACGATGCGGCGATAGAGCCAGAGGCGAGACTCATCGCCCTGGACACGGTCTTCGGTCAAGAGGACGTTGCGGCGAATGACGGAGACGTCACGCGGGGAGCAGGTGTTCCATATTAGGAGGGGCCCGCACCAGGGGGGAGTCATGGCGGGGAGCTGGTCGCGCCATTTTTCGTATTGGGCGGGTTTTTCGATCAGATAGCGTGAGCCGATGACTTCCGGGGGGCGGGGGTCAAAGGCCATGGGGAAGCACCAGGTCAGAGCCTGGACGTTGCCGGGGCCGGCGAGACGGCCGTCGTTGTCCTGCACGGCGTGGGGTTCGCTGGTGTCGCGCTGGGATTCGGCGCCGCTTACGTACTCCACGCCGGCGAGGGGAAGGACATCGCCAAGCTCGGTGGCGTCCAGGAAATATTTAGCTTCGATGGTGACGGGCTGACCGGTGTCGAGGTTCAGGAGGGTGACGCCGTTGATGCGGTCGCGGTCGACGTCGGCGGCGGAGATTTTGTGGTTGAGCAGGACGATCAATTGGCCGCGGGAGCGATAGGCGGCCAGCATCTGATCGAGGACAGCCAAGGCGACGCGCGGCTCATGGCAGAGGCGTGAGACGTGGCCGTTGCCGGGGTTGAGGTGCGAATCGCGCAGGGCTTGGCTGGTCAGCGGATAGTGCTGCTTGTAGTAGGCGCGGACGGCTTGGCGGAACTGGCGGTAGCGGCGGGTGCAGCCGAATTGCTCGATCCAGGGGTGCTCGTCGGGCGGGACGGCTTGGGAGGTCAATTGCCCACCGAGCCAGTCGGTTTCCTCGGTGAGAACGACCCGCTTGCCTAAGGCACAGGCGCCCAGAGCGGCGGCACAACCGCCCAGGCTGCCGCCGATGACAAGAATGTCGGTGTGGAGTTGCATGATGAAGGCAGGATACGCAGGCGGGAGGGAAATCGCACGCGCCCCGGCCCCCGGAAGGGGAAGGTGGGGTAGAGGGTAGGGGGTAGAGGGTATGGGGTAGGGGGTATGGGGTAGGGGGAGGAAGAGAGAAAGGGGATGGCGGGAGAATACACCCTCACCCTGCCCTCTCCCTCAGCGAGGGAGAGGGGAAAGACAAGACGCTGGGGCACGGCTGCGCCTTAGCCCCAGGCACGCGGCGACAGGCAAGGGGAAATGATTCGGTTCGGCGAGTGATTTACGGTATGGGGGATTGACAGGGGACGCGGCGATGTGTGAGGGACCGCCAATTAAGACGGAGCCCAGGGAAGGAATCCCTGGGCTTTATTTAAGGCAGCTACGACAACCCAGGCACCCAGGCATGGCCCCCGGAAATGCCTGGGCTTTGGAAAGACAGTTTTGATAAGCACGCAGCACGCTGCGCGATGCTGTGTGGCACCCGGCAAAAAGCCGCGGTAAATGGAAATAGTTAACGAGTGATTTGTGGCGAGCTAGCCACTTATCGGCCGGCGGGTTGGGCGGCGGAGTCGTGGGGCAAGGGGTTGCCGGTCGATGGACTGGCGGGTGAACCGGCTTCTAAGAGCCAGCGGGGGCTGATCTGGTCGGCGGGGACGTCGGGGTGGGCGTGGCGGATGGCGGCGGCGACTAAGCCCATGAACATGGGCTGGGGGCGCAAGGGGTGGCTGGTCAGCTCGGGGTGGAACTGGGCGCCGATGAAATAAGGGTGCTGATGGATGGGCAGTTCGAGGATCTGCATGATCGGGTGCTGGGGGTGGCGGCCCGAAAAAACCATGCCATGCTGTTCCAGGGTGGGGATGTAGCGGGGGTCGACTTCATAGCGGTGGCGGAAGCGCTGGCGGATGATGCCGGGCTGATCCAGACCAAAGAGTGACGCGGCGAGAGTGCCGGCGGAGACGGCCACGTCCTTGCCGCCTAAGCGCATGTTGCCGCCTAAGCCTTCGATTTTTTTCTGTTCGGGGAGGATGTCGATCACCGGGTCCGGGCAGCGGGGGTCGAACTCGGTGCTGCCGGCGCCTTTGAGTCCGCAGACGTGGCGGGCGAATTCGATGACGGCCATCTGGAAGCCTAAGCAGATGCCCAGATAAGGAAGGGCGTTTTCGCGGCAATAGCGGACGCAGGCGATTTTGGATTCCGTGCCGCGGAACCCGAACCCGCCGGGGACGATGACGGCGTCCAGGCCCTCGAGCATGCCGGCGGCCTGGGCGGGCTGGATTTCGGTGGTGTCCACCCAGCGGGTTTCGATATCGCAGGACAGGTGCGCGCCGCAGTGTTCCAAGGCTTTGTCGATCGAGGCGTAGGCGTCGCGGAGGGCGGCGTACTTGCCGGTGATGCCGATCTTGGCGGCAAAACGTTTGCGGGAGGTCAGGTGGCTGACGAAGACGCGCCAATCCTCGCGGGCCTGATCCTCGTGGGATTGATCGACGCGTTCGTGGATGTCCAGGAAGGAAAGGACGGCCCGATCCAGCCCGGCCTGGCGCATGGATTCGGGAATGGTGTAGATCGAATCGCGATCGTGCATGGAAAAGACGCGCCCGATGGGCACGTTGCTGAACATGGCGATTTTCTGGAGGACGGACCCGCCGACGGGTTTCTGGGCGCGGCAGGCGACGATGTGCGGCTGAATGCCCAGCTCCATGAGTTTTTTTAAGCCGATCTGGGCGGCTTTGGATTTCTGCTCGCCGAGGGCCTGGGGTTCGATGATGTAGGTTAAGGCGACAAAGCAGACGCTCTGCTCGCCCTCTTCGAAGGCCAGCTGGCGGAGGGCTTCGATGTAGAAGCCGTTTTCAAAGTCGCCGGCGGTCCCGCCGACCTCGACGAAGACGACGTCGGCGTTCTGTTTCAGGGCCAGGTCGCGGAGGAGGTATTTCACCTCGCCGGTGACGTGGGGGATCATCTGCACGTCGCGGCCGAGGTAACCGCCGTGGCGTTCTTTTTCCAGCACGCGGGAGTAGATTTGCCCGGAGGTGGTGAAGTTGTCGCGGGTGAGGTCCTGGTCGAGCATGCGCTCGTAGGTGCCCAGGTCCATGTCGGTTTCCATGCCGTCGTCCAGGACGAACACTTCACCGTGGCGATAGGGGTTGAGGGTGCCGGAGTCGATATTCAGGTAGCCTTCCATTTTGATGGGGGCGACCTTTAAGCCTTTGTCTTTGAGAAGTTTGGCCAGGGAGCTGGAGAAGATGCCCTTGCCCAGGCCGCTCATAACCGTGCCCAGCACAGCGACATAGCGATGCCGGCCCTTCTGGTAGCCTTCGGGGACGGGGCTGAAGAACTCGGATTCCTGGGTCTTGTGCCCAGCCTGGGCTAAGAGGTCCTGGATGTCTTCGACTTTATGGTTGGGAGAATGGGCAAGCTTCCCCGAGGGTTCGTGGCCCGTGGGGTTGCGGGATGGGTTATGTTTGGAGGGCATATCTGACCGTACCGCGCCGGGGGGAGAAGTTCAAGCGGGGGTGGGGGATTTGGCGATTTGGCGATTTGGTGATTTGGTGATTTGGTGATTTGGTGATTTGGTGATGTGACACGATGCGGGGGATGAGGGTGATAAGACAAGCCTCTGACGTAAGATGACGGAAACGACTCTTCAAAACGCTGACGCGTGCACAATCCATCGCCAAATCGCCACACCGCCAGATTCTCACGCCTTCTTGCCTGTGGAGCGAGGGCAGACCATACTCTTGACCGCACTTACACCCAACTAACGGGAAAGCTCAGGCTGATGTCGATACTGCAAGACAACATTCGTCAGGCGCAGGCGGTGCTGGGAGACTTGGCCACGCTGGAAGGGCCACTGCAGAAGGCGGTGCGGCTGGTGGCGGAGGGTTTGTGCGGCGGGCATAAATTGCTGCTGGCGGGCAACGGGGGCAGCGCGTCGGACGCGGACCACGTGGCGACGGAGTTTCTGGTGCGGTTTAATCGCGATCGGCGGCCCTATCCGGCCATCGCGCTGACGGAAAGCGGCGGGACGCTGACGGCCACGGGCAATGATTATGACTTTGCGGATATTTTCGCCCGGCAGGTGCAGGCGCTGGGGCAGAAGGGCGACGTGCTGGTGGTTTTTTCCACCAGCGGGGGATCGGAGAACATCGTGCGGGCGCTGAAGGCGGGCAAGGAGCGGGGGCTGACGTCGATCGCGTTTCTCGGTAAGCAAGGCGGGAAGACGGCGGGCTTGGCGACGGTGGATTTGATCGTGCCGGGCACGGCGGTGACGGCTCGCATTCAGGAAGCTCATAAATTGCTGTATCACACGCTGTGCGAGATGGTCGAACTGGAATTACCTGCAAAATGACGCTCTACCTGGGACTGGACATCGGCGGCACGAAGTGCGCGGCCGTGGTGGGCGACGAGGAGGGGCGGGTGGTGGCGCGCACGGCCTGGGCGTCGGAGGCGGCGCGCGGGCCGGGGGCGATGACGGCGGATTTGATCGGGCAGGGGCAAGCACTCATGGCGAAGCATCCGGGGGTGGCGGCGGTGGGCGTGGCGATCGGCGGGCCACTGGACAGCGCGAAGGGGATTATCTATTCGCCGCCGAATCTGCCGGGGTGGGACGCGGTGCCGCTGAAGGAAAGGCTGGCGACGGCGCTGGGCTTGCCGGTGCGGGTGGAGCATGACGCGGCGGCGTGCGCGCTGGCGGAATACCGCTGGGGCGCGGGGCGCGGGGCGGAACGGCTGGCGTACTTAACGTGCGGGACGGGGTTCGGCGTGGGGTTGATCTTCGGGGGCAAGATTTATCGGGGGGCGCAAGGCAGGCCTTCGGATATCGGGCACATTCGCTATCGGGTGGACGGCCCGACGGCGTACGGCAAGGCGGGGTCGTGGGAGGCGTTCGCGGCGGGGTCGGCCTTGCCGAAGCTGGCGGGGTGGAAGTTTCCGCGGCGCTTTGGGGACCAACTGCCGACGGGCCAGGAGCTGGCGCAGATGGCGGCGGCGGGCGATGAAGACGCCAAGCAGGTGATCCGGATCAATGCCCAGGCGGTGGGCGATGCGTGCGCGCTGCTGGCGGATCTGCTGTATCTGGATGGCATTGTGCTGGGCAGTCTGGCCCGGTATCTGGGGGCGGCGTGGCTGCAGATGGTCCAGGAGGAGTTTGCGAAAGAGGCGTATCCGCAGGCGAAGGAGATTTGCCGGATCATGCCGGCGGGCTTGGGGGAATCGCTGCAGGATCGGGCGGCGCTGGTGGTGGCGATGCCGTAGGGGAGGGAGAGAAGACAGTTCACCGCAGAGATCGCAGAGGACGCAGAGGAAGGCAGAAGAAGCAGCTGCGGATGAATGCGAGAAAAAGGCTGCACCCTCACCCTACCCTCTCCCTCTGAGAGGGAGAGGGGGTCCAAACAGTTCACCGCAGAGAGCGCAGAGGACACAGAGGAAGGCAGAAGAAGCAGCTGCGGATGAATGCGAGAAAAAGGCTGCACCCTCACCGTTCGGCCGAGCTCACGGCCGATGCCCTACCCTCTCCCTCTGAGAGGGAGAGGGGGTCCAAACATTTCACCGCAGAGGTCGCTGAGGACGCAGAGAAGAGGCTGAGAAATTGGCCGCAGATGAACGCGGATGAACGCGGATAAAACCCGGACTCATAATACCTAATTGCTGATGGCAGCGGGGCCTCTTGGAATTGCGTCTATCTGCGTTAATCTGCGGCCTAATTATCTGAATTTTCTCTGCGATCTCCCTTCGGGTCTGAGCCCAAGACTCAGCCTCAGGGTCGAAGACGGCGTTCTCGGCGGTGAATGGACTTGGTGTGTCGGTTATTTTTTCTCAGGGGGAGGGGCGAGGGGTTGGGTGGGGTCGGGGCGGTAGAGGCGGGTGTCCAGGGCCCAGACTTTGTCGGTGAAGTTGCCGCCGAAACCGGAGTCTTGGCGGCGCTGGCCGTCCTCGCCGGCGGTGGCGACGATGGCCATTTCCATTTTGGCGTCCAGGTTGTCGACTAAGCTGACGAAGATCGCTTCGGGCGTGGCGGGGACCTTGGCGGCGCCGAACTCGGGCTTGCCGTGATGGGCGAGGATGATGTGATGGAGGACGGTTAAGAGGGCGGGATCGAGGGGCGAGCCGGCGGAGGCCAGGGCCTGGGCTTTTTCCTGGAGCCAGAGCATGCCGCGGGCGGTGTGCCCGAGGAGCTGGCCTTCATCGCTGTAGGCAAACCCGCGGTCCCAGACCAGTTCGGCGCACTTGCCTAAGTCGTGCAGGAAGAAGCCGACGAGGACCAGGTCGCGGTTAAGCTGGGGATAGCGGGGCAGGAGCAGTTCGGCGATTTTCATGAGGTTGAGGGTGTGTTCGAGCAGGCCACCTAAGCAGGCGTGGTGAAGGGCGACGGCGGCGGGCGCTTGTTTAAAGCGAGCCATCAGTTCCTGGTCGGCCAGGTAGGCATCGACGAGGGATTTGAGCCCGGGGTGGGCGACGGAGTTCAGCAGGGCGACCACTTCGGCGAACATCTGCTGGGGATCGCCCTTGGAGGTGGGCAGAAGCCAGACGAGGTCCTCGGGGCGAGGCTCGGCGCCGTAGATGGACTGGATGATGATCTGGATTTCGCCCTGGTAAGGTTGCGTCTGGCCCTCGATGTGGACGAAGCCGTCGGTGGGCAGGCCCTGGAAGAGATCTTCGGGGACGTTCCACATGCGTCCGGGGGTGCGTCCGGAGCGATCGGAGAGCAGGCACTTGATGTAGGGCTTGCCGGTCTTGGTCTGCCCGAGCTGGCAATTATGGATGGCGAAAATGCCTTCGACGTACTGATTGCCCTGCAAATCACGGATCAAAATGCGTTCTGGCACCACTGGCTCCTTGGCTATAGCTGTCAACGGATCGGTGCATCGTAACGCACGAGGCGGGACATCACCACAGAGCGGGGCAGGGCGTGGGGGGCGCGGCGGCGTGATATGATGCCCCGGCGCATGGACAACGTGCAGACCACAGTCAAACCGGCGACGGGCGGCCCGGCAACCAAGGGCGGGGGGCGGGGGTGCGTTTATCTGGCGCTGGGGGGCGTGGCGGTGGCGGCGATTGTCGGGGCGGTGCCGGGGCTGGACCTGAAAGTGGCGAATTGGTTTTTCGATCCTAAGGCGATTAAGCCTTGGGCGGGAGGATGGGAGCAGCCGTGGCAATGGCTGTACGAGTATGGGTACACGCCCGGATGGGTGTTGGCGATCGGCGCGGCGGCGGCGCTTGTTTATAGTCTGGTCCGGCGGACGTGGATCAGCCGTCGGGCGGTGCTGGTGGTGATTGTGCTGGCTACGGCGCTGGGTCCGGGGTTGCTGGTCAACGGCGTGCTAAAGCCCAACTGGGGTCGGCCGCGCCCGGCACAGTTGGAGGTGTTTGGCGGGACG
This sequence comes from Phycisphaeraceae bacterium, assembly GCA_020851735.1. Classification (GTDB taxonomy): domain Bacteria; phylum Planctomycetota; class Phycisphaerae; order Phycisphaerales; family Phycisphaeraceae; genus JADZCD01. Next base: position 23,846 of record JADZCD010000020.1, read on the forward strand.
GAATCCTTCCGGGGGTGGTGGCAGCCGGGGGGACGGGGAGCGGGGGGAAGTTTTGCGTCCGGCCACGTGTCCATGACGGCGGTGCTGATTTCGGGGGTGCTTTTAATTCCCAAAGGACGCAGGAAAACGAGGCTGGCGGTGGCGGCGGGATGCGTGACGCTGACGGGGATGGTGGCGTATGCCCGGATGGCGCAGGGGGGGCATTTTCTGTCGGACGTGCTGTTCGCGGTGACGCTGACGTATCTGGTGATCGCGGGGTTGAGGCGGTGGGTGAAGGGGTGACGCGGAAATCACCGCGAAGATCACAAAAAAAATAAGCCGCAGATGAACGCAGATAAACGCGGATTTAAGAAATCAGGCCGCCCCTAAGAATTAGAGGTCAGATGCTTGGGTTCTATCTGCGTTCATCTGCGTTTATCTGTGGCTGATTTTCTGCGCTCTCTGCGATGATTCTGTTGGGGAAAGAGCGGTCGGGTACTACTTGGGGATGTGGGCGGCGAATTTCTGGCGGAAGTCATCGAGGGTGTTGATGCCGGCGGGGAGTTTGGCTTCCTCGATGAGCATGATGGGGATGCCGTCGCGGATGGGGTAGCGCAGGCCCCCCACTTCTGCGATCAGTTCGTCGCCTTCCTGGCGCAGGCGGGAGCGGGTCAGGGGGCAGACCAGTACGTCCAGCAGTTCCGGGTCGAGTTTGGCGGCGGTGGGTGTCATGTTTGTTGATCCTAAGAGGCGGGGGGACGTGGGGGAAATAACTGCTATTTCTCTGGGGCACGCGGCCCCCGGAAGATACTAAGTGGCATCTGACAGCAGGCACCCGGCAAGTCACTGGCAAGACGGCGATCTGCGATCGCCCGCTAAACGGCGTGGAGTGCCCAGGGATTTCTTCCCTGGGCTTTAATCCCCCGCTTGCTGACGCGCGCGGCTCGTTGGGAGGGCGCTTCCGGGGGGGGGTTAGACGGCGGGGCGGTCGACACGTTCGATGTCGGCGCCTAATTCGCGCAGGGTTTCCTCCATGCGGTAGTAGCCGCGATCCAAGTGATAGACGCGATTGACGGTGGTGGTGCCGCTGGCGGCCAGACCGGCTAGGACCAGGCCGGCGGAGGCGCGCAGGTCGCTGGCCATGACGGGGGCGCCTTCCAGTTCGCGCACGCCGCTGACGAGCACCGACGCGCCGCTGCGCACCAGGTTGGCGCCCATGCGGAGCAGCTCAGCGACGTGCAGGAAGCGGTCGGGGAATATTTTTTCGGTGATGATCGAGTTGCCGTCGGCTAAGCACAACAGGGCCATGATCTGGGCTTGGAGGTCGGTGGGGAACCCGGGGTGGGGCTGGGTGGTGACCTGAATGGGTTCCAGGCGGCGGCTGCTGGAGACGCGGACGGTGTGCCCGGCGCACATCTCGCTTAGTTGGCCTTGGGAAACGGGCTTGGGTTGGCCGTCCGGGACGACGACTTCGGTGTGGACGCCCACGGCGTGGAGGCGGTCGAGGGCGGCGCCCATGGCTTCAAGGGGGCAATTTTCCAGGGTGACGTCGCCGTTGGTCATGGCGGCGGCCATGATGAAGGTGCCGGCCTCGATGCGGTCGGGAATGATGGCGTGTTCGACGCCGTGGAGTTTTTCGACGCCGTCGATGACCAGGCGGGGGGACCCGGCGCCTTCGATGTGGGCGCCCATGGCGATGAGCATGCGGGCTAAGTCGACGACCTCCGGCTCGCAGGCGGCGGATTCGATGATGGTGCGGCCCTCGGCCAGGGCGGCGGCGCACATGACGTTGTCGGTGCCTAAGACGGTGGACCCGAAGGGACCGCCTAGGAAAATTCGCGTGCCCTTTAAGCGTCCGGGCTTGCCGCGTTCGTAACCGGGGGCCTGGGCGACGATGTACCCGCCGTCAAGGGTGATCTGGGCGCCTAAGGCGCGCAGGCCCTGGAGGTGCAGGTCGACGGGGCGGTCGCCGATGTTGCACCCGCCGGGCATGGAAACGCGGGCGAACCCGCGTTTGGCGAGCATGGGGCCCAGGACGCAGATGCTGGCCCGCATGGTGCGGACGATGTCGTAGGGGGCTTCGGACTTCTGGTCGTCCTTGGTGTGCAGGCGGACTTTCATTTCGCCGCGCTGGGTTGACCCGGCGTCGGCGGATTCCACGTTCGCGTCGACGCCCAGTTCATTGAGCAGGCGAATCATGTTGCGGATGTCGGCTAAGTCCGGCACGCTGGAAAGGTTGACCGGCTGGTCGGTCAAAAGGGCGGCCGCCATGAGGGGCAGGGCGGCGTTTTTAGCGCCGTGGACCCGTAAACGACCGCGTAAGTGTTTGCCGCCTTTAATGACAAATGCATCCATAGCCTTATGTTCTCCCAAAACGGGGCCCGGCTCGCAAATAGAGGGGCGGGCGATCAGGAATGAGCCTGGTGGTTTATCGGGAGATTGGGGGGAGGTGGATTGGGCGAAGGGGTGATGGGGTGAGTAATAAGAGGTTGGGGAAAAAGCTGGAAGACTGAAATGTGACCCCCCGGCAGAGCCGGGGGCTGAATCCAATGTGACGTGATGCCCTGTGGAAATCGTGGCGGCAGATACGGCGATCTGCGATCGCCCGCTAAACGGCGTGGAGTGCCCAGGGATTTTTTCCCTGGGCTTTAATCCCCCGCTTACTGACGTGCGCGGCTCGTTAAGGCAAGCGCTGGCGGGGGGTGGGGGGAAACATCCGGGCGAACATGGTAAAACAACCAACCCTATCTGAGGAGTTCTGCGATGGACCTGCTGGCACTGGTTCGTGACATTCCGGATTGGCCTAAGCCGGGCATTGTTTTTAAGGACATTACGCCGCTGCTGCGGAATCCGGCGGGGCTGGCGATGGCGGTGGAGCTGATGGCTAATCCGTTCCGCGGCAAGGGGGTGGAGGTGGTGGTGGGCACGGAAAGCCGGGGGTTTATCTTTGGGGTGGCGGTGGCGCAGGCGCTGTCGGCGGGATTTGTGCCCATCCGCAAGCCCAAGAAGCTGCCTTACAAGACGGTAGGGATCGATTACGCCCTGGAATACGGGACGGATCGGCTGGAGGTACACACGGACGCGGTGACCAAAGGCCAGCGGGTGCTGATGGTGGATGACCTTTTGGCCACGGGGGGGACGATGAAGGCGTCGTGTCAGCTGATCGCGGGATTGGGGGCCAAGCTCATGGGCATTTCGGTGCTTATTGAGCTGGCTTTCCTCAACGGCAAGGCCCAGTTGACCCCCTTCGCTGACGTGCATGCCGTTCTGAAAGTATGATGCCGGGGGTTATGACCCTGCCGCCCCGCTCACCTTCACGCAAGAAACAACAGCCGCCGCTGCAAAGCTATTGGCTGTTGGCGCAGCAGCCGCTGCAGTCGTTGTTTTTTTTATTGCCGCTGGTGCTGCTGTATGAAGTGGGGACGATTGTCTACATCCGTCACGCCACGGGCACGCCGACGCCGCACATTCTGGCGTACTCGATGCTGCAGCATTTTTTCGAGGCGGTGGGCGTGGGGCACGGGGCGTATTACCTGCCGGGGTTGATCGTGATCGTGGTGCTGCTTTGCCTGCACGTGGTGCGGCGGGATCGCTGGCAATTTGAAACGCACATTTATCTGTGGATGGGCATTGAATCGGTGCTGCTGGCCCTGCCGCTGTTCGTGCTGATGCTCATAGGCTGGGGGGCGGCGACGCCGCAATGGCATCTGCTCCAGGCTCTGGATTCGACGCCGGCGACGCCGTGGCAGCCGATGCTGATTTACAGCGTGGGGGCGGGGATCTATGAGGAATTGCTGTTTCGCTTGATCGCCATCGCGCTGGTGCACATGTTCTTAGTCGATCTGTTGTCGCTGCCGGAGCACATCGGGGCGATCGGGGCGGTGGCGGTGTCGGCGTTGCTCTTTGCCCTGTATCACTTCGGCCCGGACAACCCGTTTAACGTGCGCAAGCTGGCGTTTTATTCCCTGGCGGGGATTTACTTCGCGGTGGTGTATCTGCTGCGCGGGTTCGGCATCGTGGCGGGCACGCACGCGATGTACGACATTCTGGTGGTGCTGCTGCAGATTGCCCAGCATCAAAACACTTGATAGTCCTGCTTTTACCGGGCGGTTTGGACTTAGGTGGTAATTCCGCTACCATCCCCGCCTTCACCCTATATTTGAGGCAGGAGTTGATTCCCATGGCCCAGCAGAAAGCAACGAACATCACCTGGCACGACGGCGCGGTTACGGCGCAGGAGAGGCGGAAAAACCTGGGCCAAAAGGGCGTGACGGTGTGGATGACGGGCCTGTCGGCCAGCGGGAAGAGCACGATCGCGGTGGCGCTGGAGCAGGTGCTGCTGCAGCGCGGCAAGCACGCGTATCGTCTGGACGGGGACAACATCCGGCACGGGCTGAATAAGAACCTGGGCTTCTCGGCCGAGGACCGGGCGGAGAACATCCGGCGGATCGGCGAGGTGGCCAAGCTGTTTGCCGACGCGGGGCTGATCGCCATCACCAGCTTCATCAGCCCCTACGCGGCTGACCGCGAGGCGGCCCGCAAGCTGCACGCGGACGCGGGGCTGCCTTATATCGAGGTTTACGTGGATTGCCCGATCGCGGAGGCGGAAAAGCGCGACCCCAAGGGCCTGTACAAAAAGGCGCGGGCGGGGCAACTCAAAGGCTTCACGGGCATCGACGATCCGTACGAAGCGCCGACGAACCCGGAATTGCACTTGCGCACGGATCAGCTTTCCATCGAACAGTCGGTGGAAAAGCTGCTGGAGTTGCTGGAGCAAAAAGGGTTGCTTAAGGCCTAAGGCCAGGCGAGAGCGCAGGCTGCGGAATTTCCGGGGATTCGCCGCGGCGGACGGCGCGCTCAGGCGGCTTGGCGCATGCGGTTGAGGGCGTTGAAGGCGGCCACGCGATAGCACTCGGCGAGGGTGGGGAAGTTAAAGACGTTCTCCACGAAGAACCGCACGTCGCCGCCGAAGGACATCACGGCCTGGCCGATGTGGATCAGCTCGGTGGCGCCGGTGCCGATGATGTGCACGCCCAGAATCTTGCGGGTTTCCTGGTGGACTAACAGTTTCAGCAGGCCTTCATGGTCGCCGAGCAACTGCCCGCGGGCGATCTCCTGATAAAGAGCTGTGCCCGACTCAAAGGGAATGCCCTCGGCGGTGAGCTGCTGCTCGGTCTTGCCGATCATGGAGATTTCCGGCACGGCGTAGATGCCGTAGGGCAAAAGCTCGGTCATGCCGCCGGTGTCGGCGCCGCAGGCGTGGCAGGAAGCTTGCCGGCCCTGCTCCATGGCGGTGCTGGCCAGGGCGGGGAACCCGATCACGTCGCCGACGGCGTAGATGTGGGGCGCGGCGGTCTGGAAGTGCTCGTTGACTTTCAAGCGGCCGCGTTCGTCGGCGGCTAAGCCCACGTTTTCCAGGGCTAATTCGCGGGCGTTGCCCTCACGGCCCACGGCGTATAAAAGCGTCTGGGCCCGCAAGCGTTTGCCGGATTCCAGCACGGCTTCGACGCCCCCGCCCCCGGAAGAAGTGCCCCCGGAAGGTACCGAGCCGGCCCCGCATTTCCATGCGGGGCTATCACCGGCCCCGGAAGTCTCGGAAACTTCGGAAGCTTCGGAGGGAGTGCTCTTTGACGCTTCGTCTGAGGATGGCATCGGTTCGGACAGGCGCTGGATGCTGGCGACTTTTTCGCCCAGGCGCAGGGAGATGCCGGCGCGGCGCATGTGGTAGTGAAAGGCTTCGCAGATTTCCTGGTCGAGGAAGCCGAGCACCTGATTCTTGGCGTCGATGAGGGTAACGCTCACGCCGAGGGTGGCCATGATGCAGGCGTATTCGGTGCCGATGACGCCGCCGCCGACGACGATCATGCTGCGGGGGAGGGTCTTAATCTGCAGCACGCCGTCGGAACAGACCACGGTGTGATCGTCAAAAGGAACCTGGGCAGGACGGGCGGGGCGGGTGCCGGTGGCGATGATGAATTTGTCGGCCATCACCAGTTGGGTGTCGTTGGCGCAGGTGACCTGCAAAAGGTTGGGGCCTTCAAAATGAGCGGTGCCCCAGACGACGTCGATGCCGTTGCGCTCGAACTGCTCCTGGAGCATTTCCAATTCGGTGTGGATGACCTGCTGGCTGACGTAGATCAGGTCGGTGATGGTGATGTCGCGTTTGACGCGGTGGCTGCGTCCAAAGAGTCCGCGGCGGCTGGCGCCGGTGAGGTGCATGGCGGCTTCGCGCAGGGCTTTGCTGGGGATGGTGCCGGTGTTGACGGCGGCCCCGCCGAGCTTCTCGTGCTTTTCAATGATGACCACGCTCTTGCCGAGCTTGGCGGCCTGGATGGCGGCCTTCTGTCCGGCCGGTCCGGTACCGATCACCGCGATGTCATAATGACGCATATCCCACCCGCTTTTTGGCGCACCGGCGGGCTGGAAACGGACTGAGCCGGCGCTGGACCCATAACCCCATCATCGGCTGGGCGGCGAGGGAGGCTTAATGCTTAATGAGCAGGCTGAGCGATCAAAGCACGAGTTGCGGGCCTGACATCGCTCTGCGGACGAATAGCCAATAATAAACAGTAGGGCGGCACAGGGAGCGGACCAATGGGGAGTGCCTCATGCCAACATTGGAATGAAAACGTCAGGCGAGGGTGAAACAACGCCGCCACGGCGTCATTCTGGCGGAACTAGGCGCGGGCCAATGCACCATGCGCCCAAAGATTACTGAGGGGAAGGATGGGTATGGCTTATACCGGCCCACTTCTGAAGCTGGGCTCGGGTCAGCCTTGGTCCTCGATATGGATTGGGTGGTGACCATTTCTTGACGAACTCGCTGTCGTCTCCAACATCAGCCGACCAATCGACGAATTGGCCGGTCGCGTCAAATACATAGACGGCAGGACCGGAGGGAAAAAAAGGGCCCGTCAGCAGGATTACCCACGGCGATTCCTTTTTGTAGGCGATGACGTATTCGGCGCCATCGTGCTGAAACCACACATAAGTATCCAACGACGGCTGCCACTTCATAAAGGCTGCCAAGGACTGCATACTCGGCGGCGGCGTAAGGAAAACCCCGCTGCCTATTTTACAGACACAGGAGATAGGCAACCCCAACAATAGAACAACCATTGTCCAGCCGAACCATCCCAACCGTCGCTGGCGAGTATTGCGCACAACCCCCTTCGTCATCGTGCTTGTGGGCATATTTAAATTATAACCGTCAGTCTTTTCGCCCGTAAGCTGCAATCAAACTTGAGAGTCTCAGTTTGCTCTCTCCAGCACATGGTTAATCCGGCGGGAGGGTTTCAAAGCGGTAGCCGACTTCGCGCAGGGTGAGCAGGTAGCGGGGGCGATCCAACACGCTAGCGGTGCGCAGCGCACCATTTTTGGATCATTTTGACGCGGGTGATGGCTTCTTCGCCGATGCCTTCGGGGACTTCGTCGGAAACGCCCAGGACCAGGCGCGGGTGGAAGAGCTGGACGACCTTTTCAACGCAGGCCATCAGGTCGTCGCGCGAATATTGGTCCATGAAAAGCACGGCGGGGATGCCGTCGAGCACGATTTTGTCGCCGATGTGGGCCTTGATTTCCTCCAGCGTGACGTCGCCCTGGGGCACGGGGGTGAGGGCTTCAATGCCGTCGAAGGCCATGTCCTTAAGGTAGCGCAGAAGAATCTTGCAGAAGCCGTCGATGTGGACGTGGGTGTAAAGGCCGGCCTTGCGGAGTTGCCCGGAGCGCTTGGCGTACCAGGGCAGGAGGTATTTTTCGATGTATTCCGGGCCTAAAAGTTGATCGTGGAGGTTTTCGCCGAAGTTGACGATTTTGACCAGGTCCGTGTGCTGGGGAATCTGTTCGTAGAGGGCGTCGTAGGAATCGTCGATCAGGCGCATGGCGTCCTCGACTTCGTCGGGGTAATCAGCCAGGGCGTAGATGAGGCACTCGATGGGCATCCACCATTGGGCCAAGTGCTGGTAGGGGCTTTTGGGGACCCAGAATTGCGGGCTGCCGCGCGGGCCGATGAATTGATCGCCGATTTCAAAACGCTGGCGATCGAACCCGTGGGTGACGTGCTGGTACATCCAGCGCAGGCATTTGAGATCGTCGCGCGTCTGCACGGGATAGCGGACGGTGCGCCAGACCTGGTCCTCGTTTTTTAAGTGTTCGCGGACGAGCTGGCCATGGGGCGTGTGGTAGTAGGTCCAGGAACGGTCGCCTTCCTCGCGCTTGGTGATTTTGACCTCGGGGCCGAAGAATTGGCGGACGGGGTCGGGCTGATCGGTGTAGTAGTGCAGGTAGCGCATGGAGACGCCCAGATCGTCCATGAAGCCGCGCACATCGGTGCGCTCATAAGCGGCGGGCAACTGGTTCATGACCTTGTGCCAGGCAAACCACGGCTCAACGCGCGGCTGAAAGAACACCGGACCGCCGGCCGGATGGGTGCGGTCAAACACCGCCAGGTTCATCTGTCGATGGTTCATCGAAAAGCCTTTGTCCAAAAAAGAAACGATGAGTCGGAAGGAAAATGATGCTCGGCTGATCTTGAATATGCAAATGGGTATAGGAAGTTAAGAACAAGAACAAGATCAATGGCTGGGGCGCGAAGAAGGATGGATCGACGGGAGCGATTGGCGCAATAGATGCAGTGCCCAGGGAAGGAATCCCTGGGCTTTAGCCCCGGAAGTTCCCCGAGAATGCAACGTTTCCTGGCGAAGTCGGCGGCGGTCAGGGGCGATGGACGGAGCCGATGTCCGCCGGGATTTCCAGCTTGCTCAGCCAGCGGCGGTAGTCGGTCAGCTTAAAGGGGCGCGGGCCGGCGAGGTAGTGATTAAGGTGCGAACCCTGGGCGTCGGTCCAGCGCAACAGATACATGGCCGGCAGGGGGGAGGGGGGAATGTGCCCGGCGGTGGATTTGTCGTTGGCGGGGACGTGATAGTCGGTTTCCAGCAGGGTGCGCCCGGTGTCGACGTCTTGGATGGAGAGGTGGCCGGCGGCGGGCGCGAAGGTGTCGTTGACGACGACGATTTCGTGGCGATTATCGCTCGGCTCGCAGCAGATGGCGCAAATGTCCGTCTGGACGCGCTGGATGTAGGTGTAGGCCAGTTTTTTGCGGTTGTAATAGTCGACGATGGCGTCGGAAAAGATCGGCCAGCCGTCGCGCAGGTTCCACCAGAGGATGCCGGTGCGGCGCCACTTGGCGTGGCGGAACCATTCGATGAAAAACTTTTTGGCCTCGGCCTGGCTGATCTGCGAGGCCAGGACGTAGTCGTCGAGGTTGTCGGGAATGGAGGCAAAGAGCACGGCGATCTGTTTGCCCATGAGGTTGACGCGGTAGTTCCACCCGGTGAAGTTGCGGTGCGGGCGGGTGCAGTGCGTCAGCCACTGATCGTTGTCCTGCCAAGGCCAGACGAATTGGGGATCGAGCATTTCCTCGATGGATCTGCGGTCCGGGCAGCCGTGGTAGCCGATCTCGCTGGCAAAGTGGGCCAGGGAACCGGTGTAGAACGGGCCTTTGAAATCATCGCGCGGGCCCCAGAGGTGGCGCTCGGGCTGATTCTGCACGTCGGCGCCCATGCGGACCATTTCCGGCGAGCTGTAGGGCGAACTGGGCAGGTATTCGCGGTAAGGATCGAGCCGGCGCACCACGGCCGGAAGGGTGCCGCGGGAGTGGCGGTCGGTGTTGGGGTCTACGCCGGGGAGCATGCGGTGATAGAAGATGTCGATTTCGTTGTCACCGGCCCAGAGGGCCAGGCTGGGGTGATTGCGCAGTTTGCGGACGATGGCCTCGGCTTCGGCGGTCAGGCGGGCGGCGAATTCGTCGGTCTGCGGGTAGATGGCGCAGGCGAGGGCGAAATCCTGCCAGATCATGAGGCCGGCTTGGTCGCAGAGATCGAAAAAGTCGTGGTCTTCGTACACGCTGCCGCCCCAGCAGCGGATCATGTTGCAGTTGAGGTCCGCAGCCATGGCGATGGTGGTTTGCAGGTGCTGGCTGTCGCGGCTGTGCAGGGCGTCGAGCGGGACCCAGTTGGTGCCCTTGCAGAAAACCTTCCGCCCGTTGACACGGAACACAAACTCGCCGGGCTGGGCGGCGGTGGTGACAGGGGTGCGCTGGAGCTTGATGGTGCGAACGCCCACGCGGCAGCGGTGTGTGGCAAGCGTGCGGCCATCGGCGTCGAGCAATTCGACCACGGCGTCGTACAGGGCGGGTTCGCCGTAGCCGCGCGGCCACCAGAGATCGACTTGGGTTAAGTCGAGGGTGTAGCGTCCGTGGGTGTCGATGACGGGCAACTCGGTGCGATGAACTTCGCGCCCGCGGCGATGCAGAGTCGCCCGCACCTTCAGGGCGTCGATGTCCAGGCGGTCGGTCACAAAGTCCCAGTGGACAAAAACGCGGGCGGAGCGCTGGTCGGGGTCGGCGGCGATGGTCGACCAGTAAATAGCGCGGAAGCGCGTGGGGTTAAGAACTTCCAGGCACACCGGGCGCCACAAGCCGGCGCTGACCAAGCGCGGGACGATGTCCCACCCGTACATGTGGGGAGCTTTGCGGATGGAAATGGACTCGTAATGCATCCGGTCGGCCCACTCGATGGGCTCGTTTTCGTAATCGCGCCCGGCGAGGATGGGCGAGTCGATGCGGACCACCAGATCGTTGGGGCTGTCGGAGCGCAGGTGGTCGGTGACGTCCAGGCGGTGAGGGATGAGCATGTTGTCGGTGCGGGCGATTTCCCGGCCGTTGAGGAAGATAACCGCCAGGCAATCAAGGCCCTCAAACACCAGTTCCACGCGTTGGCCGACGGCCAGCGTGGGGGAATCAAAGCTGCGCCGATACCACCAGCGGTGCGTCTCAAACGGGCGCAGAAGATGAATGTTGTTTCCCTTGGTTACGTCGGGCAGCAGGCCGGCCGCCATCAGGTCCAGTTCGACGTTGCCGGGCACGGCGGCGGGAATAGCGGGCAGATGGGCGGCGTCCAGTTGCGCGGGCGTCGCGGGGGCGGAGGGGGGGGATTGATCCTGCGGGCCAAAGGACAGTTGCCAGGAGCCGTTAAGGGAGATTTTTTGGGTCATGGTGGTTCTGCCTGAATCGCGAGATTGTACGTTAAGCGCGCGACAAACATGAATCCCCGGCGCGGACGGTGGAAACAGAGGAAGGCGAGGGCAGAGGCCCAGGGATTTCTTCCCTGGGCTTTAGAGCAATTTTCGCAAGGCACGGACAGCTGCGCGGCAGGGTGGAATGCGGGGGCGATTCATTTTTGCCGCGACGGTATGATGCTGGGGCTGTTGGATGTATTTTTTTCCGACGGATTGCCTCGGCATGCCCACCAACAATCCCATGACTTATTGCGACCTGCACATTCACTCAAGCGCCTCGGACGGCACGGTGCCGCCGGAGGAATTAGCGCCCCTGGCGGTGAAGGCGGGGCTGGCGGCCATCGCGCTGACGGACCACGACACCACCGTGGGCGTGCCGGCGGCGCAGGCGGCTTGCCAGAAAGTCAAGCTGAATTTCGTGCCGGGCATTGAATTGTCCGTGCGGGCGCCGGCGCTTGATGAGAACGACCCGGGCTCGCGCTTAGGCACGCTGCACATCCTGGGCTACTTTATCCAGCACGACCATCCGGATCTGCTGACGCTCCAGCAGCAGGTTCAGCAGGCCCGCCATGAACGCAATCCGCGCATGATTGACCGGCTGCGCGAGCTGGGCGTGGCCATCGAATACGAGGACGTGCTGGAGCTGGCGCGCAGCGAAGGAGCCTTGATCGTCGGTCGTCCGCACATCGCCCAGGTGCTGGTGCAGAAGGGGTACGTCAAATCGCTGCACGAAGCCTTCCGCCGGTACATCGGGCAGGGCGCGCCGGCCTATATCCGCAAGGATCTGCTGCCGCCGGAGGAAGCCATCCGGGCCATTCACGCCGCCAAGGGTTTGGCGATCCTAGCGCACCCCTTGCAGCTTCGCCTGCCGGATTTCACCAGCCTGCACCGGGAGATTCAGAATCTTAAGGCTGCGGGCCTGGACGGCATTGAGGCCCGCCACACCGATCACACGCCGGCCCACGTCCGCCAGTTCGAGCAGATGGCTAAGCAGCTGAATCTTCTGACCACGGGCGGATCGGACTTCCACGGCGCGCGCAAGGCGATCCCGCTGGGCAGCCAGAAGGTGCCTTACGAATATTACGAGCGGCTGCGCCAGGCGGCGGGGCAGTAACCCCCCCCACTTCCCTTTCGGCCGATGCGGAAAGAACAGGCGATTGAAGTCGGACAAGGGTTCTTAGCGCCCGTCGCCACAGGGGGTTTGGATCGTTACAATTTTGCCCAGATTAAGAGCCCTCAACAAAATGAACCGCCAAGTCGCCAAGAAAACCACCAAGATGAATGTTTGGATCAAAAAAAACGTTGATTCATGACTTTTCGGAGCTTGGCGTCATGGCGGTTAATCGTATTTTGTTAGCGGTTCTAAGTTCCAAGCCGGGCAGCCCTCACCGAGGTCTAGACATGATCCAATATTGGGCCCAGGAAAACATCTGGCTGATCATCGCCATCAAGGCGACGCTGGTGCTGGCGGCGTTTATTCCCCTGATCAGCGTGGTGGTGATGTTCAGCATCTGGTGGGAGCGGAAAGTGGCGGGGCACATCCAATCGCGGGTGGGTCCGATGCACGTGGGCGGGTGGCACGGCTGGGCGCAGTCGCTCGCGGACGGGGTGAAGTTGATTTTGAAGGAAGACTTAATGCCGGCGGGGGCGGACGCGTTCATGTTCCGGCTGGCGCCGTATCTGGCGTTTGCGCCGGTGTTCGCAGCCCTGTTGGCGCTGCCGTTTAGCCCGCAATGGGTGTTTGAGCCGGGGCTGAACATCGGGGTGCTGTATCTGTTGGCGTTTCTGGCGGTGGAGGTGATGGGCACGATCCTGGCGGGGTGGGGGTCAAACTCCAAGTGGGCGGTTTACGGGGCAATGCGCGAGGCCTGCCAGATGGTGTCGTATGAAATTCCACTGGGGCTGGCGATTCTGGCGGGGGTCATCACGGCGGGCACGCTGCATTTGGTGGAATTGGGGTATCTGCAGGCGGGCGGGCTGCACGAGTGGTTTGTGTTCCACAATCCGTTTATTTTCTTAGGATTTTTCGTCTATTACATCGCGTCCTTGGCGTCCAACAAGCGGGCGCCGTTTGACCTGCCGGAATCCGAATCGGAACTGGTGGCGGGGTTCCACACGGAGTATTCGGGCATCCGCTGGTCGTTTTTCTTTTTCGCCGAGTACGGGGCGATGTTCGTGGTCGGGTGTATTCAGGCGGCGTTGTTTTTAGGGGCGTGGAACAGTCCGCTGGGGGCGCTGGATCCGGTGTATCGTTGGGTGGGATACGAGCCGCTGCGGGCGGCGGAGGCTTATTTCTCAGGGCAGTTGGCGCAGAGCTCCGCGGCGGGCGGGTGGTCGGGCACGGCGGCGGCGCTGGGCGTGAGCGTGGGGGGCTTGCTGGCGGTGAATCTGTGGGGCGCGTTCTGGTTCATGCTCAAGGCGATGACGATTATTTTCATTCAGATCTGGATCCGCTGGACGTTGCCGCGCATCCGCATTGACCAGGTGCTTTACGCCTGCGTGAAGGTGCTGTTGCCGGCGAGTCTGATCGTGTTGTGCGGCACGGCGGGGTGGGTGTGGCTGGTGCCGCAGCCCGCGGCGGTGGCACTGGCGAGCGGGCCGGCGGTGGCGCGATTAGGGCACCTGTTCAGCCCGACGCCGATGGTCCAACTTGTCACGCAGATTACACTGACTATCCTAGGCTTGCTTTTGTGCCTGGGTGTACTTGGCGTCGTTCTAAGAGCGTTTCTGCTCCGCGACCGCCAACCCCGCAAGAGTATTTTCCCCGGCGTGATGCCCGTCGGAAGGGAAATCGCTTTTACGCGCACCGACCAACCATCCCCCTAGGCGACGGCTGCCTTTGAGGGTGGAGTCAAGCCCAAACGGCATCGAAGGATAAAACCATGAAACTATCTTTCACCACCCTCGGCTGCCCGGCCTGGAAACCAGAGGAAATTCCCCAACAGGTCAAGACCTTCGGATTTGACGGCGTGGAGTTGCGCGTGCATCCGGAGGGGCTGCACCTCTCGCCCGAAGCCACCGACGACCAGGCCCGGCAACTGGCGGAGTCGTATCGCCAGGGGGGCTTGCCGGTGATCAGCCTGATGGGGTATTCGAGCTTTGCCCATCTGGAAGCGGGGCCGATGGAGGACAACCGCAAGCTGTTGGCTAAATTAATTCACTTAGCGGGCGTCATGAAGGTGCCGTACATCCGCACCTTCGCTGGCATGGTGCCCAAAGGGGCCACGCATCAGAGCGTCATTCAAAGGGCCGCGGAGGTTCTTAAACCCCTGGCGGAGCTGGCGGGCAAGAACGGCGTGAAGATCGGGCTGGAGACGCACGACGACTGGACGAATCCGCAGCACACGCTGGCGCTGGCCAAGGCGGTGAACTCGCCGAACTTCGGCATTGTCTACGACATCTTAAATGTGTGTGACGCCACGCAAGGCGACTGGAAGACGGCGTATCAGTTGTTTAAGGATTTGATCCTGTATTGCCACGTCAAGGACAATTTCCCCTTGCCGGGCCCGGAAAAGAAGCGTTCGTATGTGGCGGTGGGCGCGGGGGATCTGCCCTTGAAGGAAATCCTGGCGCAATTCAAGAAGGACGGCTACGACGGCATTTTCAGCTTCGAGTGGGAAAAACGCTGGCACGAGGAACTCGAAGCGCCCGAGCGGGTATTCCCGCAATTCACGCACAAGATGCGTTCGGTCTGGAACAGCCTGTAGAGGTAAGCCAATTTGGATTGGGCGTTTGCCATCCAGTGCATCGTCGGCATCATCGCCATCACCGACCCGTTGGGCGTGGTGCCGATTTTTCTGTCGGTCGTGGACCGCCAGGATCAGGCCCAGATGCGCCGGGTGGCCCGGCACACGACGCTGACGGTCTGCTGCACGCTGATACTCTTTGCCTTTCTGGGCCAGGGGATTCTGCGTTTCTTCGGCGTCACCCTGCCGGCCTTCCGCGTGGGCGGGGGGATATTGCTGTCCATCATGGCTCTGCCGATGCTGCAGGGCCAGCTTAGTCCCGCCAAACAGAATCGCGACGAGGCGGAGGAAATCGCCGCCCGCAGTTCGGTGGCGATCGTGCCCCTGGGCATTCCCCTGCTGGCCGGGCCGGGCGCCATCAGCCTGGTGATGCTGCTTTCCCAGCAAGCCCAGGACACCGGACGTCTGCTGGGCTTAGGCGCGGGCATCGGGATCACGACGTTGGCCACGTTCCTGGCCTTGCGCGCGGCGGTGAGCATCCAGAAATATTTTGGGCGCACGGAAATCGCCATCACCACCCGCGTGATGGGGCTGATCATGATCGCGGTGGGCGTGCAATTCGCCGCGGATGGTTTAAAGGAATTGTTCCCCCTGCTGGCCCAGACGCATTTTCCCTAGCCGGCCGCTTTGGACTGCCGATACACGAGCTTTTCGCCCTTGGCTTCCCGGACAAAGCCGTGATCGGCCATGACCTTTTCCACCACCTGCCTGATGGCCGGTCCATGGGTTTCCACCACCATCACCCGCAGCTTGTTCAACCAGGCAAGATCGCCTTCGGTCAGCAGCTGCTGTTCAGCGCCTTCCACGTCCAGCTTCAAGAGATCGAGCGCGTCGGCTCCCGATTCATTGAGCAGCTCGCTGATGGTCGCACCGCGCATGCCCTGGCCCACCTGGCCATCCCTGGTCGGGTCCAGCTCGCGCACACGGAACGCCCAACTGTCGGCAGTGGGGTTATCAATTGCCAACAGGGCCGGGCGCGGCCAGAGGGCCCCTTCCACGAGCTGGATATTGGAGTAGGAGACAATCTGCCGACGGATTAAGGCGCAATTCTTCGGATCGGGCTCGACGGCGATGATCCGGGCGTTGGGGTACTTGTTGGCCAGGAGAATGCTGGCATAGCCCACGTTGGCGCCGCCGTCGATGATCAGGCGCGGGGGGCGGGATAATTCCACGTCGCAGTCCCGGTGTCCAAAGACGTGCCAGAAAGCGTACATGTCGCTGTGGCGCGGCCGGCAGAGGATCGGCTGGCGAATCCCCGGCAGGCGCAACGAGATTTCCTGGACGCCCAGCAAGCGACAAAAGACATATTTAAGGGCCTGCCAGAGGCCCAGCAGGTCGACAAACCATCGGAATCTGGACAGGAAAAAGAACATAGGTCCTCACCACCCCCCCACCCCTCCTGCGCCCCTGCGCTGCCGGTTTTCATTCCTGGGCCCTCGGCCATCCCCGGACGCGCTCGGCCGGTCGCGTTTAGGCGCCGTGGCCTGTTTCGTCGGTCACGTGGGCAACCGAGCTGGCCCCGGGTCCGCCCATGGCCCACTCCTTGTCCGGATCAGGAATGACCAACTGGCGGACGCCGCCGGTCAGGTTGGCCTGCAGGCGTTCGTATTCCTGGCGCACTTCCGCGTCGCCCGGCAGCCACTCGTGCAGGTAGACGACCTCACGCACCTTGGCCTGCAAGAGTTCCTTGGTGCAGCCGAAGCAGGGACGGAGCGTTGAGTAGATGGTGCTGCCTTCCACGGCGATGCCGAAGCGGGCCGCGGACAAGAGGGCGTTCTGCTCGGCATGCACGCAGATGCACAGGTCGTAGCCGCTGCCGGAGGGGTATTGCTCGCGGTGGGCGCAGCGATGGCACCCGCCATCCAAGCAATTGGGCATGCCGGCCGGGGTGCCGTTGTAGCCAGTGGAGATGATGCGGTCGTTAAGCACGATGATCGCGCCCACGCGCCGGCCCAGGCAATTGGCCCGCTGGCGGACCGCCAAGGCGATGCCCATGTAGTATTCTTCCCGACTCGGCCGCGTGTGTTTGGTCATAGTCTGGCCTCCCTGGCAATGATGTCCCGTCACTTTACCAGCGATCCTCCGGGGGCGACTTCCGGGGACAACTTCCGGGGGCGATCGCCCGCGAAACTGCCGCCGCGTTGACTTTCCCCAATCCCTAACCCCTAATCTCCAATCCCTAATTCCCAACCCCCAACGTCTTAAGCTGTTCTCTTAGGTATTTAAGGCCCAGGTCCACGGCCAGGCCCGGCTCTTCCATGCCTTCGAATTCCAGGGACAGGTAGCCGTCGTAGCCGGCCTTCTTAAGCAGCTTAAGCTCGGCGGGGATGTCGATCACGCCGTGCCCGGCAATCGCGCCGCGCAGGGCGATGGCGGTCGGCGTGGCGAACCAGCCGGTGGGGGGCATCTGCTTCTTGGGCTTAACGTGGAAGTCCTTCACGTGGGCCATGATGGCGTATTTGGCCAGGCGTTTGACGGCGTCGACCGGCTCTTCGTTGACGCACAAAAAGTTGCCCATGTCGATGGTCAACCCGTAATTGGGATGCCCCACCGCCTGGATCAGCTTTTCCACGCGCTCGGAAGCCTGCATGTAGAAGCCGTGATTTTCCAGGGAAGTTTTCAGGCCCTTGCCGGCAGCGTATTCCGTCACTTCACGGATGGCCGGGGCCATGTACTTAAGCACCTGGGGGAAGGTCTTGGCGTCCACGGGCGGTTTGTTCTTCCCGTTGGTCGGACCCCAAGTCACGTCGTGGCGCATGGTCTTGGCGCCTAAGGCCACGGCGATGTCGACGTCCTGTTTTAGGCGGGCTACTTCCTGCTTCTGCGTCTGCGGGGGGCAGAGAAACTCGCCGCCCACGCAGTAGCCGGCCACTTCCATGCCCAGCTTGGCGACGTAGGCCCGGACTTCCTGGGCCCGGGCGATGGGGTTGTCCTTGGCCCGTTCGTCGAGCCCGCAGAACTCGGCAGCCTTTACGTCGTGCTGGGCCATCCAATCCAGCGTCTGCTCGAGCGTCTTATTATTCTCGCGCATCCACCGGCTTAAGCTGTAGGTGCTCACGGCCAGAATCATCGCCCATCTCCTTATCCCCCACTTCCCGGTCCGCGCTGCCAACCACGACTTGATCTCCACGCGGACCTGCCTAACAGACTATCCCAAATCTTCCCCGGTGCGAGTCGGCCCTTCTTGGGCGGCGCGGGAAAACACTTAAGCGATCATCTTCATGTTAATTGCCGACCTGACAGAAAACATCCCGATCTCCGACGTGTTATCCTGTTTTAAATGCCTGGGGCTGGTTCCCACACTTGTTGATTCGCCAGTTGCCGACAACCTCGTGCCTCCCTTCCGGGGGCGGGATCGACATGATGCCGCAGCCAAACATCACCCGTTGTCCGAACAATCCCATCCTCACCGCCAAAGAGGTGCCGTATCCGTCCACGCTGGTGTTCAATGCCGGCGTGACCCGCTATCGCGGGCAGTATGTGATGGTCTTTCGCAATGACTACGGCAACTATCGCGGCACGTATCACTTTGACGGCACGAACCTGGGGCTGGCCACCTCCGGCGACGGCATCCACTGGCGGGTGGCGCCGCAACCCTGCTGGGAATGGCAGGATGAGGAAGTCCAGCGCGTTTACGATCCGCGGCTGACGGTTCTGGACGATCGCTGCTACCTGAGTTTCGCCGTCGACACCCGCCACGGCATCCGCGCGGGGCTGGCGATTACCGAGGATTTCAAGCATTTTGAGGTGCTTTCCCTCTCGGCGCCGGACAATCGCAACACGGTGCTGTTTCCCCAGAAAATCAACGGGCAATTCGTCCGCTTGGAACGCCCGTTTCCGGTGTATTCCTTGGGCGCGGGCGAACATTTTGACATTTGGCTGTCCACCTCACCGGACGGCCGACACTGGGGCAACACGCGCCTGGTGCTGCCGCATGAGCGCGTGCCGTTTGCCAACGCCAAGATAGGTCCGGGCGCTCCGCCCCTGCGCACCAAGCGTGGCTGGCTGACCCTTTTCCACGCCGTGGACATCAACCCCAATCGCCCGCTGAACGGCTGGGAGCCTTCGCCCTGGACCAAGCGCTACACCATCGGGCTGATGCTGCTGGACCTTAACGAGCCCTGGCGGGTCATCGGCCTGTGTCCGCAGCCTTTGATGGTGCCCGAAGCCCCCTACGAACTGGACGGATTCCGCGGCGGCGTGCTTTTTCCCGGCGGATTCCTTGACGAACCCGACGGCACGGTAAAGATCTATTACGGGGCGGCCGACACGGTTCAGGCTCTGGCGACGGCGGACCTTCATGAGCTGCTGAATCTTTGCCAGCCGGTGGGGTAAAGCGCCAAATTACGTCACTTAACTTAATGGGATATGCCCTACATCCCTCGTGAAGAGAGCGTATCGCGACGTCCAAAGCTTGCGGTGGGTTGCTTTGAAATGTTCATTTCAAGCAGGTGCTGATTATTCCCCACCACGCTACCTAGAACCAATACGACTCTTTCCCTTTTTTGAACGTAGTGCCGGACCTATGTCACTGGCCGCATCGACATCGTCGGATCTTCCACCGTAATTTGGCGGCCCAAAGGCGCTGGACCGGTTTCCTCAGCGGCGCCCTTTTAACCGGAGGATTGCCATGTCCGACACGCTGAGCGACAGTTCGATAGCGGTCACCCTGACTCGACTGTGTCTGCCTAAACGTTACGAAGACGTCGTGGACGGCGATTTTGAGCAGCCGTATCTGGTCTGCATGGCCATGGACCAGGCTTCCCGGCGCAACCTATGCCTCTATTACAGCTTTCTGCCGTTTCCTAAGCTGGCCGGCGGCGGCGCGGTGCGTCTGTTGGACCAAGGGTATCCCCTATACGGCCCATCCACCCCGGGCGATTTCGTGCTGCTGACCCTGATGGTCATGGAAAGCGAACGGAATCTGCAGACCCTCAATGCCCAATTGGCGGACCTGATCGGCAGCCAATCCGCAGCCCTGGGGCTGCCCTCAGCCCTGGCGGATTCTGAGTACCGGCCCTCGGACCTGTTGACCATGCTCAAGGAACTGACGGATTTCCTGACCGGCACGCTCACGGCCACAAGCGACAACGAGCTCTTTCGCCTGCAGATCTCGTTTTTCCGCGATGATCCGATCCCGTATCAGTTAAACCGCGAATACGACCTGGGCAACGACTATGTGGACCTGACGCTGCGGATATGCCCCATGGCCAACAACATCACGCTCTTCCCCAGGCTGCGCACGATCAACCTGGACAAAAAGAACTTCATGCCGGGGAATTCAACGCTTTCCCCAAGCTGAGCGCGGGAACCTGGTTTTAGGCGCTTAAACCGCCGTGCCGACGACGGTGGAAAATAGCTGCGAACCCCAGAGCCAACAGCCCGACGGCGCCCGGCTCGGGGATCATGGCCCCGCCGGCGCCGGCCAGCAGACGAGTCTTGAACGGGTCGATGTCGCTTAAGGTGATCAGCCCGTCCTCATTGACGTCGCCGTAATGCGCGGTCAATCCTTGGCCCGCCAGAGCCTTGCGGAATCCGTCCACATCCGAAAGCGTCATCAGCCCATCTTCGTTAAAGTCCCCCAGCATCCCTGCCTGCAGGTTGACGCCCTCTTCCATAAAGACCTTCTGAAACATCAGCTGGCCTATGTACTCGCCGCCGGTAGAAGAAAAGTGGACTTTGTCCGCCTGTAAATAGCCCTGGGCCTGGTAAAACGCCGCGTCGCCGGCCGTGTGATAAAGGTCGACAAAACCAAGCCCCCGGGCTAAGGCCACGTCTTCCATCGCCCCGACCATGTTGGGCAGCCAGGTGTTGCCTTTCTTGGTGCCCACCAGCACGATCTCGGCGGTCGGAGCCGTGGCCTGCAGGCGATCCACCAGCAGGTTCAGGCGGGCGGCGTAGGTGGTGCGGTTGTAAGCCTGGTCGTTCTGCCCGATCCAGACGAAAATCAGGTCCGGGTCGACGTTCTGCAACTGGGCGTCGAACGTCCAATCACGCTGGATGTAGTTGTTGACCCCCCACCCGCCGTCGGCCACGCGATGCACCCGCGCGCCGGGCGTCTGGTTGATGTTGTTCATGCCCAGAATGGTGGCCGGCTTGTCATCCAGAGTCTTGATCCAGAGCCTGCTTTGCCCGGTGGGGAACTGGTACTGCCAGGTTCCTAGGCTCTCCTGGGTGTTGTTGGTGTCGATGATCGTTAGGACATTGTGGGCTGCGTCGGCCACTTCGATGCGCCCGTACCCGGGCCCGGTCATGTATTGGAGCTCGACTGTGGCGCCCGCGCCGGCCAGGGAATCAAACGTAGCGGATTGATTGGCCGTCGTCGCGCCGTTCCACAAGCCGTCCAGACTATGATGCGGCGAGGGATCGGTGTTGACCTTAGGCCCGATCCAGCCTGAGCTATAAACAAAATTACCCCCCGACCACTGGCTGAAACCCTGGTACCCCCTGCCCGCGTTTCCGTAGAGCGCCTGCATCTCCCGGCGGAACACCGGTACCCAGCTGGTGTTTTCCAGCGTCAAGCTGTCGCCGATGGCCACGATATTGGCTTGCCCGCCGGAGGCCAGGACAGCTTTGGTGTCCGCCAAGGCCTGATGAAGGTTCAATTGCACGGCCGCCCCGGCTTGCCCGGTCAGCCCAGACGATAGCGCCCCCACTGCCCACACTACCGCCTTAAATACGACCCTGAGGCGGTTAGACCGCATCCGCTCTTCTCCCTTCCCGGCAAGGCCTCCTTCTTTTTTACCACTCCAACGCCCTGGATCAAGCTTTTTCCGTGTTTTTCAGGCATCTTGGCCTGACTTGCCAGGGCGAAGCGTGGCCTTAGATGGCCTTGCCGCCCCGTTCTTCGGTGCGGATGCGGATGCATTCCTCTAAGTGAGTTATGAATATCTTGCCGTCCCCCACTTCGCCGCCGGCGTGCTTGGCAGCCTTGAGGATCGCCTTGACGGTGATCTCCACGAATTCATCATTGCAGGCCACGTCCAGCCTTACCTTCGGGTGCAGGTTGGGCACCACTTTTTGCCCGCGGTACACCTCCTCGCCTTCCTGCCGGCCGTGGCCGGTGCAGCGGCTGACGGTGATACGGGTGATTTCCGCCTTGATCAGCGCATCGCGCACGTCGTCGAGCTTGTCGGGTTGAATGATCGCGGTAATGAGTTTCATGGCTCTCCTGGTCCATTGCTGATTTTTTGCGTCGGCTCGTGTCCGCTGGGCGTTTTTGGCAGCCTTCGCCCAGCCTTCCTCTGCTTCTTGGCCTTGCGGTCGGGATCAGTTCAAGTTGAGCAGGCCATAGCCCTGCTCGCCGTGCAGGCTGTGGTCCATGCCCGCCATCTCGCGTTTTTCATCCAGGCGAATGCCCAGGGTCTTGTCCACCAGCACGATCAGCACGTAGGACAACACCGCGGCGTAAGCGATGGCGATGCCCACCGCGGTCGCCTGGACCTTGAATTGTCCCAGCACCGTCCAGGCGGCGTCGTTTTTAAGAAAGTCCGCCACGGTTCCCGGGCGCAGGAAGAAACTTAAGCCCACCGCCCCGATGATGCCGGCCACGCCGTGGATGCCGAACACGTCCAGGCTGTCGTCGTAGCCCAGTTTGCTCTTGAGGATGATCGCGAAGTAGCACACCAGCGCCGCCAAGGCGCCTAAAGCGATGGCCCCGTGCACATTCACCACGCCGGCGGCGGGGGTGATGGCCACCAGACCGGCCAGAATGCCCGAGCACAGGCCCAGGCTGGTGGCTTTGCGATAGTGCAGGCCTTCCAGCAGCATCCAGGCCAGCGCCCCCGTGGCGGCAGCCATCTGGGTGACGGTCAGGGCCCGGGCGGTGACGTCGTTACTGTTCACCGAGCTGCCGGCATTGAACCCGAACCAACCGACCCACAGCAGGCCCGCGCCCATCATGGTCATCACCAGGTTGTTGGGCTGCATGGCCGTGGCGGGATACCCCCGGCGGGCGCCAAGATAAAGCGCGCCCACCAGAGCGCTGATGCCCGCACTGATGTGCACCACCGTCCCGCCGGCGAAATCCAAGGCGCCCATCTTGAACAGAAATCCGTCGCTGGCCCATACCCAGTGACAGAGCGGGTTATAGACCAATAGGCTCCAGAGGGCGATGAAAACGCAATAACCCCTAAAGCGCACGCGCTCGGCGAAGGCTCCAGCGATCAGGGCGGGGGTGATAATGGCGAACTTGCCCTGGAACATGGCATACACCCATTCCGGAATGGTGTAACCGTTCATGGGCGTGGGGGTATCCAATCGGTCCAGGAACAACAGCGTGGAATCCCACCCTGTCCATCCGCCGAGAACACTCGGGCCAAAAGACATCGCATATCCGACCACGCCCCACAAGACGCCGACGATGGCCATGGCGGCGTAGCTGTGCATCATCGTGCCCAGCACGTTCTTGGTGCGCACCAGCCCGCCATAGAACATGGCCAGGCCCGGCACCATCAGAAGCACCAGGGCGGTGGACGTGAGCATCCACGCGGTGATGCCGGGGTTCACGCCATTTTCCTGTCCCCAGGCTGGGCTGGCGCCAAAAACAAAAACCGCCGCCGCTCCAAGACACGACCAAAACCTTGACCTTTGGGCCTTGCGCATCACGACTTGCCTCCTGTGTTGTCGACGCCTGATCCACAGCCGCGACATTGAAATGGGGCACCCATTTCCGCGACCGATTTGTTCATCTCATCACGCTGCGGCGCAACCATCGCGCCGGGGAACTAACAAAAATGTCTTTATCCAAATGGCGTGCCAAGGAGCATAGAAATCCTAAGTCCATTTTTGCAAATAAGTTACGTATAACAGCATCAAAAACTGATTGCCTAATAATTCATCGCGCCGCCATAGGAAATAAGCTCGCTGCTTAGAAAGTCACCAGCCGAAGTGGTTCCCAGCCAGTGCCGGGACGCACGACAAGCCCGCCTTATGCAGCGCCAATCTGTCACGGTTGGTTCTTGATCCAGCGCCCGACAAACTCTTCGTATTGCTCGGGTGTGTCGATGCCGTGGTGGCGGACGATGGTCTTGACCACCGCGATGGCGAATCCGTGCTCCAGCGCCCGCAGCTGCTCGAGCTGCTCAGCTTGTTCTAAGGGAGTAGCGGGCAATTGCACGTAGTGAGGCAGAAACTGCCGCCGATAGGCGTAGAGCCCCGGGTGCTTGAGCGCTGCCGCGCCCTTGCGATCCCGGTCAAAGGGAATCAAGGAGCGTGAAAAATACATGGCCTCGCCGCGCTGATTGACCACCAGCTTGACGATGTTGGGGTCGGCGGGGTTTTCATCGGCGGTGAAATCAGCCGCCAAGGTCGCCATGGGGGCTTGGGGGTGAGCCTCTAAGCCTGCCACTAATTCGTCAATCACGCCCGGCTCGATCTCCGGCTCATCGCCCTGCACGTTGACCACGATGGCGGGCAGATCTTGCGGAGCCGATTCCCCTTCCAACTGCGCCAGCACCTCGGCGATGCGGCTGGTGCCGTTGGGGTGATCGGTGCGGGTCATGCGCACCTGCCCGCCGAATTTTTCGACGGTTTGAAAAATCCGCTGGTCGTCGGTGGCCACGATCACCCGCCCGACCCGCCGGGCTTTATAGACCTGCTCCACCACGTGCTGGATCAAGGGCTTGCCGGTCTTGTCCGCCAGGGGCTTGCCGGGGAAACGCGTGGAGCCGAAGCGGGCGGGAATGACCGCCAAGGCGGCATTCGATCGGGCTGGATCGTTTGGGGATTGTCCAGTCACTTCCGGGTCCAGAAATAAGGGCTAGTCATCAGGAGAAAACCGCAGTCCAGGGCCGGGGC
This sequence comes from Phycisphaeraceae bacterium, assembly GCA_020851735.1. Classification (GTDB taxonomy): domain Bacteria; phylum Planctomycetota; class Phycisphaerae; order Phycisphaerales; family Phycisphaeraceae; genus JADZCD01. The sequence continues at coordinate 48,445 of JADZCD010000020.1, forward strand.
TTCTTAAGGATTCTGGGCGGCGGACAACTCGTCGACCAGCTTGCGGATGGCGTCCAGGCGGTCCTTGATGTCGCGGTATTTGATGTCCGTCTGGAGAATCTTGGAGGCGATTTTCTGAGCCTCGCGGGCTTGCTCGAGCTGTTTGTTCTTGCGGGCGCTTTTTTCCAGGGCGTCCATCAGCTGGTAGCGCAAGTCCATACCCACCGCGTCGTCCTCGATGGGGTGAATGCTGATCCCTTCGCGCAGGGTGTCGGTGGCCTCCTCCGGCCAACCCTTGGCGGCGTAGCACATGCCCAGATAAAGCAGCGATTGCACGCGCACCTTGGCGTCGCCCCGGGCGTCCTGCAGGGCGGCGATGGCTTCGTCGAATTTCTGGAACTGCATCAGCCGCCGGCCCAGCTGGAATTTCAGCGCCAGGTCGGTGGGATAGTTCTTCGCCCTCTCGGTGTATTCCTGCAGCTCAAATTTGAGCAATTTGACCGACAAATCCCGCAATTTGGCAGCCGCCTCGGCATCCTGGGGGTTGTCCTTGGCCGCCTGCCGCAGCACGCGGATCTTACGATTGATCTGCCGGATGGCGATGTCCCCGTGCCGCACTTTAAAGCGATATTGCTCGGTCCGTTCCCAGGCTTCCTTTAAGCGGGTCATGGCCTCGGCTTCCGAAGCGTCGTCGCCCTTCTGCAACAGGGCTCCCACCAGTTTCTCGAGCAGGTCGACGTCCTGGTTGGCCTCGTATTCCTTGCGGTACCGGGCGATCACTTCGTCCAGAACCGATTCGGTCCGGTCCACCGCCTGTTCCTGCTCCAGGGCCCGCTGCTTGTCCATGTCCTTGACGAAAGACTTGAAGCCCCCCTCTTTGCCCGCCTCGGCATAGGCCCCCTGCTTGAGGGTCATTTCCGTTTCCAGGTCTTTGAGGTCATCCAGCAGCTTCGCGTCGTCGGGCCGCAGGCTCAAAGCCAGGCGACAGGCCTCCACCGCCTTGTCGAACGAGCCGATGCGGGCGAATAGATCGCGGGACTTGATGAAGACCTTATCCGGCGTCTTACGGCTCTTGCGTCCGAACTCCAGCACCAGCGTGCCCACCCAGTAAGCGACTTCCCCCAAGTGCAGCTCCGGCTCAGCCTCGGCGGCCTCCACCGCTTTTTCCATCATGTCCAGCATCAAGCTCATGTTCAGCGGGTCTTTGCTCCAGATCCGCTCGGCATCGAGCATCTTGCTGACCGGGTCTTTGCCCTGCGACTTGAATTTCTCGGACAAACCAGCCGTCTTGCCCCCGCCCACCTTGTATTTAAGGGCTACGTCCCGCAGGGCCTCGTGCTGGGCCATGTTGTCCGGGTCATGACGCAGGCCGTCGATAAAAAGCTGGATCGCGTATTCGTAATTGCGGGTGTCGGCGTTGGTTTGGGCGTGCTCAAAAAACCGCTTGGCCTTGCGCGGATCGCGTGCCAGCCCCGGCTCCGCGGGCGTATCAGCGGAGGGGTTCTGTTTTTTGTCTTCTGGCTTATTGCCGCGTCTAAAAAAGTTCAGGGCCATCCATTAGTCACCCCGCCCGGTCAGCCACAAGCCCTCCGGCACTTGTTCGGCAGAACCAGGCAGCATCCTTCGCCCGATCCGGTTAGGTTTCGTCAATCCAGCGCTCGCAGACGACAGCGATTCACCCACCTCAACCCTGTTAATCTAGGCCCGCAGCGGGACTTGTCAAATCACCAGCGATCCCCCGGAAGTCCCCCGGAACTCCCCCGGGATCCCCTCGTGGATTCCGCGCTTGCCGCCCGGCCCTGGGGGACTTATCGTCCTGACTTAAGGGCTGGCGGACCGTTTTTTCCGCTCGTCCTCTAACCGCTTTCCCCTGGAGATCGACGATGCCCTCATTGGCTATTCATGGCGCTGCCGGCAGGATGGGCCGGCGCTTAATCGCTCTGGCGACGGAAAACTCGAATCTTAAGCTGGTGGCGGCGGTCGAATTTCCCGGACACCCGGACCTGGGCAAAGATGCCGGCTCCTTGGCGGGCGTGGGGTCCCTGGGGCTGGGGTTATCGTCGACGCTGGACGTTGAGCCCGACGTGATCATCGACTTTTCCTCGCCTCAGGGCACGCGCAAGATCATTCCTCTCTGCGCCCAGCGGAAGATTCCTCTGGTCGTCGGCACCACGGGCTTAACGGGCGAGGACCACCAGGCCATTGCCCAGGCGGCCGGGCAGACAGCCATCCTGCAGGCAGCGAACATGAGCCTGGGAGTTAATCTCTTGATCGCCCTGGCGGCGAAGGTCGCGCGCCAGCTCGGCGACGACTACGACATTGAAATCACCGAGGCGCATCATCGCTTCAAAAAGGACTCGCCTTCGGGAACCGCCCTGGCCATCGCCGGGGCCATCTGCCAGGCCACCGGCAAGTCCGTCGACCGCGACCTGGTCCACGGCCGCCAGGGCGCGGACACCGAGCGCCGCCGCGGGCAGATCGGCATGCACGCCTTGCGCTTAGGCGACATCGTCGGCAAGCACGACATCCACTTTGCCAGCTTAGGCGAGGAAATCGTCCTGGCGCATACCGCCACCACCCGCGACGTCTTTGCCCGCGGCGCCCTGCGGGCTGCCCAATGGCTGGCGGATAAACCGGCGGGCCGATACAGCATGGCCGACGTGCTGGGGCTGTGACAGGTGGGGATAGGGCAATAGGGATTGGGGACCAGCGAAAAAAAAGCCCACCCGGCTAAGGTGGGCTTTATTAATTCAGTTTTTCCCGACGTTTTCTCTTAGAACGTCTTGCCCGTGTTGTACTGCTGGGGGTTGCTCAGCAGGCCGGGGTAGAGTTCCTCTTCCATCTCGTTCTGGATGATGATCGAGGGTGTGATCAGGATCAGCAACGTCCGTTCGTCTTTAACGTCCACGGTGTTGGTAAAGAGCCGGTTGAGCACGGGAATCTTCGAGAGAATCGGCACGCCGGCCTGAACCTGCACGTCGGCCACCAGGCGCTGGCCGCCTAAGAGCAGGGTGCCGCGATCCGGCACGCTGACGGTGGTCTTGACCTGCGTGACCTCCAACTCCGGCTGATCCAGGGGGAACGAATTGGAGGACACGACGTCGCCGTTGTCGTTCACCACCGTGTTGGTGATGCTCAGGGTACGGAACCGCTTGAGCGTGGCCAGGCTGGGCCGCAGAGTCAACGTGACATAGCGGCGATCCGCACTGACCGTGCCTTCCACGTCCATGACCACGCCGGTGTTGATCACGTCCAGCGTGACGTCAAACCCGCCGGTGTCTTCCACCGGTTCCAAGTCGCTGATGAAGGACGTCTGCGTGGCCACCAGCACGTAAGCCCGTTGGCCGTTGAAGAAGGTCAACCGCGGCGCGGTCAGCGACACCGCCTGGCGGCTGGCCTGGGTGGCGTTGAGCAGCACGGACAGGTTGAGCTGATCCAGATATCCGAAGCTGACGTCCATGGAGCGGCCCAGGGTCAGGTCCTGGCTGGTAAACGACCCGCCCACGCCGGTGGGGCCGACGGTGCTGCGACTGGCAATATTGGCTGAGTCTTGTTCGACCTCGATGCCCGTCCAAGGGCCGGGCAGGTCGTAAGCGACGTCCATGTCCACGCCCACCTCTTCGAGGAAGTTGTGGTCCACCAGCAGGAAGCGGCCTTCCACGTGGATCTGCACCGCGCGGGATTCGCGGATCTGTCCCAACAGGTCCATGATCTCCCGATGGTTCTTGGGGGTGGTCTTGACGATCAGGTTGCCATTAAGCTCCTGCACGCTGCTCTGGTCGCCGCCGTACAGAGCCCATTCGTCCTGCCGGCCGACGGTGTCCTGGAGCAGGGTGGTGATCTCCGTCACCTGCTCCTCGCGGGTGGGCAGTTCTTCTTCATCGCCCTCCTCGAACGAAGCGCCGCCGCCGCCTTCGCCGGACTCGAGCACGGAGGCTAAGTCAAAATTAGGAGCGTCGGTAAAGTGCGGCACCTGCACCAACAGGTCGCGGATGTCGTAGACCCGGATCTCCGTGACCCGCGTCAGATTCGATTGGGTGGAAATATGAATGTAACCATCCACGATGGTGTAGATCACCGGGTCCAGCGGATTGAGCACCGAGGCTTGATCAAGCACCAGTTGCAGGGCTCGTTCCACGGTGACGTTGTCCAATTGGACCGTCACCGGCATGCCCGGCTCGATGCCCGCCTCGCTTAAGGCTGCCCAGTTGATGTACAAGCTGACGCCCGTGGTGCTGCGGATGTAGCTGAGTACTTCGTCCAGGCGGGCGCCCTCGAAATTCATCGGAATCGGCTCACGCAGCTTGGCGGCCACCTTCCGATTCACTTCCGAGTCCATGCTGTCCCCCGCCAGCGCGCCCAGACGCCGGGCCGTGATGGCCGGCCAATCCGACGGATACGTCACCAGCTGGCTGTCGGGTATGGAATCCACCACCGAATCCACCCGCATCTGGGCTAAGGCCAGGCCGCGATCCCGGATGGCCTTGCCGTATTGCACGGCGATCCGGCTGTCCTCGATCATCATTTTCACCGCCTGCGTCGCGGCGTTGTTCGGATCCAGGAATAAAGCCTGATCCACCACCTGCAGGGCTTCGTCGTATTTCAATTCCCGCCGCAGCTCCGCGGCCCGCATCAGCAGCCGCTGCACTTCGCGATCGGTCTGATCAATCGCCTCGCGGCGGCGCTTGTCCGAGTCCTCCGCGCGTTGCTGGATGATCTGCTGTTCCTGTTGGGCCCGGGAGGCCTGTTCCTGATCAGCGATCTTCGAGCCCAGCAACACCGCTTGTTCACGCAACTGGGAATACTGGCTGACCGGCAGGAACCGCTGATTGCGGTCCAGCATCACCTTGGCCTGGGCCACCAGTTCCTGGGCGGCGGTGAAATTCCGCGCCTGCAGGCTCTGGTCAGCCTGATTGAGCAGTTGCTGGAATTCGGCCACGGTCATGTTCTCGCCGAGCGTGCGGTTCAGGCGCTGCTCGTCGAGCAGATTGGTGGGCACAAATTGCTCACTGAGTTTGCTCTGCACCGCGGTCTGACCTTGCCGGGCTTCCTGATTACCGGGGTCCAGTTCCAGGGCCTTGGCGTAGGCCTCCGCGGCCAGGCGATATTGGCTTTGTTTCTCCGCTTCCCGGGCTTCGGCGACCTTCTGCTGCGCGTAGACCTTGCGCATCTTGCCCAACAGGTCGCTGGATGCCGCCGCGGGCGCAGCGGCCGCCGGCGCGGTTCCTTCGGCTGCGGGCGCAGCGGGAGACACGGCGGTTTCACTGGCCAGCGGGACCGGCTCAAGCGTCGGGGCCGGCGTGGGCTGGGGTTCACCCTCCACGGCAACTTCCGCAGACGCCGCGGGGGGCGCCACGGGGGGTTCGACCACCACGTCCTCAACCGCCGCCTCGCCGGCCTGCGAGCTGGCGATGGCTGCCGCTTCCGCGGAGGCCATGTCGGCAGAGCCGGGCGTCGCCGAGGCCAGCACCTGCCGGGTCGCTTTCCGCTCGGAGATCAATTGCAGTTGCTGCTTGATGCGTTCCTGTTCAAACCAGCCCAAGTCAATGCCGCTGGCCTGGACGGCCTGGAGCTTCTTCTCGGCGGCATCCAGGCGATCGGCTTCCAGGTCGGCCTGGGCTTCGCTGATGGCCGCCCGCGCGGCTGCCTCATCAGGGAACAGGCTGCGGCGGGTTTCCGCCAGGCGCGCCTGGGCCAGGTTGCGGGTGGCTTGATCGGAAGCGGTGTTATTCACCACCGCCTCATAAAGCGTCACCGCCCGAGGCAGCTGGCCGGACCGGCGGGCTTGATCCGCCTGGGCCAACAGCTCCTTGGGGTCGCCGCTGGTCCGGGTGCGCCGGTCCAGGTCCTGGAGGGTTTGATAGTACAGAAGCCTTTGTTCGCTATTGGCCAATCCGACCGGGTCTACTTTCCGCAGCACCCCACGGGCTGCGTCGTAGTCCCCTTGTCGGTATTGCTCCAATCCCTTCTGGAGCAGTTCAGCGGCGCTCGGGGCGCTCTGCTCCGCCCAGACAGGGTGGGATGCCATGGTGAATAAGGCGACGATGACCAACAGGCGCTTGAGCTTGCCACCAGACAACGCAAAGCCTCCTTCGCTGCGGGTATGAGCCATCCGTCGTTCAATCAGTTTGGGGCGACCTCGGCTCGCTTCGGTCCAAGCGAACACATTCGGCAGGGGATGCCACAGGGTTACACCCGTGAGCAGCACTCCTCAGGGTGAGGCTAGTCTAAAAGTCCAACGGGTCCGCTGCAAGTGACGAAAATTCATTCCGTGACTTTTTTTTAGTCCCACCCAAGCGTTATCCCCCGCTGCCGGCCTCAGCGGCCGGTGGTTATTCCACCCCTTAAGCTGATATCCCCAAACACCCGGTCTCTGGATATTCCCGCTGTTCTGCCGTAAAAGGAAGGGGTAAAGTCAATCCCCACCCTCTTGGCCCCCGCCTGAAAACGGTCGGCAAAGGATCCCCCGAAGGAATCCCCATGTCCTCGCTTATTACCGTCACCGGGGCCGCAGGCCGGCTTGGACAAACTCTCTGCCGGGAGCTGCGGGCCCAGAATATGGAAGTTTTGGGGATAGATCGCCAGCCTTGCCCGCAAGCATCCTGGCCCATGATCCAGGCGGATCTGACCAACCCCAGGGATCTGGCCGGCCCCATGAAGGGCACGGGCGTCGTCGTCCACCTGGCCAACTTCCCCGGCGAAGACCCCGGCCGAAGCATGGCCCGTTTTCTGGAAAACGTGTCCATCAACACCCATGTTTTCGACGCCGCGCAGAAGGCGGGGGCCAAAAAGATCGTTTTCGCCAGCTCCATTCAGGTTGTCGGCGGCGATCGCACTCTTTCCCAGTTGGCGCAGCCCAGCCTACTGCCTTACCTGCCCCTGGACAGCCAGACCCCCGCCTGCTTGCGTAACGGCTACGCCCTAAGCAAATATCTGGGCGAGCAGATGCTGCGCTATTTCGCCGACCGGTTCCAGATCTCCGGCATCGCCATGCGGCTGCCTTGGCTGGTCGACAGCGACGGCCTTAAGAATCTGCGGCAGGACCGCCCCACAAAACCCGTTTCCTGGATGCCCCTGGACCAGGCGTTCTCTTTTCTGACCTATGCCGACGCCGCCCGCCTGATCGCCCGGATCATCCAAACCGACCTGCCGGGCATGCGAACCTATCTGCCGGCCGCCAATCGGCCCTATCTGGACCTGCCTCTGCCGCAGATCGTCCGGACCTATTTCCCCACCGTGCCTTTACGCCAGCCCGTAGACCAGCTCCAGGGACTGGTGGATACCGGCCAAATCCAGCAAGAGACGGGCTGGTCACCCCAGGATCTGCTTTTTTATCCCGACCCGCCCTGCCCCGCTTGCTCTCACCCGGCCGGCCCCCCGGCCAAACCCGTCGCTTAAAGGGCTTGCTCTAAGGGTGGGACGCTGGTTATAGTATGGGGCTCCCGTCGGCTTGGCCGATAGGCGTAGCGGGGGGTTGATTCCCGCCTAAACGACGTCTGCATAAGGTTTGAATGTCATGGCACATAAGAAGGGTCAAGGCAGCACCAAGAACGGGCGCGACTCCAATCCGCAGTACCGGGGCATCAAGCTCTACGGCGGGCAGCAGGCGGTGGCGGGCAACATTATCGTCCGCCAGTGCGGCACGCCGTTTAAGCCCGGTCACGCCGTGGGCATCGGCCGGGACCACACCCTGTACGCCTTGATCGACGGCGTGGTGGAGTACCAAGGCCGGCGGGTGCACATCCGCCCCGCACAGGGTTGAAGTTTTTTTCAGCCCACCGCTTTTACCAAGACACTGTGATGGGGCGCTTCGTGGCGCCCTTTTTCTTTGCTCCAACTTTGAGGTAGACACCACACCGTGTTTGTCGATCAGGCGATCATCTTGATCCGCAGCGGCCGCGGCGGCGACGGCAAAGCCAGCTTCCGGCGGGAAAAATACATTCCCAAGGGCGGCCCCGACGGCGGCGACGGCGGACGCGGCGGACACGTGGTGATCCAGGCCAAGGCCGGCCTGGACACGCTCCTGGACTTTGCCGGGCGCCACCACTGGGACGCCGAGGACGGCCAGCCGGGCGGCAGCCGGCAGATGCACGGCCGCGACGGCCAGGACCTGCTCATCGCCGTCCCGCCGGGCACGCTGGTGTACGACGACCAGACCGGCGAACTGATCGTCGACCTGGATCATCCGGGCGCGAGCCTGATGCTCGCCGAGGGCGGCAAGGGCGGCTTGGGCAACGAGCACTTTAAGAGCTCCACCAACCAGACGCCCACCGAATTCACCCCCGGGGAACAGCCCGTCGAACGCCGGCTGCGCCTGGAACTCAAACTCATCGCCGACGTCGGGCTGATCGGCAAACCCAATGCGGGCAAATCGACTCTCCTAAGCCGAATTTCCCGGGCCCGACCCAAAATCGCTGATTACCCGTTCACCACCCTGGAGCCCAACCTGGGTATCGCCGAGCTTTCGGGCCATCGCCGGCTGGTAGTGGCCGACATTCCCGGGCTGATCGAAGGCGCGCACCGCGGGCTGGGCCTGGGCACGCGCTTCCTGCGCCACATCGAGCGCACCCGCCTGCTGGTGCATCTGCTGGAATGGGAGCCGACCGACGGGTCGACGGCCATGGAAAATTATCGCGTGATCCGCACGGAATTGGCCAGCTATTCCCCCGCCCTGGCCGCCAAGCCCGAGCTGGTGGTGCTGACCAAGATCGACTTGCTGGCCAACGAAACCGATCGGCGCCTGGCCTGCGATATGATTCAGCAGGAGCTGGGCATCCCCGTGCTGGCGCTCAGCAGCATCTCCGGCCAGGGCTTAACCGAGCTTCTGGAAGCCTGCTGGCAGCAGGTCGGGCAGGATCGGCTCACCCCGACCTGGTCGGAGTAATCCGTTAGACTTTGCAGGCATCCTTCCGAGCCCCCCATGGACGTCAACCTACTGGCTGTGAGCGTCGGCAACACCCGCACCCGCCTGGGCGCCTTTAGCGCCGGTAAACTGGTGCGCGTCGAAGCGGTCCCCAACGATCAACCCGCCGTGCTGGAAACAGCCTCGGCCGCCCTGCTTGAATCGCTGGCGGATCTGGACAACCCGCAGGTGCTCTTAGCCTCGGTCAATCCGGCGCAGGAAGAAGTCGTCGAGCGCGTCGTCAGTCAACGCTGGAAGCAGCCGCTGCTGCGGGCCGAACGCGACGTGCCGATCCCCATCGGCCGCCAACTGGACCCGCACACGCTGGTGGGCGAAGACCGGTTGCTCAACGCCGCGGCCGCGTACGACGTGCTCAAGCAGGCCTGCGTCATCGTGGATGCCGGCACCGCCATCACCGTCGATTTCGTCGACGGGGCCGGCACGTTCCACGGCGGCGCCATCGGGCCCGGCGCCCGCATGATGCTGGCCAGCCTCCACCAGCACACGGCCCTCTTGCCGGAGATCGACATGGCCCGCCCGCTGGAGCCGGTGGGCCACAATACCGCCGAAGCCATGCGGTCGGCGGTGTTCCATGGTCTGCGCGGCATGGTGCGGGAACTGGTTGAACAATACGCCGAGGCGGCCGGGGCGTATCCGCTGGTGGTGGCCACCGGCGGCGACGCGGAACTGCTCTTTGCCGATTTTCCTCTCGTCGAACGGCTGGTTCCGGACTTGACGCTCCTGGGCCTGGCGGTGACGTTACGCACTTCCTTAGCTGACGAATCCTGAGGGTGCCCAGCCGTCCCGGCGTTTGTCCTTGGCGGCTTAACCCAGAGAATCCACAGCGGTGACGCAATTGCCCACCCACAGCGTGCTGGCTACAGCTCCTAATCCCGGCGCGGTGGCCATCATCCACGTGGTCGGACCCGCCACGCGCCAAGTGATCTCGCAGCTGACCGGCCGCCAGACGTGGACGCCCGGCCGCCTTTATCTATCCGACTTCGCGGGCATCGATCAGGGACTGGCGGTGCTGTTCGATGACCAAAGCGCCCAGATCACGCCCCACGGCGGCCCGCGCGTGGGGCAGAAGATCCTCGCGCAATTGGCCCAATATGGCGCTCCGCCCGCGGGCGATCCGGTCGATGCCGCGCTCTTGTTCCCCGAAGCGGAGAGCGATCTGGAAGCGGACATGCTCTGGACCCTCGCCCAGGCCCACAGCCCCGCGGCCGTCGACCTCCTGCTCGCCCAACCTCCGCTTTGGCAGGCGTGGCTTGCGGAGGATCCCCAGATGCGTCGGGCCCTGCCGGACATTCTTGGGGACAGCGCTGTTTGGGAACGCCTGCTCAACCCCCCCACCGTGGTGGTGGCGGGACTGCCGAACGTGGGTAAAAGCACCTTGACTAATCGCCTTCTAGGCCGGTCCGCCAGCCTGGTGGCGGATCTGCCGGGCACCACCCGCGACTGGGTGGGCGGATTGATCGAGATCCACGGTTTGGCTCTGCACTGGATCGACACCCCCGGCCTGCGCGTCAGTCCCGATCCCTTAGAGCAGGCCGCCATCGCCGCGGCGGGCCAGGTGCTCAGCCAAGCCGACGTCCTGATCGCTCTGCGCGACCCTTCGGCCGCCTGGCCCGAGCCGGACGCCCTGCCCCGCGTGCCGGATCTATGGGTGCTGAACAAAATGGACCTGCTGAAAAATCAACCGCCGGGGCGGCAGCGCCTCCATGACCTGGCCATCAGCAGCCTGACCGGTCAAGGCCTGGATTTGCTGGAAGAGAAAATCGCCGCGGCCTTAGGCTGGCCAGACCAACCCGTCGCCCAGCTCTGGGCCTTTTCGCCGCGTCTGCGGGCAGCCTGTCAAAGCCGCGCCGCCACCGAAGTGGAACGTTACGCCCGCCGACGAATCTGATCTATGCTTAGCGGATAGACATCCCCGCCCCATGCTTCCGGCCTGCCCCCCCCGGCCCCACCTTGTTCGCCCCCTCCCCCCTCCGCGCCCACCCGTTCCCCCCCGGCCATCCCAAGGCCATGTGAAATCTACAGCTCCAGGCCGCTCCGCTTGGTCTTTTTCTTGCGGGCTCCGCTGTTTTCCGCCATCGCCTTAAGAATCACCGGCACGATGTCAGGGAAAAGCTCCTTGGGATAGTGGCCCAGAATCACTCCCTGCACCATCTCGTTCTGGTGAGCAAACCACTCCACCAGGCGGGACGTCACGGACACCTGGGTCATGCCGCGATTCTCGCTGATGGTCGCCAACCGGTCCTTGGCTTCCGGGGTCAACTCAATTCTCATGATGACTCGTTTTGCCATGGTCCTCATCCTATGGTCATGCGTCCTGCGTTGGTCTTCCTCGAGCACCTCACGACTTGGAATATCGTAGCGCCGCCCCCGCGGGAAAATATGCTAAAAAAGCAGCCTATTTTCCGCCTCCCCGACCGGCTTTTTCAATCAGCTTGCGCGCCAGCTCCTTCTGGGCCGACAGGGTCAACTGCCCTAGAATAGCAGCTTGTATCAAGTCATTTTGATCTACAAACCAATTGACCAATCGGCTCATGGCGGCAATCTGCGTCATGCCCCGCTTGGCACAGAGGTTGTCCAGCAGCTGCTTGGTGATCGTGTCAAGCTGGACGCGCACCGTGGTTCGGTTCAGGACCATAAAAGGTACCTTCGCATGGATGGCCGTAGCCATCTACTGCCCCACAGTAGCCTTTTGGCACTTGTCGCCGCCGGCACCCAAGCCGCGATCTTCAGACAAGCCTTAAGCTTTTCCTGCAGGAAACCCAAGGGACAAGTATGGCACCAATCAAACGGCAGGCAATAATCATTTTGGATTTGGACGCATTCGAGCGGATCTCCGCACCGAGTAACGCGTCCAGGAAGGTTGGGCAATCCCCCGTCTTGCGGATGGGCCCCCTGGATCGACATCCCCGATGCGCTGTAGCGGGAGGCAAAAGCATATTGACAGATTCCCGGTGATCGTCCAATTAGCTTATGTTACCCACTGCCCCCGTTTGTCCTTCTACGCCGGCTCAACGACACACCCGCGGAAGGACAAAAAGAATTGCGGCAGACGGCTGGGATGAATACCGCGCTTGCCTTGCCCAAAACCGACCCCCAACCACCCCGACAACTATCCCCCTAACTGCTGCTGGGTGAGGAGGTTTGGCAAACGAGGGCGACGGGGCTCGAACCCGCAACCTCTGGATCGACAGTCCAGTGCTCTAACCAATTGAGCTACGCCCTCAGCTGACATTGCGTCCGCTTAGGTTTGGGCAAGGCCGCAATACTCTAAGGTGCCTGCCGTTACTGTCAACTGCACCAAATGAATAGCCAGATCCCTCCCCCCCCACTTGCATCACTTGCCTTGTTTGCCGATTCTCCGCACTTTGCCTGAGGCACCGGCCTCCATGGCGGTCAGGATCACGTCCAGCGACTGATAGCCTTCCATGCCGTCAATCTCCGGCTTGCGTTTATCTAAAAGCGACTTGACGAAAGCGTCCATCACGCCGCTGGCCACCTGCCGGGTGTTCGTAGCCATGTCGCCTAAGCGATACCGTTCTTCCTGGCCGTCCCCGTAGCGGACGATCACCCCGTATTGCGGATCGGTCCCCATGTACAGCACGCCCTTCTGGCAGTAGACAATCGTGGCGTTGTCCTCCGCGCCGTAGTTGGTCCAGGACACCTCGATGCTGCCGAGCAGGCCCTTCTGGGTCTTAAGTATCAAAAGGGCGTTGTCGTCCAGAGGAATCAGCTTGCCATCCGGGCCGCGCTTGTCCAAGGTGCCGATCTGGGCGGAAACTTCCACAAACTCCTGGCCCAACAGCCAGCGCATCAGGTCGGCCTTGTGCACGCCCAGATCGCCGGTGACGCCCATCACCGCGGCGTCCTTCTTAAAAAACCAGCTCTTGGCGGCATCGACCGACCAGCCTTCGGGCCCGGGGTGCTTAAACGAACTGCGAAAAGTCAGCGGTTTGCCCAGCCGGCCGGAGTCGAGGATCTCTTTGGCCTTGCGGTGGGCCGGCATGAGCCTCTGGTTCTGGCCGATCATCAGAAAGCGCTTGGCCTTTTTGGCGGCCGCGATCATGGCCAGGGCGTCTCGGCGCGTGGTGGCCATGGGCTTTTCGCACAGGACGTGCTTGCCGGCCTTGAGCGCGTCGATGGTCTGGGCCGCGTGCAATGCGTTGGGACCGCAGACCACCACCGCGTCCACGTCGGCATGTTTGAGCATCTGGCGATAATCAATAAACGGCTCGCCGCCCCACTTGCGGGCCAGTTCCGTCGCCCGGCCCGGCACCGGATCGACCAGGGCCGTCAACCGACTGTCAGGGTTGGCCACGCACTCGGGAATGTGCCGCCGCTGACCAATGGCGCCGCAACCGACGATGGCGATCTTCACAGGCATGGATTTTTCCTTCCGGACGAATGGGATTTACTTGATCTGCGCCAGCGGAACCGGGCAACCATTCTTAGCCGAGGCCACCACGGCCGCCAGCACCCGCTGGGTCTGGTACGCGTCGGCGAAGTCGGGCAATGGCACCACGGGCTTGCGGCCGGCCAGGGCGAACATGATGTCCGCCGCCATGTTGATAAAACCATGCTCGTAACCGAGCACGTGCGCCACCGGCCACCACGCCCCGGCATACGGATGACCTTCCGACCCGTTGGTGACGTTGATCGTCGACCAGCCCTGCACGTTCCCCGGAAGGGTGGCGTCGTACCACTCCAATTCGTTCATGCGTTCAAAGTTGAAACGGATGGCGCCCTTGTCGCCGTGGATCTCCATCCGGTTGCGGTTCTTGTCGCCGGTGCTCAGCCGCGTGGCCTCGAAGCTGGCCACCGCGCCGCCGCTGAAACGGGCCAGGAACAGCGTGGCGTCGTCCACCGTGCTCTTGCCCTTCTTGCGCTTGATGGCCCCGCCCTTGCCGGAGATCTCGCCCCCGCCGGAGGAGATGACGTTGCGCTCCTTGATGAACGTTTCGGTCATCGCGCCGACAACTTGCGTGATTTCCTGCCCGGTGATGAAGCGGGCCATGTCGATGCTGTGGGCGCACAGATCGCCCAGGGCGCCCGACCCGGCCACGTCGCCCTGGAAGCGCCAGATCAGCGGCGTGTCCGGGCCGGCCCAGTCCTGCAGATAGGCCGCGCGGACGTGGTAAATTTTTCCCAGCTTGCCTTGCCGGGCCAACTGGTGGGCAAAAGCCACGGCCGGACAGCGGCGATAGTTGTACCAGACAAACGTCTGGCTCTTCTTGGCCTTCTGGGCCGCCTTGAGCATCAGCCGGGCATCGTCCAGCGAGGCCGCCAACGGCTTCTCGCAGGCCACGTGCTTGCCCGCCTCCAGGGCCGCCACCGCCAGTTCACGGTGGGCGTTATTAGGCGTGGTGATGTCCACCAGATCGATCTGCGGATCGCTTAGCGTCTTCTGCCAATCGGTGGACCAGTTCCGCCAGCCCCAGCGGCGGGCGAAAGCCTCGGTCTCCTGCGGATGGCGGGCCAGCAGCGTGTGCATCACCAGCTCCACCGGAAGCTGGAAGAACTTGCCCGCTTTCAGATACGCGTTGGAATGAGCCCGCCCCATGAACTTGGAGCCAATCAATGCGACGTTGATCGTCTTGGGCGCCATGACAGCCGTACTCCAGAAATAGGTTGGCACTTAGACCACAACCACTTCCAACTTTCTACAACACCGCCGTCTCCGCCACAAGGGGAGCCACCCAGCGACACCGCCCCAAACCCGTGCTTTAAGCCACGCTGTACTTGCTGCCGCGCACGTCCTTGGATTTAAGGCGCTTGAGCTTGCCTTCCTTGACCATGCGGGTGAGCGTGTTATCCGCCTTGCCGCCGCGGCCTTCGGACTTCCAGTGGACGTTGACGTCCGCGGTGCTGGGCTTGTTGGCGGACTTCACGAAGCGAAGAATCGACTCTTCCGCCGTCATGGTAAAGCGTCCGCGCTTGCGCCGCCGCCCGCCGGCCTTCTTGCCCGCCCGGGCCACCAATCCGCGCACGCCCGCCCCGCGCCGCCCACGGCCCCGGCCGCCGGCCACCGCGATGCCGTAGCGCGCGAAGACCGCGTCGATCTGGGCGATCGCCTGTTCGTGTTCCCGTCGCTCCTGCGCCAAACTGGTGATCAGACTTTCCAATTCCTTGGCGGGCTTTAACCTTGGCATGACTGTTCCTCAAATATGGGTTGACGTGTCAATTCCGAAATGACAGACATTCCGTCATACTTATTGACCGCGAAAATAGCTTGGTGACATTACCCCCGCAGATACCATAGCATCACCGCAGCACACTATCAAACCGCGAATGGTCATAGCATCGCCGGAGATGATGAAAAAAACTCTTGCGGAGGTTTGATGCCTATCCACCCGCCGGGCCCGCCGGACGGCAGATGCGGCAAGGTCTTCCCGCCGTTATCATGAACCGATGGCCATACTCCAACATCATCCTCTGGACGTATTGTCGCGGGGCGTCGAAGCCATTTACAGCTTGGAAGAACTCAAGACCAAGCTGTCCACCGGCCGGCCGCTGCGCGTCAAGCTGGGGCTGGACCCCACCGCTCCCGATATTCACTTAGGCCACACGGTTCAACTTCGCAAAATGCGGCAGTTTCAGGATCTGGGGCACAAAGCGATTTTGATCATCGGCGATTACACCGCCAAGATCGGCGATCCTTCCGGACGCGACACGACACGACCCATCCTCGACGATAAAGCCATTGCCGCCAACGCGCAAACCTATCTTGATCAGGCCGGCAAGATACTGGACAGCTCCCCGGGCAAGCTGGAACTGCGACGCAACTCCGAATGGCTGGCAAAGCTGACCTTCGCCGACGTGCTGCGTCTGACGGGCCTGGTCACCGTCCAGCAGATGCTGCACCGCGAAAACTTTAAACTGCGCATGCAGAGCAATACCGAAATCATGGTTAGCGAGTTCATGTACCCATTAATGCAAGGATATGACTCGATCGCCATCGAGGCCGACGTGGAGCTGGGCGGCACGGACCAGACCTTTAACTGCCTGATCGCCCGGGAGATGATGGGCAAGGTCGGCCTGCCCCGGCAGGTGGTGGTCATCAACCCCATCCTGGTGGGCCTGGACGGGCGGGAGAAGATGAGCAAGTCCAAGGGCAATTACGTGGGCGTGCTGGACAAGCCCGACGAGATGTTCGGCAAGATCATGAGCATCCCCGACGAGCTGATGCCCAATTACTTCCAGCTGCTCACCGACCTGCCCCCTGAGCGCATCGCCAGCCTGCTGGACCAGAACACCACCCACCCCCGCCAGGCCAAGGACATCTTAGGGCGGGTCATCGTCGAGGAGCTGCACAACCCCGACGCCGCCAACGCCGCCAGCGCCGAGTTCCGCCGGCGTTTCAGCGAAGGACAACTGCCCACGGATATGGAGAGCCGACCTGTCTCCTCCTCGCCGATCGGCATCCTCAAATTGATCTGCGAAGTGGGTTTTGCCCCCAGCAACTCCGAGGCCCGCCGCCTGGTCGAACAAGGAGGCGTGAGCTTAGGCGAGCAGAAGATCACCGACCCGGCCGCCATGGTCGCCATCACCGGCGACATGGTGCTCAAAGTCGGCAAACGCCGGGTGTGCAAGGTCACAGCCGCCCGTTAACCGACATCACCATCGCGCCCAATAAACCCAATAAAAAAAGCCCACCCATCCAAGGGCGGGCTTAGGTCTGTTTGTTCTCTGCCGGCGCCAAACTTCTCCGCCGCGGCCGGTGCGCTCAGGCTTCGCGCTGTTCGATGGGGACGTAGTCCCGCTTCTGCTGGCCGGTGTAGATCTGCCGCGGACGGAAGATCCGATCATCCGGGTCGTTGTGCTGCTCACGATAATGGGCGATCCAGCCGGGCATGCGTCCGATGGCGAACATCACCGGGAACATGTTCAAGGGCAGGCCGATGGAACGCAGGATCAGCCCGGAATAGAAGTCCACGTTGGGATACAGCTTGCGCTCGAGGAAATACGATTCGTGCAGGGCCACTTCCTCCAGCTTTTTGGCGATGTCCAGCAGCGGGTCGCTGATCTTAAGCTTCTCCATCAGCCGCTCGGCCGCCACCTTGAGAATGCCCGCGCGCGGATCGTAGTTGCGATAGACCGCGTGCCCGAAGCCCATCACCTTTTCCTGCTTGTTGCGCACCCGTTCAATGAACTCGGGCATCGGAATCTTCTGGCTGTGGATGCGCTCGAGCATCTGGATCACCGCGGTGTTCGCTCCCCCGTGCCGCCAACCCCACAGGGCGCACACCCCGGCCGAGCAGCTGGCAAAGAGATTCGCCCGGCTGGAGGCCACCATCCGCACCGTGCTCGTCGAGCAGTTCTGCTCGTGGTCGGCATGAAGAATCAGGAACAGCTGCAGGGCGGAGATCACTTCCTCCGGCGGGTCGTATTCCTTGTAGGGGCGGGAGAACATCATGTGCAGGAAGTTCCGCACGTAGTTGTATTCCGGGCGGGGGTAGATGATCGGCTGGCCGATGGAGGTCTTGTAGGACGCCGCCGCGATGGTGCGGACCTTGCTCATCAACCGGGCGGCGGCCGATTCAAAGGTCGTCTCCGCTTCCATCTCCAGCACGTCGGGGTGATAGCAGCTGACGGCGTTGATCATCGCTGAGAGAATCGCCATCGGCGGGGCGTTGGAGGGGAACCCGTCAAAGTGATTGCGCAAGCCTTCGTGGAGCATCTCGTGCTCGGTGAGCAATGCCCGGAAGCGGGCCAAGCGTTCCGCCGTGGGCAACTCGCCGTAAATCAGCAGCATGGCGGTTTCCACGAAGGTGCTCTTCTCGGCCAGTTGCTGGATGGGAATGCCCCGGTATTGCAGGATGCCCTGCTCGCCGTCGATGTAGGTGATGGCGCTGGTGCAGGACCCGGTGTTGCGGAACCCGTTGTCCAGAGTGATATATCCGCTCTTATCACGCAGATCGGAGATATCGATGGCCTTCTCGTTTTCACTGCCGGTTAAGCCGGGCAATTCCAGCGCCGGGCCCTGGGGAAACGTGATCTTGATCTTGTCGGTTGCCTGCTGGGTCATGATGATGCACCTTCCTCAAGGGCTTATTACGCCAACACTGCTGAAATTCCGCCGGGAGCGTCCTAACCGCATTCGGTCGGTGGCTTCCGGCCCACGAACACTCACGGGCCAAACTTGATCCGCCGACGCTGGGTTCGGGCGGCTCCGTATTGTAGGAGTCTGTCCCCGGCGGGAAAGTCGTTTTTCAATTCTTTGTCGCGCCCGGCCTGGCAAGACAGGCGAGCCTGGAAAAACAGCCAATTCACAACCCGGCCGATCCACCCGTCGGCGGGACGATCCGGACAAAGTGCCAAAGAAAACCTAGCGTGCCTTTTCAGCCACGTAGGCCTGCTTAAATTCCTTCATCGCCGCCAGGAACTGCTGCTGAAGCTGATCGCTGAAGGCCTTGGTCTTGGCCAACTCGTTCCGCAAGGCGCCCTGCGGCCCGGCAAAGTGCTCCACCAGGGCCTTGGTGAACGCCCCGACCTGATTGATGGGCAGGTCGTCCAAAAGGCCGCGGGTCCCGGCGAAAATCTGAATAATCTGGTCGATCACTTCCATCGGCTGGTAAACCGGCTGCTTGAGCAATTCGACCATCCGAGCCCCACGGTCCAGTTGGCGCTGGGTGGACTTGTCCAGTTCCGTGCCCAACTGGGAAAACGCTTCCAGCTCACGGAAGGACGCCAGGTCCAGGCGCAGCGTGCCGGCCACCTGTTTCATGGCCTTGATCTGGGCGTTGCCGCCCACGCGCGACACGCTGATGCCCACGTTGATCGCCGGGCGGATACCAGCCAGGAACAGTTCGGGCTCTAAGTAAATCTGCCCGTCGGTGATCGAAATCACGTTGGTGGGAATATAGGCTGACACGTCGCCTTCCTGCGTCTCGATGATCGGCAGAGCCGTCAACGACCCGCCGCCGTTTTCATCCGACAGCTTGGTGGCCCGCTCCAGCAAGCGGCTGTGCAGGTAGAACACGTCACCAGGATAAGCCTCGCGTCCGGGCGGGCGACGCAACAGCAGTGAAAGCTGGCGATACGAGGCCGCCTGCTTGGACAGGTCGTCGTAGATGCACAAAACGTGCTTGCCCTTCCACATGAAATACTCGCCCATGGCGCAGCCGGCATAGGGGGCGATGTACTGCATGGGGGCTGGATCGGACGCGCTGGCGTTGACCACCACGGTGTATTCCATCGCTCCGTGAGCCTTTAAGGCTTCCACCACGCCCGCCACCGTCGATTCCTTCTGCCCCACCGCCACGTAGATGCAGTAAACCGGGTCAGCCGTTTTGTGCGTGTAGCGCTGGTTGATGATGGTGTCGATGGCCACGGCGGTCTTGCCCGTCTTGCGGTCGCCGATGATCAGTTCGCGCTGCCCGCGGCCGATGGGAATCATCGAGTCGATGGCCTTAATGCCCGTCTGCAGCGGCTGCTTGACCGGCTGGCGATCGGCGATGCCGGGCGCGATGATGTCCACCTTGCGCGTTTCCGTGGAAACGACCGGGCCCTGCCCGTCGATCGGCTCGCCTAAGGCGTTGACCACCCGGCCCAGCAACCCTTCGCCCACCGGCACGCTCAGCAGTTCGCCCGTGGCCCGGACGGTCATGCCTTCCTTCACGTGCAGGTAATCACCGAAGATCACCGCCCCGACGATGTCCTGTTCCAAGTTCATGATCTGCCCGCGCACCGCCTGGCCTTCGCCGACCTCGAATTCCACCATCTCGCTGGCCATCGCCTGCGACAAGCCGTAGATGCGGGCGATGCCGTCGCCCACTTCCACCACCTGCCCGACCTGCGACACTTCCAGTTCGGTGGAAAAGCGTTCGACTTCCTGCCTGATGACGCTGGTGATCTCCGAGGTATTGATCTTCATAGTCGATCCTTGCATCCATAAGCAGCCGCCGGCAAAAAGCTCCTCTTCACCGCGGGGCTGACAAGTTCATCTCACCTCGCCGTCGAGCAGCCGGCCCATGTTCGTGCGGGCCTGTTCCCGACCGGCATCCATCAGTTCACGACGCATCCGCTTTAAACGGGCCGCCACCGACCCGTCCAGCAATTGATCTTTCACGCGCAACTTCAATCCGCCGATCAGCGTGCGATCCACCGCCTGCCGCAGCACCACCTGCTTGCCCAGGGCGGCGCCGATGGCTTTGGCCAGGCCCTGGCTTTCCGCGTCGTTCATGGCCACGGCCACGAACGCGTCCACGTGTTCCACGCCCCGCCGTTCGTCGACTAATTGCCCGAACACCCCGGCCACCACGCTTAAGCGCTCCAGGCGATTGCGGCGGTTAAGTACGCTCAAAAACCGGTAGACCAGGTCGTTGACGTTGCCCTTGAAAATCCGCTCCATGATGCCCGCACGCTTCTGGACGCTCAGCAGGCGACTGGCCAGCAGCGCCCGCAGCGGCGCGTCGGTCTCGGCCAGTTCCCCCAGTTGGCCAATCTGCTCGGCCACTTCGTCCACCTGGCCGGCCGCCACCGCCAGGTCCAGCAGGGCCTGGGCGTATACTTTGGCCAGCGCATCGGCGGTATTTTTTAAGGCATGGTCTGCAGCCAACGTCAGGACTCCTTGGCGTACGCGCTTACCTGTCCCTCCCCAGCCCGGCCGGCCGCCGTCCTAGTGCCGGCGGGTGCGATTCAGCTCAGCCAGCGATTCTTCCACCAAAGCCCGGTGATCGCCTTCGTTCATCGTCCGGTGCAGGATCCGCCCGGCAATCTGCGTGGACAGCGAAGCCGCCTGGGCGTACAGATCCGAAATCGCCTGCTCCTTGGCGGCATGAATTTCACTCTGCCAGCGCTGGCGCAGGTTCACAATCTCCTGCTCCGCCTGCGTCTTGATCTGCCCCGCCACCTGTTCCGCGTCGCTGCGGCCCTGGGCGATGATCCGCATGGCTTCGGCGCGAGCCTCGGCGAGTTTGACTTCGTATTGCCCAAGCGTCTGGGCAGCCTTGGTCGCGGAGGCTTCGGCCTCTTCCAGCACCGCTTTGATGCGGTTTTCCCGCTCCTGCAGGCCTTTTAGGATCGGGCCCCAGGCGTATTTGACCAGCAAGCTGAACAACAGAAGAAACACGATCACCGCCGCCACCGATTGGTACACCGTGCCCGCGAAGGGATTGGCCGGGGCGGCTCCCGCTTCGGACCCCAAGAGCGGCAGAATCAAACCATTGGCGATCATTCCACTTGTCCAGGCGCTCATGCGTCGTTCCTTTAACAGTCTCTCGCACAGGCCGCGAGCTTACAGGCCCAACTCCGTCCCTACACGTCCCAGGCCCGTAAGCACGCGGCCGATACCGCGTGCAAAATTCTCGGCTTAATTCTCTGAAGGTCGCAAAGAAAAACGTTAAGCCTTCAGCACCACCAGCATCGTGACCACCACGCCGAAGAGCGTAAAGCCTTCGATCAGGGCAGCCGAGAGCAGCATGGACGTAAAAATGCGTCCGCCGGCCTCGGGCTGACGGGCGATGGCTTCCACCGCCGACGCCCCGATGTTGCCGATGCCCCGGGCAGCGCCCATCACCACCAGGCCCGTGCCGATCGCCGCGCCGGCATACGCCACCGGCAGGCCGGACGGGAAGAACCACGACGCGCCTTCCACTTCCGCCGTCACCGTCGGCGTCGCGGCAGCCGCGGCATGTTCCTGCGCCAGGACCGGCACCGCTGTCACCAGCAGAGCCGCCAAAGCTCCCATCGCTATCCACTTGTTCATGTTCTGGACTCCTCGTCTACCGTCGATGCGGTAAGGTCGCATCGTTTGCTCCCCCGCCCTCGCGGGACTGCCAGAAGCCTTACGCAACCGGCCGGGGGCTTATGATTTTCATTGCTGATGCGTGCGTCACGTCATCCACACGCAAGCCCATTCCTTTAATGATGCCCGCCCGCCGCCGCCGTGGTCGGCTCGTGGCTGTGGGCTTCTTCTTCGTGATGCTCCTCGTGTTCGTGAACCACCAGCTGACCTAAAAACAAACAGGTCAGGAAGGTGAAGATATACGCCTGGATAAAGGCCACCATCACCTCCAGCAGGTTAATGGCGGTGGCGCCCAGGATCGGGATCAGCGCCAAACCGTACCCGGCGCTGCCTAAGCCCTCGATCATCGCCACCACGAACCCCAGCAGCACCGCCAGGATGATGTGCCCGCCGGTCATGTTGGCAAAAAGTCGCAGCGCCAGGGCGAAGGGCTTGACGAACGTGCCGATGATCTCCACCGGCACCATGATGATCCACATGAACACCGGGGCCCCGGCCGTTAAGTGCTTTAGATACCCCAGCGGACTCTTGGCAAAGGCAATGCCGTTGTAAAAAAGAAACGCCACCGTCGCCAACGCCCCGGTCACCCAGATCGACTGCGTGGCCGTGCCGCCAATGCCGTGCCCGTGGTTGGCCGCCCCCAGGAACGGCGCGGTGAGGTCCAGGAACGGAATCAGCCCCATCAAATTGCACACCAGGATGAACCAGAAAAACGTCCAGAGCATCGGCGTGTAACGGTCGGTTTCCTCGCCGAGCACGGGGCGAAATACTTCGTCCCGCAAATACAGGCACACCGCCTCGACCAGGTTGGCCCACAAGCCCTTGGCCCGCAGGTCGTCCAACGTGGCATTTTTGCCGCTGACGATCCGCCGGGCCGGGGGTATCACAATAAGCGCCGTGATGATCGCGCCCAGCACCAGCATCACCGTCACGTTCGAAACATACCACTGGCCGAAGATCGGCTTGTCCGTGACGTGGTCGATCGGATTGCTGGCTGCCAAGGTCAATATCGCTGAAATCAAGCCGTTGCCTCCCGTCCCCGTGGGCCGCTACCGGTCCCCGCCAAGTCTTTTTGCCACAGATACCGCCCGACTAAGGCGGATTCCATGATCAGTAACAGCACATAAATCACCACGACGGTAACCGCCAGGGGAAAAGTGGAAATCCCATATCCTTTGATCGCCAAAGCCAAACCCGCCACCGTCCAGACCAGCCGCACCGCCGACCCGAAAAAATATCCGAAGACCGTCGGCATAAGTCCCCACGCGCTGGTTGCCGCCGCCGGGATCAGCCCCAGCACCGCGCCGCTGTAGACCAGCACCGTTCCCACCGCCACCGCCTGCCGGGCATGATCATCGGCAAACAGCCGCGCGGCTGATCCATAAAGCAGCCCACCCACGCCCCCAGCCAACAGCGTCATCCACGCCAGCGCCGCCAGCCATGCGAATCGAACTGTCTGTTCGCCATCCCGCATCGAACCGCCTGTTCCTTGGCCTTGGACGCGGCACCGTCCGCGTTTGGTTATCTAATCCTCAAAATACCGCTTGCTTTGCCGGTACAGGTTGTACATTCCGCCGATCGTCGCGATTCCCAATCCCAGCAACAAAAACCACGGGCTCGTGTCCAACTTCCGATCCACCCACCAACCCCCCAGACTCATCACCGCCACCACCATTCCCAACTCCATCCCCACTCCCAGCAATCCCCACCCCCGGAAGCGATCAGCCCCAACGTTGCGGCCGATGTTCCCCGTCTTCCGGGGCGGCTGCGACCGCCTCTCCTTGCCTCCCTGGCCAGCTTCCGACTCATCTGCGGGCATGTCGTGCATCCTGCGTTGCCCAGCCTGACTCTTCCTTCTCTACAGCCCCGCAGCTGCTTCCCGGGGATGGGGGCTGCCAAGGCTATTCGTATGCGTATCACTTGTCAAAAATCATTCCAAACAAGATTCGCCGCCTGCCAAATCACTTGGCCCCGGTCCAGCGGCGCGCCTCCGTCGCCCTACTCCAGCGCTGCCGCGCCGCCGATGATCTCCGACAATTCCGTGGTAATCGCCGACTGGCGGGCCCGGTTGTATTGCCTGGTCAGCAATCGCCGCATGTCCGAGGCTGCGTCGGTCGCCGCCTTCATCGCCGTCATGCGCGCGATCTGTTCGCCGACCAGCGCTTCGTTAAAGCACTGGAACAACCGCACCTTCACCGTGGCCGGCAGCAATTCCGCCAGCAGTTCCCCCGGCGGGGGCGAAAAATCGTAATCCACCGCCGCGGCCGGCTTGGCCTTGGGCGTTTTCACTTCCTCGGGTTTCTGCATCGGCAGCAGCGTGAGCACCGCCGGCTTCTGGCGGCCGACGGAAATAAATGACATATAGATAAGCCGAATGGCGTCGTATTTGCCGGCCGTGAATTCCTTCATGTACCGGTCCGCCAAGCGTTCCACCTGTTCGTAGCGCGGCTTGTCGGTGAACTCGGCGTGAAACGCTGACACCGGTCTACGGGCAAAACGGAAATACGCCTGGCCCTTGCGCCCCACCACTTCCAGGTCCAGCGGCCGATCCCCGCGCTGTTCGAGCTGCGCCACCGCCGTGCGCAGGATATTGGCGTTGTATCCCCCGCAAAGTCCGCGATTGGAGGTTAGAACCAATAGCAACTCGCGCCCGGCTGCCGGTTGCGGCTGCCGCAACAGCGGATGATCCGCCACCGCGCCGGCCGCGGCGGACAATTCCCCCACCAAATCCGCGATCTTCTTGCTGTATGGCCGGGCTGCGGTCACTCGCTGCAATGCGGCATTAAACTGGGCCGTGGCGATCATCTGCATCGTCTTGGTGATGCGCTGGATGTTCCCCACCGCCTTCATCCGACCACGAATTTCCCTGCTCTTGGCCATAGGCGAACATAATAGCTGCCTAAATTAACAGGGCAAAGGCTGACCCCCACGACAAAAGTATTTCCCCACCGCCACAGCCATAAATCAAAGCCCATCTAGGAAATGTGGACAACAAGCTCCCCTTCTTCTGCCCGTATTCATCGCCCCTGATCGCCAAGTTCCCAAGGACATCCCCCCAATCTACCTATTTTAACATCCCGCATTCACAATCATGCTCTTTTGCATTAAAACACGATTTTGTACGGTTGAGTTATGCCTTTCCCCGCATATCGTGACTTGTATAGCTGCGGGGCGGTTGGGAGAAGTCTTCCCGGAAGCACACCCAAAAAGCTTGGGCGTACTTTCGGAGATGCCCCCCCCGTGACAGTCGGATTCCGGGATGTCGCCCCTGTGTTAACAACCTGGGGCGTTCTTTTTTTACCGGCCCAACTCAGCTGCTGCTGGTGGACGTTTCCTCAGTCCCCGGCGGCGGGGTCTCGCGTGGCTTGCCGCGCCCTCCGCGCCGCGAGGCGAACCGTGAGCCCAGCGTCCGGCGCGGTGCTGACGAGGGAATCACCCCGTCGGGGAACATCTTGCGCAGCTCCGCGTCATCCACGTCCGCCGTGACCTGCGGAGCCACCAGCGCCACCCGCCCTGCCAAGGACTGCGCGGGATCCGACCGCCGCTGGCTCCTCTGCCGCTCCACGACCACCCGATCGGGCACCGGCCCGGGCTTAAAGCCGGGGTATTCCATCTTCTCGATCATCACGCCCGTCAATTTCTCGATGGCCGTCAGCAGTTGCCCCTCTTCGGGAGTCACAAACGCCCAGGCATTTCCCCGCCGCCCCGCCCGCGCGGTTCGGCCCACGCGGTGCACGTACACTTCCGGGTCCTCCGGCAGGTCGTAGTTCAGCACGTGGGTGATGTGCTCCACGTCCAGCCCCCGGGCCGCCAGATCCGAAGCGATCAGCACGTTCACATCACCCTTGCGCAACGACGACATCACCCGGTTCCGCTTGTTCTGCGCCAGGTCGCCGTGAATCTCCCGCGCTTCCACCCCGTGATCGCGCAGATACCGCGTCACGCCCGACACCGTCGCCTTGGTCCGGCAGAAAACCAGGGCGGTGGGCGGTTTTTCCTGTTTAAGCAGGCACAAAAGCAGGGCCCGCTTATCCCAAGGCTCCACCGAAATAAACTTCTGATCCACCAGCGAAACCGTCAGCGACCCGGACACCGTCACGATCTTCTCGGCGTCCGCCTTCAAGAACGAGCGCGCCAGCCGCTCGATTTCCTCGTTAATGGTCGCGGAAACGAAAATCGTCTGATGGGCACACGGAATGGCCTTAAGAATTTTGCGTATGTCATCCCGGAAGCCGATGTCCAGCATGCGGTCCACTTCATCGAGCACCACGAAGCGCAGCCGATCAAAGCTCAAGTCGCCGCGCCCGTGCAGGTCCATCACCCGTCCGGGCGTGCCCACCAGAATGTGCCCGCCGGCCTTCATCGAGCGCAGCTGCTCGTGCATCGACTCCCCGCCGATGATGCAGCTGGTGCGGATCGGCGTGTGCCGGCCCAGCTCTTCCATCTCCGCCGACACCTGGGCCGCCAGCTCGCGCGTGGGCACCAGGATCAACGCCTGCATGGAAATGTCCTTGTCCGCCAGGTGCAGAATCGGCAGCCCGAACGCCGCCGTCTTGCCCGTGCCGGTCTTGGCTTGTCCGATCATGTCCTTGCCGGACAAGATCAGTGGAATCAGCTTCGCCTGGATGTCCGTCGGATGGGTAAAACCCATCTCCTGAACGCCGCGCAAGACGCTGCTGCGCAGCCCCAGTTGCTCAAAGCTGGTGGATAGATCAAAAATCTCGCTCATAGAACTGTTCCATCACCGCTCCGCCCGGATGCTTTGCACCAGCCGGTAGCCTGATAACATGGCCCGAACGCATCAGGCCATGCGGCGGTCGTTAAGTGGGCCAAGCATCTTAAGACCTGAGCCCCGCCCCAACAACCGCAGGGGCTAAAACCTCCCCCCACCGCTTATAAGAATAACCATGAACTACCCAAGCTGGATTGAGATCAACCTCGACCGCCTGGCAGCCAACCTCGCCTGGTGGAAAGCCCTGATCGCCCCCCCCGCAAGTGCCGCCCCCGGAAGTGATTGCATCAACGAGCCGCGCACGTCAGTAAGCGGTGGATCAATCCCCACCCCCCCCGCCAACCGCCCCCCCTGTCTCCTCGGCGCCGTCGTAAAAGCCGACGCCTACGGCCTTGGCGCCGTGCCCTTAGCCAAGGCCATGGCTCAACTTGGCGCCGATTGCCTCTTTGTCTACTCCCTGGCCGAAGCCGAGGAACTCCTCCTCGCCGGGCTGAAGCTGCCCATCGCCGCCTTCATGCCCATGGACCAGCTCGACGATTCCCCCGCCATCATCGCCGCCGCCAAGGCCAGCCAACTGCACCTGTCCATCGACGACCTGAGCCAGCTTCGCAGCCTCAACGCCCAGGCCCGTAAACTCAGCCTCACCCTGCCCGTCCACCTGCACCTGGACACCGGCATGGGCCGGGCCGGCCTGTCCGCCGCCGACTTCGCCCAGGCCGTGGCCCAGTTTGGTTCCTCGTCCAATCTGCGCCTGGCTGGCATCTATTCCCACCTCGCCACCGCCTTCGGCGATCACCAGGCCATGCTCGAACAGCTGCGCAAGCTTGATGCGGCCCTGACGGACGCGGGTTTGGGGAACACTTCCGGGGAAGGGGGTGGGGGTAGCCCCGCATGGAAATGCGGGGCCGGCTCGATTGCCTCTGGGACTTGCGGGCAGGTCTTGATCCACTTAGCCAGCACCGGCGCCGCCTGCCGCGATCGCCGCTTCCACCGCGACCTGGTGCGCGTCGGCCTTGGCCTCTATGGCTATGGCCCCGACCAAGTCGCCCAATCCCTGATCGAGCCCCGCCCCCCCGCCGCCCAGGGGGTGCCCTTGCCCATCGCCCGTTGGCTGAGTCGAATCATTCACGTCCGCGCCTTCCCCGCCGGAATCCCCGTCGGCTACGACGGCGCCTATCGCCTCACCCGCGACAGTCGGCTCGCCGTCGTCCCCGCCGGCTACGGCTACGGCTACCCCTGGCGCCTGGGCAATCAATCCTCCGTGCGCCTCGTGGACGAACACGACCGCCCCCTGGGCCACGCCCCCGTACGCGGGCGGATCAACATGGACCAGATCGTCATCGACCTAACCGACCTGCCTCCCACCGTAACCGTCGGCTGCAAAGTGGAACTCATCAGCGCCCAGCCCGATTCCCTCTGCGCCGTCCCCGCCCTGGCCAAACAGGTCGGCACCAACAGCTACGAAATCCTCTGCCGCCTGTCGCCAAAGATTCCCAGGGTGTATCGGGGAAATAATCAATCCCCAAAAATAGCCGCGGATAAACGCAGATGAACATAAAACAGATTCGTCGGCTCAGATCTGCGTTCATCTGCGTTCATCTGTGGCTATATGAGTTGGCTCTCTGAATCGGCCGCCATAACACCTTGCGCCCGTATCGGCAGGGCAAAACGCTTAGCCAATTAATCCCCCCTCACCCCGCCGCCCCCTCCACAATCTCCAGCGCTGCCCGCAAATGGTGCGGCTCGCCGTGCAGCCCCAGCACCAGCGGCGTGGTCATGGCCAAGAGAATCCGCCGCACTTCCGCTAAGCGCGGCCAATCCGCTTCCACCACCAGCCCAAGCTTCTTGCGCTCCTGGGCGATCTGCCGGCAGAGCTTGCGCCCGCCTAAGCGATCCCGCCGACTCCAATAAAGATGCTCAAAGTAAACCGCGTCTTCCACCCAATGCCCGGGCCGGGTCTCCGCGTAATCCAGCAGCACTGCCGGACCCGCCGGGGCGGGCTGGCGGGTCATGGCGTTTTTTAGGTGCAGATCCCCGTGACACCACGCCTCCACCGGCCGATCTTCCCAGATCGCCGCCCAGTCCTTTAGCTTCTTGTGCGCCTTTTTTAAAGCGTGACTCCAGCGCTGCTCGTCCGGCAAACCATGCGTGGACACATTCTTGCGCGTGCGGTCGTAGGCGTCGTTCCAATCCACGCGCTTGGGATTGCCCTCCGCCGGGAAGGCCGAACTGGCGCGATAAAACCGCCCCACGCTCTCCACCAGCAGGTCAAACTCCGCGCCCTGCCAGACCGAACCCAACGGCCCGTGCGGCATGCGCTCCATCACCACCCAGGCGATGTCGTATCCGCCCAGCGTCTGGCCCCAGGCCAGCAGGTGCGGCGCCACGTCGCCCGCTTCCTGCAAGCGGCGCAGCCACATCAGTTCCCGCGGCGGCACCGGCAGCTTGGCCACCACGGGTCGGCCGCTCGCCTGGCCGTCATGGCCGCTGTCACCATTGCGATACAGCCCGTAGCCCGTCAACGCCCCCCCACGCTGCCAATCGGTTCGGAACCAGTGCAGATCACTTAAGCGCCCCTCGCAGGCCCCCAAAAGCACCTCGCCCAGCGCCGAGCCCATCGGCCCATGCGGCGACAGATGCTCAGACCCCGTCGGGTGCGCTTTGTGACTTGCGTCTACCGCCGGATGGGGTAACGCTCCCCCCGGCTGCGCAGGGTGTACCCCGCTTTCCCGTCCCCCCCCGCCCGTATGCTCAGCTTGTGTGTTCTCGGCCATCCCACCTTCCAGTTGATGGGGAAAATCATGACCTTCCTGATTCACCCTAGCCGCTCTAAGCCATTCTGACAAGCACTTTTCCGCCCGCTCTTATACACTAAATCCCGCCTGCCCAGCCAACCCGTGCCCACAGGCTGAAAACGACTGTCTTTTTTTCAACATTGAGGTGTCTTTTGCGCGACGTGTACCTGCAAAAACTCGCCAAAGTGATCGTTCACTATTCCACCGCCGTCAAGCCCGGGCAACTGGTCCGCATCACCGGCGAACCCGTGGCCATCCCCCTGATCGAAGCCCTCTACGAAGAAGTCCTCCGCGCCGGGGCCCACCCCCTGGTCCGCTGCGCCCCCGACTCGCTGCGCGAGATCTTTTTCGAACTGGCCAACGAAGAACAGCTGCAATACGTCAACCCCCTGGCCCTGCACGAAGTGGAAACCATCGACGTGTCCATCGGCCTATGGGCCGAGACCAACACCAAACAGCTTTCGCGCTTCGACGCCCGCCGCCAGGGTCTGGCCTCGGCCGCCCGTAAGCCGATCTTCTCCACCTTCATGAAGCGGGCCGCCAAGGGCGAACTCAAATGGTCCGGCACGCAATTCCCCACCCTCGCCTGCGCCCAGGACGCGGAAATGAGCCTCCGCCAATACGAGGACTTTGTCTACCGGGCCGGATACCTGCACCTGGACGACCCGGTGGCCCAGTGGAAAAAAATCGAAATCGCCCAGCAGAAAGTCGTGGACTTCCTTAAGGGCAAAAAAACCGTCCGCTTCCGGGCTGCCAACGGCACGGACCTTTCGGTGAACGTCGAGGGCATGACCTGGATCAACTGCTGCGGGCACGAAAACTTCCCCGACGGCGAAGTGTTCACGGGGCCGAATCTGCAGGCGGCCGACGGCGGCGTCAACGGCGTCGTTCGCTACAGCTTCCCCGCCGTGCACCTCGGGCATGAGGTGCACGACATCGAGCTGCACCTGGAAAAAGGCCGGGTCGTCAAGGCCACCGCCGGCAAAGGCCAGGATTTCCTCGACCACATGCTCGACCAGGACCCCGGCGCCCGCGGCGTGGGCGAAATCGCCTTGGGCACCAACTATCAGATCCAGCAGCACAGCAAAAACACGCTGTTTGACGAGAAAATTGGCGGCACCTTCCACATGGCCGTCGGCGCCGGCTATCCCGAAACCGGCAACGCCAACGAGTCCGGCCTGCACTGGGACATGGTCTGCGACCTGCGCCCCGGCGGCACCATCGAAGTCGACGGCCAGGTGATTTCCAAGGACGGAAAATTCCTCTCCCCCGGCTGGCCGGGCAATGAATGATGAGGAGTTAGGGAAAAGAAGGAATAGCCCCACCTGGAAAGGTGGGGCCGGCTCGGACGAATTGGGGAAAGGATTTCAATCAAGGCCAACGTCATGCGCTTCACCCACCTCAGCACAACCGCGTGCATCATGCTGCCCCTGGCCTTGGCGTGGACATTGACCGCCGTCGGCGCGGAAAAAGTTCGCGCAAAACCAAGCAGCTCCCGCCTGGTCAGCCAAACCGTCTACTTGGGCAAAGCGGACCCGAAGTTAACCCGCATGCTGACAGCCCGGCTCGGGCGAGCCATGGAAAAACCCCCGGAAAACAGCGAATCCAGCGGCGCCACCGCCCGCCTGTATCTGCCGGCCGTCGAACCCGTCAGCCCGCCATGGGGATTGATCGTCTGGATCAGCCCGCATGACGACGAAGAGCTGCCGCCCACTTATCTGCGGGTGTTCAAGCGCTTAAAATTCATCGCCATCTGCCCGCAAAACGCCGGCAACAATCAGAACGTGATCCAGCGCTTGACCCTGGCCCTGCAAGCGGCCGAATACGCGCGCGGCAGATATTCCATCGACCCCAAGCGAGTTTACGTCGCCGGCTTCTCCGGCGGAGGTCGCTGCGCCAGCCGCTTGGGCGTGATCTACCCCGACCTCTTCCAGGGGGCCATCCCCATCTGCGGATGCGACTACTTCCGCCCCATTCCCGTGCCGGGCCAGCCTGGGAAACGGTGGGACGCCGACTATCGCCCCCCGCCGCCGAATCTCTTGATGCAGGCCCGCAAGGAAAGCCGCTTCGTCCTGGTCACCGCTGACCACGACGGCAATCAACCACAAACCGCCGCCACCTTCAAACTCGGATTCCTCAAGGATCGCTTCGAACACGTCACCTATCTGCAGGTCCCCGAAAAAGGCCACGAACCCATCCTCGCCGGCTGGCTGGAAAAAGCGCTCGCGGCAGCGTCTTTACATGGCACGGCTGCACCCTAGCTCCAGCCATCCGTCGGCTTGGGGCAAGACCATGGCCGCACTTACCAGAGCCTGGCCAACACAAGAGCCATCATGAACACCAATCCACCCACACAATTTGCCGCCATGGTCATGGACCGCACCGATTGATGCGTCCACGAAAACAACGACATTCGATAGCGGATCAATGCGATCCACCATCCCGGCCCCAAAAACGTATAGGCCATCACTAATACGGCATACATGTCGCCGCCCCATCTTAGATAGCCAGCCAACCATCCTAAGAATCCCCCGAGGATGATCTGAAGCAATATCATCGCAAAGAACAAGCTATCAGGCATTTTCTGGATGGAAGCATCCACCGCCAGCCAAACGGCCGACTCGACCTGAGGAATGCTGTTGGCGGTCAACATGTCGATCACCTGGTCGGCAAGAGCGTCCTGCGGCAGCGGCACACGCTTGGAGTGTCTCTTGTGCAAGACCAGAATCAGCCATCGCCCCTGTCCCCCCGCGGCCGGCTCAATGCCGAAACCCTTGATGTATTTCCAGCGATACACCCCGCCCGCACAAAACAGACCATACGGATAAAGGGCATAGCGTGGCCCAGGACTGGCGTAAAGAATCAATAAGCCGAACAGGCACGTGACTACGCCCACCCCCACAAGATCGCGGATCATTCGGGCCGTCGACGGCGAAAACGACCCAACCTGCGCCCAAACCGCCACAGCCATCCCGATCAGTATGATCGCCCCCATCGCGATCGCCAGGGGTCCGATTTTCTGATTCCGATGACAGGCCGCCAACGAGGCCATGTTCGGCGGTGCCCGCCATTTGAGCAGGGCTTTTGAAGACATGACGCCATGATAACGCGATCCATCGCAGTGAGGCATGCAGATCAAGCGTTTCCCGTGCTTTCTTGGCGTCCCTGGCACCCTGATGGCCGCGCTACTTCTTCCCCACCGACAAGATCACAGCCTCAGAGGACGGCGCCGACTCGTGCTTTTCGATATGCAGCTTCTTGACCCGCTGCGTGGACCAATCCGTCACACGCAGGTCCGGCGCGTCGGGCCCCTCGTGGAGCTTAAGCACGTTATACCGATTGTCGCGCTGAGCCGGCACAAATCCCGCCTCGCGGATCAGATGGCAGAGCAATTCTTCCGTCAGGCAATACGTCGTGCCAGCCGCGCTGACGACGTTTTCCTCCATCATCACCGAACCCATGTCGCTGGCCCCGTAGAAAAGCGCCAACTGCCCGATCTTCGGGCCCATCGTCACCCACGAGCTGCCGATCGAGTGAATGTTGTCCAAAAACAACCGGCTGAGCGCCTGCATGCGCAGGTATTCGCTCGCCCCAGCCATCCGCACCAATTTCCCAGCCGTCGGCACAGCCTCGTCGCACGCCATCTTGTCCCGGCCGTCGACCTTGCCCGCCGCCACCCGATCCGCCAATTCATCGCCGGGGAATGGCGCATCCGCCTCCGGGTCCCAGTCCGGCACGCGCCCCAGCGGCGTGTTTTCCCGCTGGAACGGCCAAGCAATGAAGCTCACATATCGGCCTGCCCAGTTTTCCGCGATGGCCCGATCCTGCGCCTGCCGCACCCGATCCATGTGATCGATCCGGTCCATCACCCCCTCGATGTGCCCGAACATCATCGTCGCGCTCGTCCACATCCCCAGCCGATGCGCCGTGGACATCACCGCCAGCCATTGCTCGGCGCTCGCCTTGCCGATGCCGATCCGCCGCCGCACGTGCTCGGCAAAAATCTCGCCCCCGCCCCCCGGCAGCGAGTCCAACCCCGCCGCCTGCAATCGCCGCATGATGGCCGTCAGCTTTTCCTGCCAGACTTCCGGGGGCAACTCGTGGCTCTTCTTCGGCTCCGTGCGCGGGAACCCCGGCAAGTCGAACACGGCCACGAATTCCACGAACTCCGGCGGGGAAAACCCGTGAATGTGCACCCCCGGAAATTCGCTCTTCAGGTCGCCGAGCATCTGCTCATAAAACTCAAGCGGCAGCTCCGGGTGCATCCCCCCCTGAATCAAAATCTGCGTTCCCCCGATGGCGGTTAGCTGCCGCACCTTCTCGTGCAACTGCTCCCGGCTTAGCGTGTAAGCCCCCTCCTCGCCCAGATCACGTTTAAAAGCGCAGAACGTGCACGACGCCGAGCAGACATTCGTGTAATTGATGTTGCGATCAATCACATACGTCCGCACCCGCGGCCCGTGCATCCGCTCCGCCACCGCGCTGGCCCACCGCCCTAGGTCATGCAGCGACGCCTCCCGATACAGCCGCAGCGCGCCCGCCGGACTCAATCGCGCCCGGCCGGCAATCACGTCGTCAATGCGTAGATCGTGGGCAAGGTTCGTCATGGCGAGTGATTAAGTGTAGCGGAAATCACCGGGGCAAAACGGGCCTGGTCTAGGGTATGGGGTATGGGGTATGGGGTATGGGGTATGGGGTAGAGGGCCGAGAAAAGCGATGCGGGTCCGGTTTACCTTAGCGTGCAGGGGGTGTGGGGGAGCGGCAAGACGCTCCCCCGCATGGTCTTTCTTCTTTAGCTGCCCGCCCACATCAAACCCAACCCCGCCCTCGTTCAAATCGCTTCGATCTCTTTCATCTTCGCGGCCGTCAGGTCGTCCACCTGTTTCTCGTAGCGTTTGAGCATCTCCTGGATCTCTTCCTTGGCCGCTTCCACTTCGTCTTCGCTGACGTGCTGCGTCTTATCCTTGGAGATCTGCTCCACGTGCTTGTTGGCGTCGCGGCGGGCGTTGCGCACCGTCACCTTGGCCTGCTCGCCCATCTGCCGGATCGACCCGGACAACTGCAGCCGCCGCTCGCCGGACAACGCCGGAAGGTTCAGCCGAATCTGCTTGCCCTCGGTCATCGGGTTGAGCCCCAGCCCCGAGGTCTGGATCGCCTTGACGATCATCGCCATGCTGCTGGGGTCGAAGGGCTTAATTAAAATCTGCGTGGCTTCCGGCACGCTGATCAGCGCCAGCGAGCGCAGGTCCGTCGGCGAACCGTAGTAGTCCACCTTGACAAACTCCACCAGGGCTGTGGACGCCCGCCCCGTACGCACCCCGCGCATCTCGTGCTTTAGATACTCCACCGCCTTGTCCATCGCTTCCTCAGCCGACAATTGAATTTCATCCAGATCCATGGGGAAGCTCCTTAGAATTTTCGATTCGCAATGGCCGATTTCCCGCAAAACCCTCTACCTTACAATTGACTTGCTCAACGCGTAATAAACGCATTCGTCATTCGTCATTCGTCATTCGTCATTCGTCATTCGTCATTCGTCATTCAAAATCATACTCAATCCACCGTCACCCGCGTGCCCCGGGCCTTGCCGCTGACCACCTCCACAATGTGCTTAGGCTTCTTCATGTTAAACACCACCACCGGAATGTTCCGGTCCATGCACATGCTAAAAGCCGTTAAGTCCATCACCTTCAGCCGCCGATCGATCACTTCCTTAAAGGTCAGCTTCTCAAAGCGCTTGGCCTTGGGGTTCTTCATCGGGTCGTCGTCGTAAATGCCGTCCACCTTGGTGGCCTTTAACAGCACGTCCGCGTTGATCTCCGCCGCCCGCAGCGCCGCCGCCGAGTCGGTGGTGAAAAACGGATTCCCCGTCCCGGCCACGAAAATCACCACCCGCCCTTTGTCCAGATGGCTGATCGCCCGCCCGCGGATAAACGTCTCCGCCACCGACGTCAGCTGCAGCGCGCTGAGCACCCTGGCCGGCTGACCGAGATTCTCCAGCATCTCCCGCAGCGCCATGCCGTTGATGGCTGTGCCCAACATGCCCATATAGTCCGCCGTAGCCTGGCTGATCTGGCCCTTCTGCGCCAACGCCGCCCCGCGCACAATATTCCCCCCGCCCACCACCACCGCCAGCTGCGTGCCTAGCTTCGCCGCCGCCGCGATCTCCCTGGCCATCAACTCCAACTCCCCGCTGTCAATGCCGAACCCGCCCGGCTGACAAAACGCTTCGCCGCTGATTTTCAGTAACACCCTGCGATAGTGCGGTTTAACCACGTGTTGGCTTTCTATTGAAATCTTTAGTTAGACCTTACCCCACCCCGTCGACTCCGACTCTTGTCCGCCAATTGGACGCCCTGACCCGCCCCTAGTCAAGTCCCCCCGCCCCCGGAATCGCCCCCGGAAGTGAACATCCCCATCCATCAGAACATGATGCATCCACCAATGACATCCAAATATTTGGCCGCAGATATACACAGATGAACGCTATGAATCCGAGTTTTTGCCTCAAGACTGCGTTTATCTGCGTTCATCTGCGGCCATTTAAAATCCTGATCTGAAGCTATCGTTACGATGCATAACGTACTTCACCTCCCGGCTCAGCCGGGCGTACTCCCCCGCCCCCGGAAGCATCACCCCCAAATGGGCTAGGTGACACCCCACTCATCCCCCTCCTCCTTCTTCCCGCCGTCCTCTTCTTCCCCAAACCCAAACCGCTCCACCCAGCGGGCCACTTCACTATCGTCCAACCTCCGCTGCGACTTGCCCGAACCCTTGGCCCCTTTCCCCCCGCCCGACTTGGCCTCTAACAGCTCCTTAACCATCTCGCCACACGAAAGCACCTTCGCCCGCCGCCGCCGGGCCGCCTTCTGGATCTGCCGGTCGTCGCTGACCACCCACAGCCGTCGCGGCGCGCTGTCCCGCGCGATCTCTTCCACAATCACGTCGTCGGCCGAACGCTTGCGCCCGGAATAAACCAGCTCCACCTCCAGCACCGGCGACTGCGTCAATCCCCCCGGCTTGGCCACCCCGTCGCAGACCACCGCCATCCTCTGCCCCCGCCAGCGACTCTTAGCCAACAGCTGGCACAGCCCCTCTTCCTCCAGGCCCGCCAGCTCCGGCGGCATGTCGTGATGTAACAGGTTGTAGCAGTCCACGATCAGGGACATCGCCCAGACCTTATCCCAAGCTTTTTGCGTTTAACCGCCGCCAGGCATGACCCGTCAAACAACCAGGCCGCCCGACCAATACCTCCCCGCCATCCACCTGGATCAGCCCTATGCCTGACCCGCCCGCGAATCCCGCGATGCCTTCCACCGTCGCCTCGCCCCTGACCAACGCTCCATGCCGTCCCCGCCAAGTCCAGGCAAAATCGCGTGGCACGCCCTCCGCCTCGGCCAACACCCGCCGGCGACCGGTCACAAACTCAGCCGCCTGCCTGCCCGTCTTGTCCACCGGCTCAGCGTCGTCCCCCTGCAACCGCAAGCTAAGAAAGCTCTTCGCCTCTCCGGGCCGGCGAAGTTGCACCAGCCAATCCTTCCGCCCGCCGCCTGCGGTTACCTCAAACTCCGCCCCCTCCCTGCTTAGACCAAAGGCCCGGGCCGCGGACCATAACCTCCCACCCAGCGAATCCCAGCCCGCCAGCTCATGCCACCCGCGCTGTTGGCTCACCTGGCTCGGTTCCCCCTCGCGCACACACACCCGCAAACTCGCCGCCCAGCACGCCCCTGCCTCACCCATCCCCCACTCCCGCCAAGACTGACCCACCCGCACCTTCGCCTGCCGCCAGCGCTCAACTTCCAGATACACCCACGCCGCCCCATCCCACAAATCCAACTCAAACCCCCCCGGAAGTGCCCCCGCCCCCGCAAGCACCCCCGGAAGTGAACGCCCCCATCCTTCAGCCCCCGGCTCAGCCGGGGGGTACCCACCCGCCCCCGGAAGTGCCCCCGCAAGCGCAAGCACCTCCCTCTCCCTCTCTGAGGGAGAGGGCAGGGTGAGGGTGGAGTCTGCATGGTTTCGCAGCCCCCCGCCAATCCCCCCCAACTCCACCCTTCCAATCCACCGCAGCGCCAGATCGCTCCGCAGCGTCAGCCACGCCGTCTCCTCCGCCGTGACGTCGCCGCTGCGCGGCGCCGGCGCAGCCGCCGCCTCCACCGGCTGATCCGTGCGCTTGCCCGGCAAATCGGCATTACGAACTGTGCGCGTCCAGGTCGTCACGACGCCACCCCCAGTAGCTTCCACACCTTGCGGCCCAGCTTCACAAAGCGAATCATCGCCCCGGTGGGCAGATCGCGGATCTGCTGATACCAGCTGCTCATGGTCTGGAAAAAGCCCAGCAATTCCTCGAGCCGATCGCGGGCGTGCTTGTCCAACGTCGTGCCCCCGCCCGCCTCGGCCACGCATTGCCGCAGCACCGCCAGCGTCGGGTCCACCTCCCGCTTCTTACGCTCGTCTAAAATCACCTGGAACATCTGCCAGACGTCGGACATGGTCTCAAAATGGTCCCGCCGATCCCCCAGCACGTGCACCGTCCGGGCCACGCCCCAGTCCTGCAGCTGCCGCAGACTCGTGCTCACGTTGGACCGCGCCACCGACAGCACCTCGGCGATCTGCTCGGCGTTCAAAGGCTCCGGCCAGATGTACAGCAACGCGTGGATCTGCGCCACCGTGCGGTTGATCCCCCAGCGCGCCCCCATCTCGCCCCAGTGCACGATGAACTTCTCCATCACCGGCGTAAGACGAATCGGCTTTTCCTTGCTTTCTGTCATGACAGAAATGATTGTAAAATAGAGAAACCGGTTCGTCCAGAGGAAAAACCCGCTTGGGAATCACCGCCGGCCGGGTTAAGGTAAGACCCCGCCATGAAAGCCAAGCAGATCGAAAAGCTCGGCATCCCCCGCCGCCTGGTCAACCTGGCCAAACGCGCCGTCTGGCAGGCCCGCCAGAACGGCCTGGCCAACGATCAGATCCGCCTGCTCCTGGCCGATTTAGCGCAAAATCCCCAGCCGTTCCTCGCCCATACCTCCTTGGGCGAATTGGCCCGCCGCCTGTGCGAATTCCTCTCGACCGCCGCCCCGGCCCCGACCCGATCCCCCTTCCCTGACCCCCACGGTCCCTGCCCCGGCGGGCCCCTTCACTTCGTCCCGCGCCCCGCCCCCGCGCCCTGGCAACGCTGGGGAATCGACTTGGACGACCAGTCCGTCCAGCAGATGGAAAATGCCTGCCGCCTGCCCGTCACCGTCGCCGGCGCCCTCATGCCCGACGCCCACTTAGGCTACGGCCTGCCCATCGGCGGCGTGCTGGCTGCCGACAACGCCGTCATCCCCTACGCCGTCGGCGTCGACATCGCCTGCCGCATGAAACTGTCCGTCCTGGACCTGCCCCCCTCCGCCATCGACGAACAACCCGACCGCCTGATCCAGGCCATCGAAACCCAGACACGCTTCGGCATCGGCTCCGAGTTCAAACGCCAACGCCGCGATCACCCCGTCCTGGAAGAAGATTGGTCCGTCAGCCCCGTCACCGCCAACCTGCGCGACAAAGCCTGGGCCCAGCTGGGCACCAGCGGTTCGGGCAATCACTTCGTAGAGTTCGGCCGGTTCACGTTGGATCAGCCCGACCTGGGCCTGCCCGCGGGCACCTATCTGGCCCTCTTATCCCACAGCGGATCGCGCGGCTGCGGAGCCTTGATCTGCCAGCATTATTCCCGCCTGGCCATGGCCCTCTGCCCGCAACTGCCCAAAGACCTCCGCCACCTCGCCTGGCTGAGCCTAAGCTCCCAGGAAGGAAATGAGTATTGGGCCGCCATGCAGCTGATGGGCCGTTACGCCGCCGCCAATCACGCCCTGATTCATAAGCACATCGCCCAATACCTGGGCCTGGACGTTCTGCTGGATATCGAAAACCACCACAATTTCGCCTGGAAACAAGACTTCGAAGGCCAGGAGGTCATCGTCCACCGCAAAGGCGCCACCCCCGCCCAGCTGGGCGTCTTGGGCGTCATCCCCGGGTCCATGGCCAGCCCCGGCTTTGTCGTGCGCGGCAAGGGCAACCCCGCCTCCCTGCACTCAGCCGCCCACGGCGCCGGCCGCGCCATGTCCCGCACCCAGGCCAAAAACACCTACCGCTGGCCGCCCGTCCAGGACTACCTTCGCCATCACCACGTCACGCTCCTGTCCGCCGGCCTGGACGAAGTGCCCTTTGTCTATAAAGACATCCACACCGTCATGGCCCAGCAGCAGGACCTGGTGCAAGTCGTCGCCCGCTTCGACCCCCGCATCGTCAAAATGGCCCCCGCCGGCGAACGCCCCGAAGATTAACCCCCCCCCGCCCCCGGAAGTGCCCCCGGAAGCACCCCCGGAAGTAAATGCCCCCATCCTTCAGCCCCCG
>JADZCD010000021.1 GCA_020851735.1 Phycisphaeraceae bacterium
GCATGACTCCTCGCTGCGCTCGTCGTCCTGCGGGCACGACGCGGTACAGCAGAACGCTTGGCAGGGGGTGTTGTCAACATACAAGGGGGTGTTGTCAACATACAATGAACGCAGATAAACGCAGATGGGATCCAAGAACTCCATGTCCAGTGTTCATCTGCGTTTATCTGCGGCTAAATGCTTGGACGTCTTCGATTGATGCATAGCGTTCTTCCATGCGGGGCTGGGCTTATACCCCGCTCATGGCTGCGTTTGCCCTTGTTTCCCCTGGTCGCCTAATAGGTCGGGCCGGCGGTCCTGGGTGATCTGCCGGGCTTGCTCCTGCCGCCAAGCCTCGATGGCGGCGTGGTCACCGGAAAGGAGCACATCGGGCACTTCTTTACCCATCCAGACCCTTGGGCGGGTGTAATGGGGGTAATCCAGCAGGCCCTGGTGGCTAGAGGCAAAGCTTTCGTCGGCTACCGAGGCGTCGTCGCCTAGTACACCGGGAATCAGGCGAACTACCGCGTCGATCAGCACCATGGCGGCCAACTCACCCCCGCTTAACACATAATCGCCGATGCTGACCTCGGTCATAGGCTGGAGGGCGTCGATGACCCGCTGGTCAAAACCCTCGTAGTGGCCGGCAATGATCAATAGCCGATCTTCGCGGGATAGCTCTTCGACTAGTTTTTGATCCAGACGCCGGCCTTGGGGGGTCATCAGAATCCGCCGGGCCTTGCGGGTGTCGGCTGCTTCCACTGCGATGACCGCGTCCCACACGGGCTGGCACTGGATCACCATCCCCGGCCCGCCGCCAAAGGACGCTTTATCCACCTTGCCGTGCTTGTCCGCGGTGTAATCCCGAATATTCGTTAAGTGATAACTCACCACCCCCCCCGCCCCCGGAAGTGCCCCACCTGGGTGCCACACAGCATCGCGTAGCGTGCTGTGTGCTTCTCCCTCTCCCCGCAGTCCCCCCGACGATCCCTCCGCGTTCGACTCCGCGGCCGGCCCTTGCGATGGCTTACCCTCGCGTTCCCTCGCTACAGCGCGAGCCTTGCGGCCCTGGCCTGTCTCCTTGGAGGCGCAGTGCAGGATGCTTGTTCCCAGAACGCTTGCGAACATTTCCGGGAACAAGGTCAGGACGTCAATACGCACGGGTAATTTCCCCGCTTCCCCCTGCTTGCAGATGATCTAACCACACCCTTGATCGAAAACCCACCCAAGAATCGGGTGGGCTTAAATCTTGTTCGTTATGTCCCCGAAATCCAGCCCCACATTTCCATGTGGGGCTACCCAGACTTCCAACTCCCAATTCCTGCCCTTACGCCTTGGCAGCGGGGGCGGTAGCGGGCGGAAGCACGCCGGCCTTGCGCAACAGGCTGCGGACAGTGTCCGAAGGCTGGGCGCCGACCTTGATCCAATACTGGGCCCGCTCAGCGTTAATACGCAGGGCCTTGGCCTGGTCCTTTTCGATCGGGTCATAAAAACCCAATTCTTCGATCGCACTGCTGTCCCGGGCAGACCGCATGTCCATCACGCAAAGGCGATAGAAAGGTCGATTTCGACGCCCAAACCGCTTAAGACGCAGCTTCACCACGACAGCTCTCCGTCAATTTCTGGATCGAAAGGATACTATTTGCCGCCAACCGAGCCCCGAATGTTACCCCATTCTCCGTTCGGCTTCAACTCATTTGCTGATGATAGAAGCAGGCGGTCAGGTGCTGGCTGTCCCCGTTGACCGGCTGCAAAGGGGGGGATTCTGCCACGCAACGGGTCATAATCTCGGTTTTTTGACCCCCTACCGTCACTTCCACCGTCTCGCCGGGGCCAGCCTGGGCTGCCAATTGGCGGGTCAGGTGACAGCGCGGGTGAAAGGCACACCCACGCGGGGGATTGACGGGCGAAGGCACCTCACCGGGCAGAATGATTCGCCCTTTGGCCCTCTGGGGCTGGGGCTGCGGAGCGGCACTGAGCAACGCCTGGGTATAGGGATGGCGGGGCTTTTCGTAAAGCTGACGCCGGGGCGCCAAGGCGACGATCTTGCCCAGATACATCACCGCGATGCGATCGCAAAAGTGCTCGACCACCGCAAGGTTGTGGGCGATAAACAGATACGACAAACCCAGGTCGCGTTTTAAGTCCCCCATCAAATTAAGAATCTGGCTTTGAATCGAAACGTCCAGGGCGCTGACCGGTTCATCGCACACGATAAACCGCGGCTCGAGCGCCAGCGCCCGCGCGATGCCGATGCGCTGCCGTTGCCCGCCGGAGAATTCGTGCGGATAGCGGTCCGCGTGTTCGGCGGACAAGCCCACGCGTTCCAACAACTCCGCGACGCGCTCGCGCAATTGGGAGCCCTTGGCCAGCCCATGCACCGCGATCGGCTCGCTGATGATTCGCCCCACGGTTTGCCGGGGATTTAAGGAGCCCACGGGATCCTGGAAGATGATCTGCATCTTCCGTCGAAGTTTCTTCATCGCCCGGCGGCGCAGGGCGAAAACCTCCTGGCCTTCGTAGTAAACTTCGCCGGCGGTGGCGCGCACCAGGCGCAGTATCGTGCGTCCCACCGTGGACTTGCCGCAACCTGACTCGCCGACCAATCCCAGCGTCTCGCCCGGCGCTACGGAAAAACTCACGCCATCCACCGCGCGCACGTGCCCAACCGTCCGCTGCATGAACCCGCGCTTGACGGGAAAGTAGGTCTTCAGGTCCTTCACCTGCAGCAAGCAGTTGTCCGGGCCGGTGGTTGGGGGGAAAGCTGGGGTGGAGTGTTTCTCACTCATCGCTTGGTCAGTATACCGGGCTGACTTGGTTGTTCGTTCCTAAGTGTCTAATCTCCACCGCTCTCCACCGCGCGGATGTGTAGTGTCGGCAGTGGAACGAATTGCGACCGGCAGAGGACAACCGCATGAGCGCAAAAAAACCTCCGCACACAGGGCTCCGATCCTGCGGGCGGAGGCGCGCCACGGCTCAAACTTAAATTGTCCGGGTCGGACGAAGCGCGGGTATGGTAGCGGAGAATTTCCGCCTATGTCAATGAAGTCTTTTTACCGGGAAGAAAATTATCTAAGATTTTATTTTGTATATATTTATGAAACTTTGTTTTTCATTAGAAATGCTCGGTTTTCGATTTAAGTGAATACCTAATCTCCAGTTGTGAAAACACTCCGTTCTGGTGCCGATTTGGCAGTTCGGCGGTTTTGAAATCAAGGGGATGATGCTGGCATGGAACAAGAAACTAATCGCTATGTTGAGGTAGGCATTGCTCTTGTACTCCATCCTGGGGCGTATGGACAGGAAGTTTTGATTGCCTGCCGGCAAAAAGGGGATTTAATGGGCGGGTACTGGGAGTTCCCCGGTGGAAAAGTGGAAATCGGGGAAAAAGCCTCCCAAGCTGCCATCCGCGAGGTTCGCGAGGAGCTGGGCATTACGGTCGAGGTGGAACAAGCTCTTGATAAGATCGAACACGAATACGCGCACGGCAAGGTGCGACTATTCCCGTTTGTCTGCCGTTGGCGAAGCGGCGAAACTGCGAACCTGGAAGTGGATGAGCATCGCTGGGTCGGAGCTGATGAACTTAGTCAATACAAGTTTCTGCCCGCCAACGGGCCTTTGATCGCCTGGCTGCAAAAGAACATGATCGCTATGGGCCGTTAGCGCTCACCGCTAGATGAAGCCCGCACAAGACCTTAAGACCATAACAGATGAGGCAGGGACATGAGTGCATCACAAAGACTCGCCGCTGGTCCGGTGGATACAAGTAAGAGCGCTCACGCGCAATTGCGCACCTTGCCCCTGAGCGCAGCCAAGCTCGGCGACGGGCTTTGGAGACGCTATCAGCAGATGAATCGCGAGGTGAGTTTGGGCACGGGGTATGCCCAATTGGAGGAAGCGGGGAATTTTCATGACTTAAAGTTGGCAGCCCGGCAGATCGAGGGCAAATATCGCGGAAAAGTGTTTATCGATTCGGACTTGTACAAGTGGTTGGAAGCGGTGGCGTGGGAAACGGGCAGGGAAGATTCGGCTGACTTAGACCGGATGTTGCACGGTACGGGGGAACTGCTGGCGGCCGCCCAGGAACCCAACGGCTACTTAAACTCGTATTACCAGGTGCTTAAAACCGTCGAAGAGCGTTGGAGCAATCTGCGGGCTGATCATGAGCTTTATTGTGCCGGTCATCTGATGCAGGCGGCGGTGGCGGAGGCACGGACCACCGGCCCTGGGAATGTGCTGAAGGTTGCATGCAAGCTCGCGGACCTGATTGACCAGGTCTTCGGCCCCGGCAAACGCGAAGGGGCGTGCGGGCATCCGGAAATCGAGATGGCTTTGGTCGAGCTGTATCGCCAGACCGGGGAAAATCGCTATCTGGAGTTAGCCCAGGTGATGGTGGATCGGCGGGGCAAGGGCTTTCTGCGTCCCCCGGGCCAGGAGGGCAGATATCTGCAGGATCGCCTGGCGGTGCGGGACTGCGACGAGGTCGAAGGCCACGCGGTGCGGCAGCTGTATTTGCTTTGCGGGGCGGTGGATCTGTACATGGAAAAGGGCGACCAAGCGCTTTGGGCGGCGTCCGAGCGGCTATGGAAGGATTTTGCGGACCGCAAGATGTACATAACCGGCGGAAGCGGAGTGCATCATCGTGCGGAATCATTCGGCGACGCGTATGAACTGCCGAATCACAACGCTTATTGTGAAACTTGCGCCACCATCGCCGCGGTCATGCTCGGCTGGCGCATGCTGCTGGCTTCGGGCCAGGCGAACTATGCCGACGTCATGGAGCGGGCCCTCTACAACGGATTCTTAAGCGGCGTGGGGCTGGATGGCAAAAGTTGGTTCTACTCCAACCGCTTGGCCAGCGAAGGGCACGACCAGCGGTCGCCGTGGTTCGGTTGCGCCTGCTGCCCGCCGAACGTGATGCGGATGCTGGCGACGATCGAACACTACATGGCCACCACCAACGACCAGGGCGTGCAGATTCACCTGTACAACCCCGCGGAGCTGGATGTGCGCGGGCCGTGGGGAGAAATGAAGCTGGCGATGCAGACCCGCTATCCGTGGGACGGCAGCGTGCGTCTGGGCGTGAAGGAAGCAACCGGCGGGCCGATCGAGCTATCCCTGCGTATTCCTGACTGGTGTGAGGGGGCGAAACTGCGCGTCAACGGCA
Organism: Phycisphaeraceae bacterium; assembly: GCA_020851735.1. Lineage (GTDB taxonomy): Bacteria > Planctomycetota > Phycisphaerae > Phycisphaerales > Phycisphaeraceae > JADZCD01. The sequence goes on from JADZCD010000021.1 coordinate 5,147, forward strand.
ACGACGTGCCTGGTGACGGCGGCGCGCTTTCCGACGGCGGACATCGCAGAATCAAGAGGGTGTGGAAGGGCGGGGACGAAGTGGAACTGGACCTGCCGATGCGGCCGATGCTGGTCGAAAGCGACCCGCGGGTGGAAGCGACGCGCGGGTGTGTGGCGGTGCAGCGCGGGCCGCTGGTCTACTGCTTTGAGCAATGCGATCAGAATTCGTCCGGCGCGACGAATATCGACGTCCGCACCGCGGCCATCGACGTGGATCAACCGCTGACGGAAAAATGGGAGGGCGGATTGCTCGGCGGGGTGGTGACCATCCGCGCCCGCGGCGTGGCGGAAGACTTGGGAAACTGGTCGGGCCGACTGTATCGCCAAGTGCGGGGCAAACATGGGCCCCAGGGCAAAGCGGTGGAACTGGTGGCGGTACCCTACCACCTTTGGGCCAATCGCCAACTGGGGCCGATGCGCGTGTGGCTACCCAGAACGTCATGAACCTGTAAAGCCCCAGGCATCACCCCACAAGCCCAGACGGAAAAGTAATTCATGCTTTATTTACGCCAGTGCCATACTGTTGGCACTGCGGGGGTGCATGTTTGGTTTTTTATCGGGTATGTTCGGGCAAGCATACATTGCGGAGCTTGCCATGAATTTACGCGTAGGCCCGTTTGTTTATCGAATCCAATTCGTCCACGGACATATCCAGCACGAAGGACAGGCCTGCCTGGGTCTGTGCGATAATGACCAGCACCTGATTCTGATCTCGGACCAGGCCAGCGAATCCCAGCAGATCCAGATCACCTGCCATGAGTACATGGAGGCCTGGCTGTTCCACTTCGGGGCGAACATCGCGGATAAGGAAGACTATTGCGATCTGTTCGGACTGGCGATGACCCAGTTCGTCATGGACCTGATGCAACAACTCCGCCCCCCCGAAATCACCCCTGCCCCCGGAAGTGGAGCCCACGCCGGCGGATGTAAAGCCCCCACCGCCGGAAGTGGCTCAATAAAAACCGACTCCCCTGCCAAGGCTGCGGGGAGAGATTTCGCCGGAGCATCAGGGCGTAACTCCGCACCTAAGAATGCAACGCCTAAGCCTGGGGATTCCCGGGTTGTCCTCTTAAACCTCTGTCGGCCGACCCCTGACCTCGTGAATCGTCAGCCCACTGCTACCCCATGCCAGCCCTTCCGGAACGGGGGCTTGGGTCGGCCGGCAGAGAACGTAGTCACGACTTCGGGCCGCCTGGATGACACGGCGGAGCATCGAGCGTTATGTGACAGCCCCACCTGGAGATTGCGCTTTTACAGCCCCGCAACCAAACAACCTGCGGGGTCGTCGGGATGATCTAGCCAAGACCAGAAAATAGATGGTGCGTGTGCGCGGCTAAGCGTGGCTTACCACGACAGCGCCGCCGGCCGTTGGGGCGCGGTGGTCCCAAGCGAGGCCCAAGAGAACCGCAAGCGGACGGTTGGCCATGGTGGTTTGGACAATCGCCGGCCAAGAAAATGGCAGAGGTATCAGTCCCCCGTCGTGGGCCCCACCGGCCAGCGATGTGGCGGACTAGCGATGAGGCAGATGAGTGATGGTTTTGACGGCGGACCGGGCTTTTTTGGCGGCTTTTTTCTGGGGGACGTAACCGGCGCCTAACGGGCCAGACTTGGCATCCGCCCTGCTTTCGGCGGCACCCAAGCCGGTGCCGGCGACGCCCTTTTCGTTGGTCTGCCGGTGCGAGTCGACGCTCGCCACCGCGATGCGCTTGACGAATTCAGCCTGGAGGGCACTGTCGGCCTCAAGAAACATCAATATCGCGGCGGAGAGCACCATCCCCTTCTGTTTGCCGTGCCCATAACGTCCGCAGATATGGTTAAAGCGGTGAAGAATCTCCTCGGAAACAGACAGATTCACGGTCTTCTTAGCCACGATGCGTTAACTCCTACAGAGCGCCATGTCTGTGGCCGAAGTCTACCACTAGGACTACTATTTGACACCATGATTTTATTGTGATATCATAATGAAGTCTTGTGTGTACGCGCGTAAGAAGCCCAGCCCTTCCGGGAACTTCGACATGCAACTTAGTCCGGACACCCTTCGCACGCTGCTTTTCCTATCCCTCTCGCACGCGGATCTGGCGGATTACCAGCCGGTGAATCTGCCTGGGCACATCCGCCAATATCTCCGGCAGGCCAATCGCGCGACGCTGCTTTCCTGCCTGGTGGAAATCATTCAGCACTTGAACAACTGCGATCACACTTCCCCCCCGGCGGGCGGCTGAATGTCCTGGGCATGGTCTGACGGCAGAGCGGCAGAGTCCTGGCCGAGGACCGTAGCTGTGTTTGTTACGCGCATGGTGGGGATGCGATTGGGCAAGGCAGCGATTGATGTGGGCCGGGTGGGACAAGCCAGGGGGGGTACGGTGGGGTCAATTTAAGAGACGAGAAATTACTGCTACGGATTGCGGTAAACCCGCAGGTTAGAGCCCCCCGCTCCCGCTGTGGACCCGGCTGGCGGAGCAGCCGGGCTTTTCTCGCCGCGCGTGCGGAATTTCCACCGTGCGTATAGGCCGGCGATTCGCGGGGCTGGGGAGACTGCGGCGGGATGATGAGGACGGGGAAAAGCTGCCGGTGGGTTCCGGAGGGGAGAATCCCGGGGGGTCCTGGGAAATTCCGGGGGTTTCCGAGGGGTTCCGGGGGTTCCGGGGGTTCCGGGGGGGTATCCGGGGGTATCCGGGAGTGGGCGGGGAGCTATTGCAGGTTAACGGGCATGACGACGTAGAGGAAGTTGGGGCCGCTGCGGATCACGCCGGGCTTGTTGGCTGCCCGCATGTCGATCTGCACTTGTTCGGCCCCGACGACTTTCAGGGCGTCCAGCACGTAGTGGGGGTTGAAGCCGATCTCTAAGGGTTCGCCGTCGTAGTTGGGGCAATCGACGCGGATTTCCGCTTCGCCCATTTCCGGAGCCCGGCTGGAGAGGGTTAAGCCGTCGGGCTTAAAGGCCATGCGCACGCCTTTGGATTCTTCGTTGGTCAGCAGGGCTGCCCGGCGCACGCCGCTGGCCAGGGCTTCGGTGTTCAGGGTGGCTTTTTTGTCGCCGTCGCGGGGGATGACGTCCTTGTAGGGCGGGAAGTTACCTTCCACCAGGTTCGACGCCAGCATGGCGGCGGCGGTGGCGAACATCACCTGATTGCCGGCGATTTTCACCTTGATCTCTTCCTCCGGATCGTCCAGGAGGCGCAGGAGCATGTTCAGCGCTTTGGTGGGCACGATGGCGGAGCGATTGTCCTTCTGCTTAGCCTGACACTCGCCGCGGGCGAGGGCGAGCCGGTGCCCGTCGGTGGCCACCACGGCCAGCTTGTTGCCTTCGCGTTCCACCAGCACGCCGTTGATGGCGTAGCGGCTGTTTTCGCGGGCGGTGGCGTAAATGGTCTGGTGGATCAGCCGGCTGAGTTCCCCGGCGCCGATCTGGAAATCCGCTTCGCCTTCAAAGGCGGGGATCGGGGGGAAGTCCTCGGCGGAGAAGCCAAAAACCTTAAAGTGCGAGTCCTGCCCGCGGATGTGCAGGGCTTCCTGCTCTTTTTCCAGGGTCAGGGTGGCGTCGACGGATTCGCGGACAATCTGGCTGAACTTGTCGGCGGGCACGAGGGCTTCGCCGGCCTCGGAGACTTCTACGCGAGGAGTGGTCATGCGGATGGCCACTTCCAGATCGGTGGCTGAGAGCGTCAAGGAGCCGGTGTCCGCCTGGGCCTGGAGTTTAACGCAGGTCAGCACAGGTTTGGGCGTGCGCGAGGCAATGGCGCTGCCGACGAGGTTGAGGGCTTCGACCAGACTCCCGCGATCGCAGATCAGTTTCATGTAGCCTTCCCCAATTGATTAATTTGCCAAGATTACCCCCCTTCGTGCCGGGCGGCAAGGCAGCCAAAATGGGCATTTGCCGGTTTCCCGAAGGCTGTTACAATGCTTGGCTCGAGTCAAGGGCCTGCCGCCAGGCTCTTACAGCCAAGGAACGCTCGCGATGCCTAAGCTCAAGCCCCATAAGAGCCTGCTTAAAAGAATTACCATCACCGCGCGCGGCAAGGTGAAGTTCAAACGGGCTGGCACCAGCCACTTGAACAGCAGCCTGACCGGCAAGCGGATCCGCCGGTTGCGTGGCAAAGCCACCGCCAAGTCGGCCGACATCAAGCGTTTGGAACTGATGCTCAATCGCCGTCTGACCCCCGGCGACCGCTAAGCGGACCGCTGGGTTTTGGCTGGGGACGGCGTGACGTCCGCCGGCTGAAGGAAAAACGATCCCCGGAGTTTTGACTCCCTGGGTCAGCTTCCGGGGTTAATATCCGGGGTCGATTTTCGGGGTTAACTTCCGGGGTTAACTTCCGGGGGGGTGCGAGCCGGGAAATAAGCGTGATCGAGGTTCGATCACCCCCGCCATCGCCAAGGAGAGTCAGCCATGCCTCGTGCACGCAAGGGCGCAGCCCGTCGTCAAGCCAAGAATCGGTGGTTTAAACTAGCCAAGGGTAATCGCGGCACGCGCAGCCGCTGCTGGCGCAAGATCAAGAACGCCGTGGTGCGGGCGGGCGTTTTCGCCACCGAGCACCGCAAGCTGGTCAAGCGCGACTACCGCCGGCTGTGGATCACCCGCATCACCGCGGCGGCGCGGATGCGCGGCACCAACTATTCGCGTCTGATGGCGGGGTTGAAGGCGGCCAACATCAATCTCAATCGCAAGATGCTCAGCGAAGTGGCGATTGCGGATCCGGCGGCCTTTGACCAACTGGCCCAGAAGGCTGCGGCGGCCCTGCAACAGCAAGCCAAGGCGGCTTGATCTGGCGGGCAGCTGAAACGCATACCCAGAAAATTTTTTGAGGCCCACCATTTGTTAGGTGGGCTTTTTCATTCCCGGCGACATTAGCTTAAGGGTGATTCCCCGTGGTCCCGCGTGAGCGTCCAGGGGCGGTTATTATCAGTCCAAGTGATTTGGCGAGCGGTTGGTCTATAGTTGAAGGTCCGCCGGCTTGGATTCGACGGGCGGCAGGGATTGGGTTGTGGTGGCGAGTGAGCCGATAAGGGAAGAATGCCACCGCTTATTATTCCGTCCATGCTCGGCAAGGAAAAAGTGAACCATCGCCCCAACGGGACAGGGAGTTTACCCATGCCTCTGGATCGCGAAGACGCCCTAAGCAAAGAAACCTGGCGTCTGTTCCGCATCCTCGCGGAGTTTGTGGACGGATTTGAGTTGATGAGCGCCGTAGGTCCGGCGGTGACGGTGTTCGGCTCGGCCCGCACGCCGGAAGGGTCGGAATACTACAACCTGGCGGTGGAGTGCGGCCGGCAACTGGCCAAGAACGATTTTGCGGTGATCACCGGCGGAGGCCCGGGCATCATGGAGGCGGCCAACCGCGGGGCGTACGAAGCGGGGGGCAAGTCGATCGGCTTAAACATCTCGCTGCCGATGGAGCAGCAGCCCAACCCTTATCAGACGGACGGGCTGACGTTCCGCTATTTCTTTGTGCGCAAGGTGATGTTCGTCAAATACGCCAGCGGGTTTATCATCTTCCCCGGCGGGTTCGGCACGATGGACGAATTTTTCGAGAGCTTGACGCTGATTCAGACGCTGAAGGTCAAGCCCTTCCCGGTGATCTGCATCGGGCATGATTTCTGGGATGGGTTGCTGGCGTGGATGCGGCAGACGATGCTGGAGCGATTTGCCAACGTCAGTCCGGAAGACATGGCCTTTTTCCGGGTGACGGACGACATTTCCGAAGCGATCCGCATGTTGACGCACTTTTCCGAGAACCACACCTGGCACCATCCGGAACAGCCGGACATCCACCCCGCGGCGGCGGCGCCGACGGCGGAGGGCACACGGGCGGGCGTCGATCCGCGGCGGTATCAGCGCTAGGTTTGATCACGAAATGACTCAACGAATTGAAGAGACCAGCCCCGCCTTGATCTGCGGGGTTGTTTCTTGTCGTTCTCGATCCGGTCATACCCGCTCCCCCACTCCTCACGCGGTCGTCAACAGCGGCAACTCCGCCCACAGGCTGACTTCGGCGGGCGCGGGGGCTTGGGCGTCGGAGGGGACGGAGCTGAAGATCGAGCGCCGCTGAGCGAAGAGGGATTTTTTATCGCCCGGCGTGGACCACCAGGGCGAGGCACATGGCTCGGCCCCTGTCGCATCGAGCCACGACCGCAAGGGGGTTGTCGGTGATGAATCGTTTATTTCCGGGAAAGACGCGAGCGGCTCGTTGAGGGGCGACGGCACAACTTGCGGGGCCAGGCGCAACGCCTGCCCGTCGACGGAACTGCCGCCGGCGAGAAGTGTTTTGAAAGGATTGACGTCGGACAGGGTGACGACGCCGTCGCCGTTGGGGTCGACTTTCGACAGGTCGACTTCGGGATACTGGCTTTGCCAGACGGCGGTATCGGTCAGGGCCTGCTTGAAGGGGTTGATGTCCGAAAGCGTCACGGCTCCATCGCCGTCAAAATCTCCCGGAATCAATTCGATTACCGTCAACAGACCGGAAGTGTAGTAATAGCGGATGTGGACGCCGTTGCTGATTTTGGCGTAGAGATGGTATTGGCCGCCATCTAGCAGCGTGGTGTCGAGCGTGGGGGTCCACGTGCCTTCCGCCTGGGCTGGATTGCTGATGCTCTGGTCATATGAGGCTAACACGCCGTTGTACGGATTGGCGTCCAGGTCCAGGCCGACGGTGAGCGTTGAATCCTGGTTTTGATCCTCAAAGGCGGCCTGTGGTTGAACGATTTGGCCTTGATAAACCGATTCGTCCGGAGCGTCACTTAAAAATCGGATGTTGTCCCAGACGTCGGGGCCGGCGGCCGTCACCGCGGCTGCCTGGCGAGAGCCGGTCGGCCAGAGTCCATCGGCGGGTTGCGCGGCAGCGCCCAGGCGACTCCAGGCAAAACCCACGGAACTCCTGGGCCCGGTGTGGGCGTAGCCATACCAGGCGTTTTCGATCGTCAGGCCGTCGGCGGAGGAGGCGGCGAGGTCGATCGTGCCGTGATAGAAGGTGTGCACTTCCGAGTGATCCACGTCCGGGGAGACGCTGGTGAGATTGATGTTGTGGGCGCCGTTGACGCTTTGCCCGGGGGTGAAAAAGTCATCGGTGCGATAGTAGTTATCCGCGAACCAGACGTTGTCCCAGACCTTCACCGCGGGATCGGATGACACGGGGTGGGGATCGAGGGTTGTCATCTGGTCTACCCACACGCCCTGGTTGGCCAGGTTCAGGGCTAATTCGGATACCAGCGAGCCTCCGCGGCTGTGGCCGATGAGCTGGATGGGAGACTCGGCTAAGGGGGAAGAGAGCCCGGCGCTGGGCACAGCGTCAAGCAGATACGGCGCGACCAGGTCAGCGATTACGGCGGTGCTGACGTAGGACAAGAAAACGCCGGATGCGTCCGCCCAATCGAGCATGATGACGGTTTCGGAGTTGGAGCTGGCGGAACTGGTAGGCGACAGACCCGCGAGGAGCTGGAACGAGGACACAAAAGGATCGTTTGAGGAATTCAATTCAATCCGCAAAGCGTAAACCGCGGTATCCACCCCGGCCTGGGCCACGACGGCGGCGGCCATTGCGTCGAGCCACGTCGGCCGATCGCTGGATAAGGGCTGGTACCCGTGCGTGAGAAGGGTCACCCCGCTGAGCAACAGGCGTGGCTCGAGCGCTTCCAGGCCAAGCCATGGCCCGGACCACGACAAAGGACAGCTGCGGAACGATTCCCCGCTATGAGATGGGCGCGACGCTAAGGACATAGTCTTTCACCCCTTCAGGCTAGAGCGCGGACGGGAATCGCGATATCGAATCCGCACCAGCACGTCATTGGCCACGCTGAATTCAACACCCAGAGAGCACAAACCGCCCCTGTCCGGAAAGAACTCCGAAAATGGCGTAACCACATTGACAGTATCCGGGCAGGCGGGTCATGACAAGAGTTTTTTGGAGTGGAGGGGGGGATTTGCAGAGAGTGCCTGGGATTGGAGTAAATCGGAGAAGAGATGATCGGCGATTGACGCTGGCGAGGGCCATGTTGGACGGCTCATGCGTCCAGGGATAACCTGTTTGCCTAATCCATTAGCCCATTTACCTGGAGTTGCGGTTTATGCAGAAAGTGAAAATCGGCATTATCGGCTGCGGCAACATCAGCGGGAACTACATCCAGAACTACCGCAAGTTTGAGATCCTTGAGTTGGCGGCCTGTGCCGACCTGGACCTCAGCCGGGCCCAAGCCTTGGCGGAAAAGAGCGGCAGCGGAGCTAAAGCCTGCAGCGTGGAAGAATTGCTGGCGGATAAGTCGATCCAGATCGTGGTCAATCTGACCGTGCCCCAGGCCCACACCCAGGTGGCTTTGCAGGCCATCGCGGCCGGCAAGCACGTCTATAGCGAAAAACCGCTGGCGTTAACGCGGGAAGAAGGCAAACAGATTCTGGCGGCTGCCAAGCGGAAGAAGGTTCGCGTGGGGTGCGCTCCGGACACATTCCTGGGCGCGGGGATTCAGACCTGCCGCAAGCTGATCGACGACGGCGCCATCGGGCAGATCGTGGCGGGCACGGCTTTTATGCTCTGCGCGGGGCACGAAAGCTGGCACCCGGCGCCGGAGTTTTACTACAAGCTCGGAGGGGGCCCGATGTTCGACATGGGCCCGTATTACCTGACGGCGTTACTGAACCTCATCGGCCCGATGCAGCGGATCAGCGGTTTCTCCCGCATCACCCGCCCGCAGCGCACCATCACCAGCCAGCCGCTCAACGGCAAGGTGATCGACGTGGAGACGCCCGATCACGTGGCGGGGACGATTGAATTCGCCGGCGGGGCGATTGTGAACGTGGCGATGAGCTTCGCGGTACATGGCAACCCGCACCCGCCGATCACGCTGTTCGGCACCAAGGGCGCGCTGGCGGTGCCGGACCCCAATGGGTTCGACGGCGCGGTGCGCGTGCGCTACGCGGGGACCAAGGAATGGCAGGACGTGCCCTTCACGCACCCGACGGGCTACGGGCGATCCTTCGGCGTGGCGGACATGGCGCACGCGATCGTCGGCAAGCGCCCGCATCGAGCTTCGGGCGAGCAGGCGTTCGCGGTGCTGGACGCGATGCAGGGATTCCTGGACGCGTCGGACAAGGGCAAGGCGTATGTGATCAAAGCTCCCTATCAGCGTGCGGCGGCATTGCCCACGACGTTGGCGCCGGGCCTGTTGGATTGATTTATCGTTTTCGTCCGTAAGGATAATTTATGAACACCGTGAAAGTCGGAATCGTCGGCTGCGGCATGATTTCCAGCCGCTACGTGCAGGGCATGAACAAGTTTGAGGTGATCGAGATCGTGGCCTGCGCGGATCTGGACATGAATCTGGCCAAGCAGCGGGCGCTGGAAGCGGGCCCGTCGGCGCGGGCTTGTTCGATGGACGAACTGCTGGGGGACAAGTCCATTGAGTTGATCGTCAACCTGACCACGCCGCGTTCGCACGCGCCGGTATCGCTGGCGGCGATCAAGGCGGGCAAGCACGTGTACAGCGAAAAGCCGCTGGGCGTGACGCGCCAGGAAGGCAAGAAGATCATCGACGCGGCCAAGAAGAAGGGCGTGCGCGTCGGTTGCGCGCCGGACACGTTTCTGGGGGCCGGGCTGCAGACGTCGCGGCGCATGGTGGAGATCGGCTCGATCGGGCAGGTGGTGGGCGCGACGGCTTTCTGCCAGGGCGGCGGGCCGGAGGGCTATCATCCCAATCCGTTTTTCCTTTTCCAGAAAGGCGGCGGGCCGCTGTTTGACATGGGCCCGTATTACCTGACGGCGCTGATCCAGCTTTTTGGCCCCATCCAGCGCGTGGTGGGCTTTGCCTCCAAGAGCCGGGCGGAGCGGACGGTTAAGACGGCCGGCTCACCGTTCCTGGGCCAGACTATTCACGTGGAGATTCAGGATCACGTGGCGGGACTCCTGGAATTTGAAGCTGGGCTGACGGCGACACTGGTGGTGTCGTGGGCGAATCCGATCACGCCGCACCCGCCGATCACCGTGTTTGGCACGGAAGGCGCCTTGATCGTGCCCGACCCCAACGGCTTTGACGGGGCGGTGAAGATCCGCAAGCAGTCGTCGGGCGCGGACTGGCAGGACGTGCCCTTTACGCATCCGACAGGCTACAGCCGGGGCGCGGGCATCGCGGACCTGGCGCACGCGATCCGTTCGGGACGCCCGCATCGGGCCTCGGGTGAACAGGCGATGGCGGTATTGGATGCCATCACGGGCATGTTGGACTCATCGCAGAGCGAGCGGGTTTACACGATCAAGACGGCCCACGATCGGCCGGCGCCGCTGCCGTCGAATCTGCCGGCGGGCCGACTGGATGATTAAAAGGCGAATCCGGACTGGGTCAATTCCGCTCGACGCGCAAAATACAGAAAAGGAAATAAACCCCCGCCCGACGGGGGTTTTTGATTACCGAGGGGTCATGTCCAGGCTCCCGTCCCTGCGGCTGGGGACATGGGGGGCGTTTCGTCGTCGAGCATCATAGGAATCTGTTTGGGCAACGGACCATGTTGTGGTATTAGTTGCATATATTGTTCCGGCGTTTGAGGACTCATTTCCAGGAATCCGGCCGGCTTAGGGGACACAACATGACCGGGCATGCTGACGGATGGCGGGTGTGGATACGCGTCTTGATCATGGCGATGTTGCTCGGCGCAGGCGGTACGGCGATGTCGGTTCCTGTCGCCCGTCCCCAACCAGCGCCGAAGGCGCCGCCGGCCAAACAACCGCAGCCGGGGCCAAATGTCGAAGCGCCGCCGGCGCAATTGCCGGAGATGTTCAAGTCCGCGGACGTGGCGCTGACGGATAAGGACGGATTGACCGCCTTGCACTGGGCGGCCCGCCTGGGCCTGGTGGATCAGATCAACACGCTGCTGGCACGGGGCGCGAACATCCAGGCCAAGGACCGGGACGGTTTTACGCCGTTGCACGAAGCGGCCGAGAAGGGCCAAGCCGGGGCGGTGGAGGCTTTGCTCAAGCACGGCGCACCGATCGAGGCGGCCAACATCCGCGGCTACCGGCCGCTGCACTATGCCGCGGGGCACAATCACGTGGACGTGGCGCGGCTCTTGCTGACGGCGGGGGCGGACGCGAACGCCAAGGCGTGGCGGGAAGGGGGCCGATTCCAGGATACGCCTCTGGGATGGGCGGCGACGGAAGGGCACGCGGAAGTAATCCCCGTCCTGCTGGCAGGCGGAGCGGACGTCAATCTGCGGCTGCACGAAGGCAGGACGGCGCTGCTGCAGGCGGCTAGTTTCGGCCGGCTGGAGGCGGCCAAGGCGCTGCTGGCCGGGGGAGCGGATGTGAACCTGGGGGACGACCTGCATACGTCGGCTCTGTTCTATGCCAGCCAGGGCGGCTTCACGGAGCTGGCGGCGTGCCTGCTGGACGCCGGGGCCCGCGTGGATGAGGCGATGAACGACCAGGCGGGACCTTTGCACGTGGCGGCCCAGAACGGGCACAGCGAGGTTGTGAAGCTGCTGCTGAGCCGAGGTGCGAAAATCAACCGGCGCGGATTGAACGGAGCGACCGCGCTTTGTCAGGCGGCGCAGCAGGGGCAGGGAGAGGTGGTGGACATTCTGATCAAAGCGGGGGCGGACCATTCGATTCCCTGCGACTTTAAGCATCAGATGATCCAACCCATCCACGCGGCGGCGGCGTTTGGGCATGACCACGTCCTGCGGCAATTGCTGGCGGCGGGCGCCGACGTCAATGCCCGGGCGGCCGAGGACGTCACGCCTCTGCACTATGCCGTTTCGGGGCAGAAAGTGGACACGGTGGTGATCCTGATGCGCTACGGGGCGAATCCGCTGGCAGAACGTTCGGACGGCATTCCTCCGGCGATACAGGCGGTGAGCCATGACCATCCGCAGATGCTCCAGATCATGCTGGATGCCGGCCTGAGTCCGGATGCCATCTGCGGGCGCGGCTTGCGGCTGATGCATGTGGCGGCGGGGGAGGGCAAGATCGCGTCGATGCGCGAACTGGTGCGGCGGGGAGCCCAGGTGGACGCGCTGACGTCGCAAGGAGCCACGCCGCTGCACGTGGCGATCTTCCGGGATCAACTGGAGTCGGTGCGTCTGCTGCTGGAATTGGGGGCTAACCCGAACGCCAAGGTGCAGGAAACCGGAGAAACGCCGCTATGGCTGGCGGTGCTCCACAACCGCCTGCAGATGGCGCCCTTGCTGCTGGAGCGTGGGGCGGATGCCGGCCAGCCGTGGCGGGGACACACGCTGCTGGAAGCGACGGTCGATAAAAACCTGCCGCAGATGGCGCAATTGCTCATCGAGCGCGGCGCGGATCCCAAACAGGTTCTCGCGGAAGGCGCCACCCTGCTGCACCGGGCGGCCGCCGTGAATTCTCCCGAGGTGGTCAAGGTGCTGTTGGCCAACGGAGTCGAGGTGGATGCGGTGGACAGCCGGCAGGTTACGCCCCTGGAGGTGGCGGCGTCGGTGGGCAAAATCGACACGGCGATGATGCTGCTGGAGCATGGCGCCAACGCGAATTGGGGGGTGGGCGTGAAAAGCACCTCGCCACTGGGCTGGGCGGTGCATCGGGGCGACAAGCCCATGGTCCGGCTGCTGGTCGGCTACGGGGCGGACGTGAACGGCAAGTTGTCGGAGAATGGAGCGTGCCTGCCCCTGGCGATCGTCGAGGGGAATGTGGAAATGGCCCGGACGCTTTTGGACCTAAAGGCGGACGTGCAATTGCCGGGCACGGAAGGCCGGCACATGCTGCATCTGGCGGCGGAACGGGGGCAGGTACAGATCCTGGCGCTGCTGTTGGAAAGAGGCATGGACGTTGACGTGGTGGACGGGCTGGGCGATCGGCCGCTGCACCTGGCGGCATCGCACGGCCAGATCGCGGCGGGCGAGTTTTTGCTGGCGCATAAGGCGAACCTGGAAAAGCCCAATTTCGTGGGCAGTGCGCCGCTGCATCTGGCGGTGGCCTATGGCCAAGTCGCCATGGTCAAAATGCTCCTGGACAAAGGCGCGGATCCGGAAAGGATCGCCGCCAAGGGGATGCGTGCCCTGCATCTGGCGGTGCTCTACAACCGGCCGGAGGTGCTGCAGTGCCTGCTGGAACGCAAGGTTCACGTGAACGCTTTAAATGCGATTGGACAAGGCACCGCCCTGCACATCGCGGTGCATCGGGGAAATCTGGCTATGGCGCAGGTACTCCTGGATCACGGCGCGGACACGCAGGCGAAGGATGGCAAGTTAAGAAATCCGTTGGATCTGGCGCAAAAGCAGAACCACAAGGACATGGTCGAGCTGCTGATCAAGCACGGGGCGACGGCAACGCCGGCGGCGACCGAGCCGACCGACGAACCGCCGCCCGGAGAGGACGATCCGATCATTCTTCTTGATCCGTAGAATGCAGGAAGAGCGTCAAGCGGGGAAACGATTGCCCGGCAATCAACCTCATGTGAATCGCGAAAGCTATCGGCTCGCCCTGAATCCTTCCTCTGGCCCCATCGAGACAGGGTTGTCCCTTTCAAGCCCGCAGATAGCTCAAAGCCTTCCAGGGATAACTGCCGGGTTGCCACCGAAAGGCCTTGCCGGGGTGGGGAGCTTCCGGGCTGCTTCCGGGGGTTTCCGGGGGTTTTCGGGGGTTTCCGGAGGGTTTCTGGGGGTTTTTAGGGGAAGAGAGATTTTTTCAGCATACTGCGGCAATAAACTGGCGGCTGCGGAGTTATTCCTGCAACCACATGCCCTCTAAAAGTCACCTGGTCTTAGGTCCGCCGGCCATTCTGCGGGGTATGACGCCGCCATTTGTGCCGCCACGACTTAAGGTTCAGTTGCCACCTCCCCCACCGTTGCCTGCGCCCTGGCGAAAGACACGTTCCGCGCGCGGGCACGCTGTGGACACCCTGGGCGAAGTGCTTAATCACTTTCATCTGCGTTCGTTGGTGGCACCGCCGTGGAAGCTGAACGCGCCCTGGGGCTTGGACGTGCCCAGCGGACCACCGACGTTTTACGCCGTGTTGGCCGGCCGAGGCGTGCTGGAGACCCACGGAACCGATGGGTTGGAATTGGACGCGGGCGATCTGGTGGTATTGACACGGGGATCGGCCCATCGCCTGCGCGACGCGGCGGGCAGTGGGCTGACGCCCCTGCACGATCTGATGGTGCCCAAACGTGCGCACCCTATGCCGCGCGTCAGGCTTGGACCGGCCGACGGGCCGCTCACGCGGTTGCTGTCGGGCGTTCTGCTGTTTGAGGATATCGGGCACGCGCCATGGCTGGGGGCCTTGCCGGCGGTCATTTACCTGCCGGGCAAGGATGGGCGACCGACCCCCTGGCTGCGACGAACGCTGAAATTGATTCTGGAGGAAGGCCGGGCCAGTCGGCCCGGATCGTTGAACATCATCAGCCATCTGGTGCAGATCATTTTCACGCAGGCGGTGCGCCATCACCTGGCCACGATGCCTCAGCCCTGCGGCGGGTGGTTTAACGCGGCCCATGATCGGGACATCAGCCAGGTGCTGGGGCTGATCCACGGGCGCCCCGACGCGCCTTGGACGGTGTCGTGGCTGGCCAAAGAGGCGGGCATGTCGCGGTCGGCGTTTGCGGCGCGATTCAACAGTCTGATCGGGCAAACGCCGATGGCGTATCTGCTGGCCTGCCGGATGCATCGGGCCCAGACGCTGTTGTGTCAGACCGATCGCGGTCTGAAAGACGTGGCGCTGTGCGTCGGCTATCGCTCGGAAGCGGCCTTCAGCGCCGCCTTCAAACGCTGGAGCGGTTGCGCGCCCGGCGAGTTTCGGGCTAAGCACGTCAAGCCTTGATCATGCGGAAAAATGGCGCACGGCTCTTAACCGCTCCCCTGGGCGACTGCGTTAATCTGGGGCCGGCGCGACCTGGACGACCGCGCATGAATTACGCTTTACCCCGCCTATGCCGCGGCGGTGGGGATGGACGATAGGACCAGCAGCCTGAGATCTGGGAGCAGGCCGCGCTCAAGCGGCGATACTGCTCCCGTCCAAACAAACGACCGTGGAAGGCGCCGCCAAAGACAGCCCTTCCACGGTTTTTGGTTGGGTTGCGCTTCCAGGAGGCCCGCCCGTGCAATCCCGCTGATGTCCACTTAGGCGTCAAACAGGTAAAATGGAAAATTCGTCCTGCGACTTTACATGGCGAAACCCGCCTGTTCCGGCCCGTCGATGCGCGCGATGGGAGGAAATCGATACGAAAGGATCGGGCATGATCGGTGGTCTGGTATTGACGGCGATCACGGGCGTGTTGTGGGCGGTGCTGGGGGTGATCTTCAGCGTCATTGTCTGGCGCAAGCAGTCGTTGCTCAGCTTCCTGCAGATCAGCTGCGCGCTGTCGACGATCGGCGCGGGGATTTTCCTAACGCCCTGGCCGCGCGTCCTGGCGGGGGATATGCCGGGGTGGGTGGGGCTGGCGGTTTCGCAGCTGCTGGCCGGACTGATCAACGCCTATGGGATGTACTGCCTGCAGCGGGCGATGAACGCCGGACATCACGGCATGGTCTGGACCATGACGCAGGCGGCTTTGATTTTTCCGTTTCTTTATGCCTTGATCGTCATCGGCGAGCCGCCCCAGACGCTGGGAATCATCGGGGTGGGAGTCATTATTCTCAGCTTGGTCATGCTGGGGCGCAGCAAGACCCAGAGCGATCACGTGCGGAGTTCCAAGCTGGGCAAGTATGCCTGGCTGTATTGGGCCCTGTGGACGTTTGTGGTGCTGGGGGCCGTGAACATTCTGGCGTCGATGCCTTCCTACTGGCCGGATTGGACGGGCAAGGCGGGCTTGCGCACCACGCTGTTTTTCGCGGGCAATCTTCTGGGATTTGTGCTGGCGGACTGGACGCAACCGCGCCGCTGGACGCGTGATCTAATGGGCATCGGGCTGTTGCACGGGACGCTGGCGATGGTTTGCATCGCCACGCTGTTCGCCGCCACCGACGCCCTGAGCGTACATCAGCGGGCGGGAATCGTTTACCCGCTGGGGATCAGCATCGACATCATCGCCTTCGCGCTTTATGCCTTTGTCTTTCTGCGTGAGCGCAGCGGCGTGCTCGGTTATCTGGGGGTGTCCACGACGCTGGCGGGCGTGGTGCTGGTGGTGCTCGCGGCGCTTTAGGCGCTGCCGGGACGGGGTTTTTGCATCTGCCGCCAGGCGGGGAATTCGTTGCGCCAGGATTCGACGTGGCTTAATTCCACGGAGGCTTTGAGAACGCACGGCTCGCTGCCGGCCTGGGCCATGATCTGGCCGCGGGGATCGACGACCAGGCTGGCCCCGGGATATTGGGCGTGGGGATCGCTGCCGCTGCGATTGACGCCGAGGACGTACGCCTGCGTTTCGATCGCCCGGGCCCGCAGGAGCGTGGTCCAGTGTTCGACGCGCGCGGCCGGCCAATTGGCCAGGACCACAAAGAGGTTGGCCCCGGCCTGTACCCCGGCGCGGAACAATTCCGGAAAACGCAGGTCGTAGCAGATGGCGGGCATGACGGCAAAGCCCTGCCAGGGGAAGGTGGCGATCTTGCGGCCGGCGGAAATGTGTTCCTTCTCGCCGGCTAAGGGAAAGAGATTCATTTTGCGATAGCGGACGACCTCACGACACTGGGGATCAAAAGCAATGGCTTCGTTGTAGGCCTTACTCGAACTCTTTCGGGGGCGTGGGCGGACCATGACCCCGCCCATGACCCAGGCGCCGGTGCGGGCAGCCTTTTCGGCCAGGAACTGCTGGGCGGGCCCGTCAATGGGTTCGGCCAGTTTACGCGCGGAGGGGCAGAATCCGGTGGCGTACATCTCCGGCAGCACGACCAGGGAGCCGGGCTCAATGGTCTGTGCCCGCAACAGGTGACGGGCGGCGGCGATGTTGGCCGAGGGGTCTTGCCAGACGCTGTCGAGCTGGGCGATGAGGACCTGGGGCACGCGAAAGCTCCTTGACCGCTCTGTTCCTAACACTTCGGCAAAGCGAAGCGTTGGGGGCGAAGTTTAGCCAGGCAAGTTCTTGCGATCCAACCCTTCGTGGGTGTGCAGGCCACCCCAGTTGTAGGGGATCCGACTTTCATACGTGCCCAGGTCCGGCAGGGGCGTGGAGCGGTTGATCTGATACCAGTAGGCGGTGCTGGTCCAATCGCCCATGCGATCATTGGCGTGCCCGTGTTCGATGGAAAAACGCAGGGATTTCTCGAAATAAATCGGGTCTTCCACATGGAAGCGGTATTGGCTGTGCTTGCCGGTGTAGTCCGGATTGGTCTTAAAGTGGTAGCCGAAGTAGGGCGTGCAGAAAGGCTGGGCGAGGTTGTTGTAGTTCCAGGCGCCGCAAAAGTAATCCTCGGTGCCGGTGCCGTGCAGGCGCGGGGGCCAGGGTTCGCCGTCGATGAAGAACATGTCGTCACCCTCGCCCCACCACCCGGGTTGGACGGTGTCCAGGTGCAGGCAGCAGCCGACGTAGTGGCCCTTGCCTTGGGTGTCCAGGACGAGGTAATTGTCAAGGCCGGTGGTGTTGAGCCTGTCGTTCCAGCCGAAAGCGCAGGGGCCAATGGGTGCTTCTTTCTTGACCACTGTTTCCCGCCGCCAGTTGGCGTGAAAAAGGCCTAAGGGCTCATCGGGCAGGCGGTCCCATTGCTGGTAATCGACGTAGAAGTAGACGGTGGCCTCCTTGGCGCCCTCGTTGGTGAGGGTGATGCGAGCCCCGTCGGCGTAGGGCATGGGGAACCAGCAGTTAAGCCCGCGATCGAAGGACTGCAGGGGCATGGAGGAAAAATAATTGCGCGTGCCGTGCCCGAGCCCGAAAAAATCGCCCAGCGGACACTGCACGCTGGGAGTCGATTCGCCGTTCCAGTACATGCGCAGGACCAAGGCCCGCAAGTGGTAAGCATCGCCGCCGAAGGAGGTCGTCCAGATGTGGCGGACGCAGCCGGGGCCTTGCATGAGGGCCCAATCGCGGGCTTGGCCTGGGGCGAATTTCCAGCAGTCGGCATTCCCGCCGGTGGTGTCGTAAGAGGAAAAGCGGCAGCTGCGCACGCCCTGGCTGAGGCGGGCAAGATTCATCAAGGTGGTTGATCCGCTAGGCATGGGCAAGGACTCCTGGGCCGGCAACGGGGCAAGCATGAAGATATTACCGAGTAATCCTCATGCCGATTTGCGCGCACAAGGAAGGACAGATTAATACCAGAACCGGAGGAATCGTGTGACGAGCAAGGGAGCATTGTGGATCGTGATCATGAAGATCAATACCGCCAGCCAGCGGGCAAAACGCGGGTGAATCTTCCAGGCTTGCCGCCACCCTATTCCCCAAGGTATTGCCAGCAGCACCAGAACCTGCAAAAGGTAAGCGGCTTTGATGGTGTCACCTTCGCTTTCGGGCGGGACGCGGATCAGAAACACCATGTAGCCAGCTACCGTCACCAGCGTCATCGTGACTACAAGCGTCATGGCCAAGTCCGCAACGGAGAATGATGAAGCGAATGAGCGGCAAAACGACTGTCGAACAAAAACGCCCGCACGCCGACAAGCCATGACAAAACAGGTCAAAAGTAAAGCCCCCGGCACCACGGCCAAGGCGTTAACTGTCCCTAAGTAAGCCGGCATAGTCAGATAATTCGTGTGCAACCAGGAAGGCATCACGATGGTCGGGCTTTGATTAGCCGTCGCCTGCTGCCTGAGAACTGCCAGAGCATCCTGAAACTGTATGCCGTCCAGGTACCGGCCGTTGGGAAACCGGTCGTCCCGACTGTAGACCACCCAATAACCCCAGTAATCGCCCCATATTTCCGACCACATGATCGGCAGCATGCGCATGGCGAATGCCGGCCGCACCGGCGTGGTCAGAAGCTCATCCCAAGCCGGGTCGAGGTAAAAACTTGGGGCATGATTGGCCAGCGCAAGGGAACGAAGCGGGCGATTGAAGGCGGTGCAAGAACCATAGACCTGATGCAGCCGAACGTAGAACCAGCCGCCGACGAGCGCCGTCGCCAGCGTGGCCGCCAGAGCCATGGCCAGGACGCAGCGCCTTGCGGACGGATCGGCTGCGGGGCGTTCGCGACGCCAGGCTGCCCACGTCGCCAGCACGGCTGCGGGCAAGAGCAAAACGCCCCACTGCCGGCCCAAGGCCAGGAGACCGAGAGTGACGCCAAGCGCTAAACCGCGCCAAATTCCATAGCGGCCCCGATCGACGGAACGGAGAATCTGATCGACCGCCAGCACCGCCAGCGCGGCCACCGCCGGTTCGCCGCGGATCATCGCGAAAGTCTTAAAATAGACCGGCAGCAGCAGGATCAGCCCCAGCATCCCGATACGGATTTGACCATCTCCCCAGGACAGAGCTGCATCGGATACGGGCTGTGGCGATCGGCGTTCCAAGCGTTGGCCTACGCTCAAGAGTCCCCAGGTCAGAAGCAGGGACCAGATCACATTGCCCACCTGCCCAACCTTGGCGCCGTTGAAGAAGGCTTCCTTAGGCGCCGCCCCCATCCAACGACCTACAGCCATCGCCATGGCGGCAGGGAGATAGGGTAACGGAGGTGAAAAGAATTCCACGCCATCGCGCGATGTCGGCATGCGGCCTTCGGACAAGGCTAGCGCATTGCTCAGGTGGGCGGAGGCGTCGTAGCTGATGCTCGGGTCGTGCCAGATGGCGTTAAAAAGGACCAGGCTGTTGATCAGCGCGAACAGGGCCACCAACCGCCAACTGCACCGTCGCCCGTCGGGGCCATCCGCGAAAAAAACGCTGAAGATCGTCACGAAATGCCTCTCTCTTGCGTGGTCAGTCAATCTTAACGACATGACCAAATCGCAGCGACCTCCAAGGCCTGCTCGTCAGGATGGAAAACGCCTTCCATGAGTAATGGGGTATTGCCATATAGCGGCCGTCCACGCCCAGCTGTGATTTTTCCCTGATCCCCGCGAATCGACCGGCATCAGGCAAACTTGATCCCCGGGAAGACCCCCGACAGCATCCCCGGAATTCAACCCCGAAAGACAAAAATCCCCGCGGTCAGCACCAGGCCGACGGCGTAGAGAAGCCAGGTCTGAGAGATGAAATAGGGATAGGTCATCAGAACCAGGCCGATGACCATGGGAATCCACAGCGCGGCTTTCTTGCCGTAGGAAAAGGCCGCCATGCCGATGGAGCCGAGTAGAATCATCGCCATCAATGCCGACGCGCTAGGCATGGCTTGTCCTCGTGATGTGCCTACCACTGATTATCCGACCGGGCCCGCCTGGGCATTAATACAGGCGCTTCAATTCCGCTCCGGGATAATAGAACCCCAATATCTGCGCATACTGATACCCGCGTTCAGCCATGGCTTGCGCACCCCATTGACTCATCCCCACGCCGTGGCCGTAACCGTGGCCTTCGGTGAACACCACGGTTGAACCAGCCACCTGCACGCGCACGTAACTGCTCTTAAGCTGGGCTTCCTTGGGTAAGGAAGGCAGTCCGCCGCCGGTGTAATTGCAGGCCATGCGGAATTTTTCAGCCCCCAGAGAATAGGACCGCCCGGTGGAATCGACGATGGAAAAGCCGCTGGGCCGCCCCACTTTGTTGACGCTCCTCACGCTGAGGCGGGCAATCGCGCGCAACTGACCCACCGCGTGGCCCTCCGCCCGGCCCCAGGCGGCGATGCGCCGAGCTAGGTCCGTGGCGTCCCGCCGGATCGGGCCCCAGGCCTGATAGGGACTGCGCTGCGCCCAGTTGCCGCTGACGCGGCCGCGCAGGGGAGGCAGGTCGGGCTGACGATCAAAAACCAAGCTGGCGTCCTGGCCCACGCCGCCGTTGCAGCTGGAATAATAGGCGGGCAGGATGCGATTCTGATAGGTCAGCACCAGCCCGCGCGTCTGCCGCACGGCCGCCACGGCTTTGGAGTCGCCGGCGGACCCGTGATACATCTGGTCGGCCACGCTGGCGTCCACGTCGTAATCACCCACCCGCTGTCCCTTTTTTGCGCCCTGCTGGCCAAGCTTATAGAGGGCGTAGGACCGGGCGGCCACGGCCTGGGCGGCGAACGTCTGCGGGCTCCAATTGCGATACAGCTCGCCTTCCAGCACGCCGGGCAGATATTGCTCGAGCGATACGAAATTGACCACCTCAAAGTTAGTGCTGCCGATGCCCGCCAGGACGAGCCGACCTGGATAATCCCTGCCCTCTAGCCTTAATCCTCCGGAAATCGCCTCTATCGCCAGATAATCCGCACGCCAGCGATAAGCTCTGCCGTCACGGGTGGATCGGGCGAAAAACTCCCCGCCTTGGCGGGTGACGACCACCGGCCCGGATAATTGCGTGGCCCCCGCCCCCAGGGGACCTTGCCCGGCGGCCAAGCGCAGGCCGGCCACGCTGGTCAGGTTGGCGCTGGTTACGCCCGAGCGCACCCGCACGCGGATGATCGGCTCGGGCTTGCCGGCCACGGCGGCCACGCCCGGGCTGGCCTTTTGCCCCGTCTGGCAGCCGGACACCGCCAAGCCCACCAGCAGAAACAGCCATAGCCAAAGCCCGACGTGCCGCCACCGGCCAGGCGTCAATTGAAGTGCTCGATCTTGGTTGTGGAAAGGATGAAGCTGGATCATCCATGATCCTTCGGTTGGAATGGTCGGCCGGCATTATAACCAGGTGTCCTACCATTCTCGCGAGGCGTCCGAATCATTGGCCCGAATCTCCCCGGTGGCGGAATTGTAGTACCAGGCGCTGGTGCCCACTTCGCCCTGGCCGATGTCACGGGTACCGGACTGAGGGTTAATCGGCACCTGCTGGAGATACGGGCCGAAGCGATAGCCCACCGCATGGGGGACATCCGAAACTTCGCCTAACTGGTTGGTTGACTTGGTCAACTGGTTGATGAAATCCGTCGGCCAGGCGTTGTTGTGCTCTTGATGATAGATCCCCAACTGCGTGCGCATGCGGAACAGATTCATCTTGGTGGAGTTCTCGCGGGTCTCCTGAGCGGCACTGGTGAACTGCGGCAGCACGATGGCGGCCAGAATGCCCAGAATGACCACCACGATCAGAATTTCGATCAGGGTGAATGCTCCCACCCCCCTGCTGACCCCTATACCCGCCCGGGCAGGGCGAAGGTCAAGGGCGTCACCCAAACGATAGACATTGGTAGTCACCAGTATCTCCTCCCAAGCCTCCGGCATATTCGCTTTCCGCCCGCAGCCGCGTCCTTGCGTACCCATACCATCCCCTTACACGCCCGCACATGCCTCCCTTACGGCCCGCAATCACTCCCCACTGCAAAGTTATCGGCATTACTTCACGCCAGAATGACGCTCCGGCAGCAGGGCTGGCCTACTTGGCTTTGCCCAGTCGGCATACCCGGCACAAACTCACGTCGCCGGTTCGCTATCATGGGAAACGTGGAATCCGCAGGCCTGCTAAAACGTTGGCGATTGCCGATGCCCGAGCCTGTCGTCCTGGCCCAGGTGGACCAGTTGGCCAGGGATTTATCGTTGCCAAAGCTGGTGGCCCAATTGCTCTGCCAGCGCGGCATGACTGACGCCCAGTCCTCCGCGGCTTTCCTGGACCCCAAACTCACCGCCCTGCATGACCCCGTGTTGCTACCCGGTTGCCGGCAGGCTGCCCAGAGGCTTAAGGAGGCCGTCGCGGCCGATCAGCCCATCGTGATCTACGGGGACTATGATGTCGATGGCGTCACGGCCTCGGCGATCCTCTGGCACGTGCTGACGATGGCGGGCGGAAAGGTCTATTGCTACATCCCCCATCGCGTGGAAGAAGGCTACGGCTTAAACGAACAGGCCATCACCCGCATCTGTCAGGGGCAGATCGAAGCCATCCGGCCGGAGGTTCTTAGCGAGGCTGGCGCGAGCGCCAACGGCACCATTACCCTCGACCGCAAACCCCTGATCGTTTCCGTGGATTGCGGCGTGACAGGGCTAAAACCCGCCGCTCTGGCGGCAGCGGCGGGCGTGGACATGATCATCACCGATCACCACGAGTTTGATCCCCAAGGCCTGCCGCAAGCCCACACCATCGTCCACCCCCGCCTCCCCCCCGGAAGTACCCCCGCCCCCGAAAGTGACACTGGGAACCAGGGCTATCCCTTCCCGTCGTTATGCGGAGCGGGCGTGGCTTTGAAGGTCGCCTGGCAATTCGCCCGCGAGCATTGCGGCTCCGACCGCTTGCCGGAGGCGTTTCGGCAGCTTCTTCTGGATCTACTTAGTCTGGCGGCCCTGGGCACGATCGCGGATGTGGTGCCGTTGGTAGGTGAAAACCGCATCCTGGTTCGTTACGGCCTAGGCCAGGTCAAGCGTACGCGTTTTACGGGGCTCAACGCGTTAATCGACGCCTCCCGTTTGCGCGACGGCAAGATCGACGCTTACCACGTCGGGTTCGTTCTAGCCCCGCGCTTAAACGCCTGCGGACGGATGGGCCACGCCCGCGACGCGGTGTATCTGTTCACCGAGGCGTCCCTGGGGGAATCCGCGGTCCTGGCGGATTTTCTCTCGCGGCAGAACGATTTGCGCCGCCGCACGGAAAAGATCATTTTCGATCAGGCCCAGGAGATGATCGTCGCCCACGGCTATGACGGGCCGGAATGCCGGGCGATCGTGCTGGCCCGCGAGGATTGGCATCCGGGCGTCGTGGGCATCGTGGCCAGCCGTCTGGTGGAAGCCCACGGCCGGCCGGTGGTGTTATTGAACCTGGACCACGGGAGGGCGCATGGCTCGGCGCGCAGCATCGAGGGCGTTTCGATCCACGACGCGCTGCGGGAATGTGCCGAACATCTGACCAGTTTCGGCGGGCACGCGATGGCGGCGGGCATGGAATTGCCGGTGGAGAATATCCCGGCATTTCGCCAGGCGATGAACGCGCAGGTCAGCCGGCAATGGCCGCGGGAGGCTGTGGGCGGCTTGGCGATCGACGCGGAATGCGACCTGGGGGAATTGTCGCTGCCGCTGTTTGAGCAGATTCAGCGCTTGGCGCCGTTCGGACGGGCCAATCCGCCGCCTTTGTTGTGCCTGCGCCGGGTGCAATTGATGCAATCACCGCAGCGTATGGGCGCGGGCGGAGCACACCTGAAGCTGCTCCTGGGCGGTTCCCGGCGTGGGATCGGAGCGGTGGGCTTTCACTTAGGACATCTGGCCGATCAGTTGGCGGCGGGCATGGCCCTGGACCTTTTGTTTGAACCGAAGGTCTCCACGTATCTGGGGCAGATGCAGATGGAATTGCACATCAAGGACATTCGGCCCTTGTCGACCTAAGCACGCGGGCGAACAGGCGGAAAGAGCAACCGGACCTTCGCCGGCAAAGCAGGCTCAGGTCCGGCATGGGTCTTATATTCAGTGGTTGTCTTACGTTCGACGACGAAAGCTCATCATGCCCCCGCCGACCAACATCAATCCCAGCATCCCGGGTTCGGGAATGGTGTTGGCTTGGGCCATCGCAGCCGAAGGCGCGTTGGTGATAACGTTGTCAAAGCCCAGAACTTGCCCGGCACTGCGCGAGCCGACAAACGCAAACACCAGGTAGTCGTATTGGCTGGCGATGTTCTGCGTGACGGTGAACGAGCCGTTGAAGGTGTTCCAGTCGCCCTCGAGATCGTCTGCGGAGATTTGATCTCGGTAAAGGCTCTTGACCTTGTTTGTGTCGGCGTTCCACTTCACGCCTTTGTTGCCCAGCTTGATGTTGGCTCCGCTCTTGACCGCCAGTACGTGCCAATACCCCAGTTGGGTCTGGTTGTTGGAGACCAGAACGTCCAACGACAGCGTGTAAGTACCCGCCTCGGGCATGGCCAGGGCCTGCATCACCACGCGCGTGCTTTGATTGTTCGAAGCCTTCAGCAGCGACGCGTAGCCGTCATTGCTGCTGTAGTTCTTGCCGTACCATTGTTCGACTTCATCCACGCCCGCTTTCCAGGAGTTCTTACTGATGATCGCGTCATCAAAGCCGCTGTCCACCAGGCTGGCCATGCACGGCTGAGCCAAGCCCAGCATCATGCAAAGCAGCAGTAGATTTTTATCTGTGGGTTTCACGGCAATAGCCTCCTAATGTCTTGTGTAAAAAGACGGTTCCCGTTTTAACCATCACCCCATAGAACGCATTCAAACCTTGGGTTTGCCAGCCAATTCAACTGAATTTGCGATAGAGCCAACTCCCGTTGATGGCTGTAACGGCTGCGCAGGATTTTGGCGAAGTTATCCGACGTTCCTAAGGAAAACCGCGTAAACAGAAACGTCCTCCGATCCGCACTGTTTGCGGACGGATATCTGACCTTGGCTGCGGAGGCGAGGTTTTCTTTGATTGCAGTTCGGCGATTAAGACATCGCCGGAGATACTGCCGCGAGAGCGGACGTACACCCAGACGTACCCCCGGACGTACCCCCCGGCAGAGCCGGGAGCTGAACTGGGTGGTTTCCGGGGGCTTCCGGGGCTTCCGAGGCTTCCCGGGGGGGGCTATTCCTTGGGTCCCAGCACCATGTCGTCCACGGTCTTGCCGGCCGGCATCATCGGGTACACGTGCTCGTGCTTTTCCACCAGGGCGTCGAGCACCGCCGGGCCGTCGTGGGCCAGGAACTGGCGCATCACTTCCGGAAGGTCCGCCTTCTTAGTCACGCGGAAGCCCTTGCAGTGCATGGCTTCCACCAGTTTGACGAAGTCGGGGTTGTGCATTTCCGTGTGGCTGTAGCGTTCCTGGTAGAACAGGTCCTGCCACTGCTTGACCATGCCCTGGAAGTCGTTGTTGAGGATGATGGTTTTGGCGGCCACGTTGTATTGGGCCGCGGTGGTCATCTCCATGCCGGTCATGCAGAAGGAGCCGTCGCCGTCGATGTTGATCACGGGCATGTCGGGTTTGGCCAGCTTGGCGCCGATGGACGCCGGCACGCCGTAGCCCATCGTGCCCGACCCGCCGGAGGTGATCCATTGGCGGGGGTAGCGGAAACGATAGTACTGAGCGGCCCACATCTGGTGCTGGCCCACGCCGGTGGTCACGATGGCTTCGCCGCGGCTCTGGCGATACAGCTCTTGGATCACCGCCTGAGGCTTTAGGTGGAATTCACGCTCGTCGTCCTTGTAGCGGAACGGCTGCTCGGATTTCCACTTGGCCAACTGGTCGTGCCAATCCTTGCGCGGGCGGTGTTCCAAGAGCGGCAGCAATTGCTCTAAGTTTTTGCGGGCATCGCCTTCCACGCCCAGGGTCACCGGCACAGCCTTGTTGATCTGCTCGGGGGCGATATCAAAGTGGATGATGCCACCTTCGCCGGCCCGTTCGGCGGCGCGGGCTCCGGGTGCGAACTTGCGGGGATTGCCGGTCACCCGGTCGTCAAAGCGCGCCCCCACCGCGATGATGCAGTCCGCAGCCGCCATCGCCCAGTTGGCGTAGGCTGACCCGTGCATGCCCAGCATGTGCAGGGACAGCGGGGAAGTCTCGTCAAAAGCTCCCAAGCCCAGCAGCGTGGTGGTCACGGGGATGCCGGCCTTTTCCGCGCATTGCCGCAGCAGCTCCGTCGCTCCGGCCAGGATCACGCCTTGTCCGACGTAGAACACCGGACGCTGGGCGCGGTTGATCATTTCCGCCGCCTGAGCGATCTGGCTGGAAGTGCCCAGTTCGCGGATGTGATATCCGGGCAAGTGCGGCTGAGCGCACACCGCCTCGCGCAGCACGGAAGCGGTCATGTCCTTGGGCATGTCCACCAGCACGGGCCCGGGGCGTCCGGTGGTGGCGATGTGGAAGGCTTCGTTGATCCGCTGGGGCAGTTCACGCACGTCCTTGACCAGCACGTTCCACTTCGTGCACGAGCGGGTGATGCCCGTCACGTCCGCTTCCTGGAACGCGTCGGTGCCGATGGCGCTGGTGGCCACCTGTCCGCTGAACACGATGATCGGCGTGCCGTCCATCAGGGCGTCCTGGAGCGGCGTGACGGTGTTGGTCGCCCCCGGGCCGGAGGTCACCAGCACCACGCCAACTTGGCCCGAAGCGCGGGCGTAGCCCTCAGCCATGTGGCCGGCGCCCTGCTCGTGGCGGGAGAGAATAAAGCGGAAGTGCGGGCTCTGATAAATCGCGTCGAACACGGGCAGGATGGCCCCGCCGGGGTAGCCGAAGATGTGCTTAACGCCGTGCTCGCGCATCATTTCGTGAAAGATCTGGGCGCCGGTGAGGCCCACGTAATGGGAGGTGGGCTGGCGATCTTCAGCGGTGATAGGCGCGCGAGCGGAAGTTTTTTTATTGATTTTTTGCGGATTAGCGGACATCGTCCATACTCACTTAGGGTAGGGCGTGAAAATTGCTGTGCATCGGTGGTTTACACCTGCATGACGTTTCTAGAACAAGAATCGGAAGGGATAGAAAAAGACGACCGACGGTAAATGCGGGTCCTCCGCTCAGCTAACAACGACCACGACCACAGCCGCCACCGCCAACCGGACGGCGGGGAGGGAAAGGGTCAGGTTGGCGCGGAGACTTGTCATAGCCGTTCAATCTTACTATCGGTTTGCCTTGCCGTCAACGATAATTTGCACCCATCTTTAGCCCTGGCTGGGGGTTATGCGGCAAAAAAGGCCCCCCTCGATCTGGGCGACGTCATCGCCCGGTCAAGCCGCAGCGGCCTCACGCCAGCTCCGCTCCGCCGGGGGAATATTCCGGTAGCCGCTGCATCAGCGGCTCAGCGGCTGACTGGACCTCAGGTGCGGGCCCTAGGAGCACCGTCGCAATCGCACAGGGCCTAAGACTCGGCAACGTCACCGCGTGGCCACGACAGGCCAATCTACCCTTCGCCAGCGGCTGCTCGAGCATGTCGGCCATGCACGCGCCCGCCAGATCGAACCCCGCCCGCAGGCGGAATCGGGCTGCTTTTCGCCCCGCGTTCCACAAGCGCACCACGACCTGGCCTTGCTTGCTCATTTTGACCGCGCTGACGACGGCGCAAGGGTCGTCCAGTTCAATAAGCCCGGCCGCGGCGCGCGACGCGCCGGGGGCAGCCTCCGCACCTTCCTCAGCCTCAATCTGCATCAAGTGAACCGGCGTCGTATACGCCATCGCCTCCGCCCACACCCCCGCTTCCTGAGCCGCGCCGGCGTGCAGGACCAGAGCGTACTGAAAAACGTGCCGCCCAAGACACTGCGCCTGCGGCGTGGCCAAGCCCGGGCCGGCGTGTCCGCGCCGCGTGGACAGATCATCGCGGCTCAGCCAGCCGACACAGCGCAACAGCGTCAAGGCGATCTGCACGCCCCGTCGGCCCGGCAGAGCTTGATACTCCGGCAGGCCGCGCGTGAGCAAGGAGAATCCTTTTCTGCCGTCGGTCAGGCTGACGAATTCCTCCGCGTGTTGGGTTTGCACGGGCCGCTGCGAATCGTCCGCATCACCGGGGGGCATCACCACCGGCCGACTTAACGTCTGGAAATGCTCTGCCACCTGCACCTGCTTGGTTTGCACATCGCTGGGAAACAGCACCCGCAGGCGATGGTCCTGGGCGGTGTTGTTCACCTCGGTGGTGAACTCGATCCGCCGGCTGTCCGGCAGCAGCCGCGCGGTGGTGCGGATCGCAAGCTCCACGCGCCCAGACGAGCGACGGCGCGGGGCGGAATCTTCGAGCTTTGCGGGCAATTTCAAATTAAACGCACAAAAAATCTCCGCATACGCCCGGCCGGGCAACGCCGCTTTGACCTTGCCGCGCAAACCGGTCGAAGTGATGGGCTTGTCCTTAGGCAGCGGCGAAAAATCGTACTCGTCGCCCCCGTCAGCCTCATCCTGGAGTACGTTAAGGTTGCGCAAAACGCGCTGGGTGACTTTGTCACGCACCGTCACGGACCCGTCACCGGCCATGGTGACTTTCAGCAGGTTGTTTTCGATCCAGTTTTTGCCCGCGCGCAGAGTGCCGCTCTTGTCGGACGACTTGGGCAGCGACGCCCCGGCGGGCGGCAAGGCCCACTGGCTCAGGCTCATGGCCGGCAGATCCGCGACGAAGGTCAGGCTGTGCCAGGCGTCCAGGCGCTTGACCACTTGTTTCGCCTGCCCGTCCCACACCTGGCGATATTCCTTGCGGATTGGCCCAGCAAAAGCTCGCTGAGCCTGACCACGTTCATTAAGCACAAAAGACCGCGGTTGATCATCGTGAGTTACGATCTGAGCCTGCACCAGCACCCGGCGCCGGCGGGGCAGACCGTTGTAGATCGCCAGGCGCGGCCCGGGAATCGCCGCCGGCTTGGGCGCGGTGTGGACCAGCCAACCCAGGGAGCGGTTACAGAGAAAATCCGCCGCCTGACGCAGCCGGCGCGTGCGATCCTCGTTGTCCTGATGCGTGGCGTCCACCGAGCATCCGCAGATGTCGTCGTGCGGGTGATTCTTTAAGAGCGTTTTCCAAAGATACGTCAGCGTGCCGTGCGGATGCGGATCGCCCGCCAACGTCGCCGCCGTCGCCAACGGCTCCACCAAACGCTCCAAGAGGGCCTGGTTGTAGGCGTTCTGCTGCTTTAGGTACATCCGCGTGCTGAACACGCCCGACAAAATCGCCGCCAAAGCCCCGTCGTGCATCTCCCCCTGCCGGGCCGGCCATTGGGCCGCGTGCGGTCGCACCAGGTCGGCGTAGTCGGCGAACGAGCCGTGGCGAAAATCGTAGGCGGGCATGGTCTTGTTGAGCATCGCCAGCATCTCTCCGACGCGCGCCTCGGCCGGCCAATGGTCGTGACCGTTGGGCAGAAGCATCGCCCCCGGATGCCCGGCAGCCTCAATTTTTTTGACTTCCGCTTCGGCCCGGCCGCGGCTGAACCCTTCGGAGTTGGGCCGCTCGCCCCAGGCCCGTCGCTGGCGGGAAAGGTCCATCAGGGCGTTGTAGAAACCGAGTTCGGAAAGGCCCATGACCCACGTCTGCCCGTCAGGCGACACCCAGCGGAAGGCTGACCCGCCCTTGGTCCAGGCGCGGGGCAACCCGCGGGAAAAAATAAACGAGTCCACCCCGCACCCGCGCAGAATCGCCGGCAATTGGGCAATGTGCCCGAAGGAATCCGGACTGTAACCGGCATTGGGCTGCCCGCCGAATTCTTCGGTGATTTTCCGACCGATCAGCAAATTGCGGATGATCGCTTCGCCGCTGACGAGGAATTCGTCCGGCAAAGTGTAGAACGGGCCGACCACCAGGCGCCCGGCACGGATGAGCCGTGCTAACTCCGCGCGGCGATGGGGCATGATCTCCAAATAGTCCTCGAGCACGACGGTTTGCCCGTCGAGATTGAATTTTTTAAATCTCTTCTGCGTGGCGAAGGCGCAAAGAAGTTGCTCGATGGTCTGCACGAGCATGTGGCGGAACTGCTCAAAGGGGAAATACCAGGCCCTGTCCCAATGGGTGTGCGAAGCGACGATGGCGGGAACTTTGCGGGCGGAAGGCTTGGAGGCCATGGCTGAGGTTTCCGGTAGTGATGATTGACCACGGTCCGCGAACGGGCGGCAAGTATATCTTGCCCTCCCCGCCGGTTGATTTTGCGCCGTGTTTACCCGCCGCCGCGACCCGCGGCCGATATACTGGACCGCCGCTTAGCCAGCACACGAAACTCATGGGAGCCTTGCAGTGTCCAGCATCAAAATCGGCATCATCGGCGGGTCGGGACTGGGCGAAGCCCTCGGCGCGGAGACCGGCAAGACCGTCTGGCCCGATACGCCGTTTGGGGCGCCTAGTTCGCCGCTCACGCTGACCACCTGGCAGGGCGTGGACATCGCCATCTTGCAGCGCCACGGCCCGGGTCACATTCACCCGCCCAGCTTCGTGCCGTATCGGGCCAATATTTTCGCTCTTAAGTCGCTGGGCGTGACGCACATCATCGCTTCGGGGGCCACCGGGTCGTTGCGCGAGGACATCGCCCCCGGCGACCTGGTCATCGTTGATCAGGTGATCGACAAAACGCATCGCCGCCCCGGGACGTTCTATGAAAAAGCGGCGGTGCACGTGGAACTGGCGCAGCCGTTCTGCCCGGTGATGCGGCAGTGGCTGCTGGGCGCGGCGGGAAAAATGGCCGCCGATTTTACGGGCAAAATTCACCCGCGCGGCACGTATGTCTGCATGGAAGGGCCGGCCTTTTCGACCAAGGCCGAGAGCCTCATGCACCGCCAATGGGGCGGCGACCTGATCGGCATGACCGCCATGCCCGAAGCCAAGCTGGCCCGCGAAGCGGAGATCGCCTACGCCTTGATCGCCCTGCCGACGGATTATGACTGCTGGAAACCCCACGATCCGAATGTTCCGCAGATGGAATTATTAAGCGAGATCATCGGCAACCTCAAGAAAGCCTCCGCCGCCGGCATTGCCCTGATTAAGGCTGCGCTCACCGACGTTTCCTCTCTCCGTCAGCAGCCCAGCCCCGCTCACGAAGCGTTGAAGCTGGCGATCTGGAGCGACAAGACGAAGATCCCACCAGAGGAAATAAAAAAACTCGCGCCCCTGTGGGGACGGTATTTTTAGCATGACTGGTTAGGTGACTGAATCCCACGGATCGATTTCGCGCTACCCCCCCCCACGCCAACCCCAATCCCTGACTCCTATTTCCTGACACCCAATTCCGGCCTTCACGGCGTCGGCGGCGGAGCCTGCTTATAGGCCTGGATTTTCTGCTCCGCCACTTCGCGGCGGTTGACCTGCAGATCGCGCGGAAAATCAAAGGACAGCTTGACTTTGTCGCCGTGGATCTCCACCACACGCACCACCCCCAGCGGCTGACGGGGGTCGCCGATCACCACTTCCTCTCCCACCCGTCGGGTCAATGCAAGCATGCGTGGCGCTCCTTGCCTGTAGACGCACGGTCTAAAGGACACCGTCACCGATGTCTATCGGCCAGACCGTCACTTGGACCTTGTAGGACTTCAAGGAAACATCGCTCTGGCCTGATAATGCCAGGGAGCGTAAACCTGCTTGAATGGGGTAACCGGCACGATGCTGCAGCCGCTGTCAGGCCCAAGAAAACTAAACCTGCTCGACACTGACTACCTCAGGCACAGCCTTACGCAGGTTTTGTTCAATGCCCATTTTGAGGGTGATCGAGCTGGACGGGCACCGCACGCATGCCCCCAGCAAACGGATGCGTACAACCCCCTCAGCGGTGATTTCAACCAGTTCCAGGTCGCCATTATCAGACTGCACCACAGGCCGAATTCTCTCCAGCACTGCTTGCACCCGCTGATAAAGACTGTTTTTATTGATGGTCACAGTGGATAACTCGGTCATCACCTGGCCTCAGCTTATTTGCCTACCTGCCACCCCTGTCAGCACCCGCCACGGCACGAAATGATTAATCAACGCTTAATTGCCTACCTTGCCAAAACTAACCTGATCGTAGCCCGGCTCTTAGCCGGTGGACAACTTTATGCGTCGGGTTACCGCAATTTCCATATTATCGGACTACTTTTTCTCTTTTTATTCGCCTCCTCAGCTGGTTAATTTGCCTGATCCAGTCATATTCACGAACCGTGCCAGTCTTAAACGACGTCAAAATGCGGTCACCTGAGCGTTGTATTAGCCAAAATGGCGAGTAGTTGCGCTTGTTTGACTTGGCTCTTTGGCCGACCTATTCTCTGGACCAATCGACCGTGCCAGCCGGTGTGGGGTCATTTTAGACCCGCAAAAGGACGGCCTTGGACAGTGCCGCCACCCTAGCTCAGTTGGTAGAGCACACCCTTGGTAAGGGTGAGGTCGTGGGTTCAAGTCCCATGGGTGGCTCTTGTTGGATATTTCGGTGGCTGAACAAACGATGGTTCGGCGGAATGGACGTTGGCAAGGCGGGTTGCGGATAAAAACCGCTGGCCGCCACGTGCGTTTGATTGTTTGTCGGCACCAAGTTAACCTACTTCGCTTGCATAACGGTGGCTGTGGGTTTTTGTTTCTCACAGCCATTCGCCGCCTCGCGTGAGGCTGGCTTACAGTCATGTAGCAACCCGCTGCGGCAATGACGCAGGGGGTCTACCGTCTTCCCTGGGACACGGAGGTTAGCATCCGATGGCAAAAGGCGTCTTTGAGCGTAAAAAGCCCCACGTGAACGTCGGCACAATCGGCCACGTCGACCATGGCAAGACCACCCTGACCGCAGCCATCACGGCTGTGCAAGGCGGTAAGGGCCTGGCGACTTTCAAGAGCTACGACGAAGTAGCCAAGGCGTCGGAATCCGACGGCCGCCGTGACCCGACCAAGATCCTGACGATCGCCACGTCCCACGTGGAATACGAGTCCGCGGCCCGGCACTATGCCCACGTGGACTGCCCCGGTCACGCCGACTACGTCAAGAACATGATCACCGGCGCCGCCCAGATGGACGGCGCGATTCTGGTCGTGTCGGCCGCCGACGGCCCCATGCCCCAGACCCGCGAGCACGTGCTCCTGGCCCGCCAGGTGAACGTGCCCAAGCTGGTGGTCTTCCTTAACAAGGTCGACCTGGTGGACGACGCGGAACTGCTTGACCTGGTGGAACTGGAAGTCCAGGAACTCTTAGGCAAGTATGACTTTGAAGATGACACCCCGATCGTGCGCGGGGCGGCTTTCCCGGCCTTGACCAATCCCAAGGACCCGGAAAAGACCAAGTGCATCCAGGACCTGATGGACGCCTTGGACAAGTGGATTCCCATCCCGCAGCGCGAGACGGACAAGCCGTTCCTGATGGCCATCGAAGACGTCTTCTCGATCAAGGGCCGCGGCACGGTCGTCACCGGCCGTATCGAACGCGGCGTGATCAAGGTCGGCGACGCGGCGGAACTCGTCGGTCTGCGCGACACCCAGAAGACCACCGTCACCGGCGTGGAAATGTTCAACAAGACCCTGGATGAAGGTCAGGCCGGCGACAACGTCGGCACCCTGCTCCGCGGCATTGAAAAGGAACAGGTCGAACGCGGGCAGGTTTTGGCCAAGCCCGGGTCGATCAACCCGCACAAGAAGTTCCACGGCGAAGTTTACGTGCTGACCAAGGAAGAAGGCGGCCGGCATACGCCGTTCTTCACCGGTTACAAGCCGCAGTTCTATTTCCGCACCACCGACGTGACCGGGCAGATCAAGCTGCTGGGCGGTGCGGAAATGTGCATGCCCGGCGACAACATCACCATGGAAATCGAGCTGGGCAAGCAGATCGCCATGGAAGAACAGGTGCGCTTCGCCGTGCGTGAAGGCGGCCGCACCGTCGGCGCCGGCGTGGTGACCAAGATCATCGAGTAGTGAATTTTTCAGCCCATGAACAGGCGTGTGCCTGGAGATTTCGCAAGGGTAGACTGCCATGGCCAAGAAGAAGAACGACGCGGTGGAATTTGTCTGGCTCCAGTGCACGGAGACTGGAGACTTCAACTACCGCACGCCCGTGAACGTCAAGGGCGGTCTGCCGGAGAAGCTCAAGGCGGGCATGAAGAAATATTCACCCCGCCTGCGCAAGCACACCCTGCACAAGATCAAGAGGAAGTAAGTGGAATTGCCGCTGGGCGATTTCCCCTTGAACGCTCACTCACAGCGGGTTCAAAAGGAAGTCAAGCATCGGCAAGGTCGGACGCCAGTAGCTCAATTGGTAGAGCAGCCGTCTCCAAAGCGGCAGGTTGGGGGTTCGAGTCCCTCCTGGCGTGTTCTCTTCCTCGGCTGCGTCTTCCGCCTGGGAATCCGACGCTAAGGCCACCTTGCGTCCTCGCCTCCGGGCGACCACCCACCCGGATAGCCCCGGATAATTGTTTTCGCAGGAGCATTTAATTGGCTCTTCCCATTTACAAACACGGTCAGGGTAAATGGACCCGCCTGCTTACTGCGGCCGGCGTCGGCGTGATCGCTCTGGCCGGCGTGCGCTGGCTGTGGCAGGAACTGGACGCCATTCCCGACGGCCATCACCGCGAATTCTGGCAGATCGGCATGTTCCTGGGCGTGCTCTTGGGCACGGCCGGGATTCTTTACTGGGTGCTGAACAAGCCCAAGATCGCGGATTTCATGATCGGCACCGAAGCGGAAATGAAGAAAGTCAACTGGCCCACCCGGAGGGAGATCATCGGCTCAACCTGGGTGGTGATCTGCGGCACGCTGATGATGGCCGTTTTCCTCTACGTGGTGGACCTGTTCTTTACGGAATTCTTCTTGAACCTCCATATCATTGAAGGAGAAAGCCTGCTGCGCCGGCTGCTGAGTGGTTCCTAAGACACTCCCAGCGGCGAGGCTCGCCCCTAGTCCCTTTTGGCTGCATGATTCGCAAGGATCCTTTTCCCATGGCTGACCAGGAAGTCGTTAAAGCTCCCGCCCCCATCGCTGACAGCGACAATCTCCTGGTCACGCCAGGCATGAACTGGTTCGTTCTGCGCGTGGCGTCCAACAAGGAAGACTCGGTCCGCGAAACTCTGCTACGCAAGATCAAAATCGAGGGCCTCACGCACCTGGTTAACCGGATTCTGGTCCCCACCGAAAAGACCAAGACCATCAAGGGCGGCCGGCAGAAGATCACCGAAAAGAAGCTCTACCCCGGCTACGTCTTCGTGGAAATGAAGCTGGAAAACGACGGCCGGATTCCCCAGGACGTATTTTTCCTGATCAAGGAAACCACCGGCGTGGGCGACTTCATCGGCACGGCTGGGCGGCCCAGCCCCATGAGCGTGCCGGAAATCGAAAAGATGCTCGCCGCCAGCAAGGCCCCCGAGGAAGCCCCCCAGGTCAAGATGGACTTCCAAAAGGGCGACCCGATCAAGATCAAGGAAGGCCCCTTCGAGAACATGGAAGGCACCGTGGACGAGCTGCTGCCCGATCAGGGCAAGGTCCGCGTGATCGTCACCATCTTCGGCCGTTCCACCCCCATCGAACTCGAATATTGGCTGATCGACCGCGTCGAAGGCTAAAAACTGCCCGAAGTCTCTCCCTCGTCCCCCGAAATTCGCTCTGTTTGGGTGCCACGCCGCACGGGGAAACCTGCTGTGGGCCGGTACGTCTTACATCCAAGGCCCTATACCTTCTTCCGTCATTGACTTCCTAGGACGCCTTAGGGCTTGCCCGGGCGCTACCGCCCCACTTCTTTAGGAACGATTTTGACGATATGCCACGTCCGCTAATGTAGAACGAACGCTGTTCTGGCCGATAATTTGATATGAGATTCGCTGGACAGGAGAGTTCACCATGACTACTCCCGGAACCGGCGTCGCCGCAGGGGTTGCGGGCGCCCCCCTGCAGGCCCAGCAATTGGGTCGCAGCCAGGATGTCCGCCGCTCGGCTGAAACCAAACGCATGCGCGAGGTTTTTGAATCCCACCTTCGCTCCCTGGAGGAAGGCGACGAGGATCAGTCCCCCGACCAACTGCACATCGATAACCACCTGCCCCAGCACTCCAATCAGTCGCCTTACCAGGAACCGGGCAAACAGAACCAGCCCAAAGCCGAAAAGGCTCCCGAAGAGCCTGCCGACGCGGCTGATTCTCCCCCACAAGCCAGTCCGCCCCAGGACGATCGCAACGGCCTCTATCGCCACCTGGACGTCCAGGCTTAGCCCGCAGGCATTCGTCTTTTAATTGAGTCTGGTCGCCTATCGCCAACAGTTGGGTTGTCGTCGCTGTCGCTGGGCTCTGATACAATCGACCTCATGATGACCGGTTTGGTGATTGTTAGTCTGACGGCGGTGGGGCTGGCGGCCTTGGCGGCGATGTTCTATCGCCAAGTTCTGGCGGATCGGGCACAACTGGAACAGTCCAACGCCCAGAACCAGGCGCTGCAAAATGACCTGGCGGGCAAAACAGCCCAGATCGAATTCCTCCGCCAGGCTCAACAGAACTTAGAGACCACCTTCAAAGCTCTGGCGGGCGACGCGCTTAAGGCCAACAACGAGCAGTTTCTGCAACTGGCCAGCAAGACCTTGGCCGGCGAACAGAAGGACGCCTCGGCACAGCTGGAGCAGCGCAAGCAGGCGATCGAGGCTCTGGTCAAGCCCATGCGCGAGACGCTCGACAAATACCAGCAGTCCCTGCGGGAAATCGAAAAAGCCCGCGGGGAGGCGTACGGCTCACTCACCACCCAGGTCAAGGGACTGTCCGAAGATCAGGTGCGCCTGCGGCAGGAGACGCAGAACTTAGTCACCGCTCTGCGGCGCCCGGAAGTGCGCGGGCGCTGGGGCGAAATCCAGCTTCGCCGCGTGGCGGAACTGGCGGGGATGATTCCCCACTGCGATTTTTTTGAACAACTCAGCTCCGACAGCCCCACCGGCCGGCTGCGCCCGGATATGGTCGTGCGTCTGCCTGGCGGACGAACCATCGTGGTGGATGCCAAAACGCCGCTGGACGCTTACCTGAAGGCCATCGAGAGCCAGGATGAATCCCAGCGGGAACAGTGTCTGCAGGAACACGGCCGCCAGATCGACAATAAAGTCAAAGACCTGTCCTCCAAAGCCTACGCCCAGGAGTTCGGAGCGGCGGATTTTCTAGTGCTGTTTATTCCCGGTGAATGCTTCCTGGCTCCGGCTGTGCAACGCCGACCCGACCTGATCGAATCGGCCATGGAAAAAAACGTGGTCATCGCCACGCCCAGCACGCTGATCGCGTTGCTTAAGGCCGTGGCGCTGGGCTGGCGCGAGGAACAGATCGCGGAAAACGCCCAGCACATCAGCGAATTGGGCATGGAACTCCACGAACGGCTGGCCACGGCCACCGAACACATCGCCAAGCTCGGCAAGCAGCTGGAGTCGGCCGTCAAATCGTACAACGAGTTCGTCGGCAGCTTTGAAACTCGGGTGGTCTCATCGGCGCGAAAATTCAAGGAATTGGGGGCTGATTCCAAGAAAGAATTGCCCACCGAAGGCGAAATGAAGGAACTGGAAACTCTCCCCCGCCAGCCCCGCCTTCTGGAAACCTAAACCCCCGGGAGGGATCTGATTGCCGATTTTCGATTGCCGATTTCCGATTGGCGATGTTTAAGACCGTAAGACTCGAACTTTCCTTGACTTTCCAACCCTGGCGCATACTTCTCGGCAATCGGCAATCGGCAATCGGCAATCGGCAATCGGCAATCGGCAATCGGCAATCGGCAATCGGCAATCGGCAATCGGCAATCGGCAATCGGCAATCGGCAA